>NZ_JBHSXI010000001.1:577099-815993 GCF_042662525.1 Halorubrum trueperi
TGACGCTCCGTCGATCGAGCGGCGGTCGCCCGCGACAGGTGATCGTCGGCGACGTCGACGACACGCCCGGGAGCTCCGAGGGCGCTCGGCTCGTCTCGTACGGCACCGACGGGCGGTTCACGCTCGGCGTCGCCGGCGGTCGACGGATCCAAGCCGCGTTCGCGGCACCGCGACACCGGGTCGTCGTCGGGGAGGAGAGCGAGCCGTTCGTCCGGGACGGGCGAAACGCCTTCGCGAAGTTCGTCAGCGCGGCCGACGACGGGATCCGCCCGGGCGACGAGGTGCTCGTGGTCGACGACGACGACGCGCTGTTCGCGGTCGGTCGCGCCGAACTCTCCGGTGCGGAAGCCGAGGCGTTCGCGAGCGGCGCGGCCGTCTCGGTGCGCAACGGCGTCGCGAGCGAAGACGACGCAAACGCGGGCGAGTAGCGTCCGAACCGGTCTCGGATATTCTTGGCTCTGTTGAAGCCCTCATCGGAAGATATCTATTGCCCTGAGTACAGTCTATACAGACACTGCGGCGAACGATTCCGGGAGTAGGTATTGCAGACCGCCGATAACGACGTGTTATTTAAAAGCGATGAGCGTGGAAGCGATGGCTGCTTATAAATGAACGTGGCGGTGGCGCGTGCTCGTGAGCGGCCAGTAGGCCGCGAACGACACCGCGCGAGGGACGCCGCGAGCGCCTTATAAAGGCGCGAAGCGGCGAGGCTGGGGAGGTGTGAGGCTGCGGTGCTGTGCGGGGTAGGACTCAAAGGGGCAGCCGCGAGGACGGCGCACGCTCGCTGCGCTCCTCGTCACTCGCTGCGCTCGTTCCTGCGGTGCTTACGTCGCCTGCGCCGTCCTCGCGGCTGGGGCTTTGAAGAGGTTCACCGCGCAGTCAACCACTTATAAACAATCAGCACCAGCGACACGGCGATTTACTGCGCCAACAACGATACATAAACAGACGTCAGCGACACCACTCTTTCCCTTATAAATGCCCATTCCACCGTAATGATACACCTATTCCCGAAATCCGTCAAGAGGCACCGTTCAGCGACAAGCTGATTCGGACGACACTGTGTCTGGAAAAGGCGAATTCTACAGAACCAGATACTTATAAGAACCCGCTCAATCCGACCGCCTCGATCAGCGGCACGCCGGCGACGAGCGAGCCGATCAGATAACCGCCGATAGCGCCGCCGTTTAAAAGCGGGAGCCCGGCGTGCGGGCGTCCCTTGATGACCCAGCTCATCAACACCAGCAGCCCCGCGAGGCTGCCGGCCATCGCGAGCAGTGCGGGGAGGTTGATCCCGACGAGCGGCACCGCGAGGGCCGCCGCGGGCGAGAATGTCGCCGCGCTCGCGACCAACACCGCCGGGATTACGGCGTCGCCGAGCCCGATGAAGAACGCGTCGCGGTCCTCGATGGCAGTCGGCTCCGAGACGTCCGCTCCCGCCGGCTCGGCGTCAGTTTCTTCGTCGCCGGTTTCGTCAGTATCGGTCTCTCCGCCGCCGGTTTCGCCGCTGCTGTCAGTCGATCCTTCCTCGTCTGCCTCCGTCTCCTCGCCGTCGAGCAGTGAATACGACAGCGACAGCGGGATCACGAGGACGACGGGGATGTTCAGGTCCATCACCCCCTCCGCGAGCGACAGCATGTGCTCGGTGCCGTACACCGAGACGGCGTCGTAGACGGCGAGCAGCGACAGCAGTAGCAACGCCGGTAACAGCCCGAACGAGATTCCGAACAGTCCCGCCGCGCCAGCGCCCATCAACACCCCGGCCGCGTCGATAACGTACCACTCGGGGTGGACGAGCAGCGCGACGCCCACCGCGACAGCGGGCACGGCCGCCGCCAGCGGCGACAGCAGCGCCGAGAAGACGTACCAGGAGAGCCACGCGGAGACGCCGACGATCAACAGCCGGATCGCCTGATCGAGGTCGTACCGGAACGCGGCGAGCATCAATCCCGTCATGGCGAGGATCGCGAGGATGTACACGAGGCTGTTCGTCGGATTTTCGGGGTCCTCGACCGCCTGGTACCCGCTCTCGACGAACTCGGGGACCAGCGCCAGCGCGCCGAGCTGCACGACGAGAAACAGCCCGACGACGAAGGCGACGCCGCGGTACTCACGGGGGAACATTCGACCGACGGTTCGGGATCCGGGGGTTTCGTCCTTGCGCTTCGGCCCCGCTATCGGAATGCGCCGCCGCCGTCGACTCGTGGTCGTCCACGCCGCCGCCGTCGACTCGTGGCTGCCCGAGCCGTCGCCGACGGTTTCGTCGCGTCGGAACAAAGTGGGGGGATCGGTGCCGCGAACGTCGATGACAGGGTGATTTCGGGTACCGTGAAACGGGTTCGGGTACGGGGTGGGAGCGGGTGGACCCGAGCCCGTGAGCCGACGGACGACGGACGGTGGAAGCGAGTGTCCGGCCGACCCACCCGGAAACGGGATGGGGCCGGCCGGCTTCGTCCGCGGCGATTACGATACGTTCGGAGCGACTCAAGAAGTTATTGGCCGAATTATCGTAAACGATACTTCGGGGGGCGGCCGACTGGAGGCTCGGCGGGAGGTCCGGTTGGCTCCGAGCTATCGTCCATCCGGAGTGAGAGACGGATCTCGGCACGTAGAGAGACGGAGCGAGAGATGTCGACGAAAGGCGAAAGGGAGGTGGGACGTCGGCAGATCGGAGTCGATCGGGCGAAAGACGAACGGGAGGCGGGCGGGCGGCGGCCGAACAGCGGACCCCCGGGCTGTCAGCGGCGTCGCCGCCCGAGCGGTCGGGACGGGCGCGTGGTTTGTCGCCGAACTCCAACGAGAAAAGCGTCGGATTCCGGCATCCGAACGTTGTCGCTTCTCCCGTATAAATGAGACGGTCGGTCGCCGCGAGAGCGGATCGATTCCCGGAAGGTTCAAAGCGAGAGCGAGCCGGTTTCAGGGCCGGTCGCTGCCGCCGGTCGCTACCGCCGGTCGCGCAGCGCGGGGAACTCCTCGCGGACGGCCTCGACGCGGTCGGTATCGACTTCGGCGGTCACCGTCGTCGGCTCCTCGCCGGCCGACGCCAGCGTCGTTCCCCACGGGTCGTAGACCGTCGTCCGCCCGCAGAGCGCGTCGTCTCCGAACTCGCCGCTCCCGTTGACCGCGGCGACGTACGCGAGGTTCTCGATGGCCCGCGCGCGGCCGAGGGTCCGCCAGTGCTCGACGCGCGGGTACGGCCACGCGCTCGGCACCAGCACGCACTCGACGCCGGCTTCGACCATCTCTCGGAACTGTTCCGGGAACCGCAGATCGTAACACGTCGTCACGCCGACGCGAACGCTCTCCACGTCGACGACCGGCACCGACTCGCCGGGGACCATCCGGTCGGTCTCCTCGGAACCGTACCCAAACAGGTGGTGCTTCCGGTAGACGAGCCGGCGTTCGCCGTCGCGATCGAACAGGACGGCCGTGTTCGCGAGTCCGTCGGTAGCCGGCGTGTCGATCCCGTCGGCCGCGGACGCGGCGAGGTCCTCGACGACGGTCCCCGCGAGCACGTTGACGCCGGCGTCAGCCGCCAACGACGCGAACCGCGACAGCCGATCGCCCGCGAGGCTCTCGGCAGCCCGAGCGTACGCGTCGAACGCGAAGTACCCCACGTCGAACAGCTCCGGGAGCACCACGAGGTCGGCGTCCGACGCGGCGGCTTCGCGTACCAGCTCGATGGCGCGGTCGACGTTCGCCTCGACGGTGCCCCCCTCGACGCCGAGCTGCACGCAGGCGAGTCTCACGCCGTCGACCCCAGCGATGTACGGAGCGCGTCCTCCAGGTTGTCCAGCTCCGCGTCGAAGTTGCGTTTGAAGAACGATTCGACGCCGGGCAACCGCCCGTCGACGACGAACTCGTTGGCCAGCGTACACCCGTCGTTCGTCTCGGTGATCGCGTGTTCGCCGGTCACGCGAAAGGCGCTCGACCGGCCGACGAACTTCACCCGGTGCGGCGGGTCGCGCTCGACCTCCTCCGTCTCGACGGAGATCGTCGATCGGATCATCGGTATCGGGAGCGCGACGTGCCAGGTCGCGCGCCCGTCGCCGTGCACCTCGAAGGTGTCGACCACGCTTATCGCCCCTGCGCGCTGCTCGGCGTCCGAGATGAACGCCCACACGTCCTCGGCGGGCGCGTCGAACTCGAACGTCCGGGAGACTCGGACGGTCATGGTTTCACTTGGGACGACGAGGGTTAAAAACACGCGAGTCCGCGAGCGACCCGCACCGGCGATATCACCCTTGCGGGGTCACGCGCCACGTCGTCGAGCGCGCGCGGCCCCACTTCTCGATGTCGACGTTATCCGACTTCTCGGCGAGCCGCGGGAGCCGCGAGCCGACCTGCTTGGCGGTGAGGCCGATCGCGTCGGCGATCGTCTTCGACCGGACGTACCGATCGCCACGGGTGACGCTATCCGTGAGGTACGCGAGGATCCGCTGTTCTTCCTCGGTGTACTCGTTCATGTCCGGAAGCTAGGTGTCAGACGTCCTTAACGGTTTCTCGTCGGTCGTCGCGTCAGTCGAACACCTGTACGGCGACGATCGAACAGAGTGCGAAGACGAACGCCGCCGCGAAGCCCCACGCGCGCCCGATCTGCGACGGGTACCCGAGCATCACGACGACCCCGACGAGCGCGACGGCCCCCAGCGCGAGCGCCACGCCGATCTCCTTGTCAGACTCGATGGATCCCTCACTCATACGCGTCGCTTTGCGGGCGAGTACTTAGTTCATGCGAACCGGTCGACGCGGTAGTTCATGCGAACCGGGAGATACGGCCGACGACGTCGTCGTCTATCGCCCCGATCAGATGATCTCGACGTGGTCTGACGCCTCGTTCAGCGCGAGGTTCGCGGCGATCTCGGCGTTTCGCATCGCGTACTCCGCGGTGTGCTGGAGGCTGACGAGCACTTCTCGGGTCATCAACAGCGTCTCGTTTTCGAGGTCGCTCGGGAGTTCGTCGAGGATCTCCTGTTCGCGGTCCTCCAGCCGCGAGAACAGCTCCCGGCACTCGACCGTGAGGTCGTAGTCGCGTTCGACGACGGCGCGAACGGCGAGCGCGGTCAGCTCGTCGACCTGATCGGTGAATTCCCGGATCTGTCGCATCGTCGCGCTGTCGACATCCAGTGTGTGGCCGTCCGCCTCCATCACGATGTCGGCGATGTCCTCCGCGTTGTCGGCGGTGAGTTCGAGGTTCTTCGCGACGGAGCGGTAGCCGATGAGCGGGAACCCCTCCTCCAGCCCGACCGCGCGGGCGAGGTTGGGGTTCTGGTAGGCCGTGAAGATCAGCCGCAGGAGGAGGACGAAGATCTTGTTCGCCTGGCGCTCGCGGTTGAGCGCGCGCTGCGCGAGGTCGGGGTTGCCGTGCGCGAGCGCCTTCACCGCTTCGCCGCGCATCGTCGATCCCGTGTTCTCCAGCCGTTCGAGCAGGTTGTCGAGGGTGAAATCCTCGGGATCGACCGAACACCGGATGGAGATGTCCTCTGGTGTCTCCTCGATGACGCCGAGTCCCATCAGCTGGGTTTCGGCCTTGTAGACGGCGTTGATGTGCTCGCTGTCGAGGGTCCCCTCGCTCCGGACGTGGATCACCCGCCGCCCGAGCACGTACTGCGCGACGATGGCTCGCTCCAGCGACCTGGCGTCGAGCCCGTCCGCGTTGATGACGGCCTCCGACTCCTCCGTGCTCACCGACTCCGGGAGGACCGTGAGCGTTCCCTTCCCACCCATCCGCAGCGACACCTCGTCGCCTTTGTTGACGCCGTGTTCCTTCGCCCACTCGGCAGGGAGCGTCATCGCCAGCGTCGACGGACCCAACCGTTGGACCTTCCGCGTTTCCATGTCCGTTCGTATCGCGGGATACACCTTAACCTTGTTCCTATGTCCATTATATGCTTTACCGAATGTACAAGGGATTGTGCATTCGTTGCCGGGTTGCTGATCGAACGTCAGGTTACTTCCGATCATCACTATCCCTCCGAAGCGTCTCTTCGGAAGACCCTCCGATGGGATCAGGTGGGATACCGATGGCGACGGGATGAAACCCGCCGATCCGAACAAACTGATTCCGGAACTGCAGAACCTCCCGTCGTGCGGGATTCAGGGTTGGCCGCGCCCTCTCAGAGAATCGAGCGATCGAAGGAATCAGCTACGCCGGCTCGAACGACCGGAGGGTCGAAAGGATCAGCTACGCCGGCTCGAACGACCGGAGGGTCGAAAGGATCAGCTACGCCGGTTCGAATGATCGGAGGATCGCCGCGAGCGCGCTCGCGAGTTCTTCGAATCGGTCGATTTCCATCGAATCGGTCGTCACCCACACCCCGTGGTCTCCCGCGATCACCCGCGTGAGGTACCCGTTCTCGAACACCCGCACGGTGAACAGGTAGTCGCCAAGCTGGGTGTCGGCGTACATCGACTGCGCGTGGAACCCCTGCCGCTCGTTCTCCGCGAAGCCGACGAGGTCGGCCGTCCGGTTCAGATCGCTGCGAAGGTACAGCTGATCAACGTCGTCCGCGGTGAAGTAGGTGAGGCTCCGAAGCTCGTCGCCGGTCGCCGTCCGCGCCGCGCTGAGCAGCTCGTCGACGTGTGGATCGGGTGGATGAGACATGCTATCACGATCGATCGTCTGGTACATGAGCGTATGGGTGGCCGCAGTACCGACCGCGGAAGCGGAGACGGAAGGACAGAGTTTAGCGACTGCCCCGATATCGACCCCGTAATGAGCGACTACGACGACGTCTGCGTCCTGTTGCCCACGATGGACGAGGTCGAGACGGTCGCGCGCGTCGTCGAATCCTTCCGCGACGTCGGGCTGGACGACGTCCTCGTGATCGACGGCGGGTCGACGGACGGGACCCGCGACGCAGCCAGCGACGCGGGCGCTCGCGTCGTCGAGCAGTCCGGCCGCGGCAAGGGACAGGCCATCCGCGAAGCCGTCTGTGACCACGTTACCGCCACTTACGTCGTGATGGCCGACGCGGACGCGACGTACGACGCGGCCGACGTCGACGCGATGCTCGATCCCCTGGTGGCCGGCGAGGCCGACCACGTCATCGGGAACCGGTTCGCTGACATGCGATCCGGGGCGATGACCCGGCTGAACCGGATCGGGAATCAGCTGATAAATCTCTCATTCCGCGCGATCCACGGCGAGAACTACCGCGATATCCTCTCGGGATACCGGGCGTTCACCCGCGAATCGTTCCGCAAGCTGCACCTCACCGCCGACGGGTTCGGTATCGAGACTGAGATGGCCGTCGAGTGCGTGAAAAACCGGATTCCGGTAGCCGTCGTCCCGATAACCTACCGGGAGCGACCCGGCGGCTCCGCGACCAACCTCCATCCGATCCGCGACGGTGGCGTGATATTCATCGAGCTGTACCGGAAGGCGAAGACCAACAACCCGCTGTTTTATTTCGGAAGTCTCGGGGCGCTCTCGACGACAGCAGGGGCGGCGATGACCGCGTACGTCCTCTATCGGTGGTTCGTTCACGGTGTCACCCACGAGGTCATCGCGATCGGCGCGGTCGGAGCCGCACTTCTCGGGATCCAGCTTCTGATCTTCGGATTTCTCGCCGACATGATCCTCTCGCTGCACCGCGAACAGGTGGCACGGTACGAACGCGCGATCGACGGCAACGACGACTGAGGCCCGCGGCGACGACGATCGGGTCTCGCGGAAACGGAGGCTCACGGCGGCGGGGGTTCACGGCGGCGGCTCGCGGAGACGGCGGCTCACGGCGGCGGCGGCTCACGGCGGCGGCGGCTCACGGCGGCTGAGGCTCGGACCGGTCGAGCCCAATAGTTTATGTCGAGGCACGGAGACAAACGGGCATGGACGAGAAGCGGTTCGTCATTGCCCTCTTCGGGCTCGTCATCGCCCTCATCGTCGGATTCATCGCCTACCGGTTCGTCGCCCCCCTGACGGTTGCCGTCTTCCTGTACTACTCGACCCGTCGGCTCTTCCACCGTCTCGAACGGTTTCGGCTGCCTGCGCGCGTACGAGCGATGGTCTCCCTGTCGCTCATCGGGGTTCCGTTGATCGGACTGTTGAGCTACACGGTGCTGCTCCTCCTGTTGGAGGCCCGTCGATTCATCGGCCAGTATCCCGTCGCCGAGACGGTCGGCGCGGAGAATTCGTGGGTCGGCGATCTGGCCGAACTCTCCAATCCGACGTTCGACGGGATCGTCGCGGCGTACCGCTCCGGCCAGCTCGATCCACTGATCGAGTTCGTCTCCGAGCAGGCGTCCCTGCTGGCGAGCACGTTGTCCGGACTGGTGCTCAACCTCCTCATCACGATCGTCGTCACCTACTACCTCCTTCTCGACGGCTCGAAGTTCCACGAGTGGTTGCTCACGTTCGACGACGACGCGATGGTCCGCGAATACCTCGAAGCGGCGGACGCGGAGCTGGAAGCGGTGCTGTACGGAAATCTGCTCAACGTCATCGCCATCTCGATCATCGCCGTCGTGACGTACACGGGGTACAACGTGATAGCGCCGGCCGCGGTCGAGGTACCGTACCCGGCGCTCGCGGGCGCGCTCACCGGCGTCGCGAGTCTGATCCCCGTGATCGGCATGAAGATCGTGTACGTCCCGCTGGCTGCCGTGACCACGATCCAGCCGATCCTCGGGGACGACCTCGCCCTGCTCGTGTACGTCGCGGGCTTCCTCGTCGTCGTCGCCGTCGTCGTCGACACGATCCCCGACATCGTGCTCCGCCCGTACTTCAGCGGGAAGACGACGCACGTCGGGCTGCTCATGCTCGCGTACATCTTCGGTCCCGTCGTCTTCGGGTTCCACGGGCTGTTCCTCGCGCCGATCGTGCTTGTGCTGGCGCTCACGTTCGCAGATACGGCGCTGATACGACTGCTCGGCGGGGATCCGGACGAAGCGGGGCCCGCGGTACCTCGCGGACAGCGTCGACTCGACGAGTTCTGATCCGCCGATCCGGGCGACGGGCATGCGCCGGTCGCGACCGGGGTGACCGACGCGCCGACCGAAGGAATAAGCCCCCGCTCGACGACCGAGGTGACGTATGCGTGTACACGTCATCGGTCTCGGCGGTGCCGGGGGCCGGATCGCCGACCGGCTCGCGGCCGACTACGAGGGGGATCGGTTCCTCCGGGGCGTCAACGCGTTCGACACCGACGCGGACGCGCTCGACGCCCTCCGATCGCTCGACGGGTCGCGGCGATACCGGTTCGGTGACGCGGCGGGCGGCGACGGTCTCGACGGCGATCTCCACGCGGCCCGCCGGCTCGGCGACGCCCACGCGAGTGAGCTCGGACGGGCGATGGACGATCAGCAGCCGTCGCTCGCGGAGGCGTTCCTGCTCGTCGTCGGCCTCGGGGGTGGCGCAGGCGCGGGGATCGCTCCCGCGCTCGCTGAGGAGCTGTCGCGGCTCTACGACGCGCAGGTGTACGCCCTCGGTCTCCTCCCGACGCCGGCGGAGTCGATGGCCCGGGAGCCGGACCCCGTCGAGGCAGGCGCGGCTGCCCCCGACGAGCGTCCGCCGAAGCGTCCGCTCGCGGAGAAGAACGCGGCCCGGACGCTCGACGCGCTCTCGGACCGCTGTTCGGCGGTCTTCCCGTTCGACAACGACGCGTGGCTCCGCCCCGGAGAGACGCTCGGGGACGCGCGCGCCCGCCTGAACGCGGTCGTGACCGAGCGCGTCGCGGCGCTGTTCGGCGCGGGCGAGTTCGAGGAGGCCGAGTCGACCCCCCAACAGGTGCTCGACGCGAGCGACGTCGCCCGCGCGGTCGGTGGCGACGGGGAGATCGCCGCGATCGGCCACGCCACCCAGGCGGTCGAGCCGCCGGAGACGGAATCGCGGTTCGGGCTCGGGCTGTTCGATTCCTCCGAGCCCGCGAAGGTTGACACCAGCGCCGCGGTGTCGGCGATCGAGACCGTGATTCGGAAGGCGACCCGCGGCAAGGGAACCGTCGACGTGCCCGACGGTCGAGCCGACCGCGCGCTGCTCGTGATCGGGGGGCCGCCGCCGTGGCTCAACCGCGAGGCGATCGCCGACGGTCGCCGATGGCTCGCCGATGAGACCGACTCTGGAGCCATCCTGAGCGGGGATGCACCGGTTCCGGACGGCGACGAGGTATTCGCGGTCGTGGTGCGTTCGGGGATCGACGAGCCGGATCGGATCCGCGAGCTCCGGGAGTCGATCGCGTGACGCGCGTGCGGCCGTCTGTGCGGGCCGTCGGCTGCGCGTGCGCTACGTACCGTTACCGAAACCCGAACTCGTTAACCGCTTGAGGGGCCCATCTCGTCCGTGACCACTCACGCCGACCTCGGGCTCGACCTCGACGTGCGCGACGCGGATGCGATCGCCGACCGGCGCGACGAGCTCGTCGCCGCGGTCCGGGACCACGCCGGAACGATCGCCTACCAGCTCGCCCGACTGCAGGGGGGCGAGTACGGCCGCCAAGAGCTGTCGACGGCCGGCGGAGCGTGGACCGTCAAACACGAGGCCGGCGAGCTGGAGTTCCTACTCTTCTCGCCGAAATCGGGCTCGGACGTCTACGTGATCTCGACGAAGCAGCCGCCGGATCCGGGGGATCTCGCCGACGCGCTCGGGGACTACCCGAACATGGTCACCGCGTGGAACGAGTACATCTCGTCGCTGTCGGGCGTTCTCGACGGCGTGAGCGCCGAGTTCCCGGAGCCGACATCGACGGACGACGTGGTCGCCGAGCGCGACCGCGTGCTTGGCGCTATCCGGGAGGCCTGCACGGTGATGGCCGGGGAGATCCACCGCTACGAGGGCGACGACTACGGAACGTACACGGCCCGCGTCGACGGCGACCGATGGGAACTGAAGTGGGACGAGGGAGCCGTCTCGTACCTCCGCGTCGGCGGATCCGGTGGCCTTTATCTCCTCTCGCAGTACGGGGCCCCGTCGGCGGCCGACGTGCGCGAGTACGCCGAGCCGTTCCGCGGGTTCGTGGCGGCGTACAACGAGTTCGTCGAGGAGCTAGAGAGCGACCTCGCGACCGTCGAACTGTAGGCTGGTCGTCGCTGTAGGCTGGTCGTCGCTGTAGGCTGGTCGTCGCCCCGGCCTCGTGCCATCCGCGTTTCGCCGCTCGGGTATCGTCGTTTGAGTATCCTCGTCCACGGATCGGAAGAATACGCACGATCGTGGGTATTACTCCGACCAATGTGAGAATATTTATGCAGTAACGTCCGGTACGCAACCGTGTATGTCGATCACTCTGCCGGGACCGACGCTCGGCGTCGTCGGCGGCGGACAGCTGGGTCGGATGATGGCCGAGGCGGTCTCGCCGCTGGGCGTCGAGGTCGTCGTCCTGGACCCGACGCCGGACTGCCCCGCGGCACCCGTGGTCCGCGACCAGATCGTCGCCGATTTCGATGACGCCGACGGGATCAACGAGCTCGCGAGCCGCGTGGACGCGCTCACCTTCGAGATCGAACTGGCCGACCCCGACCTGCTGGCCGAGGCTGCCGCCGAACACGACGTGCCCGTCCAGCCCGACCCCGACACGCTCCGGACCATCCAGGACAAGCTCGTTCAAAAGGAGGCGCTGGCCGCGGCCGGGATCCCCGTTCCGGAGTTCGTCGCGGTCGCAACCGCTGAGGGGCTCGAACGCGTCGTCGAGGAGTTCGGCGGCGTCATGCTGAAGGCCCGCGAGGGCGGCTACGACGGCCGCGGAAACGTCCCGGTCGACGACCCCGAAGACGCCGCCACCGCGCTCGACGGGGTCGGCGGGAACGCGATGGCCGAGGAGTTCCTCGACTTCGAGCGCGAGATCGCCGTCATGGGTCTGAAGGGCGTGAACGGCGAGACGCGGACGTATCCCGTCACCGAGACGATTCATCGGGAGGAGATCCTCCGCGAGAGCGTCGCCCCGGCGCGGGCGGACGCCACGGTGATCGAGGAGGCAACGTCGGTCGCCCGCGACGTGCTCGAGTTCCTCGACGGCCGCGGGGTCTACGGGATCGAGCTGTTCGAGACCGGGGACGGCGAGGTGCTCGTCAACGAGATCGCGCCGCGCCCGCACAACTCCGGTCACTGGACCATCGAGGGCGCTCGCACCTCGCAGTTCGAGAACCACGCGCGGGCCGTCCTCGGCTGGCCGCTCGGCCCGACGGACCTCGTCGCGCCCGCCGTCACCGCGAACATCCTCGGCGACGTAGAAGAGACGCAGCCCGCGACGCTCAGAGGCGTCGACGACGTGGTCGCCGCGGCCGACGCGGACCTCCACTGGTACGGGAAGGACGACGCGCGCCCGCTCCGGAAGATGGGACACCTCACGGTGACCGATCGAGATAATGGTGCGGACACCGACGGAGACACCAACGGCGAGGTCGACCGCGACGCGCTGCTCTCACGGGCGCGAGCGCTTCGTGACGGACTGACGTTCCGCGACTCGTAGTGGCGAGAGTACGAGACGTCCGCTCTCACCTCGAACGACTGCGGGAGTGGGTATTGCAAACCGTCGCTGGCAACGAGGTATTTAAACAGGCGAGCGTAACGGCGACGATTGCTTATAAATGAATAATGTGGTGCAGTGGCGCGCCTCTGAGCGCCCACAGGGCGCGAGGAGCCCGCGAGGGACGCGGTGAGCGCTCGGAGAGCGCGAATCGCGAGGCTGGGGAGGCGTGAGGTGCGGGTGCGGTGCTGTGCGGGCTTTGGAGGTGTTCGCCGCGTTATCAATCATTTATAAACGCTCAACGACAGAAATACAGCAATTCATCGCGCCAGCAACGATATATAAACAGCCGCCGGCAACACCACTCTGTCACTTATAAGCAACCACTCCTCCGAATTGATATACCTACTCCCGGTATCTATCATCTCTTGTACGATCGTCTCGTGGTCTCATCTCCCGCCGCCGGATCCGGCACTTCCTTACCGACCTCCGCCGAATCGTCTCGCATGACCACGGTGCAGGACCTCATCGACCGGCTCGAAGCGGAAGCGGACGCCGACGCCGATCCGGAGACGACACCCGACGTGGGGATCATCATGGGGTCGGACTCGGACCTCCCGACCATGGAGGGCGCGTACGACGCGCTCGACGAACTCGGATTCGCCGAGCAGACGGACTTTCACGAGGCACCGGACGCCCGGTTCACCTACGAGAGCTACGTCGTCTCCGCGCACCGTACCCCCGAACTCATGTACGTCTACGGCGAGACGGCCGCCGACCGCGGTCTCGATGTCGTCATCGCGGGCGCGGGCGGGAAGTCCGCCGACCTCCCGAACATGACCGCGTCGATCGCGTATCCGATCCCGGTTATCGGCGTTCCGGTCCAAGAGAAGTCGGTCGACTCCGTCATCGGGATGCCGACCGGCGCACCGATCGTCGCCGTCGACGCGGGCAAGTCGTACAATGCCGCCCTCTCGGCCGCGCAGGTGCTCGCTCGCGAGCACGGGACGGTCGAAGATCGGTTGATCGATCTTCACGATGAACAGAAATCGGGCGTCGCCGACGTCTCCGCGGACCTCCACGATCTCGGCATCGACGGGTTCCGCGATCGGTGACGTTCGGCAACGTATTCCGCGATCGGTGACGGCTGGAGACTCCGAGGTCGAGCGTCAACGGCGGATCCACGCGACCGATCTCGTCTATCCGTCCGAGTTGCGTGCGGCCGTTTTTCCGCGACGCTGGACCGATGCCTCGAAGACTCAACGCTTATGAGGGGGCGGTCCAAATCCCAGCACGTTACGGAGACCTATATGAGCGATTGGATAGCGATCGGCGCCTTGGCGGCCGTCGGCCTGCTCATCCCGTTAGGGATGATGACCGTGTCGGCGTTGCTTCGACCGAGCGTGCCTGAGACCGGCAAAAGTACCACCTACGAGTCCGGCGAGACCCCGACGGGCACGACGCGGATCCGGTTCAACATCCAGTACTACATGGTCGCGCTGTTGTTCGTCGTGTTCGACATCGAGACCGTGCTGTTGTTCCCGTGGGCCGTCATCTACCGTCCCGCCATCCAGGCGGACGTACCGATGATCGCCCTGCTGTGGCCGATGTTGGCCTTCGTCGGAATCCTCGCGATCGGGCTCGTCTGGGCGTGGCGGTCCGGAGCCATCAGCTGGGCCCGGAGCCCCCGCGCGACCAGCAGAAAGACGGAGCGTGATCTCAACTAATGAGCAGCGATCAACCATTCATCACCGACGAATCGCAAGTCGTAACCGAGACCCGCGACAGCCGCATGTCGGGTCAGGGAGACCGGTTCAACTCCCGGCTCCGTGAGGCGTTCGGCTCCTCGCCCTTCATCCTCACCAAGTTCGACAAGTTCCTCAACTGGTGTCGCGGCTCCTCGATGTTCATGCTGCAGTTCGGTATCGCCTGCTGCAGCATCGAGATGATGCACACCTACGCGGTGAAACACGACCTCGACCGGTTCGGGAGCGGGGTCCCTCGCGCCTCGCCGCGACAGGCCGACGTGATGATCGTCCCGGGGACGATCGTCTCGAAGTTCGCCCCGCGGATGAAGCGCGTGTACGACCAGATGCCAGAGCCGAAGTTCGTCGTCGGCATGGGCTCGTGTACCATCTCCGGCGGTCCGTTCCAGGAGGGGTACAACGTTATCAAGGGCGCGGAGGAGGTCATCCCGATCGACATCCACGTGCCCGGCTGCCCGCCCCGTCCCGAGGCGCTCGTCTACGGCGTCGTGAAGCTGCAGGAGCGCGTCGCGAACGGCGAGGCCGCACCGGTGACGGTCAAACCCTACGAGCTGGAGGAGTTCTCCGACCTCGAACGCGACGAACTCGTCGACACGCTCGCGGACCAGGTCGACGACGACGAACTCGTCATGCGGTACAACTTCGCTGATTCGCCATGAGCCTCGAACGACCAGACACCGTCGACGACGCGGTGCCGGAGCGCACGCCGGATGAGTTGGAGGCGCTCCTCGGTGACCTCGTCGTCGGTCGCGACGACCACCTGAACGCGCCCGGGTTCGTCATCCGCCCGGACACCGTCCAAGAGACGCTCTCGATCCTGAAACGGCGGGCGGGATACGATCACCTATCGGTGGTCTCCGCCCAAGAGTACGAGAACCGCTACGAGTCGATTTACCACCTGAAAAAGTACGACGACCCCACCCAAGAGGTCAGCGTCGTCGTCCCCGCCGACAAGGACGATCCCGTCTCCGAATCTGCCGAGCCGGTGTTCCGCACCGCCGACTGGCACGAGCGGGAGGCGTACGATCTGATCGGCATCGAGTACGACGATCACCCGGATCTCCGCCGGATCCTCCTGCCGGAGACGTGGCAGGGGCACCCGCTGTCGATGGATTACGACAAGGACCGCCCGCAGATCGCCACCCTGCCGGAGCACGCGAACCCGCTGCAGGAACACCACAAGGACGACGAGTCCGACACGATGTTCCTCAACATCGGGCCGCACCACCCGGCGACGCACGGCGTCCTCCACCTGAAGACGACGCTCGACGGCGAGCAAGTCATCGACGTCGAGCCTGATATCGGCTACCTCCACCGTAGCGAAGAACAGATGGCCCAGTCCGGAACCTACCGTCACCAGATCATGCCGTACCCCGACCGCTGGGACTACATCTCGGCCGGGCTGCTCAATGAGTGGGCGTACGCTCGCGCGGCAGAGGACCTCGCCGACATCGAGGTCCCCGAGTACGCGCAGGTCATCCGGACGATGGGCGCGGAGATGTGCCGGATCGCCGCGCACATGCTCGCGCTCGCAACCTTCGCGCTCGACATCAACGGCGACTTCACGGCAACGTTCATGTACGCCATCAACGACCGCGAGCGCGTCCAGAATCTGCTGGAGGATCTGACGGGCCAGCGGCTGATGTTCAACTACTTCCGGCTGGGCGGCGTCGTCTGGGACCTGCCGGAGCCGCGCGAGGAGTTCTTCTCGAACACCCGCGACTTCCTCGACCAGCTCCCCGAGTCCGTCGAGGAGTACCACAACCTCGTCACCTCGAACGAGATCTTCCAGATGCGGACGATCGACACGGGCATTCTCCCGCCGGACGTGGCGAAGAACTACGGTGCGACCGGACCGGTCGCTCGCGGCTCGGGCGTCGACTACGATCTCCGTCGCGACGACCCGTACGGCTACTACGACGAACTCGACTGGGACGTCGTCACCGAGGACGGCTGCGACAACTTCAGCCGGCTGCTCGTCCGCATGCGCGAGGTCGAGGAGTCCGCGAAGATCATCGAGCAGTGCGTCGACGTACTCGAGGATTGGCCCGAAGACGAGAGAACCATCCAGGCGAACGTGCCCCGCACGCTCCGCCCGGACGACGACACCGAGATCTACCGCGCGGTCGAGGGCGCGAAGGGCGAACTCGGCATCTACATCCGCGCGGACGGCACCGACAAACCCGCGCGGTTCAAGATCCGATCGCCGTGCTTCTCGAACCTCCAGACGCTCCCGGAGATGTCGAACGGCGAGTACATCCCTGACGTCATCGCCGCGCTCGGGAGCCTCGACGTCGTGCTCGGGGAGGTTGACCGCTGATGGGGGCCGCATCCGCACAGCTGTTTCCCGAGTTCATCGTCGACACGTTCGGGCTTCCGGGGGTGCTCGGCGAGATCGTCGCGGCGCTGATCGCGGCGGCGGTGGTCGGAAACATCATCCTCGCGTTCACCGGCGTCGCAGGCCCGTGGGCGAAACGGAAGATCACCGCGGCGTTCACCGACCGGATCGCGGTCAACCGGGTCGGCCCGTTCGGACTGCTCATCATTCCGGCGGCCGCGGTGCAGCTCCTCGCGAAGGAGCTCATCGTTCCCGATGCCGTCGATCGCCCGTCGTGGGATATCGCGCCGATACTCCTGCCGGCGTCCGCGCTGCTCGGGTTCGCCGTGATTCCGATGGGGCGGCTCGGCCCGATTAACATTCACCTCGCGGATCCCGAAGTCGGGTTCGCGCTGGTGTTCGCGTTCGCGTCCATCGCCTCGATCTCGTTGGTGATGGCCGGCTACGCGTCGAACAACAAGTACTCGCTGCTCGGCGGGCTCCGCGCGGTCGCGCAGAACCTCGCGTACGAGATTCCGCTCATCGTCACCGCGATGTCGGTCGTGATCTTCGCGGGGACGCTCCAAATGAGCGGTATCGTGGGCGCGCAGACGGAGACGCTCGTCACGGTCGCCGGATTCGACATCCCGGCGTGGTACGCGTTCGTGAACCCGTTCGCGTTCGTGCTGTTCCTCACGGCGAACATGGCGGAGATCGGACGGAACCCGTTCGACATCCCGGAGGCACCGACGGAGATCGTCGCCGGGTACCAGACCGAGTACTCCTCGGCGTACTTCGTGCTGTTCTACCTCGGCGAGTTCGTGCACGTCTTCCTCGGCGGTGCGATACTCGCCGTGACGTTCCTCGGCGGCGCGTCCGGACCCGGTCCGGAGAGTATCGGCTTCATCTGGTTCGTGGTGAAGATGTGGGGCTTCTTCCTGTTCACGCAGTGGGCCCGCTCCGCGCTACCGCGCGTCCGCATCGATCAGCTGATCGAGATCGGTTGGAAGGGGATGTTGGTGCTGTCGTTCGCGAACCTGGTGCTCACGGCCGTAATCGTGGGGGTGATCGCGTAACATGATCGGACTCATGAAATCCATGGCGACGACGATGAAGCACGCGCTCGACGGGACGACGTTCACGGTGGAATATCCGGAGGACGCGCCCGAAGTGAGCCCGCGCTTCCGCGGCGTCCACAAGTTCAGTCAAGAGCGGTGTATCTGGTGCCGTCAGTGCGAGAACGTCTGTCCGAACGACACGATACAGATCGTTCAGGACGACCAGCGCAACGGCGAGCAGTACAACCTCCACATCGGGCAGTGTATCTACTGCCGGCTCTGTGAGGAGGTCTGCCCTGTCGACGCGATTCTACTGACGCAGAACTTCGAGTTCACCGCGGACACGAAAGACGACTTCGTGTACAACAAAGAACAGCTCAAGAACGTCCCGTGGTACAAGGGAATCGACCCGCTGGAGTCCCGGAACCCCGATCGCGGCGCGTGGATCGGGGAGGGAGACGGCGAGGTCGACTACCAGTAACGGGCGCGTCTCGAAATCTTCAAAGGGACTCTCATAGGAGACACACACAATGGCTTATGCTACCATCGCGTTCGGGCTGTTCGCCGCGGTCACGCTGGCGTTCGGCCTCGGGGTCGTCCTAGCGCGCGACGTGTTCCACGCCGCGTTGCTTCTGGGCGGTGCCCTGACGAGCGTCGCGGTGCACTACGTGATGTTACGGGCGGAGTTCATCGCCGCCATGCAGATCCTCGTCTACGTGGGCGGGGTTCTGATCTTGGTCACGTTCGCCGTGATGCTCACGCGATCGGACACGGAAACGGAGGTGAATAGCGTATGAGCGACGAACGCACCGGAAGTCGAGGGCGGCTCGTACCGGCTCTCACGGTCGGAATCCTGTTCGGCGTGATGGCCCTGACGGCCCTCTCGGCCGAGTTCGGGTCCGCGTCGGGGTTCCCCGCGGACGCGTCCATCGTTCACAACGTCGGGTACGCCCTGTTCAACCTCGGCGAGTACGAGATCGCGACGATCCCCGCGGAGGGGTTCCTGGCGGCCTTCCTGATCGCCGCGGTCGCCCTCGACGTCGCCGTCGACGGTGCCGTTTACCTGGCGAAACGCGAGAAGGACGGTTCGATCGTCGCCGCGGTGGGCGAGGCGTTCACCGACGGCGGCCGCGACGGAGGTGAGCGGTAGTGACCGCCGTCGCGTCCTCGATCCCGCCGCAGTGGTATCTGCTGCTCGCCACGGGCGTGTTCTGTATCGGCTTATTCGGCGTTCTCACGCGCCGTGACGCGCTGTATTTCCTCATGAGCGTCGAACTCATGATGAACGCGGCGAACATCAACTTCGTCGCGTTCGCGCTGTACTACGGCGACCTCACCGGTCAGGTGTTCGCGTTGTTCGTCATCGCGCTGGCCGCCGCGGAGGTCGCGATCGGGATCGGCATCATCCTCGTGCTGTACCGCAACTTCGGGGTTACAGACGTGACCGTTCCGACGGAGATGAGGTGGTAACATGATAGACGTATTCTCATACGTTCCGGCGATCGTTCTCCTCCCGTTCTTCTCGTTCCTGATCGCCCTCGGTGTCGGCAAGCACCTTCCGAAGGGAGGTGCCTTCGGCGGCATCGCGGCGACGGCGGGATCGTTCCTGCTCTCGCTGTGGGTGCTCGCGACGGTGGCGGGTGGAGGAGCGGCGAACCGCACGCTCTACACGTGGGCGAGCGCGGGCGGAATCGGTCCGACGGACGTCGAACTGTCCTTCGGTATTTTGATCGACCCGCTATCGGCGCTCATGCTCGTCATCGTGACGCTCGTGGCGCTGCTCGTGCACGTGTTCTCGCTCGGCTACATGAACGACGAGGGCGAGACGGGCCTGCCGCGCTACTACGCGGGGCTCGGGCTCTTCACGGCCTCGATGCTCGGATTCGTCGTCGCCGACAACCTGCTGATGGCGTTCATGTTCTTCGAGCTGGTCGGGCTCTGCTCGTACCTGCTCATCGGCTTTCACTTCCGGGAGCCGGGGCCGCCGTCGGCGGCGAAGAAGGCGTTCCTCGTCACGCGATTCGGGGACTACTTCTTCCTCGTGGGCGTCGTCGCCGTGCTCGCGACGTTCGGCACCGCGCAGTTCGCCGGTGAGGGATCGTTCCCCGCGCTCGCGGATGCGGCGCTTAACGGATCCGGGTCGGCGGCGTGGATTCCCGGCGGGCTCGAACTCCAGACGTGGCTCACGGTCGTCGGCCTGCTCGTGCTCGGCGGGGTCGTCGGAAAATCGGCGCAGTTCCCGCTGCACACGTGGCTTCCCGACGCGATGGAGGGTCCGACGCCGGTCTCCGCGCTGATCCACGCAGCGACGATGGTAGCGGCCGGCGTCTACCTCGTCGCGCGAATGTACGGCTTCTACGCGCTGACTCCGACAACGCTCGCGGTCATCGCCTTCATCGGCGGCTTCACCGCACTGTTCGCGGCGACGATGGGGGTCGTAAAAGACGAGCTGAAGCAGGTGCTTGCGTACTCCACCATCTCGCAGTACGGATACATGATGCTCGCGCTCGGTGCGGGCGGGTACGTGGCCGCGGTGTTCCACCTGACCACCCACGCCTTCTTCAAGGCCCTGCTGTTCCTCGGTGCCGGTGCGGTCATCATCGCGATGCACCACAACGAGGACATGTGGGACATGGGCGGACTGAAAGCGAAGATGCCGGTCACGTACTACACGTTCCTGGCCGGATCGCTCGCGCTCGCCGGAATCTTCCCGTTCGCCGGGTTCTGGTCGAAAGACGAGATCCTCTACGAGGCGCTCATCCACGCGCCCGGCGAACCGCTGCTTTTCGGCGGCTACCTAATGGGACTGCTCGCGGTCCCCGTCACCGCCTTCTACACGTTCCGGATGGTCTTTTTGACCTTCCACGGCGAGCCGCGGAGCGACACTGCACGCGACCCCGAACCCGTTCGCTGGAACGTGAAGGGGCCGCTGACGGTGCTCGGCTCGCTCGCGGTCGTCACCGGCGTCATCAACATGGTGCCGGTCCAGAAGGTCCTCGGGATCGAGGGGATAGACATTCTTCATCGCTGGCTCGATAACGAATGGGGTGGCGTTGAAGGACTCTCCTCGCACCACTACGCAGACCTGGGACCGTACAGTAGCGAGTACCTGGTCGGCGGCGAGGTCGGTACGGTGCTCGCCGGCGCGGCCGTCTCGCTCGGCTTGGCGCTGACCGGACTCCTCGTGGCCTGGCGGCTCTACAACGTTCCGTCGCCGACGGAGCACACGGCGAAGCTCGGCGGGATCAAAGACGTGCTGTACAACAACTACTACATGGACGAACTGCAGGTCTGGCTCGCGTATCGCACCGAGGACGTCGCCGGCGCTGCGGACACCTTCGATCAGGGCATCATCGACGGCGTCGTCAACGGCGTCTCCTCGGTGAGTCTGTTCGGCGGAAGCCGCGTTCGGCGGCTACAGAGCGGCGTCGTCTCGCAGTACGCCGCGCTGCTCACCTTGGGACTCGTCGCACTGATACTGGTGCTCGGCGTGACCGGAGGGTGGTTCCTGTGATACTCGAAGCGCTCATCGGGTTCACCTTCGTGAGCGCGCTCGTCGTCCTGCTCTCACCGAACGAGTGGGCCGGACGCCTCGCGTTCGCGCTTAGCCTGATCCCCTTCGTCGGGTCGCTGTCCCTCTGGTCCGGATTCGACGGCTCCGGAAACGCCCTCACGGGCGGCGACATCGCCTACCAGACCCAGATGGAGTGGCTCGAAGTCGGCGGTCGCTCCGTCTCGTGGTTCGTCGGACTGGACGGGATCAGCCTCCCGCTCGTCGTGCTCACGACGTTCCTCGTTCCGCTGGCGATCGTCAGCGCGTGGACGCCGATCGACGACCGGCAGAGTCAGTTCTACGGGCTCATGCTGTTCATGGAAGCGAATCTCCTCGGCGTGTTCACCGCGCTCGATTTCTTCCTCTGGTTCGTCTTCTGGGAGGCCGTCCTCGTCCCGATGTACTTCCTCATCGGCGTCTGGGGCGGTCCGCGCCGGAAGTACGCCGCGATCAAGTTCTTCGTGTACACGAACGCGGCGTCGCTGGTGATGTTCATTGGCTTCATGTCGCTGACGTTCGCGCTCGGCGATTCCGTGAGCTCGTTCGCGCTCCCGGAGATCACCCAGGCGATCGCGGCGGGCGACCTCGGCACGTGGTTCGGCATCTCGCCCGATCGGATCGCGATGGTCGCGTTCCTCGCGATGTTCGCCGGGTTCGCGGTGAAGGTCCCGATCGTCCCGGTCCACACGTGGTTGCCCGACGCCCACGTCGAGGCACCGACGCCGGTGTCGGTGCTTCTGGCCGGCGTCCTCCTGAAGATGGGGACGTACGCACTACTCCGGTTCAACTTCACGATGCTCCCCGATCAGGCGTCCGCGCTCGCGATACCGATCGCCGCCATCGCCGTCATCAGCGTCATCTACGGCGCGATGTTGGCACTGGCACAGAAGGATCTCAAGCGGATCGTCGCGTACTCCTCCGTCTCGTCGATGGGGTACGTCATCCTCGGACTCGTCGTGTTCACCGAGTACGGTGTCGGCGGAGCGACCTTCCAGATGGTCGCCCACGGGCTCATCTCGGGACTGATGTTCATGGCCGTTGGCGTCGTGTACAACGCGACGCACACCCGGATGGTCGGCGATATGGCCGGTATGGCCGACCGGATGCCGATCACCGTCGGCATCCTCGTCGCCGGCGCGTTCGGTTACATGGGACTTCCCCTGATGGCCGGCTTCGCCGGCGAGTTTTTCATCTTCGTGGGATCGCTGTCCGCCCCGACGCTCCCGTATGCGCCGGTGTTCACCGCGCTCGCCATGTTCGGCATCGTCATCGTCGCCGGCTATCTGCTGTCGGCGATGCAGAGCACGCTGTTCGGACCGTTCGAACTCGAAACCGACTACGACGTCGGTCCAGCACCGTTCCACGACGTCGCTCCGCTCGCGGTGCTTCTGGTGGCGATCATCGTGCTCGGCGTCGCGCCCGACATCTTCTTCGAGATGATCCGTGACGCTGCCGTTCCCGTGGTCGAGGGGGTGAGCGTCGATGGATAACGCGCTTCCCACCGTCGCGGCGCTGCTGTCGGTGTTCCTGCTAGCGTTCACCGGTCTCGCGCTGCTGCTCGTCGATACGGTGCGTCCCGACGGTCGGTCGAACACCTCGATGGCGGTCGTCAGCACGCTCGGCTCGCTGGCCGCGCTCGCGGCAACGACTTGGTTCGTCGCGTCCGGGACCGGGAGCCCCGACACGGGCGGCGCGATCACGCTGTTCGCCGACGCGATCAAAGTGGACACGCTGGCGCTGTTTTTCACCGCGATCTTCGCGTCGGTGACTGCGCTCGTCGTCGTCGCCGCGCACGACTACTTCCACGACCACCCCAACCCCGCGCCGTTCTACTCTCTGGTGCTGTTCGCGGCGACCGGGATGGCGCTGCTCGCTGTCGCGAACTCGCTGGCGGTGGTCTTCATCTCCCTGGAGATGGTGTCGCTGCCGTCGTACGTGCTCGTCGCGTTCCTGAAGAAGAACCGCGGCAGCGTCGAGGCGGGGCTGAAGTACTTCCTCATCGGGGCGCTCTCATCGGCGATCTTCCTGTTCGGCATCTCACTCGTGTACGCGGCGACGGGGTCGCTCATCCTGAGCGACGTCGCCGACGCGATGGGCTCGCTCGACGGGCTCGCGGGCGTCGCCGGGCTCGGTATCGTGATGATCGTCGGCGGCGTCGCGTTCAAGACGGCCTCCGTTCCGTTCCACTTCTGGGCACCGGAGGCGTACGAAGGCGCGCCAGCACCGGTGAGCGCGTTCCTCTCGTCGGCGTCGAAGGCAGCCGGCTTCGTTGTCGCGTTCCGCCTGTTCACCGAGGCGTTCCCGATCGGCGCGTCGCTCGCGGCCGACATCAACTGGGTCCTCGCGTTCGGGATTCTCGCGGCCGTGACGATGACGCTCGGCAACTTCGCGGCGGCGGTCCAAGAGGAGGTCAAGCGGATGCTCGCGTACTCCTCGATCGGTCACGCGGGCTACGCGCTCATCGGCCTCGCCGCGCTCTCGGCCGACGGGAGCGGTAACGGCGCGGTGATGGGCGCTGCGATGGCGCACCTGCTCGTCTACGGGTTCATGAACACCGGCGCGTTCCTCTTCGTCGCCATGGCGGAGCGGTGGGGCGTCGGTCGAACCTTCGAGGACTACGCCGGGCTCGCCCGCCGCGCGCCCGTCGCGTCCACCGCGATGGCTGTGTTCATGTTCTCGCTCGCGGGGCTCCCCCCGTTCGCCGGGTCCTTCTCGAAGTACTTCCTGTTCATGGGAGCCATCGACAACGGCTTCCTCTGGCTCGCGGGGCTCGGCGCACTCAACAGCGTGATCTCGCTGTACTACTACAGCAGGGTCGTGAAGGCACTGTTCATCGACGATCCCGCGTCGTCGAGCGCGCTGGACGCGATCGACGTGCGGCCGACGGCGCTGTACGCCGCGGTCGTGTTCGCGGCGGTCGCGACGGTGCTCCTGTTGCCCGGCTTCGGTCCGGTCATCGAGACGGCCGAGGCGGCGGCGTCGGCGCTGTTCTGATCAACGCGACGCGACATCGGTTTTTTTGGCTCTCTTGACTCCATCAAAAGCCATTTTCTGCCCTGGGTGCCGTCACTACAGGACGAGTAGTGAACGATTGCGGGAGTAGGAATCGCAGACCGCCGCCGGCGACGTGGTATTTAAAAGAGTGAGCGCGACAGCGACGGCTGCTTATACATGAACGACTCGATACTGAGCGGTGGCGCGCCGGTGAGCGGCCGCCAGGCCGCGAACCTCCCGCAAGGGACGCCGCGAGCGCCTTATAAAGGCGCGAGCGGCGAGGCTGGGGAGGTATGAGGTGCGGTTACGGAGCTGTGTGGGTGGGACTCAAAGGGGCAGCTGTGAGGAGCGCGCAGGCGATGTAAGTACCGAAAGGAGCGAACGGAGTGAGCGACTGAGGAACGCAGCGAGCGTGCGCGCTCCTCACGGTTGGGGCTTTGAAGGTGTTCACCGCGCTGTCAACGATCAATAAATTGCTGCCAGAAACACAGCAGTTCACCGCACCAGCAACGCTATATAAACAGCCGCCGGCAACACCACTCGTTCACTTATAAATGTCCACTCCAACGCACTGAGATTCCTACTCCCAGAATCGATCGAGATCGACGTTCCGTTCCGCCGGTATCCATGAGTATTCCCCCGGTCGTCCCGTGGATTCGTCTATGAGCCGAACACGGACGTACCGCTGTCTGAACTGTCTCGAACACACCGCGAGTCGGGAGTTCGACACGTCGCACCTCTCGGTGACGTGTCCGAACTGCGACTCGTTCGAGCGGTTCGTCAACGAGGCGGTGTTCCGACAGTTCCGAGCGTTCGAGGAGTCGCCCCCGGTCGAACTCGACTGGGAGCGGCTGGAACGGACGGAGAAATTGTTCATCTCCGAGCGGCTCGTCCGCTCGACGAAGACGCTCGACGACTTCGACGTGGTGGAGGGAGACGCGCCGATCGGAGAGTGACCGTCAGCGCGCGTACAGTTTTCCGCCGACGAGCGACGGGAGTCCGACGCCGCTCCCGGGGGTCACGGCGACGTACGGGTGGTCGACGGGACCGAACACGTCGACGACGCGCCCGACTGTCGAGAGCGACTCGTCGACGACCGACGACCCGATACGCGGCGGGTCCTCGCCGGCCTCCGCACGCGCGATCGCGAGTCCGCCGGCGGTGCGGACGACGGTACCGACGCGCCGCATCGTCACTCTCGAATGGCCCCGAGGTAGGCGGCGATCGCCTGCACGAGGTCGTTTTTGGCGGTGTCTTCGGTTCCTCGCACGATCACCGATCCTCGCGGTTCGAACTCTCGGGAGTAAGTGGTGTCGCGTTCGATCACCGCGTCGTAGCCGACCTGCTGGACCGCCTTCGCGATCTCGTCGACTGTGGGGTCCTCGACCGCGAGGTCCGTCGGGACGCGGCGTCCGTCCGACCGCGAACGGTCGGCGTCGAAGTACGCGGGATAGACGACGTTCTCGACCATATATCGGAGAGCCGTGCGCACAGCGTAAGGTCGTTTCGGACCCGCCTCGACCGTGCGTCCGGGAAACCGAACGGAACCGCGGCGTCAGCCGGTGCGGAACTCGAAGCGCGCACCGCCCGACTCACCGGCGAGCGCGCGGATCTCCCAGCCGTGGGCCTCGGCGATTCGCTCGCTGATCGCGAGGCCGAGGCCGGTTCCGCTCTCGTCCGTGGTGAAGCCGCTTTCGAAGATCCGGTCTGTCTCCCCCTGCGGAAGTCCGCTGCCGTCGTCCTCGACGAAGAATCCGTCCGGCGTTCCGTCGACGTCGCCGCCGCGAAACGTCGTCGCCCCCACCCGAACGGTGAGCGAGTCCGGGGCGGCAGGAGGCCCGTCGGAGTCGGATGCCTGACGGCCGTGCTCCGCGCTGTTGCGAAACACGTTCTCCAATAGCTCCCGGGTTCGCGTCGGGCTCGCGTCGAGGGTCACGTCGTCCTCGACGATCAGCTCGGCCCCTCCCGTGTCGACGTTCTCCCACGCGTCCCTCGCGAGCGCCTCCACCGAGACGTGTTCGGTCTCGCCGACCGCACGCCCCTGGCGGGCCAGCGAGAGCAGGTCGCCGACCAGTTCGTCCATGCGGTCGAGCGCGTCCGCCGCCGCATCGAGGTGCGACGGATCGTCCGTTCCCTTCGCGAGTTCGACGTAGCCCTCGGCGACCGAGAGTGGGTTCCGGAGGTCGTGTGACACGATACTCGCGAACTCGTCGAGCCGCTCGTTCTGGCGACGGAGCGTCGACTCGCGCTCCCGCCGCTCCGTCACGTCCGTGTAGATCGCGTATCCCGAGACGTTCTCCACGTCGAGCCAGATTGGGACGACGTGGAGGATGAAGTGACGAAGCCCGTCGTTTGTCGCTCGCGTCACCTCTCTACGGACGTTCTCCCCGCGCTGCAGCCGGTCGTTGAGCTCCGTAGCTTCCGATTCCGCCTCCTCGTTCGGCGGGAGGATGTAGTCGTCCACGGAGGCTCCGACGACGGTCTCCGCGTCGTAGCCGAACGTCTCCTCGAACGCGTCGTTGACGCGATGCACGATCGGTTCGCCGTCGACGTAGTCGTACGCGATCGCCGGATCGGGGACGTTCGAGAACAGCGCGAGGAGGTGGTCGCGCTCGGTCCGGAGCGTCTCGTCGACCCGAATCCGATCGAGCGTTTCCTCGACGTGCGAGGCCAAGAGCTCCGCCAGCCGGCGGTCCGTGGCGTCGAACCCGCCCTCGTCCGTCGGGACGAGCCGGAAGACGGTATCGTCGCCCACGGAACAGATGATGTGCGCGTCGCGGTTTCCGTCCGTCCGAATTTCGTCGCAGTCCTCCACGGCAACGTCTGCGGAGGCCGCTACCGGCTCGATCCGCGCACCGTCGCGGACGCCGATTACGCAAGACGACGCCGGAAACACCTCGTCGACGACGGAGATGACGGCGCGGTGGGCCGCTTCTGCTGACCTGACCGACGCCAGCCGCGCCGCGCCCTCGTTGAGTCGTTCGAGTCGCGACGTCGTCCGTGGCGGATCGTCGCTGACGGGGACGGGTTCCTCGCGGGCGGCGAGCCAGCGGACCGTCGATTCGAGGTCGACGGGCGTCGTCGCGACCGCGTCCACGGCGGGATCGGTCGCCACGGTCCCCGTGGGGTCGTCGACGAACGCCACGGTCGGCCCGCCCCCGCGGCACTCGCGGAGCCGATCGATCCCGGCCGTATCGACGACGACCCACACGCCGCCGTCGTGGCGATCCTCATCACCATCTGGGTGGCCTTCATCACCATCTGAGTGACCTTCATCACCATCTGAGTGTCCTTCATTACCATCCGGGTGGCCCTCGCCGCCGTCGAGGGTACCCTCTGCGTCGTCGGGCGAAACGACTCGTGCGTTCAGCGAGTCCGGAATCGCGGCCACGGCGTTCGGATCGTCGGCGAGGACGAGGACCTCCTCGCTCGACACGGTGTTCACTATACCGTCACCTTTCCCCGCAGCGTGCATAAATTTTTCCTGCCGGTGCGCTCGGTTTCGCCGCTGAGACGGCCGCGAGCCCACGGCGTGACGCGTCCGGATCCGGGATGCGATCCCGTCTCGAACCGGCGGAAGACACCCCGGAACCCTTTTGGACCAACACGGGCCACGTGACTGTAATGAGCGATCTCGAAGCGGAGTACCGGCTCGACTACTTCGAGGAAGAGGGGTTCGAACGGAAGGAGTGTTCCTCCTGTGGCGCTCACTTCTGGACCCGCGACGGCGACCGCGACCTCTGCGGCGAGCCGCCGTGTGCGGACTACAGCTTCATCGACGACCCGGGCTTTCCGGAACCACATTCGCTTTCGGAGATGCGGGAGGCGTTCCTCTCCTTTTTCGAGGACCACGATCACGAGCGGATCGACCCGTACCCGGTCGCGGCGAACCGCTGGCGCGACGACGTGCTCCTGACCCAGGCGTCGATCTACGACTTCCAGCCGCTCGTCACGTCGGGACAGACCCCGCCGCCGGCGAATCCACTCACCATCTCCCAACCCTGCATCCGGATGCAGGACATCGACAACGTCGGCAAGACTGGCCGACATACGATGGCTTTCGAGATGATGGCCCACCACGCGTTCAACACGCGCGAGGATGTCGATGAGGACGAGTACGCCTACCACGGCGAGGTGTACTGGAAAGACGAGACCGTCGAGTACTGCGACGAGCTGTTCGAGAGCCTCGGCGCGGATCTGGAGGAGATCACCTACATCGAGGACCCGTGGGTCGGCGGGGGGAACGCCGGCCCCGCCATCGAGGTCATCTACAAGGGTGCCGAGCTGGCGACGCTCGTCTTCATGTGCATGGAGCGGGACCCGGAGGGCGACTACGAGATGAAGGACGGTCACACGTACTCCTTCATGGACACCTACATCGTCGACACCGGGTACGGGCTCGAACGCTGGACGTGGATGAGCCAGGGCACCGCGACGGTGTACGAGGCCGTCTACCCCGACGCGATCGAGTTCCTGAAGGAGAACGCGGGGATCGAACACACCGAGGCCGAGCGGAAGCTCGTCCATCGCGCCGCGAAGCTCTCGGGTCGGCTCGACATCGACGACGTCGACGACGTTGAAGCCGCCCGCGGCGAGATCGCCGACCGCCTCGATGTCGGCGTCGAGCGCCTCCGCGAGCTGGTCGAACCGCTGGAAGCGATCTACGCGATCGCCGATCACTCGCGGACGCTCGCGTACATGTTCGGGGACGGGATCGTTCCCTCGAACGTCGGAACCGGCTACCTCGCGCGGATGGTGCTCCGTCGGATGAAGCGGCTCGTCGACGAGGTCGACGTCGACGCCCCGCTCGATGAACTCGTCGACATGCAGGCCGATCGGCTCGGCTACGAGAACCGGGACACGATCCGCGAAATCGTCCGCACCGAGGAACGGAAGTACCGGAAGACGCTCGAACGCGGCTCCCGTAAGGTGGAGTCGCTCGCGGACGAGTACGCCGGCACTGGTGAACCGATCCCGACCGAAGCCCTCCTGGAGCTGTACGACTCTCACGGGATCCAACCGGACATGGTCGCCGACATCGCCGACGAGCGCGGCGCGGCCGTCGACGTCCCGGACGATTTCTACGCGCTCGTCGCCGATCGCCACGAGGAGGTCGACGGTGACGACGACGCGAGCGATCGCGACGACCGGTTCGGAGATCTCCCCGAGACGGAGAAGCTGTTCTACGACGACCAGGGACGAACGGAGTTCGAGGCGGTCGTCCTCGACGTGTTCGAGCGCGAGGACGGGTACGACGTCGTTCTCGACCAGACGATGTTCTACCCGGAGGGCGGCGGACAGCCCGCGGACAGGGGCCAGCTCACCGCCGGCGAGACGACAGTCGACGTGGTCGATGTCCAGGAGCGGGACGGGGTCGTCCTCCACCGAACGGACGCCGAGCCCGGAAAGGGAGAATTCGTCCGCGGTCAGGTCGACGGCGACCGCCGAGATCGGCTCCGCGCACACCACACGGCGACCCACCTGATAGGCCACGCCGCCCGAGAGGTGCTCGGCGACCACGTCCGGCAGGCGGGCGCACAGAAGGGGATCGACTCCTCCCGGCTCGACGTCCGTCACTACGATCGGATCTCCCGCGAGCAGGTCAAGCAGATCGAGCGCGTCGCCAACGAACTCGTCCGCGAGAACGTGCCGGTTCGCCAGGAGTGGCCCGACCGCAACGAGGCGGAGGCCGAACACGGGTTCGACCTGTATCAGGGCGGCGTCCCGCCGGGAACGAACATTCGCTTGATCCACGTGGGCGACGCCGACGTGCAGGCATGCGCCGGAACCCACGTCGACCGAACCGGCTCGATCGGCGCGGTGAAGGTACTGAAAACGGAGCCGGTCCAGGACGGCGTCGAGCGGATCGTCTTCGCGGCGGGCGGCGCGGCGATCGAGGCGACCCAGCGGACGGAGGACGCGCTGTACGACGCCGCGGACGCCCTCGACGTCGACCCGCTCGACGTCCCCGACACGGCCGACCGGTTCTTCGAGGAGTGGAAGGGGCGCGGCAAGGAGATCGAGTCGCTCAAAAAGGAGCTCGCGGCGGCGCGAGCCTCCGGTGGAGCCGACGCCGAGGAGGTCGACGTCGGTGGGACGACGGCCGTGATCCAGCGACTGGACGGCGACGCCGACGAGCTGCGCGCGACCGCGAACGCCCACGTCGACGACGGAAAGATAGCGGTCGTGGGGAGCGGCGCGGACGACTCCGCGAGCTTCGTCGTCGGCGTCCCCGACGGCGTCGGCGTCAACGCAGGTCAGGTGGTCTCGGAGCTCGCCTCCCGCGTCGGCGGCGGTGGCGGCGGACCGCCGGACTTCGCGCAGGGCGGCGGGCCGGACGTCGACGCGCTCGACGACGCGCTCGCAGCGGCCCCGGACGTCCTTCGCAGTCTCCAAGAGGCCTGAGGGCCTCCCCGAGAGCGTTCCATGCCGCACGCGAACAACGCCGGCGTCTCGATCCGGTACGAGGTCGACGCCCCCGACGCCGGGGGTCCCGACGAGGCGGTCGTGTTCTGCGGCGACGTCGGACTCGGCGCGTGGCAGTTCGGCTGGCAACACGCCGCCCTCGCGGGGCCGTACACCGTGATCACCCCGGAGACCCGCGGCGTCGGTCGCTCCGACGCCCCGCCGGGGCCGTACGCGGTCGAGGAGCTGGCGAGCGACGTCGAGGCCGTCTGCGCCGCCGAGGGGATCCGGAACGCTCACCTCGTCGGCTACGGCCTCGGCGGAATGGTCACGCTCGCGCTCGCTCTCGCGTCGTCCCGTCCGGCGAGTCTGACGGTCCTCGGTACCCCGCCCTCGGGCGACGGCTACAATCCCGACGGCGTGTGGGCCGATCCGGCGTCCTCGGACGCCGTGCGAGGGTCGCTGAACGGACTGCTCTCCGAGTCGTTTCGCGAGCGACACCCCGACGCGATCACGCGGATCGTCGAGTGGCGACTCGGCGAGGACGCCGACCGCGAGACGTTCGAGGCCCACCGCGCGGCCGTCGAGGGATTCGACCTGTCGGACAGGCTGTACGAGATCACGACGCCGACGCTCGTCGTCTACGGGACCGGCGACGCGACGTGTCCGCGGTCGGCCGCCGAGACGCTTGCGGCGGGGATCCCTCGCGGCGAGCCGCACGCGATCGAGGGTGCGAGACACCTCGTCGGGGTAGAGACGTCCGCCGCGGTCAACGACGCGATCAGCGGGTGGCTCGCCGAACACGCCGCCGACCCGTTCTCCGACTGAGCGACAACGGTCGGTCGGGAGCGGTGAGGCGGCTGGGAGAGGTGAGGCGGTTGGAAGCGGTGGGGTGATCGGAACTGATTCCGACTCACCGCCGAACGTCCGCGGTCCGAGACGCCGGTAGCGCTTCGCGTCGTCGCAACCGTTTTGGTCCCGTCGCGCCTCGGATCGGTTAATGACACGGCTTCGGTTCGCACTGTTGAACGCCGCCCACGACGGCGGAAACACCCGGCGGAACTTCCGTCGGGAGCTCGACGCCGACCTCGCTGAGTTCGACGCCAGCGACGGTCACCTCCCGGAACACGCCGACTTCGACGGCGTCGTCGTCACCGGCTCCCGCTCGTCCGTCTACTGGGACGAGGCGTGGATCCCGCCGCTCGTCGACTACGTCGCCGACGCCGCCGACGCCGGCGTCCCGATCCTCGGCGTTTGCTACGGCCACCAGGTGCTCGCGGAGGCGCTCGGCGGACGCGTCGCCGGCATGGACAGCTTCGAGATCGGGTACAACGCGATCCGTCGGCGCGACGACGACGAACTGTTCGCGGACGTGAGCGAGGAGTTCACCGCCTTCACGACGCACGGTGACGCCGTCGTCGACCTCCCGCCGAATGCGACGCTGCTCGCAGAGAACGAGCACGGCGTCCACGCGTTCCGGGACGGTCACTGCTGGGGCGTCCAGTTCCACCCCGAGTACGACGTCGAAACGGCCCGTGAGGTGACCGGCGGGAAGCGGGAGCGCATCGGTGACGCCCGCGTCGACGCCGTGCTCGATGAAATAACCCCGGAGGCGCATGCCGAGACTTGCGAGGTAAAGGCCGTGTTCGATAACTTCGTCGAATACGCCCGACGGCTGAAGGCGGAACGCGACGCCGCGGCACCCGCTGACGATTAGGTCGGCGACCGACCGAACGGATCGGAGACCGACCGAGCGCGCGCGGACTACGGCGTCTCGTCCCTCCTGCGATCGAAAGCGGTCCGCCTCGTCGGCGACAGCTACTTTCCGACGGAGGGTGTACCGTGGGTAATGATTCTGCGCCGGGCGAGGGGAGTGCTCGCCCGTGCGAAGGCCGAGCTTCACCGGTCCTTCACCGAGGAGTACAGTTCGCGGGAGACCGCGGGGAGTTTCTCGCTCGGCGTGTTCATCACGATGCTGCCCACCCTCGGGACGGGGTTGATCGCGTTCGTCGTGCTCGCGTGGCTGTTCAGCCGGATCAACCGCATCGCCCTGTTCGCGTCCGTGATCGTCTTCAACCCGGTCGTGAAGTGGGGCGTATACGGCACCAGCTTCGCGCTCGGGACGACGATCCTCGGACCAGTCCCCGGCGTGACCCCGTCGTCGGTGTCGCTGTCGGCGGGGCCGGCCATCGTCGGTCGGCTCGTTCTCGGCAACCTGATCCTCGCGGTCGTTGCCGCCGGGATCAGCTACGTCGCCGCCCACCGAGTCGTCGTGGCGTACGAACGGCGCGAGTTCGGGGTCGTCGACACCGTCACCGACGTCGTCGGTGGCGACGGCGGTGACGATGGGCCGGGGGCGATCGGTGACGATGGGCCGGGGGCGATCGGCGACGATGGGCCGGGGGCGATCGGTGACGATGGGCCGAGCGTGATCGATGGCGGAGATGCGCTCGACCGCGACGACGACGGGTCCCGCCGAACCGACTGAGGTCCGGCCATCCGGTCGAACACCCTTATACGGTTCCCGCTCGGATCGACCGTATGAACGTAGTACCGGACACCAGTGCGGTCGTCGACGGCCGCGTGTCCGAACGCGTCACGGACGGGACCTACGAGGAGGTGACGGTGCTCGTCCCCGAGGCCGTCGTCGGCGAACTGGAGTCGCAGGCGAACGACGGTCTCGAATCGGGGTGGGATGGGCTGAGCGAGCTCAAGCGGCTCGCAGACTACGCCGACGAGGGGACGATCGAGCTGCGGTACGTCGGCGAGCGCGCCGACGGCGACGCCCGGTCGCACGCCCACGAAGGCGACGTCGACGCGTTGATCCGTGACCTCGCCGCCGACCACGACGCGACGCTTCTCTCCAGCGACATCGTGCAGGCCGAGGTCGCCCGCGCGAAGGGGCTCGCCGTCGAGTACGTGGAGCCGGTCGCTCGCGGCGTCGTCGACGAGCTGCCGATCCAGCACTTCTTCACCGACGAGACGATGTCGGTCCACCTCAAGACGGGGACCAAGCCGAAGGCGAAACGCGGAAGCCTCGGCGAGATGCGGTACGTCGTCATCGACGAGGACCTGACCGACGAGGCGCAGATGCGGGAGTGGGCGACCGCAATCGTCGACCTCGCGCGCCAGTCGAACGAGGGGTTCATCGAGCTCTCCGACGACGGCATGGACATCGTCCAGTTCCGCAATTACCGGATCGCGGTGGCGCGTCCCCCCTTCGCAGACGGGATCGAGATCACGGCCGTCCGTCCCATCGCGAAGACGACGCTCGACGACTACGAGTTCGCCGACGAGCTCCGCGAGCGGTTCAAAGAGCGGAAACGCGGCGTGCTCATCTCCGGATCGCCCGGGGCCGGGAAGTCGACGTTCGCACAGGCGGTCGCGGAGTTCCTCAACGACAACGACTACGCGGTCAAGACGATGGAGAAGCCGCGCGACCTCCAAGTCGGGCCGGAGATCACGCAGTACGGCGCGCTCGGCGGCGAGATGGAGAACACGGCTGACTCGCTGCTTTTGGTTCGGCCCGACTACACAATCTACGACGAGGTCCGCAAGACGAACGACTTCGAGGTGTTCTCCGACATGCGGATGGCCGGCGTCGGGATGGTCGGCGTCGTTCACGCCTCCCGCGCCATCGACGCGCTCCAGCGGCTCGTCGGCCGCGTCGAACTCGGGATGATCCCGCAGATCGTCGACACGGTCGTCTACATCGAGGCCGGCGAAGTTCACACCGTCTACGACGTGACGACCGAGGTGAAGGTTCCCGCAGGGCTCACCGCCGAGGACCTCGCGCGCCCGGTCATCCAGGTGTCGAACTTCGAGACGGGACGGCCGGAGTACGAGATCTACACGTTCAACCGGCAGGTCGTCACGGTGCCGCTCGACGACGAGGGCGGCGAAAGCGAGTCCGAGACAGGCGTCGGCCGGATCGCGAAACAGGAGATCGAACGGGAGATCCGCTCGGTCGCGCACGGCCACGTCGACGTCGAGCTCGAGGGGAACGACACGGCGATCGTGTACGTCTCCGAGGGCGACATCGGCACCGTCATCGGGAAGGGCGGCGGCCGGATAAACGATATCGAGAACCGGCTCGGGATCGAGATCGATGTCCGCACGCACTCCGAGAAGCCGGACGGTCGCGGGGGCGACGGCTCGGGAGCGGCGGCCGGATCGGGGGGACACTCCGAGCGCGGCGGGAACGGACAGGGCGACGGTCGGGGTGGACAGGTCGGCGAGGAGCGCGGCACGGTCGTCCGGCCCGAGATCACGTCGCGACACGTCGTCATCGACGTCGACGGAGGCGTCGGCGAGACCGTCGAGGTGCGTGCGGACGGCGAGTACCTCTTTACCGCCACCGTCGGCCGCGGCGGCGAGGTGCAGGTGTCCCGCGGCTCCGCGATCGCCGAAGAGCTGGAGGACGCGATCGATCGGAAGCGGACGGTGACGGTCGTTCCGGCGCGCTAACGCGATTCGATGAGCGCGATCGCCGGACGGTGGCCCGTCGTTCGACTTCATGATGTTCGTCGATCGTCGTAACGTATCCCTCCTGAAAGATAACGCTTTTTTGGTGGTGGTCGGAACTCCCCTCCATGTCAGACGAGTTAAAGCGCGGGCTCGAAGGCGTCCTCGTCGCGGAGTCGGATCTGAGTTACGTCGACGGGGAGGTCGGCAAGCTCGTGTACCGTGGGTACGACATCGAGGACCTCGCGCGCGGCGCGAGCTACGAGGAGGTGCTGTACCTCCTCTGGTACGGCTCGCTGCCGACGCGGGAGGAGCTCGATGCGTTCGCCGCGGAGCTCGCCGCCGAACGGACGGTCGACGACGGCGTGCTCGACGTCGTCCGGGCGCTCGCCGACGCGGACGAACGCCCGATGGCCGCGCTCCGGACGGCGACCTCGATGCTCTCGGCGTACGATCCCGACGCCGGAGACGATCCTGACGAGGAGGTCACCGAGACGTCGCTCCGGCAGGGTCGCCGGATCACGGCGAAGATTCCGACGATCCTCGCCGCCTTCGAGCGTGCGCGTCAGGGAGCGGAGCCGATCGCCCCGGACCCAGACCTTTCGCACGCCGGCAACTTCCTCTACATGCTCACCGGTACCGAGCCCGACGCCGTCAGCGAGGAGACGTTCGACATGGCGCTCACGCTCCACGCCGACCACGGGCTCAACGCCTCGACGTTCACGGCGATGGTGATCGGCTCCACCATGGCCGACGTCTACTCCGGCGTCACCGGCGGCATCGGTGCGCTTTCCGGGTCGCTCCACGGTGGCGCGAACCAGGACGTGATGGAAGTGCTCTACGAAGTCGACGAATCCGAGAAGGACCCCGTCGAATGGGTGAAAGACGCGAGAGCCGCCGGCCGGCGGATTCCCGGGTTCGGCCACCGCGTGTACAAGGTGAAGGACCCGCGCGCGAGGATCCTCGAGGAGAAGCTCCGCGATCTCGCGGAGTCCTCCGGCAACACGAAGTGGCTGGACTACACCACCGCGATCGAGCAGTACCTCACCGATCAGGGGCTCTTAGAGAAGGGGATCGCCCCGAACGTCGACTTCTATTCTGGCTCCGTCTACGACTCGATGGGGATCCCGGTCGACATGTACACGCCGATCTTCGCGATGAGCCGCGCCGGCGGCTGGATCGCTCACGTCGTCGAGTACCAGGAGGACAACCGACTCATCCGCCCGCGGGCGCGCTACACCGGTCCCGTGGACGCGGAGTTCGTCCCGATCGACGAGCGATAATCTGTCGCCCGGCGACGATTGTCGCCTGATTGATGGCGAGAGTACGCGTCGCGTGCGATCGGAGTGATGGTTAATAAGTGAATGAACGGTGTTGCCGGCGACTGTTTATAAATCGTTGCGAGCGCGGTGGACACCTCCGACGTCCCAGCCGCCGGCGACCTCGCGGGCTCCTCGCGCTCGCTTCAAAGTGAGCGCTCGGAGGCACGCCACCGCACCGTTCGTTAATTTATAAGCAATTGTCGCTGTGACGCTCGGGTTTTTATATACCGCCTCGCCGATTGCGGTCTGCGACACCACTTTCGATATCGCTCACCGCTGTTCTCGGACTGATCAGGCGAGTCGGAGCGTTTCATCTGCCGTAGCTGTCGCCGAAGCCGCCCCAACAGATCTTTGACGCGGAGCGGCCGGTCGATGTGAGAACCGCAAAAGTGACCGAGCGGCGGCTCAGATCAGGCGCTCGGCGATCCGAGCGGCTCCCTCGGCCGCGGCGGTCGCGGGGTCGTCGGGAGAGACGACCTCGACGTCGCGGTCGAGTTCGGCGCTCAGCCGAGCTTCGAACTCCTCGGTGAGCCCGGGGATGCAAGCCATTCCACCGGTGACGGCGATCGGCCGGCCGAGCGCGAGCTGATAGGGCTTCGTGTAATCGTTCGCGAGCGCGGGAAGGAACTCGTTGGCGACGGCGTCGACCGCGTCGTCGATGTAGCGGTCGATCGGCTCCCGAACGCCGCGGTCGACGGTGAACTCGTGGCTTCCGCCGCCGGGCTGTTGGACCACGTCCGCGAACGGCTCGAAATCGTCCACGTCTGCGTGCTTCTCTTTGTACTCCCGGGCGGTCGTCCGGTCGACGTGGACGCGGTCCTGACTCTCCTCCTCGATGGCCGCGACGATCCAACGGTCGACCTCGTTTCCCGTCACCGAGCCGGTCGAGAACGGCGAGAGCTGCTCACCGCGGCGGTACGCGCAGGCTTCGAGCGTCGTCGAGCCCATGTTGACCGAGACGAACACCTCGCCGATCGCGTCGAGCCCGTCGCCGTAGGCGGGGAGCGCCCCGCACAGCGATTCGGGGTAGCACCGCGTCTCGCCCCGCCCGATCGACGAGCCCTCGATCACCGACTTGAGATTCTCGACGCCCGCTTCGTTATCAATGGTGGGGACCGCGTAGACGACCGCGCTCTCCGCGGACACGTCGTGGGCGTCCACGATCGCCTCGAAGAAGCGCTCGGCGTCGGCGACGCTCTCGTCGTCCTCGGGGAGCCCCGATCGGAGGATGAATCGCACCGCGTCGGGGTACTCGATAGCGGCCTCGCGACCGAACAGCACCCGCTCGTCTCCTGTGATGGCGTCCTCGTAGGTCGCCAGACACGTCAGCGTCAAGTGCCGCTCACGGCCGCCCCGTCCGTCAGAGATGTCGAACACCGTCCGGGTGCTGCCGAGTTTCACGCCGACAGCTGCCGATTCGTCCGCCTCGTTGATATCCGTGGAGTCGTCGTCGCTCATGATTCGTCGTCGCTCACGAGTCACCCGCACACGAAGCGATCCGGACGATGGAGACGAGGCTGATCCGGTGGTCCGCGGGGGTGAACGGCCGATCGTAACGCGGGCCGTCGAACCCCTCCAGGCGACGCGTCAGCGCGTCGACCGCGTCCGGGGCGATCCAACCGATTTCGGCGTAGTAGGCCAGTGCGTCGCGGCTCCGCAGGCAGCCGCCGACGTCGACGAGGTAACCGAGCCACTCGCCGATCTCGTGCTCCGCCTCCGGCGAAGCGGGGATCGCCGTCACGTACGGACGATCGCCCGCCTCGTCGCCGGAGGGCGTTCGATCGCCGGAGGGCGTTCGATCGTCGCCACCGGACAGCCGCAGCCCTCGCTGACGCTGGAGCAGTTCGGTGAACGCGGCCGAGCGGGCGGCCTGCTCCGCTCGGTTCCGATCCGGCTGACGAAGCGACCGCTCCCGAGGCGCTCCGTCGGCGCTTTCCCGCGGTGTATCCGCGATCCGGCGCAGCTCTCGCACGTCGTATCTCCGTGGATTCAGACTCATGTTCCGTCCGTCGGTTGCGTCCGTACACGGGCGTCACCGTGAGGACATATGATAGTTCCTCCGCAGTTATCATCGATGAGAAACTACGCCGTCATCGAGCGGTCGCCGGCTGTTCGGTCGCGACTGGAGCGTTCGTAACGTCCGAGCGCTCCGAAGGAAATCCGCCTCGCGTTCACTCCTCGTCCGCCCACGGGAGCGGCTCGGTGCACCAGTGACAGAAGTCGAGGTCTGCGTCCGTCTCCTTGCCGCAGGCGGGACACTCGACCTGCAGCGTTTCGCCGTCTTCCCCGGTCACGGCGGCGGCCGGGGATTCCGCACCGGTCGCGTCATCGGCCGCGCTCGCGGCGCGGCGGCGGATCGCCTCGGCGGTGGCGTCGGCACGCTCACGCTCGGCGACGTCCGACCGACCCACGAGGTACGCGTCGAGCGCGGACAGCCCGTACAGCAGGGCGAGCGGGAGGGCGACGTCGGTCGGGAGCGCGGCGGCGGCCTCCGCGGCCTCGGCGGGCGCGGAGATCGACTCGTCGACGCGGACGTCGTAGAGGGCCAGAAGCGCCACGCCGCCCCCGACGATCGTCAGGTGCCACAGCAGCGCCCGCCCCCATCGCCGCAAGACGAGGTGGCCGAGTCCGGGAAACGCCATCGCCAGCACGGCGGCGAGGACGGGACGCAACTGATCTCGCATACGCTCCGGATTCGAGTGGGCGCTATTTACCGCCTGCGGTGTCGGGCGGCGGCGCGCGATCCACGGAACGTCCCCGGCCGGACCGTCGCCGCGGATAACAACCGTTAATCGACGGCCACCCCTCCGACCGCGCATGAGCAGGCAGCGGGCGACCGCGTTCGTTCCCGGTCACGTCACAGCCTTCTTCAGCGCGCACCCGGACGATCGGCCGGTTGCCGCCGGGTCGCGCGGGGCGGGCCTGACGCTGACGGACGGCGTCACGGTCCGGGTGTCGACGACGGACGGGAGCGGAGCCGCCGCAGCCGCTGTCGAGCCTCGTACGATCCGCGGTGAGCCGGGAACGATCGGCGCGGTCGAGGACGCGCTCGGGGCGTTGGGTGTGACCGCCGGCGAACGCGTCGGAGCCGACGGCGTCGCCGTCGCGGTCGAGACGGACCTCCCGATCGGGGCCGGTTTCGGCGTCTCCGGTGCCGCGACGCTCGGAGCTGCCATCGCCGCGAACGCCGCCTTCGACTGCGGGCGCTCCGAGAACGAGCTGATCCGAATCGCCCACGAGGCCGAGGTCGGCCGCGGAACCGGGCTCGGCGACGTGGTCGCCCAGGCGCGCGGCGGGGTCCCGATTCGGTTGGAACCCGGTGCCCCGGGCGTCGGCGAACTCGACGGGATCCCGGCCGACTCCCGCGTCGAGTACGTCACGTACGGGGAACTGTCGACCGAGGCGGTCCTCGGCGGGGACACGACGGCCCTTTCCGCGGCGGGCGAGCGTGCCCTCGGCCGGCTCTGCGAGGACCCGCGACTCCCGACGTTGATGGCGCAGGCCCGGGAGTTCGCGGCCGACGCCGACCTCCTCGTCCCCGAGGTCGCGACGGCGATCGAGGCGGTCGACGACGCGGGCGGCGACGCCGCCATGGCGATGCTCGGCCGCACCGTCTTCGCGATAGGGACCGGGCTCTCCGACGCCGGCTACGACCCGTCGATCTGTCGAACGGACACGGCGGGAGCGCGGCTCGTCCGCGACGCCGAGTGCGAGTGAGGGACGGGCCCCGACCGTCGACGGCGACCCCGACCGTCGACAACGACGACTCCCGACTGTCGACGGCGACCCCAACCGTCGACGACGACTCCCGACCGTCGACGAACAAAGCTTTACCGCGTGGCCCGCCTACCTCCGGCAAATGGTACTCGACGACCTCGGTACGTCTCTCCGGAGCAGCCTCGACAAGCTCCAGGGGAAACGCCGGCTCTCGGAGAGCGACGTCGAGGAGATCGTCAAGGAGATCCAGCGCTCGCTCCTCTCCGCCGACGTCGACGTCTCCCTCGTGATGGACCTGTCGGATTCGATCAAATCCCGGGCGCTCGAAGAGGAGCCGCCGGGGGGCACCACGGCGAAGGACCACGTCCTCAAGATCGTCTACGAGGAGATGGTCGAACTGGTGGGAGACTCCACGGAGCTCCCCCTGGAGAACCAGACGATTCTGCTCGCAGGGTTACAGGGGTCGGGGAAGACCACTTCCGCCGCCAAGATGGCGTGGTGGTTCTCGAAGAAGGGCCTCCGCCCCGCGGTCATCCAGACGGACACCTTCCGTCCCGGCGCGTACGACCAGGCGAAACAGATGTGCGAGCGCGCGGAGGTCGACTTCTACGGCGACCCCGACAGCGACGACCCCGTCGACATCGCCCGGACGGGTCTGGAGGAGACCGCGGACGCCGACGTGCACATCGTCGACACGGCCGGACGCCACGCGCTCGAAGACGACCTCATCGCGGAGATCGAGGAGATCGAGTCGGCGGTCGACCCCGACCGCTCCCTCTTGGTGCTCGACGCCGCGATCGGTCAGGGAGCGAAGGACCAGGCGCGCCAGTTCGAGAAGTCGATCGGCATCGAGGGCGTGATGATCACCAAGCTCGACGGGACGGCGAAGGGTGGGGGCGCGCTGACGGCCGTCAACGAGACCGACTCCTCCATCGCCTTCCTCGGGACCGGTGAGACGGTCCAGGACATCGAGCGGTTCGAGCCGTCCGGGTTCATCTCGCGGCTCCTCGGGATGGGCGATCTCAAGCAGCTCTCCGAGCGCGTCGAGCGCGCGATGGCGGAGGCCCAGGAGGAGGACGAGGACTGGGACCCCGAGGACATGCTGCAGGGGGAGTTCACCCTGAAGGACATGAAAAAGCAGATGGACGCGATGAACCGGATGGGCCCACTCGACCAGGTGATGGACATGATCCCCGGGATGGGCGGCGGGATGATGGACCAGCTCCCGGACGACGCGATGGACGTCACCCAGGACCGGATGCGCAAGTTCGAGCGCATCATGGACTCGATGACCGACGAGGAGCTGACGAACCCCCGCGTCGTCGGCCAGTCACGCACGGAGCGGATCGCCCGCGGCTCGGGCACCGACGAGGAGACGGTGCGACAGCTCCTCGAACAGCACTCCATGATGGAACAGACGATCAGCCAGTTCCAGGGGATGGGCGAGGGCGACATGCAGCGCATGATGAAGAAGATGGGCGGCGACGGTGGCGGCGGCCTCGGCGACATGATGGGCGGCGGGAAGGGTCCGTTCGGGTGAGACGAGGTGAGGGTCCGTTCGGGTGAGGCGGCGACCGACTTCTTTTCAATCGAACCGACGCCAGACGTCCCGTGATCCCCTTCAGCGACGTGGCCCGGGCCGCCTACTGCCCGCGACAGCTCTACTACGCGCGGCGCGACGACGACCGAAGCGTTCCGTCGGAGGCCCGTGCCCGGATCGATCTCGCATTTCGGTACCCCACGCTCGTCGACGCACCAGACGCGACCCTCCGGCGACTCCCGATCCGGCGCTCACCCGCCGCGTACCGCCGGAACCTCGATCGGCTCCGCGATCGCGACGATTACACCCGGCTCGCTGACCCCGATCGCGAGCGCGCGTTCGTCTCTGGAAAGGACTGCCACGGAACGGTTCACAAGGTACTCGCCGGCGAGAGCGACGGTTCCGATTCTCCAGCCACCACCGACCCGCCCGTCCCCACCGTCGTCTCGTCGGGCGAACCTCCCGAAAACGGCGTTTGGGAGCCGCAGGCGGTCAGGGCGGTCGCCGCCGCGAAGGCGGTCGCGTGGGAGCGCGAGCGGGCGGTGCCGCGCGCGCTGGTCGAGTACCCGAGCGTCGGCGTCGTCCGGTCGGTTCGACTCACGCTGCGGAAGAAGGCGGCCTACCGGCGGGCGGTACGGGCCGTCCGCGCGATCGACGGTCCGCCGGCCCGCGTCGGCGACGACCGGTGTTCCGCGTGCGACTACCGGAACCGGTGCGGCACCAGTCGGCGGTCGTTCCGATCGCTTCTGGGGTGAGAGGTCCCACGGCGAGAACACCCTACGGCGAGAACGAGGTGCCGCACTCGGTGCAGGTGAATCGGAACCGTCCCTCGTCGGTCAGCTCCGTCGCGTGCGGGTGCTCCTCGCCGCAGGTCCGACACTCGATCAGCGATTCGATCTGGTCCCAGTCGTGGCGGGCACCGGGCGCGCCGAACGCCCACGCGGCGACGTCCTCGGTGGCGTCTTCGCAGACGAACCCGGACTGGAACTCCCCGGGCGCGAACCGGATAAGCTCGCCCGCCCCGACGTCGACGCGCTCGCGCTTCCGGCCGACTTCGAAGGTGGCGGTTCCCGAGAGCACGTAGAACACCTCCTCCTGGTCGCCGTGCGTGTGGAGCCCCCCGGAGAAGGCGTCGCCGGGCGCGAGCTCGAAGTAGTTCATCGCGACGTGCTCGGTGCCGAGTACTCGTGAGACGGGCCTGCGCACGTCGTGGACCTCCATCGGGTTCGTGACGACGTCGACGTCGTCGACCGCGACTCGCTTCACGTTCGACCGTTTGCGGCCCACCGGGAAAGCGTTCCGGCGGCGATCGCCCGGATCACCGAGCAAGCCCGGGGCGGTCAGATGAAGTTCGCCACGTTCTGTCCGCTGGTTATCTCGGGGATTACGACGGTGTCGGCCCCGGCCCGGCGCGCGAGCGACTCGTACATCTCGTCGCCGACGCGCACGACGATATTCAGATCCTCGGACAGCTCTTCGGCCACGATGGCGATCTGGATGTTGGCGTTGGAGTCGTCGATGGCGGCGACGACCGTCGCCGCGCGTCCGATGCCGGCGTCCGCGAGCACCCCCTCGTGGCGGGCGTCGCCGAGAACGACGAGGTGGCCGTCATCGTCCGCGCGGTTCGCCTGCGTCTCATCGGTCTCGATCACGACCACATCGTGACCGTTGTTCGAAAGCTGTGCCGCGATTGTGCGCCCGAACATCCCGTAGCCGCAGACGACGACGTGATCCTCGAGCGTCTCGATAGTTTTGCGATCTTGCATCCGTTTCACCTCGTCGCGGATTCGTCCGCCGAACGCCGTCGTCAGGACGGTCTCGCCGATCCACACGCCCGACAGCACTAACCCGACCGTCACCAGCACGGCGAACCCCTTCGTTGCCCGCTCAGGGCCGGCGTGGTCCCGGAAGTGAAGGTCGATACTCGTCGGGTCGACCACCCAGAACGCTGCTTCGACGACGCCGACGTCCCCGAGCGCTGCGTATCCCGCGATCGCCGTCAGCGCCACGGCGAGGAACGTCCCCACCGGACGGAGCACGCGCCGGAGAAGGGGACGCGCGGCGACCGATCGAACGAACGGAATCACATGTTACCAAGTCACATGGACGGAGTTAACTCCGTCCCTCCGAGCAGAGTTCGCCGGTTCGGGAGCCCGGAGACCACCGTGTCGTCTACGGGCGGCTTCTGTACCGCCCACGTAGCGGCGATCCGGCCCACTCGACGGGTGTGGAACCGTCGCGGCACGGACGCGTGGCCACGGCAGTCAATACCTGTCTCGATCCGACGACTTATGTGTGTGTGACCCCTCGCCGTGGACACGAATGACACGAGACGATCGAGGTCGTTCGGAGGATAGAGGAAGTCGCCTCGCGGCGGCTGGCCGCGAAATTCTCCGACGATAACGACTCCGGGGCGCGACCGCCCCGCGGCGGTACCGGCCCCGAATCCACCGACGAGCCGACGGACTCCCTTTTGACCCGAACACCACTCACCACACTCGACGAGGTACAGCTCTTAGACACCACGCTGCGCGACGGCGAACAGATGCCCGGCGTCTCGCTCGCACCCGCGGAGAAGGTCGAGGTCGCCCGCGAACTCGACGCGGCCGGGGTGCACGTCGTCGAGGCCGGGTCGGCGTGCACCTCGGCGGGCGAGCGCGAGGCAATCCGCCGGGTCGCGAGCGAGGGACTCGACGCGACCGTGACGAGCTTCGCCCGCGGCGTCCGGTCCGACGTCGACCGCGCGCTCGACTGCGACGTCGACGGGATCAACCTCGTCGTTCCGGCCTCAGACAAGCACGTCGAGACGAAGGTCGATTCGACCCGCGACGACGTGATCGAGACGACCGTGGAACTCGTCGAGTACGCCACGGACCACGGACTGTGGGTCGAGGTGCTCGGCGAGGACGGCTCCCGCGCCGACCTCGACTACCTCGAACGCCTGCTCGGCGCTGGACTCGACGCGGGCGCGGACCGGATCTGCTACTGCGACACCGTCGGCGCGGCGGATCCGGAGCGCACCGCAGAGGTCGTGTCCCGGCTCGCCGAACTCGGTCCGACGAGCCTCCACACCCACGACGATCTCGGCTTCGGGATGGCGAACGTCCACGCCGGGCTGAAGGCCGGGGCCGACACCGTTCACGGCACCGTGATGGGCGTCGGCGAGCGCGCCGGCAACGTCGCCCTCGAGGAGGTCGCCATCGCGCTCGACCGCTCGTACGGCGTCGACACCGTCGAGCTGGATCGGCTCTACCGCCTCTGCCGGGTCGCGAGCGAGGTCACCGGCGTCGCGCTCCCGCCGAACAAGTCAGTCTGCGGGGCAAACGCCTTCGCCCACGAGTCGGGGATCCACACCGACGGCACCCTCAAAGACGGGACGATGTACGAGCCGTACCCGCCGGAGACGGTCGGCCGGGAGCGCCGGCTCGTCCTCGGGAAGCACGCCGGCCGAGCGGGCGTGCAGGCCGCGCTCGCGGAGCAGGACGTCGCGGTCGACGACGACGAGTTGAGCGAGGTCGTGAGCCGCGTGAAGGACCTCGGCGACCGGGGGAAGCGCGTCACCGACGCCGACCTGCTCGCGATCACGGAGGACGTACAGGGCCGCGAGCGCGATCGTCACGTCGAACTCCTCGACCTGTCGGCCACCTCCGGAGGCAACCTTCCGACCGCGTCGGTCCGCCTTCGCGTCGGCGACGCCGAGCGCGTCGCCTCCGGGACCGGCGCAGGCCCGGTCGACGCCGGGCTCGAAGCGGTCCGGGCCGCGCTCTCCGGCGGGGACGGTTCGGTATCCGACGGCGGCGCGGTATCCGGTGGCGAGGGCGGGGCAACCGGCGGGGCCGAGGGCGACGGCGTCGGCGGCGTCTCCTTCGAGCTCGACTCCTACCACGTCGACGCGATCACGGGCGGGACCGACGCGGTCGTCACCGTCGAGGTCGACCTCTCGCGCGGCGACAGGTCCGTGAGCGTCTCCTCGACCGACGCGGATATCACCCGCGCAAGCGTCGTCGCCATGGTCGACGGACTCGATCGGCTGCTCTCTGCGGCCGCCGAGGGCGACGCCGAGGCCGGAACCGTCTCGTTTGCGGACGACTGAGCTGCGTCTCGTTCGGAGTCGACCGCGTTCCGTCTCTTCAGCGTCGACCGCGCTCGGACGTCCGCGTCACGGAGCGACCGACGCCGCGCGGCCCCGTCTGACGGGGTTTTTAAGCGATGCCGATCCAACGTCACCCGTGAGCGTCGTCGTTGCGGTGAAACCCTCCGCCAGGAAGCGCAACGCGAAGGTGGGCCGGCTCGTCTTCGAGGACGGCACCGAGCACGCCTTCGAGAGTCGCGCGGCCGCCGAGCGCTGGGCGGACGACCTCTCGACGGGCGACGGCCACGTCTGGGTCGCGAGCGCGCATCCCCGTGACGACGGCGACGCCGACCTGTACCTCGTCTCGCGGGCGACGAACGCGAAGCTCGAGGCGGCCTACGACAAGCGTCGCCGGCGGCTCCGAGGGGGTCCCGCACCCGAGCAGGAGTCGCTCGGCAGTCAGTCGTAGCGTCGTCAACTGCGATAGATTCCGGCCGCGACGGTATCAACTGCGATAGATTCCGGCCGCGACGATGTCGTTTGCGGCCGCCTCACCGCTACTTGGCCGGCACTTCGACGATCACGTCTTCGTATTCAGTGACCGCCTCCATCACCGCCGATCGGTCTTCGCCGTCGACGTCGAACGTGGCAAGCGCACCGTCGAGATGCGTCGCGATCGCACCGAACTCCGATTCGGTGATCCCCATCCCGTCGTGGGCGGTGTCCATACCGTCGCCGTCGTACTCGACGGGACCGCCGGCGACGGCGCTCAGGAATCGCGTCTGGTGCGCCCGCTGTGCGGTCATGTCGACGTCCTCGAAGTGGTGTGCGACCCGGTCGTCGTCTAGGACCCGGTCGTAGAACTCGTCGACGACCGCGCCGATCGCCTCGCGTCCGCCCAGCCGTTCGTAGAGCGTGTGCTCGTTCACGGTCGAATCTGCGGACGGTTGTTAAAGACCCTTGTTCCAGCTCCCAGTGGCTCGGATTCCGAAGCGAACGCGTTCGCGATGGTCGTCTCCCTCCTCGCCGACCATCTTCGCTACCGGTGTCGACAGGGGTGACGATGCCGGACGCATCACCCCTGAGGTTGACGCCGAGCGCCGGATCGACGCGCGGGATCGACCGAAGGCTGCGCTCTCGGTCGGAGACGCGAAAGAAGCGCCGAGGCGGAGATTTGAACTCCGGTGTCCGAATGGACAGTAGATTTCGAATCTACCGCCTTGGCCAGGCTAGGCTACCTCGGCTCACTTCGACGTTGAGCGGTACCGCTGTTATGCGTTTCGATCGGGAAAGGTCGGTTGGGTCGATCCGCCTGCTTCACCTGCGAGGAGCTGGTTCGTGTGACTCCAGATACGCGCCTCCGTCGATCTCAGCTTCTTCGGCTCCGTCTTCACCCGAACTAATCAGTCATCGACGACGATCTGTTGATCGAACACGGGAGTAGGGATCTCATTGTGTTGGGGTGATCGTTTATAAATGACTGAGTGGTGTTGCTGTCGGCTGTTCATATATCGTTGCTGGCGCGGTAAACTGCTGTGTATCTGGCGTCGATCGCTCATAAGAGGTTGACTGCGCGGTGAACCTCTTCAAAGCCCCCGCCGCTCGCTTATAAATCATTGCTGGTGCGGTGACCACTTCCAAAGCCCCAGCCGCGAGGCGGGCGCACGCTCGCTGCGCTCCTCACTCCGTCGCTCACTTCGTTCGCTCCTTCGCTGCGGTGCTTGTGTCGCCTGCGTCCGCCTCGCGGCTGCCCCCTTTGAATCCCACCCCGCACAGCACCGCAACCGCACCTCACGCCTCCCCAACCTCGCCGCTTCGCGCCTTATAAAGGCGCTCACGGCGTCCCTCGCGGGCTCCTCGCGCCCTGTGGGCGCTCGGAGGCGCGCCAACCGCTCGATCATTTATAAGTAGACATCGATACCGGGCTCTCTTCCTTAAATACCACGTCGCCAGCGGCGGACTGCAATACCCACTCCCGAGATCAATCGCCACCGTTGCTTGCACGACCGCGGGCGCGTGTGGACGTGCGAGTGAGTTCAACGAAGCCAAACGAGCTTAAAAAAGGAGTGCGCTACTCTGCGTCTCGCTCCGCCAGCAGCTCCGTCGCCGTGAGCAGCGACTCGAGCTCGATACCGTGGTCGGCGAGTAGCTCGGACGCGCCCTCCTCGCGGTCGACGACGACGAGCACGCGGTTCACCGTCGCGCCCGCCTCACGAAGCGCCTCGACAGCGTCGACGGCTGACTGCCCGGTCGTGGCGATATCCTCCAACACGACGACCTCCTCCCCCTCGTCGAGCCTGCCCTCGATGCGATTGCCCGTGCCGTACTCCTTCGCCTGCTTGCGGGCGATGACGTACGGGCGACCCATCTCGGCCGCGGTCACGGCCACGAGCGGGACCGCGCCGAGCGCCACGCCCGCGAGCTTCGCGTCCGTCCCCGCGAGCCGGTCGGCGAACGCCTCGCTGACGAGGGTGAGCGCGTCCGGATCCGTCTCGAAGAGGTACTTGTCGACGTAGTAATCGCTGGTACCGCCGTGCGAGAGCTCGAACTCGCCGAACCTGACGGCGTCGGCCGCCCGGAGCGCGGCGATGAGCTCGCGTCGTCGCTCGTCGTCGGTCATACTGTTGAGGCGCGCGCCGGCGATTATAAACGGGTCGAAACGCGGGCGACGCGGGGCGGATACCTATTTGAGTCTCGGTCGCATCCCGACGCCATGGACGAGACGACGGTCAGGTTCCTCGGCACCGGCGACCCGCTCGGAAGCGGCGGACGACTGCAGACGAGCATCCACGTCGACACCGGTTCGACGCGATTTCTCATCGACTGCGGCGCGTCCGCGCTCTCCGAGATGAACCGCTACGACATCGACCGGAATGAGATCGAAGCGATCCTCCTCACCCACCTCCACGGCGACCACTTCGGCGGCATCCCGTTTTTCGTCCTAGACGCGCAGTTCGCGTCGGAGCGCACGGAACCGCTCACCGTCGTCGGGCCGCCCGGAACCGAAACGCGAGTCACGGAGGCGATGGAGGTGCTGTTCCCGGGGCTGTCGAGTGTCGACCAGGCGTTCGACGTCGACTTCGTCGAGATCAAGACCGGCGACGCGACCCGGGTCGGCGCGATCGACGTGCGGCCGTACGCCGCCGTCCATCCGAGCGGTGCCCCCTCGTACGCGCTCCGCGTCGACGTCGACGACGCGACGATCGCCTACTCCGGCGACACGGAGTGGACCGACGACCTCGTCGAGGCCGCTGCGGGCGCAGACCTGTTCGTTTGCGAAGCGTACGCCTTCGACGCGGACATCCCGTACCACATGACGTACACCACGCTCCTCGAACACGAGGACGAGATCGACGCCGATCGGGTGGTCCTGACGCACATGAGCAACCCGATGCTCGATCACCTCGACGAGGTCGAGCACGAGTGCGCGACGGACGGGATGCGGATCGAGATATGATCGACGACGAGCGCCGTTCGATCGGCCGCCGCACTCGGCGATGCCGACGGAGCGTTGCGCACCGGACCGGTTTCTGTGAAGTGGTTTCGGTTTCTAGACTGTGAAATGGTCTCGATCTAGAGTGAAACGTCGGTCTCGATATCCTCGGTCGCCTCCTTCAGGCCGTCCTCGCGAGCGGCGGCGGCGTGTGATCCCTCGATCTCGGCGTCCGTAAGGAGGTCGCGGAACTCGTCGCGGTACCGGTCGTTCGCGCGCGTCGACGTCAGATCGACGCGAGCGACCCGCGCATACTTAGCGACGGTGTCGGGGTCGGCGTCGAGCTCGTCCGCGCACTCCACGATCGAGTTCCCCTCGGCTGTCAACGCCTTCAGGTCCGCGTACTCGAAGGCCGCGTCGTCGACCTCGCGGTCAGTCTCGCGAACGAGGTGGAGGTCGAGCCGGGCGTCGCGGACGGTCGCGGGGGCGACGTCGAGAGCGAGCGAGTCATCGGCGTCGAGAGCGTCAGAGTCGACGTCGAGAGCGAGCGAGTCATCGGCGGCGAGCGCGGCGGAGAGCGCCTCATCGTCGTCGAACTCGAATCGACCGCGAGCGATTCGCGCGTAGGCCCCGTCGTCGAGGCCGGTCGAGAAGCCGTATCGGTCGCGCATCGTCGCGATCAGCTCGCGGACGCGATCGTCGACCGCCGCCTCGTCGCGACCGGTGAGCGTCCCGCGGGACTCCGACTGCCGCTCGGTGACGGTGTCTGACCCGGTGGCGTCGACGAAGATGTCGCGGAGATCCGAGGTCTTCTCGTCCATGGACGCGGAGATACGCGCTCCCGGTAGAAAAGCCCCGCGTCCGGTTTCGCTGCCCTGCGTCCGGTTTCGCTGCCCTGCGTCCGGTTTCGCTGCCCTGCACCCGATTTCGACTGCCTCGCGGGAGCGGAGGCGGCGGATCGGCCTCCAGATTCGAAGGAGCGCCCTTTTGTAAACCAGTATATTCAAGTCGGTTTACGAGCGTGTCGTGGACATGGCAACGAACACGGAATCCGTCGATCTGGTCGGCGACGAGGCCGCGACGAACCTCGCGCGCGCGGCGCTGTTCGCCGCGCTCGTCGGCGCGTTCGCGTACGTGACGTTCCCGAACCCCGTTTCGCCCGTCTCCGTGACTCTGCAGGTCCTCGGGGTATTCCTCGCCGGGATCTACCTCGGTCCGGTGTGGGGTCCTGCGTCGCTCGTCCTGTACCTCGCTGCCGGGGCGCTCGGCGCGCCCGTGTTCCAGGGCGGCTCCGCCGGCGTCGGCCAGCTGGTCGGCCAGTCGGCGGGCTACCTCTGGTCGTACCCGCTGGCCGCGGCGGTCGTCGGCGCGGTCGTCCACCGCGGCGCGACCCTCCGCGACCTCGATACCGTCGGCGTCCCGACGCTCGCGGGCGCGATGATCCTCGGTACCGTCGTCATCTACGCACTCGGCGTCGCCGGGCTCGCGCTCGTGCTGTCGCTCGGCCCCGTCGAGGCGGTCACGGTGGGGGCCGCCGCGTTCCTCCCGGCCGAGGCGCTGAAGATCGCCGCCGCCGTCGGAATCGTCAGATCGGACGCGGTCGCGGCCGCGTGACCCAGCCCGTGATCGGCTCCGAGGTGAGACCGTGATCGACGTCGAGGGCGTCACGTGTCGGTTCGAGGCCCCCGGAAGGGCTGCCGACGGCGACGTCGTCGCCGTGGACAACGTGACCCTGTCGGTCCCCGACGGCGAGTTCCTCGTCGTCGCCGGCGCGAACGGCTCGGGCAAGACAACGCTCGTCCGGACGTTCAACGGGCTCGTGACGCCCGACGAGGGGACGGTTGCCGTCAACGGGACGCCCGTGGGTGCGGATCTCGTCGCCGCCCGAACCGCGGTCGGGATGGTGTTCCAGGACCCGCGCGACCAGCTCGTCGCGGCCACCGTCGGGGCTGACGTCGCCTTCGGACCGGAGAACCTCGGACTCCCTCACGAGGAGATCGACCGGCGGGTCGCCGACGCGCTCGCGGCCGTGAACATGGCCGATCGCGGGGCCGACCGGATCCAATCGCTGTCGGGCGGCGAGCGCGAGCGGGTCGCGATCGCGGGCGCGCTCGCGATGGACCCCGATCACCTCGTCCTCGACGAGCCGTTCACCGGGCTCGACGAACCGGCCCGTCGTTCCGTCCTCGACCGCCTCCGGGACCTCCGGGACGCCGGAACGAGCGCGATCGTCGTCACACACGACCTCCGAGACGTGCTCGGTCTCGCGGATCGAGTGGTGGGATTGTCTGCGGGACGCGTCGCCGTCGACGCGCCCCCGGAGGAGGCGGTCGCGGAGCTGCCGGGGCTCGACGTGCGCGCGCCAGACTCGCTCGAGGGAGGCAGCGCAGGGAATTTCGGAGCCGAGGGCGGGAGCGCAGAGGATCTCGGAGTCGAAGGCGGGACCGCAGGGGATCTCGGAGCCGACCCGTGACCCTCGCGTACGTTCACTCCGAGTCGCTCGCCCACCGGCTCGATCCGCGCTCGAAGCTCTTCGTGCAGATCGCGTTCGCGGCGGCCGCGTACGCGTACACGAGTCCGAGCGGGCTGGCCGCGCTCACGCTCGTCGCTGTCGGGTGGTTGCGCCTCACCGGCGGCGGCCCCCGTGACCTGTGGACGTACCGGTTCGCGCTCCCGGTACTCGCCGTCGCCCCCCTCGTCGCCGGCGCGACGCTCGGGACGCCGTGGTTCCGAGTCGGCCCCGCCGGCGACACCGCGCTCGCGAGCTACCGGGTCGCGCTGATCCTCGTCGTCGCGGCCGGCTACGTTCGCTCGACGCCCGTCCGGGAGTCGCGAGCGGCGATCCAGCACACCGTGCCGGGGCGACCCGGGCACTTTCTCGGAACCGGGGTCGCGCTCGTGTTTCGGTTCCTCCCGCTGTTGAAGCGGGACCTGGTGACGGCTCGCGAGGCGGTCCGCGCTCGCGGCGGCGGCGCGCTCCCGGTCCGCGAGCGGATGCGGATCGTCGCGGCCGCCGGACTCAACCGGGCGTTCGCGCGAGCCGACCGGCTGGGGATCGCGCTCTCCGCCCGGTGTTTCGCGTGGAATCCGACGCTGCCTCGACTCGAACTCAGGCGCGCCGACGCGGTCGCGCTCGCGGTCGCCGGCGGGCTGTTGGCGGCGGCGATCGGCGGCCCGTAGTCGGCTCGTCGGTCGCGAGTAGAAACCGCCCGCTGCGCGCTCCTCGTTGTGACAAGCTTTAACCGGGACGTATCCCGCGTATCTATCATGATTCCGCTGCAGGCGGCCACCCGGGAGACGTTCTGGACGATCGGCCCGGTCGGGAAGGCCGCGTTCTACTGGCTCGCCGCCGTCGCGATCCTCGTGTTCCTGTACGGGGTGTACGCCCGGTTCGCGGCGTACGCTCGCGGGAGCGAGGACCCGCGCGACCGTCTGTCGAGCCTCCCGACGCGCACCGTCGCGGCGACGCGAACCGTGCTCACGAACGAGAACCAGTTTGACCGGGATCTGTACGCCGGCGTGATGCACACGTTCGTGCTGTGGGGCTTCCTCGTCCTGTTGGTCGCGACGACGATCCTCGGGTTCGACATCGACGTGTACCGCCCGCTCGCCGGCGAGTCGTTCTGGGTGGGCGACTTCTACCTGGCCTACCAGTTCACCGTCGACGCGTTCGGCCTGCTGTTCGTCGTCGGCGTCGGCATGGCGGCGTACCGCCGCTACCGCGAGCGCGATGGGCGGCTGTGGGGGAAACACACCTCGCTGGAGGATGACGCGTTCGTCTGGACCCTCTTCGCGCTCGGCGTGGGCGGGTTCGTCGTGCAGGCGCTCGGCATCGTCGGGCAGCCCGCGCGGGCGACGGAGACGGTGAGCTTCGTCGGCATGGCGATGGCGGCCGTGTTCCGGTGGGCCGGGCTGACCCCCGCGGGCGCGGAGGCGATCTACGGCGTCGTCTGGTGGAGCCACTCGCTTCTGGCGTTCGCCTTTATCGCGTGGATCCCGTACGCGAAGCCGTTCCACATGATCTCCTCGTTCGCCAACGTCGTCGCCCGCGACGAGAAGGCCGGTGCGCGGCTCCCCAACGTCCCCGCCGACCTCGATCACACCAACGCCGAGTCCCTCGACGACTTCACGTGGAAGGAGCTCATGGACGGCGACGCCTGCACGAAGTGCGGTCGGTGTACCGACGCCTGTCCGGCCGATACGGTCGGTCGGAACCTGGACCCGCGGGACGTAATCCTCGATCTGAAGGCGTACCGCGAGTCCGTGAGCGACGACCCGGTGGTCGGGACGGACAGATCCGGTTCGGTCGCGACGGACGGCGGCGTGGCCGGTTCCGCCGCCGTCAACGACGGCGGCACGGTCCCCATCGTCGCAGACGAGGGCGGCGTGATAGCCAGCGAATCGATGGAGTCCTGTATGTCGTGTATGGCCTGCATGGACGCCTGTCCGGTCGATATCGAACACCTCACGTCGTTCACGAAGCTGAACCGTCAGCTCGTCGACGAGGGGGCGGTCGACTCGAACCTCCAGGGCGTGTTCCAGGATGTCATGCAGAAGGGCAACACCTTCGGCGAGTCGCAGGCGACTCGCGGCGACTGGGCCGACGAACTGGACGACGTCGACGTCCCGGACGCCCGCGAGAGAGAGGTGGAGTACCTCTGGTACGTCGGCGACTACCCGAGCTTCGACGATCGGAACAAAAAGGTCGCCCGCGCGCTCGCCCGGCTGTTCGACGAGGCCGGCGTCGAGTTCGGTATCCTCTTCGACGACGAGAAGACCGACGGCAACGACATCCGCCGGATCGGCGAGGAATTCCTCTATCTCGAACTCGCCGGCCACCACGTCGAGACGTTCGCCGACTGCGAGTTCGACTCGATCGTCTGTACCGACCCGCACTCCTATAACACCATCAAACACGAGTACCCCGAGGTCGACTTCGCCGAGTTCGCCGACGATCCGATGATGCCGTTCGACCGCGAGGAGTCGTGGAACGCCGACGGCGAGATCGACGTGTTCCACTGGACGCAGGTGGTCGAGGACCTGGTGAGCGACGGGCGGCTCGGCCTCTCGGGCGACGAGCTCGATTACACCGTGACCTACCACGATCCGTGTCACCTCGGCCGGTACAACGACGAGTACGACGCGCCCCGCGAGCTGATTCGCTCGACGGGCGCGGACCTGCACGAGATGCCGCGCTCCCGCGAGGACTCGTTCTGCTGTGGCGGCGGCGGGGGCGGGCTCTGGACCGAACACGACGAGGAGATCAAGCCGAGCGAGGAGCGGCTCCGCGAGGCGCTCGAGGACACCGCCGCTGGCGACGCGGTCGAGAAGTTCGTCGTCGCCTGCCCGATGTGTACGACGATGTTCGAGGACGGACGGAAGACCGGCGGGTTCGAAGACGACGTCGAGATCGTCGACGTCGCGGAGCTACTGATCGAGGCGGTGGAGGCGTAATCCCGGCCTTAACGCGGGTGTGGAGGGCTGAGAGGCGTATCGCGGACGCGGAGGCTCAACGTGTTGAACGCGGGCAGGTGCGTCTCAGTATCTGCGGACCGATTCGTCCGGATCGACCGATTCGTCCGGATCGACGGTCTCGTCCGGATTGACGGTCTCGTCCGGATTGACGGTCTCGTCCGGATCGACCGACTCGTTCGCGTCGGGCGTGCCGACCGCGTCGTCGATCCGGCGGAGCAGCGACCGCCCCGGCGCGCGGTCGCGGACGGGCGCGTCGCCGAGGTACTCGACCAGCGCGTCGCGCAGGAGGCGGACGCCGCGGGGCGCGAGCGCTCCGCCGCGCTCGATGCGCCGGATCGGTCGGCACTGGGGAGGTGCGTCGTCGCCGGCGTCGACGGCGGCCGCGCCCGCGTCAAGCAGGGCGGCGTGAGCGACCCACGCCTCCTCGCGGCTGAGCGAGAGCGCGCTCCGGTTCCCGTTCGTCGAGGGGGACATCGTCCCCGTCTTCGCACGGAGGGTCTTAAAAATACGCCCGCGCTCCCGGTCGGTGCGACCGGTCGGATCACCGACGCGCGCGGTCGTCTCGTCCCGACCAGCGCAGTCGCCTCGCACCCACTTCGCGCATCGTCAGCGAATCTATATAGTGATATATACAACAAACATGAATCCGTGTCACAATCGAGGGATATCGCCGGACCCGTACCGCTCATAGCATACTACTTAACCGGCAAACGTCCACAATCTGGTGATGGCATCAAGCCACGACGCGGATACCGAGGGGATCACTCGTCGGAAATCGCTCGCGACACTCGCCGGCGCGGGGGCGCTGGCGGTCGCGGGATGTACGCAGAGCACGGGCGACGGCGGAGACGGTTCCGACGGCGGAGACGGCTCCGACGGCGGCTCCGGAGACGGTTCCGACGGCGGCTCCGGGGGCGGGTCGCTGTCCGGGTCGATCAACATCGCGGGGTCGAGCACCGTCTTTCCGCTGATGAGCGCCATCGCGGAGGACTTCGCCGAACAGCACCCCGACGTGGACCCCGACATCAGCTCCACCGGGTCGGGCGGCGGCTTCTCTAACTACTTCTGCGTCGGCGAGACCGATTTCAACAACGCCAGTCGGCCGATCCAGGAGGAAGAAGAGCAGCTCTGTGCCGACAACGGCGTCGAGTACGTCGAACTGATAGCGGCGACGGACGCGCTCACGGTCGTCGTCAATCCCGAGGCGGACTGGATCGACTCGCTCACCGTCGAGGAGCTCGCGACGATCTGGGAGGCCGACGCCGTCGAGACCTGGGACGAGGTCCGCGACGAGTTCCCGAACGAAGAGATCGATCGGTTCGGCGCTGCCGACACCTCGGGAACGTACGACTACTTCATCGAGAACATCATGGGCGAGCGCGGCCACACCGGCGATTACCAGGCGACCGAGCAGGACAACAGCATCGCCCAGGGTGTCATGGGGAGCGAGTACGCGATCGGCTACTTCGGCTTTGCGTACTACTTCCAGAACCCCGATCAGCTCAAGGCGCTCGGTATCGACGACGGCAACGGTCCGGTCGAGCCGAGCCTCGAAACCGCAGCGAGCGGCGAGTACAGCCCGCTCTCGCGGTCACTGTTCACCTACCCCTCGATCGAGTCGCTCGGCGAGGAGCACATCGCGGAGTTCGCCCGGTACTTCGTCGAGCAGACGACCAACCAGGACCTCGTCGCCGGTGACGTGGGATACGTCCCCGCGACCGAGGAGACACAAGAAGAGCAAATGGAGATCCTCGAGGACGCCATCGAACAGGCGCAGGGCTGACTCAGCGCGATGAACCGGTGTATTGATTTACGACAGCGTGCGATACCTTATCGGTTGTGACAGATAGTACCGAGAGTCCCGATCTCCAGCGACGGAGCGGGCTCAGACGATTGAAGGAAGGGACCTACGGCGGACTGTTCGCCGCGTGCGCGGCAGTCACCCTGCTCACGACGGTCGCGATCTTCGTGACGCTGCTGTCGGACGCGGCGGTGTTCTTCCGAGAGATAGCGATCGCCGAGTTCCTGACCGGCATCAACTGGAGCCCGAATCCGGCCGGCGGCGGGCAGGCCTTCGGAATCATCCCGCTTCTGATTGGGACGCTCACCGTGACCATCACGGCGGCGTGCATCGCGCTCCCCGTGGGGACGCTGACGGCGATCTACCTCAGCGAGTACGCGACGCCGAACGCGCGCTCGATACTCAAGCCGCTCTTGGAGATCCTCGCCGGTATCCCGACGGTCGTGTACGGGTACTTCGCGCTGGTGTACATCACGCCGGCGCTGAAGGCGACGCTGTTCCCGGAGATGAGCACTTTCAACGCGCTGTCGGCGTCGATCATGGTCGGGATCATGACCATCCCGATGGTGTCGTCGATCTCCGAAGACGCGATGAGCGCCGTTCCCGACGAGCTTCGACAGGCCGGGTACGGGCTCGGCGCGACCAAGTTCGAGGTGTCGACGGGGATCGTCGTCCCCGCGTCGATCTCCGGGATCGCCTCCTCGTACATCCTCGCCGTCTCGCGCGCGATCGGCGAGACGATGATCGTCGTCGTCGCGATGGGCGCGCAGGCCCGGATGCCGGCGGTTCGAGAGGCGGCCCTCGGGATCCCGTACATCAATCCCGCGGACGTCCTCCTGGAGTCGGGGATGACGATCACCGTCGCGATGGTGCAGATCGCCCAGAGCGACCTCACCGGCGGGACGATCCCGTACGACTCGATGTTCGCGCTCGGACTCACGCTGTTCGTGGTGACGCTCGTAATGAACGTGTTCAGTGATATCATCGCGGAACGTTACCGGGAGGAGTACTGATGGCGACGGACAACGCGAACGCGGACGGGTTCGGTGAAGTGAGCCGGATCCGAGGGGTCGTCTTCGAATACCTCTCGCTCGGTGCGAGCGTCGCCGGTCTCGTCGCGCTCGGCGTGCTCTTGGTGTACGTCGCGATCGACGCCTTTGATCTGGCGAACGCCAGTCCGGAGTGGCTGTTGACGTACTTCCTCACGCTCGTCGTCCCGTTCCTCGCATTCTGTCTGTACAGCGCGGACGACCGAGCGGTGACCCGACGGGCGCTCGGCGTGCTCGGCGGCGGCCTCGTCGTCGTCGCGGTGCTTTTCACCGCCGTCGAAGCGTTGGTCGCGGAGATCCCGCGGCTCTCCTGGCAGCTCGCGTATCTCTTCGTCGTCGCCACGCCAGTCACGGCGTACCTCGCGTACGTCGGGAGCCGCGGGCGCGCCGGTACCGTCGGTTTCGGACTGTTGGGTCGACTCATCGGCGGGATCGCGATCGGGCTCGCCGTCGGGACCCTGTTCTTGGTGTTCGACGAGCTGGTGTGGTTCCTCGCGTACACGCTCGGCGTTCTCCCGGCCGCGGCGCTGTACGCGTACGGCCGCTGGCGCTCGGCGGACCGAGCGACGACAGCCGCGATACCCGTCTGGCTCGCTGGCACCGTCGTCGCGGTGATCCTCCGGGAGGTGGTTCGGACGTACCCGTCGGATCTCATCATCTACCTCTGGACGCTCGCGGTCCCGATCGCGACCGTCGGCGCGCTCGTCGTCGACGATCGCGGAAGTCGGACCGCGGCGGCCGCGGCCGGCGGCGTTCCGCTTGCCGTCGCGACCGCCGGTGGATTCCTCGCCAGAAGCGTCGGAATCCCCGGTTCCACCGCGCTGATCGTGCTCGTCGTGACCGGCGTGCCGACCGCCGTCTACGTTCACCGCGTGGTCGACGCCGGCGAGGGGCTCGTCGGAATGGCGCTGCCGGCGCTTCTGGTCGGTGGCGCGCTCGCGGGGGCGCTCGTCGTCGAAACGTTGGGCGTTCCCGCGCCGGACCCGTGGCTCGACGTCGGGTTCGTCACCGAGTCACCGTCGCGGACTGCCCTCGAAGCGGGGCTGTATCCGGCGATCGTCGGCTCCGTGATCATCATCGCGCTCGTCGCGGTGCTGTCGTTCGTCCTCGGCGTCGGCACCTCGATCTTCCTGGAGGAGTACACGGCCGGGAGCGGCCTCGTCGGGTCGCTGACGCGGCTGCTGCAGGTCAACATCGCGAACCTCGCCGCCATCCCGTCGGTCGTCTACGGACTGCTCGGGCTGGGGCTGTTCGCCAATCTCCTCGGGCTCGGGTACGGGACGGCCGTGACCGCGTCGCTGACGCTGTCGCTCCTCATCCTCCCGATCACGATCATCTCCGCGCAGGAGGCGATCCGGTCGGTCCCGGACGACCTCCGGCGGGGATCGGACGCGATGGGCGCGACGCGCTGGCAGACGACCAAGAACGTCGTCCTGCCGGAGGCGTTGCCCGGTATCCTGACCGGGACGATCCTCGCGCTCGGGCGGGCGATAGGCGAGACCGCGCCGCTCATCATGATCGGTGCGGCGACGACCGTGTTCAGTGCGCCGGACAGCCTCTTCAGCCGATTCAGCGCCATGCCGATGCAGATCTACGCGTGGGCCGGTTTCCCACAGGCCGAGTTCCGGTACGGCGTCGTCGCGGCCGGCGTGATCACGCTTCTGATCATCCTCGTCGGCATGAACGGAACGGCGATACTGCTCCGGAACCGTGCGGAGCGAGGGACCTAACATGAGTAACACACCATCGAGCAATTCGCTCATCACGACGGACGTACAGACCGAGTCGACCGACCGACCGACCGGCGCGGAGGCGACCGCGGTCGCGGCGCGCGACTTGAACGTCTTCTACGGAGAGGAACAGGCGATCGACGACGTGTCGATCGAGATCCCCGAAAAGCGGGTGACGGCCCTCATCGGTCCGTCCGGCTGCGGCAAGTCGACGTTCCTCCGATGTATCAACCGGATGAACGACATGATCGAGGTCTGCCGGGTCGAGGGCGACGTCGAGTTCGGCGGGAAGAACGTCTACGACGACGACGTCGACCCCGTCGCGCTACGCCGGAAGATCGGGATGGTGTTTCAGAAGCCGAATCCGTTCCCGAAATCGATCCGCGATAACGTCGCGTACGGCCTGCAGATTCAGGGATACGACGGCGACGTCGACGAGCGCGTCGAGGCGTCGCTGAAGGGGGCGGCGCTCTGGGACGAGGTGAAAGACCAGCTCGATTCCTCGGGGCTCGATCTGTCCGGCGGGCAACAACAGAGGCTCTGTATCGCCCGGGCGATCGCGCCCGACCCCGAGGTCATCTTGATGGACGAGCCGACGTCGGCACTCGACCCCGTCGCGGCCTCGAAGATCGAAGATCTCATCGACGACTTGGCCGAGGAGTACACGGTCATCATCGTCACCCACAACATGCAGCAGGCAGCGCGAATCTCCGACCGGACCGCCGTGTTCCTCACCGGCGGCCAGCTCGTCGAGTACGACGATACGGCGAAGATCTTCGAGGACCCGGAGGAACAGCGCGTCGAAGACTACATCACGGGGAAGTTCGGATAGATGCCCCGCGAGAACTACCAACGGCGGCTCGACGATCTCCGGGCCGAGGTGGTCGCGATGGGCGAGCTCGTCGGCGAACGGTACGACGCCGCGGTCGAGGCCGCCGAGGTCGGTGACGAGAAGCTCGCACAGGAGGTCATCGGCGGCGATTACGAGGTGAACGAGCAGTACCTCGCGATCGAGGACGAGTGTACGAACCTCCTCGCGCTCCAGCAGCCCGTCGCGGGCGATCTGCGGCTCGTCGCGGCCTCGTTCAAGGTGATCACGGACCTCGAACGCGTCGCTGATCTCGCGACGAACCTCGCCGGATACGGCGGGCCGGACGGCGGGGTTCACCCGGCGGTCGAGTTCCGCGAACTGGGCGACCGGGCCGGCGAGATGGTCAGCGACGCGGTCGCCGCCTACGAGGCGGGCGACACCGACGCCTGTCGGGAGATCGCCGCGCGCGACGACGACTTCGACGAGCGGTGTCGGGTGGCGAGCGAGGCGGTGGTCCGGGAGCTTCTCGCGGCCGACCGCGAACGCGCCGAGGCGGCGGATGCGCTCAACGCCCACGACGAGGCGTCCGACACCGACGCGCTGGAGGCGTCCCTCGACGAGGTCTCTCGGGCGCTGCTCGCGGTACGCGACCTCGAGCGGGTCGCGGACCACGCGGTCAACATCGCCGCTCGCACCCTGTACATGGTCGAGAACGACGACGAGCTGATCTACTGATGGCGACCACTCTCACGTTCATGTGCGTTCGCAACGCCGGCCGGAGCCAGATGGCGACGGCGTTCGCCGAGCGCGAGCGCGACCGCCGCGGACTGGGCGACCGCGTCGAGATCGTGACGGGCGGAACGATGCCCGCGGACGGCGTCCACGACGTGGTCGTGGAGGCGCTCGTGGAGGTCGGCCTCGACGTGAACGGGCGGACGCCGCAGCACGTCTCCGAGCAGGCGCTCGCCGCGTCCGATTTCGTCGCCACGATGGGCTGTTCGACGCTCGACCTGCCCGGCGTCGACACCGACGACTGGGACCTCGACGACCCGGGAGAGCGTCCCATCGAGGAGGTCCGTCAGATTCGCGACGAGATCGAGCGGCGCGTGATCGCCGTCTTCGACGAGCGGTTCGGCGCGTTCGACAGCGAGTAGCGAGCGGTACGGGTTGCCGATTTCTAAACGGGCGAGCAGAGATCGGCGGTGACCACCTCCAACGTCCCAGCCGCGAGGGCGGCGACGCCACCGCGGTCGTCCCGATCGCGTCGACTATTCAAATACCCGTCTGCGACACCGGCGCTCCGTTTCGGGTTCCAATCCTTATAAGACCGCGCGGCCGATACGGAGCGGTAATGGAACTCGGTTCGCGGGACGCGTTCGCCCGGATGGGGACCCTCGGCATCGAAGAGGAGTTCTACATCGTCGATGCCGACGGCCGCCCGACCTCCGGGACCGACGATCTTGTCTACGGTCGCGACCCGCCGGCGGCCGTCCCGGACGGCTTCGATCACGAGCTGTTCAAGTGCACCATCGAGGCCCAGACGGAGCTGATCGAGGACCCGACGAACGCGGCCGACGCACTCTCGACGGTGCGGGAGGCGCTCGTGGACCACGCCGCCGCCGACGGTTACGGAATCGCGGCCGCGGGACTCCATCCGGCCGCGAACTGGCGCGAGCTGGATCACGCCGAAAAGCCGCGGTACCGGGCGCAGTTGGACCGGATTCAGTACCCCCAACACCGAAACACCACGGCGGGACTCCACGTCCACGTCGGCGTCGACGACGCGGATAAGGCCGTGCAGATTGCTAACCGGCTCCGGTGGCACTGTCCCGTCTTGCTCGCGCTGTCGGCGAACTCCCCGTTCTGGAACGGCTTCGACACCGGGCTCGCGTCGGCCCGCGCGAAGGTGTTCGAGAACCTCCCGAACACCGGGATCCCCTCCGCGTTCGACGACTTCGACGCCTTCCAGCGGTACGAGCGCCGGATGGTCGAACTCGGGTCGATCGCCGACCGCGGCGAGCTCTGGTTCGACGTGCGTCCCCACACCGGTCACGGTACCGTCGAAGTGCGCGCGCCGGACGCCCAGCGCGACCCGGCCGTCACGCTCGCGCTGGTCGAGTACGTCCACGCGCTCGTCGTCGACTACGCCGAGCGCTACGCGGACGGCGAGTCGGTCCCGACGCTCCGCCGGGAGCTGCTGGACGAGAACAAGTGGCGGGCGATCCGCCACGGCCACGATGCCTCTTTCGTCGCCCGCGACGGCGAGGAGACGGTCTCGCTCGCCGAGGTCGTCGACGAGGAGTGCGACCGCCTCGGAATCGACGGTATTCGGGACGTGTACGCGGCCGAGAGCGGAAGCGAGCGCCAGCGGCGACTTCGCGACGAGGAGGGGATCGACGCGCTGTGTGCCGACCTGATCGTGTCGCCGTAGCGGCCGCCGCTCGGCTCGTTCGTGCGAACCGGTCGTGCGACCGGGTCGTACGAACAGTTTCGTCGGAACGGAAACGACGAGAAATGCTTTTGGGCGCGCGGACCCCAGTCTCGGACATGACCACGAACGATCCCGTAGACGACCCCGATGGCTCCGGTTCCGAGCCGGCCGACGGTTCCGACGACGAATCGCCGGCGGAGCGGACTCGCGAGGAGCTCCGGAAGACGAAAGAGCGGATCGGCGAGGGAGCCGACAAGGCCGTGAAGGGGTTCGACGACAACATCGTCGACCTCCTGTCTTGGCTGCTGGACACCGAGACCCGCGCGCGGATCTACGTCTTCCTCCGGGAAAACCCGCACAGCACGAGCGACGAAATCGCCGACGGCACGGGCCTCTATCCAAGCACTGTCCGGGAGGCGCTCGCGGAGCTCCACGATGAGGGGACCGTCGAGCGCGACAAGCGCGAGGCGAGCGGCGCAGGCAACAACCCCTACGAGTACGAGGCCATCGCGCCGAGCGAGCTGGTCCAGGGTGTCGTCGGTGACGTCCAGCGCGAGCTGAACGCCGTCTTCAACCTCGACCGCCGGCTCGGGGGAGAATCGCCCGACGGTGACGCCGAGCCGGTGCGAATTTCGGTCGGCGATGCTGAGGAAGGCGACGGGGATCACGATGGTCCCGTCGACGACGTGGACGGCGACGTCGCGGATGGCGACAACGCGGACGGCGACGACGTGGACGGCGACGACGTGGACGGTGACGACGTGGACGGTGACAACGCGGACGGCGACAGTGACGACGGCCGCGACACCGACAGCTAACGCTCCAGCCCGATCGGGCGGCTCTCGCTCCCGCTCGCGGTTCGGGATCATTTAAGTTGCGGCCGCGCAACTCACGTACATGAACGTCGCGCTGGGTGGTACGTTCGATCCCGTTCACGACGGCCACCGGAAGCTGTTCGAACGGGCGTTCGAGCTGGGGGACGTGACCGTGGGACTCACCTCCGACGAGCTCGCGCCGAAGACCCGACACGTCGAGCGGTACGTCCGTCCGTACGACCGCCGGAAGCGCGACCTCGAAGCCGAACTGGCACCGCGCGCAGAGAAGTACGGTCGCGAGTTCGCGATTCGCGAACTGACCGAGCCGACCGGTATCGCCGTCGAGCCCGAGTTCGACGCGCTGATCGTCTCACCCGAGACCAGAGACGGCGGCGAGCGCATCAACGAGATCCGGACGGCGCGCGGACACGACCCACTCGAAGTCGTCGTCGTCGATCACGTCGAGGCCGATGACGGCGATCGCATCTCCTCGACGCGGATCGTCGCCGGCGAGATCGACGAGCACGGAGCCCTCACCCCCGACCGGGAGGGTCGGGGCGCGACTCGGCCGGAATGAGCCGCGAAACGCGATCGGGCCGTTCGGCCCACCTCGCTCGGATCGCCCTCGGGGAGACCGGGTTCGAGCGGGCCGCCGTCTGGAGCGCGGTCGGCTTCGCCTGCTCGTACGTCGCCTTCGATATGGCCGAGATCGCGGTCGGGACGGCGGTATCGCTGGGGGCGACGACGGTTCCACAGACCCTGACCGGCTCCGTTTTCGGGATCGTCGCGGCCCTGACCGCGGTTGGAGTCGTCGCCTTCGCCGCGACCGGCGGCGGCGCGGTCCCCGCGATCCTCCTCGCGTACGGCCCCTTCGCGGCGGCTCTCCTGCGGACGATCGGCCCGGAACCGTACGCGCTCCCGCTCGCCGCCCCGGTCTCCTTCCTCGCCGCGGTAGTCGAACCGCTCGGCGTCTCCGTCGCAGCCGCGGTCGCGGTGGGCGTCGCCGGCTACGCGGTCGGGCGCGTCGTCGCCGGCGTCGGAAGCGCCGGAGAAGGAGCCGGCGACCCGAGCGAGACCGAGCGGGCGTCCGAAGCGGAAGAGCGCGCTGACGCGAACGCGAACGACTGACGCGGCCAACTGACGCGACGACTGACGCGAACGACTCAGTCGCCGTCGAGCGTTCCGTTGAGAACCTTCGCGGCGACGAGGACCGGGTCCCACACCGGGGAGAAGGGCGGCGCGTACGCCAGATCCAGGCGTTCGACCTCGGCGACGGTCATGTCCGCCTCCAGCGCGGTCGAGAGCGTGTCGATCCGCACCGCGGCGCGGTCGGGACCCACGATGCTGCCGCCGATAACCCGGCCCGAGTCCCGATCGGCGACGAGCGTCACGTCGGTCGGAGACGCGCCCGGATAGTAGCCCGATCGGGAGCCGGCGGTCACCGTTTCCCGGACCGGATCGAAACCGGCCTCTCGGGCCGCCTTGTCCTCGACCAGTCCGACCCGGCCGGCCTCCATGTCGAACGCCTTCACGGCCGCGGTGCCCGCGATGTCGCCCACGGGTGAGCGGTTTCCGGCGACGGTGCTGCCGACCGCCCGGCCGGCGCGGTTGGCGGTGAGGCCCAGCGGCATCCAGGCCTCCTCGCCGGTGACGGCGTGGATCGCGGTCGCGCAGTCGCCGGCGGCGTACACGTCCGGAAGGGTCGTGCGCCCGTACTCATCCGTGCGGATCGCGCCACCTTCGCCGAGGCCGACCCCGGTCCCCTCGAGCAGCTCCGTGTTCGGGCGGATCCCGACGCCGACGATCGCGAGGTCGACTGAGAGCGGATCGCCTCTGTTGCCGGATCCGTCGCCGACGGCGACCCCCTCGATCCTGTCGTCGCCGACGAGCTCCTCGACTGGCGTCCCCGCGTGGACTGTCACGCCCTTTGCGTCGAGTTCATCCGCGACGCGCTCGCCGACCGCCTCGCCGAACGGCGGGAGAAGGTGGGAGGAGCGCTGGAAGAGGTGGACGTCGAGCCCGCGCCCGCGGAGCGCCTCGGCCATCTCGACGCCGACGTAGCCGCCGCCCACTATCGCGGCCGTCTCGGGGGCCGTCATCGCGGCGTTGCGCTCGACGCGGCCGCGGTCGACCGCGCTCACGTCCGCGCGGCCGGGGTCGTACGCGTCCGGTTCGGCGACGTACGCGTCGATCGCGGCCGCGGTGTCCATGTCGTGCAGGGTAAAAGCGCCGTCGACCCCCTCCACGTCGAACGGACCGGTCGTCGCGCGCCCGCCCGTGGCGACGAGCAGGTCGCCGTAGGCCTGCTCGACGGTGTCGCCCTCAGTAGTCTCGACGGTGACGGTCTTCCCGTCCGGATCGACGGCGACGACCTCGCGACCCCGTCGGAGGTCGATCCCGCGCTCGTCGACATCGCTCGGAGAGAGCGAGAGGAGGTTCGACATGCGCTCGACGCGTCCCTCGATGAAGTACGGCATCCCGCAGTAGGCGTACGAGATCCACCGGCCCTTCTCGAAGACGACGACGTCGCGATCGGGGGCCTCGCGGCGGAACTTGCTGGCCGCGCTCAGCCCTGCCGCGTCGGCACCGACGACGACGAACGGATCGCTCATGGACGTATCGACGGCGGACACTCACAAAAAGCCACGCCGGGGATGCGGGTCGGACGCCGTCCCGCGTTCGTCATCGAGTGCGCGCAGTTCCGCGTTCGGCGTCGTGTGCGCGCTACCGGTATTGCCGTCGATCACTCGCCGTCGGTCACTCGCCGGGGTCGCCGCCGTCGCCACCGTCGCCGTCAGCCAGCCGCGACAGCGTCTTCCGGGCGTTCTCGACCGCCGCGGCCTTCTTCGCCGGGTACGCCTCGACCTTCGCGCGGACGGTGATCCCGGGTCCGAGGCGGACGTCTCCGCGGAACGCGGCCTGCTTGTCGACGCGCATGAACAGCGCACAATTGTCGTCGACCCGCTGGTCGAGCTCGTCGAGTAGGCGGTCGACGTCGTCGAGGGCGGACAGCCGGTCGAGCACGTGGCGCATCCCGTCGGCGTTCTCGATTCGGGCGGAGAGCACGACGATGCGGTCGCCGTGGTGGCCGACGTTTTCGACGCGGTCGATCTCGACGTCCTCGGGGAGGAACGTCCGAAGTGCGTCTTCGACCCGCTTTTCGTCCTCGGTGGCGTACGCGAACGCCCGGAGATCGACGTAGTGGAACGGGACTGTTGGCATGCGGGTCGGAAAAGGGGGAAGTTACTCCTCGCTCTCGACGGCGTCGAGGGCGTCCTCGGGGACGCCGGTCTCCTGACCGTCCTCGAAGCTGACCGTGTAGGTCGCGTCGCCGAACATCGTCTCCATGACCTGCGTGATCGTGCCCGCTTCGCCGTCGTACTCGCTGTGCTTGTCGTGGAGCACGACCTCGTCTTCCTTCTCGAAGCTCATGCGTCTTCGTTCCGCTGGGACGGTTAAAAGCGCGTGGATCCGGGGCGACAGGTGACCGCCGGCGAGGCCGAACGGAGAGGTCGGTTACCGAAGCTGAACGGACAGGGTAGTGCGGGAGACTCGGTGCGGAGCGGCCGATCCGTCCGGCTCACCACACGGCCAGCAGCGCGGCCCCGAGCGCGACGGCGACCACGAGTCCCACGGCGACGGAGACGACCGCGCTGTCGATCGCAAGCGCGACGGCGACGCCCGCGATGACGGCGACGAACGCGAGGAGCGCCGCGGCGACGCCGCCGCGTTCGATCAGCCGATCGATCGCGGTCGCGGCGCGCTGTGCGGGCGGTGCCTCCGGCGGGCGTTCCGGCGGCTTCGCGAACGTCTCGTCGACGGCGACCTCGTCCGGGGCGGACTCCGGCGGCGGGTCGATCCTGACGTCGACGTACCGCGTCTCGGAGCCGTAGCCGGTGACTACCTTCAGCTTCCCCTGGATCGGTTCCCGGAGGTCGGCGGCCGCGACCGACACGTGGACGCGTCTCGTCGCCTCGTCGTCGACGAAGTGGTTCGTCTCGTCGATCGAGGCGACCCGATCGAGTTCGTCGTCGAAGTGCAAGTGAACGTGAGTTGAACGACCCTCGTTCTCCAACGCGACCGCGAACGGTCCGCTCGTCGCGAACCGGTCTGGTGCCCGGATCGCGTGGACCGCGTCCCCGTTCAACTCGACGGCGAGTGTCGGCACGTGTGGGTCGATGAACCCACACTAAAAAAAGATGCAGTACGTTTTCGCTCAGGCGGCCGCCTCATCGCGCATGTCCGGCGGAAGGAGGTTCGGGATCCCGTCCTCGATGGGGTACGTTTCTCCGCACTCCGTGCAGGTGAGCGTCCCGTCGAGGATCTCCTCCTCGTCTCGATCGGCGACGTCGAGGTCGAGGTCGGCCTTGTCGAGCGGACAGCAGACGACGTCCATCAGGGATTCTTTCATGCAGTCCGATTCGCGCGGACCGGTAAAAAAGCGTGCGGGTCGCCGGAGGCGGACCCACGGTCGATGGCAACGTCTTTGCCGGTCCGTCACGCCGAGCGAGGTATGGGGATCCCGTCGGAACGGATCGAGCGGCTGTTCGCGCTCGCCCGCGAGGCCGTCGTCGACGACGAGTACGAGCGCGCGCGGGAGTACGTCGCGCTCGCGCGGCGGGTGGCCGAGCGGAACCGCTGCGGCGTCCCTCCAGCGTTCTCCCGGCGAACCTGCGACGACTGCGACGTCTACCTCCGCCCGGGAAAGACGAGCCGCGTCCGGCTGCAGTCCAGCCGCGTCGTCGTCCGCTGTCGCGAGTGCGGGTCGACGGCGCGGTACCCGTTCGACTGAGGTCCGTGTCGCAGAGGGAACGGTACGCGTGTGTATCCCACGCCCTCGACCCATCGCCTGGGGGTGACGACATCCCGGGGAGCGGCCGCTATCGACACCGTTCTGCGGGCTTCGTCCTCGCCGGCATCAGACAAGAACCCACAACCAGTTTAGCGTTGTTCCGGAACGCTTTTGCGGCCCCTCGCGGGAGGAGGGTGTATGAGTGATGTCAGAGCGGAACTCCGCGAACAGTTCCTCGACGCGTTCGAGGGTGCCGACTACCCCGTCGAGAACCAGATGGACCTCGTCCCCGCGCTGCCGGACGGCCCGGCGACGAAGTTCGAGGCCGGCGACGTGAGCCTCACCGCGATGGAGCTCGCCGCGAAGCTCGGCAGCGAACAGGAGTTCCCCTACGACGACGCCGAGTCGCTCGTCGACGACATCCTCGACGGGCTCGAAGCGAAGGGCATGATCTGACCGGTCCGTCCTAGCGATACTCCTCCACAACTCCATCACGTCCCTTCGATCGACAGCGGCGGTGCGATCGCCGTGACGTCGACCGGGTGACTGAGCGGCTGCGTGGCCGAGGAGATGGTCGAGGAGATCGAGTTGGCGTGGGGTTGATACGCGCGGAGCGGTTACTGCGGGCGTGATCGCCGAGTCTCTCAGCGCGCTACCGACGTGGGTCCTCCTCGGGGTCGCGGTGGGTCTCCTCGCGTCCGCGCTCGTCGCGCTCGCCTTCTACCTCGGAGACCGGTTCATCGGCCCGAACACCGCGGCGAGCGACGACGGACGGACACGAACGGTCGACGAGCGGCGGCGACGGGAGATCCGCGCGTATCTGACGGCGATCGGCGAACGGTTCCGCGAGGAACACGCGCTCGGCGACGTGGCGGTCCCGTTCTACCTCCCCGAGCGCGAGGTCGCCGTCACGTTCGACGCGCACGACTACTTCAGACTGGAGGGCGAGGGCGTGTACACCGTCCTCTGCGAGCACGAGATGCCCGGCCGCGGGCTCGGTCGACGACTTCCATTCGACGTGGTCGAACCCGAACCCGAACGCGGACCGCGACGAGGAGGTGCCACGGCTGGGTCCGGACGCGACCCGGTCGCCGCCGCGTTCGCCGAACTCGACGTCGCCCGCGACGCCGACGCCGACGCGGTGAAGCGCGCCTACCGCACGCGAGTCAAGGAGACGCACCCCGATCGGGGCGGCGATGAGGAGTCGTTTCGGCGCGTCCGCGAGGCGTACGCGACCGCGCGCAACCACGTCGGCGAGGTCGACGGGCGCACCGCCCGAACCGCCCGCGCGACGGGCGTCCGCCGCACCGACCGCTCCGACCCGCCGACCGGGTTCGGTCGATGATCGGGGACTCGCTGGCGAGACTCCGCGGTACGTTCGGCGAGCGATCGCTTTTGTCGTTCCGCGCGTATCAGTGCCTATGAACGCGGAGAACGCCTGTCTCGGCTGCGGCGAGCCGTTCGACTGGGACGACGGGGCGTGCCCCGAGTGTGGGTGGACCCGTGACGACTGGGTCGCACGCGGCCGGCACGGGTTGGAGAAGGATGGACACGGCGAACCCGAGCGGGGCTCGAGTTCGGACGGAAGCGGCGGGGGCGGCCGGAGCGGGGGACTCGGCCCGATTCTGTGAGGAGACCGACGGTTCGGAGGCGACGCGGGAGTCGAGGGCGCGAGGCGTCGCTACGTATCGGAGCCGTCCGAGCGGCCCGAGCCGCCTGAATCGCCCGAGCCGCCCGAATCGTTCGAGCCGCCCGAGCCGCGTCTGGCCTCGTGGAGCGCGTCGCACACCGCACCCTGTCCGTCCATGTTGACGTCGGCGAGCCGTGAGCGCTTCTGGACGACGTCGAGTCGGTCGGCTCGGATCGGCTCGCCCTCCGGCGTCAGGAACAGCGCATCCTCGGGTTCCGTGACGTGGCCGCTCTCCGTCGCGCGTTGCAAGTACTCCTCGACGGGATCCCGGTCGATGACCACCGACAGCCCGTCGAGCGAGACCTGGACCGCGTCGCCGTCGACGGTCACGTCCGCGCGCTCCAGCGAGACGACCTGTTCGGCGTCGACGCCGGCGTCGAGGAGGCTCTCGACGGCCGCGCGCTGTCGGGAGACGCGGGCCTTGTCGGCGAGGGCTGCCCGGACCTCCGAGACGCCGCCGTCCGCGTCGGGGAACGTCTCGCCGAACGTCTGGCGGGCGTTCACCCCCGTCGTGATCTCCCCGTCGTGCATGTGGTCGCACAGCTCGATCCGGGCCTCGCTCACCCAGCCGAGGTCCTCAATCTCGTCGCGGGCGTCGGTTGCCATCATCCACGCGAAGGCGGGCGAACACCACGCGGTTGGCAGCGTGAACCGGACCTCGACGCGACCCCCGTCGATCTCGATCGCGTCGACGTAGTCGAGTTCGACGATGGAGCGGGCGAGCTCCGGGTCCTCGACGCGGTCCAGTCGGCTCCTAACGGCCGGAACGCCGGTGGGATCGCCAGCCGCGTCCGCGCTGCTCCCCGACATCAGTCCGCCGCGGCCCCCGCGTCGCCGCCGTAGTGGTCGGCCAGGTCGAACCGCTCGGTGATGGAGTCCTCGCGGAACTGCCGTTTCTTCTCCTCGATGTCGATGTCGTACAGCTCCGCGGCGTTCTCGCCCATGATCTTCTTCATCGTGTCGACGTCGAGCTCGACGCCGTACTCGTCTTTCTGCTCGTCGGTGAGATCTGCGTTCATCACCTGGTCGACGAGCCAGTCGGGGTTCCACAGCGCGTAGTCGGAACCGAAAAGCAGCCGATCCTCCCCGAGCCAGAAGAGAAGCTCGCCCATGATCTCGCCGAACTTCCGATCGCGGTGGGTGGACAGCGCCGAGGCGACCGCGAGTCCCCCGTACACGTTCGGTTCCTGGGCCGCGATCCAACAGAAGTCGTCGAGCCGCGGTAGCCCGACGTGGTTGACGATGAAGTTGAGTTCCGGGAACGACGAGGCGGCGTCGTCGACGTCTTTCACGTCGAACGCGTCGCGGTTGAGCGGTCGGATCGTCGGTCCCTTGTGGGCGTTGATGTTCTCGATGCCGAGGTCGGCGCACTTCTCTAAGAACTCGAAGGCGTCGTCGCTGTCGAGCCGCCACCCCTTGGAGTCACCGCGCCACTCGGCCGTGTACAGCTTCACGCCGGGAATGTCGTACTCTTCGTTGAGGTCTTCGAGGTACCGCAGGCCCTCCTCGCCGTCGCGCGGATCGAAGCTCCCGTTGAGCACGAACCGCTCGGGATACTCCTCGGCGAGTTCGGCGTTCTGTTCCGTCGTGTTGAACCCCTCGTCGTAGAACTCCGTGAGGTACGTGGGCTGGAAGATCGCCATGTCGACCGCCGCGTTCGAAAAGAGGTCGTTGGCCATCCGATCGGCACCGTAATGACGGTACTCGTCCATGTCCCACTGATTCTCCTCCGGCGTGAATCCGGTGTGGTAATCGTAGAAACACTGGATGAACTGCTCACCCCCCTCGTGCGTGATGTTCTCTCGTCGGGCGTCCCACAGGTGAACGTGGCCGTCGATGACGAATATCTCCTCGCCGTCCTTCTCGTACATACGTATCATCGTGAGGAGTGGTGACGTATAACTATAAGGATCGTTCAAGATAATTACGGTTCGAAACTCAGTATATTCTCCGTTTTCGACGACTGCCGCGGCCGTCTCCCCCGATCCGGCCAAACTATAACGAACGTTTATGAGCGAGGAACCGTGACGATGATACACATATGCAAGCAGCGAGGCTCCACGAGTACACCGACGACATGACCGAAGGGCTCGCGATCGACAATGTCAATCGTCCGGAAGTGACCGGCGGGAGCGACGTAATAGTCGAAGTCGAGGGGGCAGGGTGGTGTCAGACCGACAACCACATTATCGAGGGTATGTGGACGGAGTACGTTCCGCAGGATCTCCCGCTGACGCTCGGACACGAAAACGCGGGAACGGTCGTCGAGACGGGCGACGGTGTCGACATCGTCTCGGAGGGCGATCCGGTGATCTGTCACCCGGTGCAGACCTGCGGAACCTGTCGTCCCTGCCGGCTTGGCGAGACGATGTACTGCGAGAACGACGCGTTCAACGGACTCACAACCGACGGCGGCTTCGCCGAGTACCTCCACACGAGCGAGCGCTCGGTGATCCCGCTGCCGAGCGACGTCGAGCCGATCGACATCGCTCCGCACGCCGACGCCGGAATCACGGCGTATCACGCGGTCAAGAAAGCGGCCGCCGAGTTGAATCCCGGCGACCACGCCGTCGTCGTCGGCGTCGGCGGGCTCGGACACATCGGACTCCAGTGTTTGAGCGCCATGAGCGCGGCCCGGATCACCGCGGTCGACCTCAAGGAATCCGCGCTCGATCTCGCGACGGGATACGGCGCAGACCACGTCGTCAACCCGAGTGAGGACGACGTACGGGCCGAGATCGACGGGATTACAGACGGTACGGGCGCAGCACAGGTACTCGACTTCGTCGGCGAAGACGTGACGACCGCGTACGCACCGGACATCACCGCCGCGGGCGGCGATCACCACATCATCGGCTATGGCGGTCACATTCACGAGCCGGCGCAGGCGCTCGTAAACGGTGAGTTCTCCTTCGTCGGCAATATCGTCGGCCGGTACGCCGAGTTACAGGAACTCGTCGCGCTCGTCGAACAGGGCGACGTGGATCTTCACACGAGCCGGTACGATCTCGGCGACGTGAACACGGTCGCGGAGAAGCTCGAACACGGCGAGATCGACGGACGCGCCGTCATCACGCCGTAGCCGCCTCCGCGCCCCTGCACCCCGCACTTCCTCTCCCCCCGCATCCTCGCGCTCTCTCGTCCCCGCACTCCCGCACTCCCTCTCCCCCCGCACCCTCGCGCTCTCTCGCCCCTTGCGCCCCCGAGACTCGTCCGTGGTCGCCGGATCAGAGCTCCGTCTGGAACCGCCGCGCGATCAGCGCGAAGCACCCGAGGGCGGTCAGATAGAGCCGCCACCCGCTGTTCGCGATCGGGAACCGCCGGTCGACCGGCTCGTCCGTGACGTCCGCCGGATCCCGGGGCTCGACCGGATTGTTGACGTGGATCGATTCGGTGGTGCCCGTCTCGCCGGCGTCGATCGCTCGACTCCCCGTCTCCGGGTCAATCCGGACGTCGACGAACGTCTGGACGAACCCGTCGGCGGTCGAAACGAGGATCTCCCCGTCGAGCTGGAGGAACTGGTCGCGGAGCGGCCAGAACGCGTTCACCCCGTCGAGGTGTGTCCAGTCGAGCGCGACGTGCGCGAAGACGTGGACGAAAAGGGCGACCCACGCGACGGCGATCCACCGCTCCGAGAGACGATCGCGCATGAGCGAGTCATCCCGGATTTGAGTATCGTAGTACAGAACGAGCGCCGCGACCGCGGGGATCACGAGGGTGTGGCCGACGGTCCGGTGTGCTCCCGGCATGATCGGGCCGAGAAGGCTGTCCGCTTCGGGGAGCACGACCACGACGAGCAGGGCCGCAAGCGCCCGCCGGTCGTAGTGGTCGCCGAGCAGCGCGGCGGCGATGAGGAGCGCGAAGCCGGCGTGGACGATCGTCGAGGGCATCTACGGTGCCGCCTCCCCACTCGGTGCGTCGTCATATTCACCGCCAGGCGGACCGGCGCTCTCGCCGTCACGCCGCCTGCCGCTCTCGCCGTCGGGCCGCTTGCGGCTCTCACCGCCGGGCTGTTTGCGGCTCTCACCGCCGGGCCGCCTGCGGCTCTCGCTGCCGGGCCGACGGAATCTGACCGCGAGCGTCGCGGCCGCGGCGGCGACGACGACCAACTGCCAGCCGGTTCGGACGAGGTACAGATCTCTGTCGGCGTCGAGCGAGAGCCCCGGTCGCCCGTCGGGGTTCACCCACGTCGGGATCGCGTACGACGCGGTCGTCCCAAGGCTCTCCAGGGGCAGAATTCCGGGACCCTGCGCGCCGAGGGCGACGAACGTCTGGACGATTCCGTCTTGCGTCGAGAGGACGAATCGCCCCGCGACGAGGTAGTAGGCGTCGTGGATCGGGTACAGGAGATTCGCCCCCTCCCGCCAGAACAGGTCGGGACCGACGCCGGCGACGATGAAGGCCGCCAGCGCGACCCACGCGACTCGCACGCCCTCCCGACCGGCCCGTTCGCGGAGTCGAGAGCGGTCGCGCACCGCGGTGTCCCAGTAGAGCGCTCCGCCGACGGCGAGGGGAATCCAGATGTTGTGGAGGACCGCGTTCGTCGCACCGGGGACCGCGAGGCTCGCGGCGGCGTCGAGGTCGGGAGCGACCGCGGCCGCGACGACGACCGCGACGGACCGTCGATCGAACGCGCCCCCGAGCAGGGCCGCCGCGAGCAGCGCACCCACGGCCGCGCTGACCAGCGTCGGTGCCATACCGTGGCTGACGCTCGCACGAGAATAAGCGCTCCGGGCCGAGGATCGGTGTTAGGCTCAGGCGGAGTTCGGTGTCGGTGGGCTCGACCGGACCGACGGGTACACAAACCCGCACCGCCCATCATCCGGCATGGACGACATCGACGTCGAGCCCGTGGATCGCGTCGAGGACCCCGACGGCGACGGCACCGCCGGAACCGCCGGCAGCGACGACGATGGCAGCGAAGGCGGCGAAGACGTCGAGGAGCGGTCGCCGAACGGAGCGGCGCGCCTCGCGGAGGGCGAGTCCGAGACGGACCTTCCGGCGGGCGTCGACGCGCCCGAGTACGTCCTCTACGGCGGGAAAGGCGGCGTCGGGAAGACGACGATGGCTGCGGCGACCGGACTCTCCTCGGCCGCGGGCGGGGTCCGCACGCTCGTCGTCTCGACGGACCCGGCCCACTCGCTGTCGGACACCTACGGAACCGACATCCCCGCCCACCCCACGCGCATCCGCGAGGACGTGCCGCTTTTCGCCGCCGAGATAGACCCCGACGACGCGATGGAGGAGGGGATGTTCGGGGCCGACGGCGATCCGCTTGGCGGGATGGGTGCGATGGGCGAGATGTTGGGCGGGGCGGGGAGCGCCGGCGACGAAGGCGGCTTCGGCGATGCGGCCGGGGACGCGCCCGGCGGGGCGACCGGAGAGGCAGCGGGCGACGCAGACGGCGGTCTCGGATCGCTGCTCGGCGGGACGATGCCCGGCGCGGACGAGGCCGCCGCGATGCGCCAGCTCCTCGAGTACCTCGACGACCCGCGGTTCGACCGGGTGATCGTCGACACCGCGCCGACCGGCCACACCCTCCGTCTTCTGCAGCTCCCCGAGATCATGGACTCCATGATCGGGCGCGTGATGAGCCTCCGACAGCGCTTCTCGGGGATGATGGACGGGCTCAAGGGAATGTTCGGCGGCGGTGGCGACCCCGACCCCTCCGCCGATCTCGACGAGCTCCGGGAACGGATCGAGCGCCTCCGGAGCGTCCTGCGGGACCCCTCGAAGACCGACTTCCGCGTGGTGACCATTCCCGAGGAGATGAGCGTCGTCGAGTCCGAGCGGCTCGTCGCCCGACTCGACGAGTTCGGCATTCCAGTGAACACGCTGGTGGTCAACCGAGTGATGGAGGGCGTGGGAGACGTGGCCGACGCGACCGCGGTCGACTCCGAGTGGGTCGTCGAGCCGAATCCCGACACCTGCGAGTTCTGCGCCCGCCGCTGGGAGGTCCAGCAGGCGGCGCTCCGGCGGGCGACCGACCTCTTCCGCGGCCGCGACGTGAAGCGCGTGCCGCTGCTCGCGAAGGAGGTCCGCGGAGAAGCCGCGCTGCGGGTCGTCGCGGCGTGTCTTCGGTGAGTCGGGGCTCCCCTGTGGAGCGCGGTCTCACTCTTCTGTCGTTCCGAACAGCCCCTCACGGACGCGCTCCGCGACGCCGGAGAGGTGCGCCTGCCCGAAGACCGCAACCACGAGCGCCCCGATCGAGTTGTACGTCAGGTCGAGCACCGTGTCGTCGAGCCCGTGTTGCGCCAGCGGCATGGAGACGCCGGTCTCGTCGGCGACGATGTCGAGGCCGAACTCGAACAGCTCCCAGAGGACGCCGAACGAGAGCACGACGACGACGATGAACACGAACGCGAAGCGCGTTGGGATCCGGATCGCGTCGGTGTGGAGGTCGACGGCGCGGAGCGTCGTGTAGCCGGCACCGGCGATCAGCGTCGCCGAGAGCGCGTGCGTGAGGTGATCCCACCACGGAACCCGGGCGTAGAACCCGGCCGACCCCAGAGTGTGTAGGAACACGGCCGCCGTGATCCACACGCCGAGCCACGGATCGAGCGGGATGTCGTAGTTCCGTTCGAGCGCCGCCGGGACGAACGTGACTGCGAGCGCCAGGCTTCCGTTGGTGATCGCTTTCGGCACCCCGGCGAGGACGCCGTAGCCGACGATGGCGACGAGGACGATCTGCATCGTGCGGGTGAGTCGCCGCTGGTTCCGAACGGACGGCCGGAGCGAGAACGATCGTCGCGTCATCGCCGCACCACCCGCCGTATCGCGCGGCGGAGTCGCAGCCCCCGACGCCGGAAGTACGACTCGAAGAGGACGCCTCCGGCGACCCCGGCCAGCGTCACGTAGATCCACTCGATCATCAGCGCGTCGTTCGTCGTCAGGTAGGTCGTCCCGAGCAGCCGGTCCGCGTTCCACCGGACGATCGTCCACGCGGCCGCCGTCGCCATCGTGGTCATCACGACGAAGACGACGGCGAACCACGGCGTCACCCGCAGCGTGGTGAACATGTGGAGTTCGACGGTGATGACCAGCGCCAGCGCCGCGATGGCGAGGTACGTCGCGAAGACGCCGAGTTCGCCGCCGAACAGCGCGCGAACCAGTACGGGCAACAGCGCGAGACCGAGCACCTCCCACGGGAGCATCACTCGCGGATCGCGCGCCGAGACCGCCGGGGCGACCACGACTGCGCTCATGGCGACGACGAGCAGGAGCGGCAGGAGGTCGAACGCGATCAGGCTTTCGATGAACACCCCGACGAGCACCGCGACCATCGCCCACGCGACGAGCGCGTTCGTCCGCCCGCTGCGGAACAGCCGTGCCAGCCGGTCCTCGATGGCGGTGCCGTCGGGAACGTCGGGCTCCAACCCGTTGGGGACCTCGGGATCGGGCTCGTCGGAGCGCTCCTCGTCGCTCCAGTCGCCCGCGTCGGTGCCGACGGTCCCGTCCGCATCGAACTCACCGTTTTCGCCGGCGGGATTCGTCGCGGATCGGTCGGTGTCCATACCGACCGTGGGGACGGCGGGCACTAATATGGGTTGCTCCGTGACGCGCACCGAACGGACGCCCTTTTATCCGACACGCGCCTCCGATCGATATGAACTGTCGGCGGTGCGGGACTCCCCTTCGCAAGCCCGGGGACTACTGTCTCACCTGCAACACCGCTAACGCGGACGCGGTCGTCGCCGAATTCGCGGCGGACCGCGCCCGGCTCTCGATGCTCGACGAGGACGACGTCGTCGGCGAGACGACGGTGACGACGCGACCCGAGCGCGACGAGCGACTGAGCGAGATCCAGCTCCGGAACTTCGCGGGACGCGTCGCCGACGAGATCCGCCGTAAACGGCCCGAGACGGTCTACGCCGCCGGCGAACGCGAGCCCCTCCGCGAGACCCGCGCGCAACTCCACCACGAGTTCTACCGCGTGCCGGACGCGGGCGCGACATCGAACACCGGAAACGGAGGGAGCGATCCCGAAAGCGACGCGAGTCCCGTCGTCTCGTGGGTCCTCGACCGCCGCGGCGAGCGCACGCTGGAGGTGGTCGAGACGCCGCCGCGCGAGAAGATTGGCGGCTCGCACTCGACGCTCATCGGCGACCGCAAGGGACGGAAGGCGGTCAGCACGGTCGCGAACCACCCGCACGTCAAGAAGATCGTGCCGGGGCCGATCGACGCCGGCGGCACCGGATCGCGGACCGGCCTGCGAGCGAAGGCGACCCGCGCGGGGACCAACGGGAACGTCCGTCTCCTCCTGCGTGACGGCTCCAGCGTCCAGGAGAACCGGATCGTCACGACCGCGATGGACCGCGAGACCGGCGAGCGCGTCCGCGAGGACCTCAATGAGGCGCTGCGCGAAGCGGAACTCCAAGAGGAGTGACGCGAGCGGGTCCGCGAGACCGCTCCCTCGTCGATTCCCGGTAGCTATTTCCGCGGCCGGCCGCGATCGCTTATAAATGCTGAGCGACGTGATGGAGGATTACTTAAAAGCTATCTACGTCCTCCAGTCCGAGCGGGGCCCGCCGGTCTCGACGTCCGCGATCGCGGAGTACCTCGATAAAACGTCACCCACCGTCACGGACATGCTGGGAAAACTCGAGGATCGCGGGCTGGTCGAGCGCGAGCCGTATCAGGGCGCGGAACTCACGCCCGAGGGGGAGGCCGTCGCGCTGGAGATCGTCCGCCACCACCGGCTGTTGGAGGCGTTCCTGGCGGAGCGGCTCGACTACGACTGGAGCGAGGTCCACGACGAGGCCGACGCGTTGGAACACCACATCTCCGAGGAGTTCGAACGGCGCGTCGCCGAGGCGCTCGGCGACCCGACGGTCGACCCCCACGGCGACCCGATTCCGAGCGCGGACCTCGAACCGGTCGACGAGGGCGGGTCCTCCCGGCTCTCGGATCGTGACGAGGGTGACCGAGTGGTGGTCACGCGCGTCTCCGACCGCGACGAGGCCGAACTGGCGTACCTCGCCGACGCCGGGATCACGCCCGGGACCGAACTCGACGTGGTCGACGTCGCTCCGTTCGGGATGGTGACCGTGTCGACGGCGACCGGCGAGCAGAGCCTCCCCGCCGAGATCGCCAAATCGATCCGCGTCGAGGACGCCGACTGAACGCGGGCGGAGGTACGACCGACTGAACGCGGGCGGAGGTACGACCGACTGAACGCGGGCGGAGGGTCGCGACCCCGACACGTGAGATCCACCGCCCAGACGTGTCCATCTGTGGGGGTTCCCCGACCGTGACGGTCACGTTTCGTTCGCGATCTTTTTCACGAAACCGGCCGTCAGAAGCGGTGTGAACCTCCTCGTCACGCTCGCTGCAGGGGTCGTCTTCGGACTGGCGCTCGCGGCTCCGCCCGGGCCGATGAACGCCGTGATCGCCGAGGAATCGGTGCTTCGCGGTCGGCTCGCCGGTTTCCGCGCGGGCCTCGGCGCGGCGACCGCCGACGCGATCTTCCTCGTCCTCGCGTACCTCGGCGTCGTCGCGGTCGTCGAGTCGTTCCCACTGTTACAGGGCGCTATGATCGCCGTCGGCGGCGTCCTGATGCTGTACTTCGCCGTCGGCGCGGCTCGCGGAGCCCGGGCATCGTTTCGACCAACCTCCGGCGACGAGCCCGTCCTCACGGAGGGGAAGGGATTCCGCAAGGCGCTGGTGCTCGCGCTGACGAACCCCTATCAGGTGCTGTTCTGGCTGACGATTGGGGTCGGTCTCCTCCGCCCCGGCGAGCTCGACGTGCTCGCGCGGCTCCCGGTCGTCGGTGACGACCTCGCCGGGACGCTCGTCGTCGCCACCGGATCGCCGGCGCTCATCGGCGGCTTCTTCCTCGGCGTGTTGACGTGGATCGTCGGGTTCCCGTCGGGACTCGTCGCCGCCGAGCGCCGGATCGAGACGTTCGCACCGGCCGTCGCCGTCGGCTCCGCCGCCGTGCTCGCCGGGTTCGGCGTCTTCTTTCTGTACGACGCTGCGACGACGCTGACGGCACTCTGAATGTGTGCGTTGAATCCGAGGTGTTAGTTCGATAGCAGGAGTGGGTGTCTCGGTGGGATGAGGCGGTTGTTTATGAGTGATCGAGTGGTGTTGCTGACGACTGTTTATATATCGTTGCTGGCGGGGTGAACACTCACAAAGCCCCAGCCGCGACGACTCGGTGGCCTAGCTGCGCGCCTCACTCGCTCGCTTCGCTCACTCGCTGCGGTGTCGCCGGCGGCTTCGCCGCCGGCTGTCAGAGGGACCTCCGGTCCCTCCCTACTCGCGCCCTGCGGGCGCTCGGAGGCGCGCCACCGCACAGCGCCGCACCGTCCATTTATAAGCAGTCGTCGCGCTTGCGCTCGCTCTCTTACAGACAACGTCGCCCATCGCCACACCTGCCTTGACCCCCACACTGGCAAACTGTACCGATCACCGAGGAATCCAACAGCGTCGAAGAGCGCAGTCGTCACGGAAAATACATCTCAGGACCGAGACCTCATCTTCTAAATATTTCTACGGAGAAGGCCACGTATGTTCGAGAAGTCCACGTGGATCAAGCTCCCGCGGAACGTCCTCGTCGGCCACGACGTCGTCGACGACCTCGGGGAGGCGGTCGGGGAGCTGTACCTCACGGGACGGCCGCTGATCGTGACGAGCCCGACGCCGAACGACATCGCCGGCGACCGGGTGCGGGCACAGTTCGACGACCCCGCGACCGCCGTCGTCGAGGAGGCTTCATTCGACGCGGTCGAGCGGCTCACCGCGACCGCGGAGGCGATCGATCCCGGCTACCTGATCGCCCTGGGCGGCGGGAAGCCGATCGACATCGCGAAGATGGCCGCTGACCACCTCGGTGTCGGCTTCGTCTCGGTCCCCACGGTCGCCTCCCACGACGGGATCGTCTCCGGCCGGTCGTCGATTCCCGAGGGCGACACGCGCCACTCGGTCGCCGCGGACCCGCCGCTCGCGGTCGTCGCGGACACGACGCTGATCGCCGACGCCCCGTGGCGGCTCACCACCGCGGGCTGTGCGGATATCATCTCGAATTACACCGCCGTGAAGGACTGGCGGCTCGCCCGCCGGCTTCGAAACGTCGAATACAGCGAGTACGCGGGCGCGCTCTCGGAGATGACCGCGGAGCTGCTCGTCGAGAACGCCGACATGATCCGCCCAGGGTTAGAGGAGTCGGCGTGGGTCGTCGTGAAGGCGCTCGTCTCCTCGGGCGTCGCGATGTCGATCGCGGGCTCCTCGCGGCCCGCCTCGGGCGCGGAACACCTGATCTCCCACCAGCTCGACCGGATCGCGCCGGGGAGGGCGCTCCACGGCCATCAGGTCGGCGTCGCCTCGATCGTGACCGAGTACCTTCACAGCGGCGAGAACGGAGAGTGGACCGCGATCCGACAAGCACTCTCCGAGCTCGACGCCCCGACGACCGCCGCGGAGCTCGGGATCGACGACTCGGAGCTAATCGCGGCGCTCACCAGCGCCCACGAGATCCGCGACCGCTACACGATCCTCCAGGGCGGGATCAACGAGGAAGCCGCGATCGAGGTCGCGACCGCGACCGGCGTCATCGACGGGTGACCTGACTCGTCGGCGAACCGAACCACTGACGGCCGGCGACCCATTCCGCGCTCGAAAGCGAGTTAACGGTCCCGCGATAACCCCGCGTATGTCCACCGCTAGCGTTCGCGACCGAGCCAAGGAGCGGGCCGGTGCGATCACCCTGCTCCTCACCGTCGTCGGCTACGGGGCCGTCGGCGGCGTGTTCCTCGTCCCGCAGTTCCAGGCGCTGTTCCCGACGCTGACCCGAGGAACCGTCGACCTGCTCGCGCACGCGATCGCCGCCGTCAACACCGTCACCATCGCCACGCTCTCGCTCGGCTGGTACTGGATCCGCAGCGGCGAGGTGAAAAAACACGCGGCGGCGATGACGACCTCGTTCGTCCTCATCCTGTTGTTTCTCGGAATGTACCTCCCGAAGGTCGCCGGCGGTGGAACGCGGGAGTTCGTCCTCGACTCGGCGTACGGCTGGGTCCCGCTGTGGGAGTGGGTGTACCCGGCGTACCTGATCATGCTCGCGATCCACATCGTGCTCTCCGTCGTCGCCGTCCCGGTCGTCCTCTACGCCCTCGTCCTCGGGCTCACGCACACCGAGGCGGAGCTCCGGAACGCGACCCCCCACCGACGCGTCGGCCGGATCGCCGCCGGCGCGTGGCTCCTCTCGCTCATCTTGGGCGTCGTCACCTACCTCCTCCTCAATCACCTGTACGACTCGACGTTCGCGGCCGCGGAGGCCGCGGCGGTGCTTTTCCCCGCGGTTTCAGGGATATAGGCTGTCGCCGCCGTCACCGAAACGCTTGACCCCTGCCCCGGTCACCCACACGCATGACCGACTGGATCGGCGACACCTTCACGAGCGACGTCGGCTGGACCCACCTCGAATCCCTCGTCGACGTTGGGAACCGGATGGCGGGATCCGACGGTGAGCGCGCCGGACTCGAACTGACCCGAGACGCGCTCGCCGCCGCCGGCGCGCGTGACGCGCGAATCGAAGCGTTCGACATCCAAGGGTGGGAGCGCGGCGACAGCGAGATCCGTCGCGGGGGCGAGCCCGTCGCGAGCGGTCGAAGCGCCTGTATCGCCCTTCCGCGGAGCCCGAGCGGGGAGGCGGCCGGTGAGCTCGTCGACCTCGGATACGGACTCCCCGAGGATTTCGAGGACGGCGAGGTAGCGGGCGCGGTCGTGGTGGTCTCCTCGACGACGCCCGATTCGGTCGATCGATTCGTCCACCGCCGAGAGAAGTACTACCATGCGGTCGAGGCGGGTGCCGCGGCGTTCGTCTTCGTGAACCACGTCGAGGGAACCCTTCCGCCGACCGGGAGCGTCGGCACCGCGGACGATCCGATCGGTGCGATCCCCGCCGTCGGCGTCTCCAAGGAAACCGGCTCCCGCCTCATTCGGCGATACGAAGGCGACGAACTCCTCGTGGACGTCGACTGTGAGATCCCCGACGCCACGAGCGGGAACGTCGTCGCGGAGGTCGGTCCGGACACCGACGATTACCTCGTCGCGTCCTCGCACGTCGACGCACACGACATCGCCGAGGGCGCGATGGACAACGGAGCCGGCACGGCGACGATCGTCGAGGTCGCCCGCGCGCTCGCCGCTCGCGAGGACGAACTCGATACTCGCGTCCGGTTCGTCGGCTTCGGGGCGGAGGAAGTCGGCCTCGTCGGCTCGTCGTTGTTCGCCGAGGCGGTCGATCCCGAGCGCGTCAAAGCCGTCGTCAACGTCGACAGCAACGTGTTCGGTCGCACGCTTACACTCGATCACCACGGATTCGACGCGCTCGAGGCGACGGCCGAGCGCGTGAGCGACCGGTTCGATCACCCGATAGCGCTCGGCGGGGAACTGGTTCCGCACAGCGACCACTGGCCGTTCGTCGAGCGGGGAATCCCGGGATACATGGTCTCCGGAGAGACGGAGGGACGCGGGCGAGGGTGGGGCCACACCGGCGCGGACACGCTCGACAAACTGGAGTCGAGAAACCTCCGAGAACAGGCGATCCTGCTGACCGAACTGGTCGTCGAACTCGCCGCCGACGACGTGAACACGTCGCGGAAGCGCGGAGAGGAGATCGCCGCGGCGCTCGAACGTGAGGGGAAGGCGACCGGGATGAAGATCACGGGCGACTGGCCGTTCTGACCGTCGTTGCCCCGACGCGAACCGGGAGGTTTTCACGCGTGCCGGCGCACTCCTCGCGTATGGAACGGGCGGAACGCCGAGTCGTCGTCGTCGGCGACGACGACCGGACGGCGAAGCTCCGGACGGCTATCCGAGACCTCGGCTGGCGAGTCGGCGACATCGCAGACGCGAACCCGCCTGCTGACGCGATCGCTGCGGTCGTCGCGGTCGGCGAACGCGCGGTCCGCGACGTGCTCGTCGACGCGCCGGCCGCGCCGGTGATCCCCGTCGGCCAACCTCGATTCGCGCTCGACGTCGCCGACGCGGAGCGTTGCGCTCGTCGATTGTTCGACGATTACGATCCGGCACGCGACGATGGCGACCAACCGTCCGACGGACTCCGGCGCGTCACGCATCCGATCCTCGCGGTCGATTCCGAGGGCGGTTCGGGGAGTGCTTGCCGAGCCGCCTTCGACGTCGCGCTCGTCACCGACGAACCGGCGCGCATCTCGGAGTTTGCGGTCTCGTTCCCGGAGGGTGGAACCGAGTCGTTCCGCGCGGACGGGGCGGTGGTCGCGACGCCGCTCGGGAGCGACGCGTACGCCAACGCCGCCGGCGGTGCGGTCGTCGAACCGGGCGGCGGGCTCTCGGTCGTCCCGATCGCTCCGTTCAGCACCCACACCGACGCGTGGGTCGCCGCGGACCGAGCGACGCTCTCGGTCGAGCGAGAGACCGAACCGGTGTCGCTCGTCGTCGACGGAACGAAACGCCGAACCGTCGCGCCGCACCGAGCGATCGAGATCGAAGCGGTCGAACGAGTCGAGATCGTCGTTTCGGCCGCAACGGCGTCGCGGCGAGCGCGACGATCGGAAACACTCTAATAACTCGTGAACTGATCTGTCGGTATGGACCCACTGCAGTTCCTGGTGCCACTCGGCTGGCTGGCCGATGTCGGACCGATGCTGCCGTACGCGATATTCGTGATGGCGATCGCGAATCTCGCGACGCGCCACCTCGCGCACCGACGGCACGTCGAGCAGGGAACCGACGGCGAGAGCGTCGAACCGTACGCGCCCCACGCGTTCACGAACGTCGGACTCGTTCTGTTAAGCTTCCTGTTCGTGCTCGACTCGCCGATCAGCGGCGTTATCCTCTCGGTGCTCGTCATCACGATGCTCATCGCCGACCTGTTTGAACTCGAGGCGCGCAACGTCGAGGCGCGCAACGATATGCGGATCGAGGCCCCGAAAAGTGCGATCGCCGCGTCTGGGCTCGTGTTGGTGTACGCATCTTACTACGCGTTGTTCTTCCTCGTCGAAGGGCTCTGGAACCAGTACATCGTCGCGTAAGACGCCACGTCGCGTGAGACGCTACGTCTGACGACAGGCGCTCTGTGCTCCCGTTTCTCCCCCGCCGTTTGCTCCGGAAAGCGGACGGTCAGTCGGACGTTCGGCGTCGACTGCGGTTCACCGACTTTTTCGAACTTCGGATAGCAGCGTTCTCGGGCGCGCCGTGACGCGGTCGGAGCGAGCGGATCGCGGCCGGATCCGGGGAGCGGACGGCGGCGGAATCGGAGCGGGGCACCGTCAACGAACTCGGCCCGCACCGCGACCCTCGATCGGTGCGCCGAGAACTCTCGTCTCGGAGCGGAACGGACCGGCGACTACTATCAAACGGGACCGGCACCGCCGGTGGCGACGCGCCGATTGCGAGAGACCGGGCCGAACTGCAGGACTGTGAGGACTATCGTGTCGTCGGAAATTGTGAAAATCCCGGCGAATACGGAACAGCGTTGTACGAACGCGACGGAGCCCGACGGAAGTTGTCGGTGACCGATCGTGCAGAAAGACTTACCGGTCGTTCAGTTCGCCGCCTCGGCGTCGTCGTCGAGAGCGTCTCGGAGTTCGCGGCTGGCCGGGACGAGCACCCAGAACACGAGCGGACCGACGATCATGAGCCAGAAGGCGACGTCGCCGGCGAGGAGGCCGATCTGCCCGTAGGCGGTGTTGACGCCCTCTGCCGGGTTGACCAGCTGGACGATTTCGTAGTACGACGGCGTCCGGTACCACCCGCCGAACGTGAACCAGGCGAGCGCCCCGATCGCGAACAGGGTGAAGCCCTTGATGAACTCGTCTGCCATTACCCTATGATTCGTTGGACCCGTCTTGAGACTTTCCCATCCCGCGTCCGCGGAAGCGCGTTCCGAGGACGTACACCGCCGTTCCGCCGACGATGAACGCCACTCCAGCGATCGAAAGACCCGCGACGAGCATGTCGTCTGACGGCGCGAGACCGACGCTGCCGAGGAGATACACGATCACGGTCCGAACCACGCTCAGCTGTAGCGTCGCCGCGTCGATCAGCGTGAATCCGACGATGTACGCGAGGACGGCGGCCAGCGTCGAGAACACGGTAACGACCTTGTAGAGCCTGAACGGGACGACGACCTCGCGACCCGCCGGGCCAGTTCGCGGACCAGTCGGTTCGTTGCGCGGATCGTCCGCGTCGTTCGCGGCGATCGGGTCGCCCGTCTCGTCGAACGCCTGCGGATCGTCGTTGTCGGAGGATGATGACATGGACAGTGCACACTGCGAACGGTCGCTGGAGGGGGTTCCGAGCGGCGTTACTTCGGCGGCCGCAGCATGTAGTACCGGCGGTTCAGGTCGTACATGTACCCTTCACGCATCGTCTTCAACACCGCGTAGGTGATGATGCCGCCGGCGGCCGGCAGCAGGAACGTGAGCGTGAACAGCAGATCGAGCTGAATGGGGAAGAAGTTCTGAATGGCGAGCGCGGCCAGCGTGATCGAGAGGACCACGCCGGTCACGCCGATCGCGGCCCAGAACGGCTGCTCGACGGGACGGCGAGCGCTCCCCTTGTTGAGGAAGGGAACGAGCGTGATGGCTCCGAAGATGACGCCGTGCGCGATGATCCCGAGGAACTCGTTTCCGAGGAGGATGTTCCCGCCCAGCACCGCGAGCTCGGGGTTCATCGGATTGAGCTTCAGCAGCCCGAACGACCAGTAGAGGTACCAGTCGGGCAGGATGACCGAAGGCGTCGATCCGGGGTTCGCCGGGGCTCCGAAGTGAACCGGGAGCACGGCCGCGACGAGGATGATGATCCCGACGAAGAAACTCGTGATGGCGAGGTTCCGAAGGGTTTCGTGGGGCCACGCGGGAAATCCGAGCACGTCGCGCTCGACGTACGTCGACTCGGCGCGAAGATCCTCGTCTTCCCGGCGCGAACGCTCGAAGTACTGGTAGGTGAGTTGCGCGAGCCCCTGCGAGCGCTCCTTGCGCTCGGACCAGGTCGGCGTCTCGTCGTCCGACGGGACCGTTGCCGGCGGGCCGCCGTCTGTTCGCGCTTTCTCGTCGGTGCCGCCGTCCGTCATGAGAGTGTCGTCGTCAGTCATTGGATTAGTGCGGTTCCGCGATTCCCTGCACCCAGACGATGCCGACGTGGAGCGCGATGAGCCCGGTCACCACGAACGGCAACACGAATACGTGCAGGATGTACATTCTCACGAGCGTCGCCTGTCCGAGGGTGAAGCCGCCGAACATGAGCTGTGCCACCCACTCGCCCACGATGGGCGTCGCGAGGGCCATCTCGACGCCGATCTGCGCCGCCCAGAAGGACAGCTGTTTCCACGGGAGGACGTAACCGGAGAACCCGAAGAGCAGCGTCAGCGCGATGAGGACGACCCCGAGCACCCAGTTGACCTCGCGCGGCTCCTTGTACGACCCGGTGAAGTACACGCGGAGCATGTGGAGGAACACCGCCGCCGTCATGAACTGGGCCGCCCACTTGTGGATCGACCGGAGCATGAAGCCGAACTGAACGTCGGTCATGATCATCACGAGCGAGTCGTACGCGGCGGTCGGGTCACCCTGTGCCGCCGCACCGGCGGTCGACGGGGAGTAGTAGAACCCCAACAGCGCGCCGGTGACCGCTGCGACCAAGTACGCGATGATCGAGAGGGAACCGAGCGAGTACAGGGGGTACCAGTACCAGAACTTGTTGTCTAGATCGTACTGCTCGGTGTGGCTCTTCGGCATCTGGAGGTTCGCGCGGTAGTACATCGTCTCCAGCAGTTCGAGGTAGTCGACGATGCGCAGCCGCTTGTCCAGCCAGATGAGCGTGGTGAGGAACGCGGTCTCGATAACCGTCAGATCCTGCGTTTTGAGCCACGCGTTGTGGTCCATCTCGTCCTGTTTTTTGAGACTCATTGTGGGATCACTTCTTGTAGTACGGGTACACCGTCCGCTTGAGGGTCTCCATCGCGCTGCCGGTATCTATCGTCACGCCGTCTTTCTCGTCTTCGCGGACGTAGAGGTCCTCCCACTTGCGGCGACGCTTCTTCACGATCATCACGTCCGGCAGGAACTCTTTGCGGTACAACAGGAGGATGAACGCGAGGTCGATGAAGATCATCGCCAAGAGTGCCCCGGCGAACATGTTCCCGAACTCCGTCGACGCCCACGCGGACATGAGCCCGTACACGAACAGCGAGACCAACACGACTTCGATGACGGTGAGCAGCACGATCGCGATCGCGGCGGCGGTGCTCTCCCTCGCCGGCTCGTACCGGTGGATGTCGCCGTACGACGAGTCGCCGGAACTCATTGGGACCCTCCGTGGCCGGTGTGGGACGACTCGCCGTACTTCAGGAGGTAGAAGGTGAATACGAACGAGAGTCCGACACCGAGGATCGCCGCGATCCCGATCCAGTGCGGGTGAAGCACGACGCCGACGTACGCGATGTCCTCGGGCCATCCGGTCGACGCGCCGCCCACTTCGACCGTTTCGACGTCCTCGCCGACGGCGATGCCGGCGTGCATCCCCGTCGTGTCGTGGGGGACGCAGTGGTAGTGAGTGATGCCGGCGTCCTCTTCGGTCACCTCGTACTCGTAGGTGTATCCCTCTTCGCCGACGGCGTCGCCGCTATCGAGGTCGGCCGCGCCCTCGACGGTGACGACGTTGTGGCTCCCGCCGCTGCCGGTCCACTCCCACGTGATCGTCGTGCCCGTATCGACCCACAGCTGGGTCGGGTTGAACGCGAGCCCGTCGTCGCCCGCGCCGACCTCCACGGTCACTTCGCTTTCCCCGCGGGCGTCCACGTACTCGCCGAGGTTCCCGTTGGTGACCCCGCTCGGCCAGTCCGGCTGCTCCTCCTGTGCGGCGGCCGATCCGGTCGCCCCGGCCCCGGCCGCGACCGCGGCGGTCGCACCGCCGGCCGTCCGCACGAAATCCCGCCTTTTCATACAGGTTCACTCAGAACGGGGTGCGCTTAAACCCACCGACTGAACCCGCCGACGTGGAAGGGTTTACACGGTCTGTGCCCGCCGATATCGGCGGTTTATTCGTCCAGTTCGCTCTCCTCTATGACACCGTTTTCGACCGGCACGAAGTCGGGTCGCTCCTTCGCCTCGCGGAGGGCCCGAAGCCGCTCGCGATACTCCTCGGATCGGAACCGATCGGAGAGGCGAGCGTTCGCCACCATCACGAACAGGAACAGGCCGACGAGGAGGAACACGATCCCCACCGCGGGGGCGACGATGGTGTTCAGATCGGTGACGACCGAGGCGACGAGAAGCGCACCGCCGGCGAGAACCTGCACGGTCGCGACGATCTGAACGATCAGATTCCCGAACTCGCCGGAGCCCTCGGGAACCGTGTCGGGATGCGGGAGCGACCAGTCGTCTGGCGGCTCCGGCACGTCGTACGACTCCATCGCCGCGAGCGCGACGATCGGTTCGAGATCTCTGAGGACGGTTCCCTGTCCCGCCACCTCGCCGGTCGGCCGCACGATCGCGTATCCCTCGTCGGAGTACACGAGGATCCGCTCGTCACCGTCGGCGCGGACGCGCTCTAGCACGCCGAACACCTCTCGTCGAGCGATCCGAGACTTCAACTCGGCCTCGACGCGGTCGAGCAACCGATCTCCGGTGATCCACGAATCCGGATCGAAGGCGGCGTCCCACTCCTCGGCGCTCATGCGCGCCATGTCCGACGGCCCGAAGTCGTCGAAGTCGTACTCCGCTTCGACCCGTTCCCGGAGTTCGTCGAGGTCGTCGGCGTTGTCGGCGTTCTCGGGGGCGTCGGAGTCGCCGAGACCGTCGTCGTCGACGTCTCCATCCGGCTCGTCCGGTACCCGATCCGGCCGCCGATCCGGCTCCGATCCCGTCGAGGTGTCCTCCATTGCTCGGGTGTATGGGCTCCGGACGCTAACTGTTTTCGTCCGCGACCGACCGCGTCCGATCGACGACTACCGCGACCGACCGCGACAAACCGCGTCCGATCGACGACTACCGCGACCGACCGCGACAAACCGCGTCCGATCGACGACTACTGCAACCGATCCTCGCGAGGAGGCGCTGGGATCGGGGAGCTTTACGCGCCGGGGATCGTAGCGGCGATCAATGGTGGATCCGTCGGTTATCGCGACGCTGGCCGGGCTGTCCGTGACGGCGAGCCTCCCGTTTCTCCTGTACGGGGCGTGGATCATGATCGACGCCGAGACCGTGACATGGAACGTCCTCACGCACCACCTGCGGTACATCGCTGTCGGGCTAGCGCTGACGACGGTTCCGATCGTCGCGTGGATGATACCGCGGGTCCTCAGACGCCTCACCGGCCTCGCCGTGATCCACGCGTTCTTCGGCCTCCAGGCGTACGCGCTGTTGGCGTTCGCGCTCACCGGCATCGTGAGGATCTTTCAGGCGAAGCGCAACGCGGACGCGTACGAGAACCCCGACGCCGACATCGACGAGTTACACGAGAACATGGGTCACTGGCGAGCCCGGCTCCGAATCGGGGTGGCCGGGTTCTTGCTCCTCTGGCTCTGCGCGTGGGTCACCGGACTCTATCGGTTCTACTCCATTCACGTCGCACCAGTTCTGTGACGTGCCGGGTCGGCCGTGACCACCGGCTGATCGGCCTTCGCGCGGACCGACAGCTTCAATCTCGTTTTCGTCCTAGGGACGATATCGTGGCAGTCACCTTTGATCTGTTCGGGACGCTCGTCGACGTCGAGTACCCTGTCGACCCCGCTGAGGTCGTCGCGCGCGAACTCGAGTCGCGAGGCGTCGCCGTGCCTGACGATTGGCACGTCGCGTACGGCGAGCGGCACGTGGACGCTCCGACCGGCGCAGAGGTCCCGCTCCCGGCCCACGTCGCGCACGCGCTCGACTCCCGCGGCGTCGACGCCCCGGGGAACATCGTCCGCCACGCCGTGGTAGCGGCGTTCGATCCAGACGTGACCCGACGCGACGGCGCGTTGACCGCGGTCCGAGACGTGGCGGCGCACGGCCCAGTCGGCCTGCTCTCGAACTGCGCGGTGCCGGAGCTCGTTCCCAAGACGCTGATCCGCGCCGGACTCCGCGGGGAGTTCGACGCGGTCACGACCAGCGTCGGCTGCGGCTGGCGAAAGCCGCACCCGAACGCGTTCGAGGCGGTCGCCGCCGCGCTCGAAGTCTCATCCGAGACGCTGGTCCACGTCGGCGACGACCCGGAGACCGACGGCGGCGTCGTCGACGTCGGCGGACGGTTCGTCGACGTCACCGAAACCCCCCTGTCGGCGGTCGCCGCTGAGCTTGAACCCGAGCCCTGACCGCGCGGCCGGGCCCCGCCCTCCGTCGGTCTATCGGCCGCCGATCCGCGCCGTCCACTCCCCTCCGATTTCCCCCTCCGCGACGAGCTTCTCGAGATGGGCGACCACCGTCGCCCGCGCGAGGTCCTCGACGCCCGTCAGGTCCTTCTCGTAGGCGCAGGAGAGGACGGCGTCCACGTCGTTCGCGCCGCCGGCGACCGCGTCGAGGACCGCTCGCTCCCGCGAGAGCCGGTGATCGATAAGCCGCCGACAGACGGCGTCCGGGTCGTCGATCGGCGGGCCGTGGCCGGGTCGGAGTCGATCGAATCCGGCGTCACGGACTCGTTCGAGGCTGGCGAGGTAGTTGCGGAGGTCCCCGTCCGGCGCACCGACCGCGACGCTCCCCTCTGCGACCGCGAGGTCGCCGCAGACCAGTTCGCGGTGCGGTTCGTTGCCATCGTCGCTGTCGCCGTCGGCGGTACCGTCGCGGGGAGTCCCAGGCTCCTCGACCGCGACCTCCGCCGCGAACGCGACGTGGTCCGGCGCGTGCCCGGGGGTCTCGAACGCGCGCACGCCGGCCCCTCCGACCGGGTCGCCGTCTCGGAAGGTGCCGTCCGGATCGATCCCCGTCGCGTCCGCGAACCGATCGACGTGGTCGGCGTGCGCGAACACGGTCGCGCCGGTCAGGTCGGCGTACTCGGCGACCGCGCCAACGTGATCCGGATGGGTGTGCGTCACCGCGATCGCGTCCACTCCAGCGGGGTCCGTCTCGTCGACATCGGCGTCCCCGTCGGCGGACCTCGATCCGTGGACGCCGATCGCACGGTCCAACGCTCCCGTGCGGGCCGCGGGGTCGACGAGGAGCCCGCCGATCACGTAGGCGTTCGTCGTCCCCTCGGGCGCGCGGGTATCCACTTCGACCTCGATGCGGGTGATCGACGGCGGCGATTCGGGCAGCGACGCTTCGGACGACGGCATCGGTCTCAGTCGCCGCGGCCGGCGGGTGAGCGATCGCCGCGGTCGGCCGGGGACTCGCCGCGATCGAGTCCGGAGCGCGCCGCCGGCCCGGGACCCGATCCGGCCCGGTCGCGGCCGGGAATCGGAACGTCGACGTCGTCGACGACGGCGAATCGCGAGAGGTCCGCGACGCCGGTGTCGACCTCGTCGAGCGAACCGTATGGTCGCCCCACGACGACGTCCCCGGCCGTGCTCCGGTTGATCCCGGGGACCGCGGTCAGCTCGTCCATCGACGCGGCGTTGACGTCGAGCGGGTACGGGACCCCCGTCACGGAGCGGTAGCCGTGGTCGGTGATCGCCACGTCGATCGCGGTCCCGAGCTCGCGTTCGCCGGGGACCGCGACGAGGAGGGCGTACGTGCCGAGCTGGCGACCGAACGTCTTGCCGTCCTGGTGGTATTCCAGGTGCACGTCCGGGAGGACCGTTCCCGGCGGGACGACCCGGTCGAGCATCGGGTTGTCGACCGTCTCGCGGACCTCGCGTTTGTACGCCTGGAACTGGTCTTTGTGCTCCTGTGCGATGTCCGCGCCCGTCTCGGCCATCTCCGTGCCCGCGAACGCCATCACCTGCCGAATGTTGATCCGGCGGAGCATCAGCCCCTCGTCGTAGACGGTCTGGAGGAACGCCTTGTTGTGCTCGTAGGTCTCCGGCCGCTCGCCCGCGAGCCCGTGGACGAGGTTGATCCCGGGGAGCAGCTTCGGGAGCCGCGGCGAGGCGTCCGGCCCGGTCGACGGCCCCGTCACCCGGTCGTCGGTACCGGGCGTCGTCTCCGGGGCGTCGCCCGGCCGCCACCCGCCCTCCTCGTTGACGACGCGTACGGCCTCCAGGCACTCCTCGGCGGTGACGAGCAGGTTGTTCTGCTCTTGGACTATCGGGTCGGCCGATTCGAGCCCGAAGGCGGCAGTGTCGCCGGGCGTGTTGTGCGCGGCGATGACCCGGATCGCCTCGCGGGAGGCCTCGGGGTAATCGGTGATCGTCACCGGGTTCATGTTGTCGAGGTGGAGCGTCCGCAGGTCGGGCGCGACGTCGCGGATCCCGCCGTACAGCTCGCGAAGCGCGTCGGGGTTCGGTGCCTCGCCGTCGCCGCCGAACGCGAGGATGTCGGCCTGTCGGCCGAGACGGAAGTGTTTGACTCCCCGGTTCGAGAGCGCGTCGACCTCGTCGACGACGGACTGGGCCTCGCGGAACGCCGGGCTCCCGTAGAGGGGCTCGGTACAGAACGAACAGCGGTACGCGCACCCGCGAGAGGTCTCCATCTCGCAGATGAGGTAGTCGGGGTGGTTCGGGTGCTGTTCGACGACAAACGCCCCCTTCTCGGCCCACCGGTCGATTTCCGGGTTGTCCCGCATCCGGTTACCGAACCCCTCTAACCCCTCGCGGACGAGGTCGTGGGCCGCCGCCTCCACGTCGCCCATGGCGACGAAGTCGTAGTCGAGGTCGTCGCGCTCCGTCTCCTGAGCGCCCGCGTTCTCCTCGCCGACGCCGAACCGCACGGGACCGCCCAGCAGGGTGACGCCGTCCGCGGTCCAGCCCAGTTCGCGCACCTCGTCGGGCTCTGCAGGGGTGCCACCGACGTACTTGCCGGGAACGGTCATCCCGCCGACGTAGACGAACAGGTCGGCGTCGGCGACGTCGGCGTGCTTGCCCCGATCCTCCCGGAGTTCGTCGATGGTGTGGTAGGTGATCTGCGTCTCGGGAACGCCCGCGTCGACGAGTGCGCCGGCCGTGTACCGTGGATACGTCGAGATGTACGGCGGGACGCCGAAGTGCGCCGGCTCGTCGACGTAGCCGTCGACGATGGTGACGGAGAGGTCGTTCGGGTCGGGCGGGAGCGAGCCCCGATCCGACGCGGGCGAATCGGTCATGTTGCCCCACCGTAGTCGGCCGAGACGGGAAAAGCGTGCGGAACACGTGGGCTCGCCAGATCGCTTATGAGGATTCGGCCGAAACCGACGCTTGTACCCTCTATGATGCCCTCCGAAGCGTCCTCTCGCAGACGGCGACTCGGACGGTCCGCCGCGCTCGTCGCGGTCTGCGCCTTCGCGGCGGTCCAGTTCTACGCTGCCGATCCGCAACCGTGGGGGCTCGCGACTGCGTGGGCGGTCGCCACCGCCCTCGTCCTCGGGCCTGTCGCATGGCTGGCGCGAGACAGGCTCTCGGCGGACCGGCGAGCGACGCTGATGTACGTCGCCTTCGGCGTCGGGCTTCTCGTCGCGTCGGTCTGGCTTGGCGTCGCGCTCGCGTTCGCACCGCGGCTCTTCCCGTACGGCCCCGGCTTCCTCGCCGGCGTGGCGCTCGGGACGGGCATCGTTGCGCTCGCGGAGCGGACGTTCGTCCCCGAGCGGCTGCGCGTTGCGGGGCTCTGACTCACGTCGGTGTCACCGACCGCGCGAACCGCTCAGTCCGACGGAGGATCGATGGTGGAAAATCGCTAGCGGGAGCGAGTGTTACAGACCGTCGCCGCCGCTATGCCACGGAAAGAACCGAGCGCGACAGCGACGGCTGCTTATAAATAAACGAGTCCTGTCGCCGGCGACTGGGGCGTTGGAAGCGGTCACCGTGTCAGCGTCGAGTTAGTCGCGATGTATAGCCGGCAGATGCCAATTCATCGCATCATCAACGACACAGCAACAGTTCCCCGCCGGCGGCCTGGTATCGATCGATCAGGCGTCGCCCGCGACCGGGCCGGGGCTGATCCGCTCGTAAAAGGCGACGGAGTACGTCGCGTAGAGCGCGCCGAACACCCCGGTCAGGAGGATGTATCCGACCGCGCCAGCGACGAGGAGCGCCGGGGTTTGGTCGATGGAAATGAGCGACACCGCCGGGCTGCCCGGCGGTTGTGGGGTGAAGACGAACGACGCGGCGGCGGCCAGCGTGCCGACGAGGAGGCTTCCCGCGCCGAGTATCACGGTGTATCCGATCACGCTCAGGAGGTTCGAGCGGACGAGTCCGGCGCTCCGACGGAAGCCGGCGACGAGGTCGGTTCCGTCGAGTACGACCGCGTGCGCGTAGAACTGAATGAAGACGGTGACCACGATGTACGCGAGGAGCAGACCGACGCCGACTATCGCGGCGACCACCAGCAGCGTGGTGTTCGCCCCGAAGCCCGACGCAGCGTCTACGCCGCCGACGGAGCCGCCGACGACGGCGATGAGCACGCCCATGAAGGTGACGAACCCGAAGACGAGGTTCAGCGCCAGCAGGACGAAGTAGCCCAGGAGCAACGAAACGTAGTTCGCCTTTCCGGTCGCTACCAGCGTTCCGAGGCTCGTTCGCCCCGCGAGCGCCTCGCTGGCCATGCCGAGCACCCCGCCCTGGAAGAACGGAAGTGCGAGCACCATGACGCCGAACGTGGCGAGCGATAACACCCCTGCGAGGATCGGTTGCCCGGGCTGTACGAGCAGGTTGGGAAGCTGTGAGAGCCCGAACAGCGCCGTGACCGCGACGAGGATCGGGTTGCGAACGACGCCACTGACTGCCGGACGGATGGATTGGAGGGCCGCCATGCGAAATACTTTCTCGGCTGGTATATAAATCCGGCTCAGTCGACCGCCCTCCCAACGCCCGATCACCTCGTGAACCGCTCGATCACCACGTAAGCCCCTCGTACGTCAGCCCCTCGCGCCGCTCGATCACTCGCCGCCCGTCGATCACGACCGGACCGTCCGCTCCGTTTGGGATCGTCATCGCGTCGAAGGCGTCGCCGAGCGCCGCGAACTCGTCCCAGTCGGTGACGACGAGCGCGGCCGCCGCGCCGTCGAGGGCCGCGTCGGCCGAGTCCGCGTACTCGATCCCGGGGAACAGCTCGCGCGCGTTCTCGGCGGCAACGGGGTCGTAACCGACGACCTCCGAGCCGCGCTCGCGCAACCCTTCGACGATCGGGATCGCCCGGGAGTTCCGGACGTCGTCCGTCCCGGGTTTAAAAGCGAGGCCGAGTACCGCCACGCGCTCGCCCGCGACGTCGACGTGGGAGTCGAGGAGGTCGAGCATGCGTTCGGGCTGCCCGTCGTTCACCGCGACGGCCGCGTCGAGGAGCGCGGGCTCGTACCCGGCCTCGCGGGACGCGGCCCGGATGGCGTCGACGTCCTTGGGAAAGCAGCTCCCGCCGTAGCCGACCCCCGACCGGAGGAATTTCGCCCCGATTCGGTCGTCGAGCCCGACCGCGTCCATCACCTCGTACGCGTCGATTCCGAACCGCTTGCAGATGTTCCCGAGGTCGTTCGCGAGCGAGATCTTCGACGCGAGGAAGGCGTTGTTCGCGTACTTGATCATCACGGCCGTCTCGGGGTCGGTTCGGACGATCGGCACGTCCGCGTCGGTCGACGCGAGCAGCGGATCGTAGAGGGTCTCCAACCGCTCCGCGGCCCACCCAGACTCGGTCCCGAAGACGAGCTTGTCCGGGTGCTGGAAGTCGTCCACGGCGGACCCTTCTCGGAGGAACTCCGGGTTGGTCGCGAGCTCGACGCGATCGGCGGCCTCGCCCGCGCCAGCACGGAGCGCCTCCCGGATCTCGCGGACCCCCGGCGGCGTGACCGTGCTCTTGACGACAACGAGGTGGCGGTCGCCTTCGGGGGTCGCCCCGTCGTCCTCGGACGCGGCCGCGATCGCCTCGCCGGTCATCTCGGCGGCCGCGGTGAGCGGGCCGAGGTCGATGCTCCCGTCCTCGCGGGAGGGGGTCCCGATCGCGAGGAACGTGACGGCGGCGTCGGGGACGCCGTCGTACTCGGTAGTCGCGCGAAGCCGGTCGTTCGCGTGATCGGCTAGCAGGTCGTCGAGTCCCGGTTCGTGGATCGTCGCGCGGCCGTCGTTCACCGCCGCGACGACGTCCGGATCGATGTCGACGGCCGTCACGTCGTGGCCAACATCGGCGAGACAGGCCGCGAGGGTGGTCCCGACGTACCCGCTTCCGACGACTGTGACTTGCATACTACAGTACGCGCCCCCCGACTCAAAGAGCGTTGCGCGTCCGATCGAGACGAACTGTGCCCTCTCGGGTGGGTACCGTCCCGATTCCGAACGGACGAGTGCGTCCCGGGCGATACTTATCTACGGCCGCTCGAGACGACATCATGTCCGGAGGTCCACGTCGGCTCGAGGGTTCGGCGGGATCCACCGGTGAGGACGACCGGCGGATCGACGGCCGACTGGGGTGGGTCCTCGTCGTCGGCTTGCTCGCCGTTCCGATGGTGGTGGTCCCCGTCGGAGACGGGCTCACGGTCGTGAGCCTCTGGGGGTTCCTCACCGCGGCGGAATCCGGCGGGTCCGCCGCCGGCTCGGTCGGCGGGTCGCTCAGCTTCGGCGGGTATTCGGTGTGGACCTACTTCCTCGATCAGTCGCGTCCCTTCGCGTCGCTCCCGGCGTCGATCCGGGCGTGGCCTCTCGCGATCGGCTTCCACCTCCTCGCCGCGGCCAGCGCGACCGCCGGCGTGGCACTCGACCGCGAGGACCGGCGCGTCACCGGTGGGCTGCTCGCACTCGCGGCGGCCGCGAGCCTGTGGGTGTCCGTCGGCCTCGCGGCGCGGTTCGGCGTCGGAACCACGTCCGGTTTGTTCGCGGTGATTCCTTCCGGCGCGCTGGCGACCGCCGCGGTCGCCGCCGGCGCGTACGGGCGGGACCTCCGAAGCGTGATCGAGCGGTGAGTCTGCCGTGGCCGAATTTAAATACAAGCGGCCGAAACCGCGCCACATGACCACCCTTCCGGCTGTCGTGACCATCAGCGGCGTGGCGGGGGTCGCGACGGGTCTCGGAGCGCTTCCGGTGTTCGTCCGCGCGCGCGTCACCCACCGGATCTACGACGCCGCGTTGGGGCTCGCGGCGGGATTGATGGTCGCCGCCAGCGTCTTCGGGTTGATTCTCCCCGGAATGGAGGAGGGGACCCTCGGGGAGGTCATGGTCGGACTGCTCCTCGGCGGTGGCGCGCTGCTCGGCGGGAACTACGCGATCCCACACCTCCACGCCCAGTACCGCGCCTGGCTCCCGGAAGGAGGCGCGACGAGCGACGACGCGGCGTCGATCGGGAGTCCGTTCGCTTCGGGACCCGTGGAATTGACAAACGGACCCGTTGAGTTGGCCGACGGACCTGACACCGGGACGGCCGCCGCGGCTGACACCGAGCGCGAGCAGCGCGCCGCCCGCGAGGTGACGTTCCGGAAGGCGCTGCTCATCGGCGGCGCGATCACCCTCCACAACGCGCCCGAGGGGCTGGCTATCGGCGTCGCCTTCGCGTCCGGATTAGAGGAGGTAGCGCTGCTGCTCGCGGTCGTGATCGGCCTCCAGAACGTGCCGGACGGATTCGCCTTCGCGGTGCCCATGGCCGACACCGGGATGTCGAACCTTCGGGTGCTCTGGTACACCACGCTCTCGGGGGTCGTCCCGCAGGTAGTCGCGTCGGCTTTCGGCTTCTCGCTCGTCTCGCTCGCCGCCGGACTCTTCCCCGTCGCCTCCGGTTTTGCCGCGGGCGCGATGCTCGCAGTCGTCTTCCGCGAGCTGATCCCCTCCTCGCACGGACACGGCCACGCCGACGCGGCGACCGGCGCGTTCCTCGTCGGGTTCGTGCTACTCGTCGTCGTCGACGAACTCGTCGTGGTGTGAGTCGCGCAGGACCACGACGGCTTTTCAACCGAGCGTGTCCTTCTTCCGGACATGTCCACGACCGTGTCGACGCCCGACGCCGACGAGACGTGTGCGCACTGCGGCTCGCGGATCTTCGACCACGACCCGATCTGCGTGCGCGACTGCGACGACGGCTGCGGCTCGCCCACGTACTTCTGCAACTACGCCTGCCTCTCGGCGCACGTCGAGGATAACGACCTCACCGCGGGGGACGCCTGCGAGTGGTCGCCTGAGGAGTGAGCACCGACGGACCGGACGACCGTCGCTCGCTACTCGTTGTCCGGGCTGCTCGGGTGGTAGTCGGTGTCGTACTGCCCCGGGTTGCCGTCGACGCGATCGGGGTTGATACGGCCGGCGAGCAGCATGAAGTCGAGGACGGTACAGTACAGCATCGCCTCGACGACGGGGACGGCCCGCGGCGGGAGGACGGGGTCGTGGCGGCCGACGACCTGCACGTCCTTCTCCTCGCCCGTCTCCCAGTCAGCGGAGCGCTGCTTTTTCGGGATCGAGGTGGGCGCGTGCCACGTCGCCTCGCCGTAAATGGGCTCGCCGGTGGTGATTCCGCCCTGGAGCCCACCGTGGTCGTTGCCGACGGGGACCGGGTCGCCCTCCTCGCTCTCGACGTGGTCGAACGACTCGCCGTCGTCGAACGTCCAGTCCTCGTTCCGGTCGCTGCCGGCCACGTCGACGGCGGCCGTGCCGAGGCCGAACTCGACGCCGGTCGTCGCCGGGATGGAGAACATCGCCTGTCCGAGTCGACTCGGGAAGCCGTCGAACCGAGGCGCGCCGAGCCCTCGCGGGACGCCGCGGCACTCGAAGTAGATGGAGCCGCCGATGGAGTCGCCCTCCTCCTGATACCGTTCGATCAGCTCCTGCATCTCGGCGGCCGCCTCGGGGTCGGCACAGCGCACGTCGTTCTCCTCGCTGTTTGCGAGGATCTGCTCGAAGCTCACGTCGGCGGCCTCGACGTCACCGATCTGGTTCACGTGCGCTTTGATCTCGACGTCGTGCGCCGAGGCGTCGAGCACCTGTTCGGCGACCGCGCCGGCCGCGACCCAGTTCACCGTCTCGCGCGCTGAGGAGCGTCCGCCGCCGCCCCAGTTGCGCGTGCCGAACTTCGTGGAGTAGGTGTAATCGCCGTGCGAGGGACGCGGCGCGGTGACGTACGGCTCGTACTTGCCCGAGCGCGCGTCCTTGTTCTGGATCACCATGCCGATCGGCGTCCCGGTGGTGTACCCGTCCTGCACGCCGGAGTTGACGACGACCTCGTCTGGTTCGCCCCGGGAGGTCGTGATCATCGACTGGCCCGGCTTGCGCCGGTCGAGCTGCGCCTGGATCGCCTCCTCGTCGAGTTCGACGCCCGCGGGCACGCCGGACACCGTCACGCCCATCGCGTCGCCGTGGCTCTCGCCGTAGGTCGTCAGCTGGAAGAGCCGACCGAACCGATTCCCGTTCATACCCGACCGTATAGCCGAGGGCATATAGGGATTGCAATCCGCGCGAGCGGTCAGCCCGACGACTCCCGCTCCGTCGCCGCGACCGGTGGTAGTTTATCAACGGGCCGCGATCGTCTAGCCGTGCGCGATCGCCTCACCTCCGACCTCGGCGTGTACGCCCTCTCCGGACTGTTCTCCCTCGTCGTGTTCGTCGTCGCGCTGGCGATCCTCTCGACGACCCTGCCGGACGGGCTCGGCGACCGCCAGCTTGTCGGACTCGTCGTCGGGTACCTGCTGTTCGTCGGCGCTTACGCGACCGCGTGGTTCATCTACAGCGAGATTGACAGCCGCGAGGAGACCTGAGCAGTGATCAGAACGTAACCCGGTCGCGGTCGGGTGGCGGCGACGCCGCAGTCGTTCCGGCTGGCGAACCGTTTTCACCCTCCTCCGCGAGGGGCCGGTATGACGTGGGACACGATCACGCTGGACGTCGACGCCGGTAGCGATGTCGCGACCCTGACCGTCGACCGACCGAACCAGCTCAACGCTCTCACCGTCGAGACGCTCGAAGCGATCGAGGCGGCCCTGTCCGAGGCCGCGTCCGCCGACGTCCGCGCGCTCGTGCTGGCCGGCGCGGGCGACGACGCGTTCGTCGCTGGCGCGGACATCTCCCACATGGTCGATCTGTCGACCCCGGCGGCGCAGGCGTACGCCGAGCTCGGCCACCGCGTCGCCGACGCGATCGAGTCGTTTCCGGCACCGACGATCGCGGCCATCGACGGCTACGCGTTCGGCGGGGGCTGCGAGCTCGCGCTGGCCTGCGACCTCCGGGTCGCCGCCGAGAGCGCGGTGCTCGGGCAGACCGAGATCGACCTCGGCATCGTCCCCGGCTGGGGCGGCACCCAGCGGCTCTCGCGGCTCGTCGGCGACGAGACCGCGAAGCGACTTGTCTTCCTTGGCGAGCGAATCGGTGCAGCGGAGGCGGCCGAGATCGGCCTCGTCGGCGAGGTCGTCCCCGACGGGGAGTTCGACGCTCGGATCGACGGGCTGGCGGCGGAGCTGGCCGCGAAGCCGGCGTTCGCGATGCGGGCCGCGAAGGAGGCACTGAACGCGGCCGACGAAGGAACGGGGTCGGCGGGACTCGCGTTGGAGCGCCGGGCGTGGTCGGGACTGTTCGGCACGCACGACCAGCGCGAGGGGATGCGCGCGTTCCTGGAGAAGCGCGAGCCGGAGTTCGAGTAGGTCGCGGTCGAGGGTGACGACGATCTCGACCGCGGCACCTCGGCCCGCCCCAGCGACGTCACAATCACGGGCCGTGCCATCGGCGTCCACGGAATCGGGGGATCGCCACGCTTTATTAATCCGCCCGAGTACCGGCGACATGGACCAGTTGCGGCAGTCGCTCCTCGACGCGCCGATCATCGAGAAAGGCGAGTACCAGTACTTCGTCCACCCGATCAGCGACGGCGTTCCCATGCTCGAACCCGAACTGCTCCGGGAGATCGTCATCCGGATCATCCGGAAGGCGGAGCTGGAGAACGTCGACAAGATCGTCACTCCGGCCGCGATGGGGATCCACATCTCCACCGCGCTCTCGCTCATGACCGACATCCCGCTCGTCGTCATCCGCAAGCGCCAGTACGGCCTCGACGGCGAGGTCCCGCTGTTCCAGGAGACGGGCTACTCCGAGTCGGAGATGTACATCAACGACGTCGAGGAGGGCGACCGCGTCCTCGTGCTCGACGACGTGCTCTCGACCGGCGGCACGATGAAGGCGATCCTCGACGCGCTCACGAACGAGGTCGGCGCGGAGGTCGTCGACGTCGTCGCCGTGATCAAGAAAGCCGGCGAGAACGAGCTCGACGACACCGACTACAACGTCAAGACCCTCATCAACGTCTCCGTCGAGGACGGCGAGGTCGTCATCGTCGACGCGCAGGGAGACGAATAGACGCGTTCGGCATCGTCGGAAGCCGGGTCACTGCTTTTCTGTCGTTTCCGTCGTTTCCGTCGGTGATTCGGTGATTCGGCGAGCGTGTCCGCCGCGTCGCCGCTGCGTCTCACTCGTCGCAGTCGAGGTGATACGGACGCGAACGTCGCCGCTGGGCGGGTCCTCGCGGACTCAGTCCGCAGCGTTCGGCGTCGGTGCGTCGCCGCCGAGTCGATCGCGGTTGTGTTCCGCCTCCCAGTCGAGATTGGGTCCGCGCGCGATGATACCGGATGGCGTCACGTCGGGATGAGTCGTGTAGTAGTGCTCCTTGATATGGTCCATGTTCACGGTCTCGGCAACCCCCGGCGTCTGGTAGAGATCCCGGAGGTACGGCCAGAGGTGCTCGTACTGGTGAATGAATCGCCGGTTACACATGAAGTGCGTGTGGTAGACCTGGTCGAAACGGACCAGCGTCGTGAACATGCAGACATCGGCCTCCGTGAGCGAGTCGCCGACGAGGTAGCGCCGGTCTGCGAGGCGGTCGTTCCAGCGATCCAGCGCTCCGAACAGTTCGTCGATCGCCTCGTCGTAGGCCCCCTGGGACGTCGCGAACCCGGCGCGGTAGACGCCGTTGTTGATCGGCTCGTAGATCTCGGTGACGACCTCGTCGACGCGCTCGACGGTCGCCTCGTCGGTCTCTTCCGTTCCGCCACCGTCCGGCAGCAGCGAGACGTTGTTGCCGAGGTCGTCGAACGCGGTCGAGAGCATTCGCAGGATCTCGCGAGACTCGTTGTTGACGATCGTCTCCGTCTCGGTGTCCCACAGCACGGGGACCGTCACGCGGCAGGTGGCGTCCGGGTCGGCCGCGACGTACAGCTCCCGGAGGTAGTCGCTGCCGCGGCGGTGATCCCGGGTGCACCCGTCCTTCTCGGGGGAGAACTGCCAGCCGTCGTCGCCCCGCCACGGATCCACGACGCTCACGCCGATGGCGTCTTCCAACCCGAGCAGCGACCGCGCGAGCAGGGCCCGATGGGCCCACGGACAGGCGTATGACACGTAGAGGTGATACCGGCCCGCCTCGGGGTGGAACCGTTCGTCCGGCTCGTCGTCGACGTGGTCGGGCACGTCGCTGCCGGCGATCCAACTCCGGAACGTCGTCTCGCCGCGCTCGAAGGCACCGTCCTCGTTCGTGGTCTCGTATGCGTCCGTTCGCCACTCGCCGTCGACGAGTTTGTTCATACCGGACCAACGGGCGCGAGCCTCATAACGTGGCCGGGGACGTGCGGGTCACCGCCCGGATCGACAGGCTCAGCTCCTCCGGGAATTGTGGAATGGTTGTGAGTGAGTTCTTCGAGCCTTTGTAGAGTTCCCAATTACCACCGGGAGAATATTTGATTGCGCGAAAACACTGGTTTCGTTGGTCTGGTCGCGTATTTGTTCTCCGTAAGCAACTGTTTTGTATGCGAATGGTATGTCTATTAGTATCACGAAAATGCGAAGATCGATTACGATACCGACGCACAACTTCAATGAATCTATTCGTTGATTTCGAATTCACACCGACGGATTCCGTATTGGAATCGATCGCGGAATCTAATTCCGAACTCGTGATTAGAGTTCCGCTGCTGCTCACCCTCGAACGCTCGATCGTCTGTTATAGCGTTTTTATTGGTGACGGAGCCGAGGAGAGTGTTGACTCCCTCAGAAAAGAGGACACCATAACCTCGATACGGATCGTCGATCGACCTGCAAACGCGCTGCTCGTCTCGCTCGAACTTCCGCTACGTACCGGATCACTGCTGGGGAACATTGCCAACTTGCGCGTCGAAATCGTCGAGGCGGTCAAGACGTCTGAAACGTGGCTATTTCGGCTTCGGTGTCCGAACTACGAAATATTACACGAATTCGTCGAGCGGTGTGAACGAAACGACCACGGCGTTCACGTCGAACGTGTGTACGAGTCAGCCAGTGACCAGGGGCTTCTCAACGCCGTTCTCACGCCGCAACAGGAGGTTGCGCTCCGGGTCGCCTGTGACGCCGGGTACTTCTGTGTCCCCCGAGAGAGTTCGCTCAAGGAGCTAAGCGACGAACTGGACGTTTCCGATTCGGCAGTTTCCCAACGACTCCGTCGAGGAACTAATGCACTCCTTTCGATGCTGTTCGACGGGACCTAACGCAGTCGATTTTAGGCGGTCGTCACCGCTTTCGTCGATCGTCTAAGGGCCCGAAATAGTTTGTGAGACGCCGTTCGCCAGCCGCTTTCGATCCTCAAAACGAGGTATCTGTTCTGATATCGTGTCTCAGTCATTAAGCAATGGTTATCATACATATCAATTCGACAGACATAGCTAAATACAAATTATTCTATGTTGCGACCGCAATGGCTACGACAGAAGATACCAAACAAACCGTTGAGGTCGCACGAGATCACGAGGACGACGACATCGAAAACGCCGCACACGCGCTGGCGGAGCTACAGAGCGCGTCGGAGGATATTGCCGTTCGAACTGAGGAAATCGCTGCGCTGTCCCGCGAGCAAGCCGACGGCATGGGGGAAGTCCAAAACGAGGTGTCGGACATGAGCGCTGCCGTTGAGCAGATCGCGTCTTCTGCTGAAGAGGTCGCAAGTGAGGGCGAACAGGTAAACGAGCTTGCCTCTGAGGGTCGCTCGGCCGCACGTGACACGCGGACGGCAATGACTCGAATCGACGATTCCTCGGCCGAGATAAACGAGCGGGTCCATCGGATCGACGATAGCGTCGAAGAGATAGACGACATGGTCGCAGTGATAAACGATATCGCGGACCAAACGAATCTCCTCGCACTCAACGCCTCGATCGAGGCCGCACGCGCCGGTGAGGCTGGAGCTGGGTTCGCGGTCGTCGCGGAGGAGATCAAATCGCTGGCAGAGAAGTCTCAGCGGCGCGCAAACGACATCGAAGAGCTCGTTGACGGAATACAACACAACACCAAACGGGCTGTCGAGGGGCTCGAAGACAACGAGAAAGCGGTTGAAAATGGGATCTCGGAGGTCCAGTCGACGCTGACGATGTTCGAGGAGATCGGCGATTCGGTCGGTGAGCTTAATATCGGTATCGAAGAAGTCGCACACGCGACCGACGAACAGGCGGCGAGCACCGAGGAGATTGCTTCGATGATCGATCAGACGGCATCCAACGCCGAGGAGATCAGCGGCGAGACGGATAACATCAGCGCTGCCGTCGAAGAACAGTCATCAATGGTCTCGGAGGTCAACGAGGGGTTCCAGGAGCTGCTTGCGGGGGAATCATCACATGACTGAGCCGCTGGGTCAGCTCCTCGAATTCCGATTGGGAGGCGAGCGGTACTGTATCGACATCGCGTACATCGACGAAATAGTCAACATGGACGAGATTCGTTCGCTTCCGACCGCTCCGGAACACGTCGTTGGCGTCACAGATCTCCGAGGGCGAACCACGACCGTCATCGACCCGAGCGTCGTGCTGGATGTCGATTACGACAGCGATCGTTCACATATCGTCGTGCTCGACACCGACGAGCTGACGGAGAGTGACGGCGCTGTCGGATGGCTCGTCGAGGACGTCCGACAGGTGATCACTGCTTCAGAGGACGACCTCGAACGGACGTCCACGATGGACAACACGCCAGTTTCGGGCGTAATCACGAGTGACACCGAGTTCATCGTTCAACTTGATCCCTGCACGATCGCGACGTGAGTTTCGTCTACGACAACTGTGTCAGCGGATTTCGGATCCGTCCGATCGCTTCTCGAGAAGCGGGCTCGTTGTTTTTAATCATCCTCGGTGAATGGTGGGTGTATGAATCGCTCCGGGTCTCTGCCGGTGCGAGCCTCACCGACGATCGCGGTCGTCGGTGGCGGCGCTGTCGGCGTCACCGCGGCCGCCGACCTCGCGGCCCGCGGTGCCCAGGTGACGCTCTTCGAACGCGGCCCTCTCGGCGGCGAGAGCTCCGGACGCGCCGCCGGCGTGCTGTACGACGCGTACGCGGAGGACGTCGACGCCGCGCTCGCCGCCCGCGCGATGGAGCGATTTCGAGCGTTCGACCGGACGCTCCCTGGATTCTCGTTCACCCCCTGTCAGTACGTCATCGCGGTCCGCGAGGGAGACCCCGACGCCGATGCCCTGCCGGCGATGGTCGATCGGATGCGCGCGCACGGACGAGCGGTCTCGCTCGTCGAACCGGCCGCCCTCGGCGACCGGTTCCCGATCGCCACCGAGGACCTCGCGGTCGCCGCGGTCGCGGAGAACGCCGGGTGGTGTGACTCCGCGAGCTACGTCGACGCGATGGGCGAGCGGGCGCGCCGCCAGGGGGTCGCGATCCGAACGGGGATCGAGGTCGCGCTCGCCGAGCGGAGGGCCGAACTGCGGCTCGTCGAGGGGAACGGTTCCGGACCCGACCGCCGCGAGTTCGATGCGATCGTCGTCGCCGCCGGCACCCACACCGCCGGGTTCCTGGGCGACGCGGGGATCGCCGTCCCCGTCGTCCCCTACCGCGTGCAGGCGGTGACGGTCCGGACTCCGTACGACGGTCCGATGGTGTACGACGCGACGGCGGGCGTCTACCTTCGACCGCACGCAACCGGCTTGCTCGCCGGCGACGGGACTGAGCCGGTTCCGGCCGACCCTGACGACTACGATCGCGACGCCGACGACTGGTTCGTCGAGTCCGTCTCGGCGACGCTCCGCGAGCGGATCGACGCCGTGAGCGCTCGCTCCTCGGACGCGAAGCGCGCGTGGGCCGGGCTCTGCACGGCGACTCCCGACGGCGACCCCCTCGTCGGGCCCCTGGACGGAACGGCAGCCGACGCCGGCCGTGGTACGGGAACCGACACCGCTCACGATCCGTGTACCGACACCGCTCACAATCCGAGTACCGTCCCCGCCGACCGGGTGTTCGTCGCCGCCGGGTGGCAGGGACACGGGTTCATGCGGGCACCGGCGATCGGCGAACTCGTCGCCGAGGGCGTGTTGGCGTCGCTCGGCGGCGTCGTTCCCGGGGACCCCGAGTCGCCGTGGATCGCCGCCTTCGATCCCGGACGCTTCGACGGAGACGAGACGGTCGCGATCGCGGACGGATTTTCCGGGGAAGAGCGCCCGCGGGAGTAGCGGGAACTCAGTCCTCGTCGTCGAGGGCGTCCTCCTCGACGGGATCGTCTTCTTCGTCGGGGCCGTCTTCCTCGACGACCTCGACGTCCCGCGCGTCCTCGGTCTTCGGGATCTCCACCTGGAGCGTCCCGTTCCGCGTGAGCGTCGCGTTCGCGCCCTGCGGGGTCACGTCCGCGTCTCGCGGGAGCTCCGCGCTCCCCGAGAGGGAGACGCCGCGGCCGGGAAACAGCATCTCGTAGCCGTCGTAGAAGCCGCGGAACCGGTCGAGTTGCACCTCGACGGTGCGGTCGAGGAACGTAACGTTCAGGTCCTCGCCCCGGACGCCGGGAGCGTCGAAGACGACGAGGTAGGAATCGTCGCTTTCGAGGAGGTCATACGAGAGCGGCCGACGCTCCTGCATCTTGCTCCAGCCACGCCCGACGCGTGCGAGGGCCCTCCGGAAGGCTGACCGTCCCGCCTCGACGAGTCCGGTCACGGGCTACACCTCGATCTCGGCGAGATCGCTTCCGCCGCAGTACGGACACGTCAGGTCTTCGACCGCGTGATCGTCGGGAACGTCGTACGTGTAGTGGTTCTCGAACATGTCGAGCTCGCAGTCGTCGTCCTCGCACGCGACCTCCATCGTGGATGGCATATACGATACCGTTGTGCCGGCGAGGGCTTAAACGGCGTGGCGGCGACGGTGTGCGCGCAGCCGCATCGGCGACCGCCGCGCGCGATCCGGGCGTTCTCAGTCGCGTGACCGGGGTGAACTCACGCTTGCGCCCACGACACGCCCGTCACCTCGATCCGGGCACCGCCGCCCTCGCCGCCCTCGTCCTCGCCGCCCTCGTCCTCGCCGTCGACCGCCTCGACGTTCCATCCGTGCGCCGCCGCGATCTCTTCGACGATGACCAGTCCGAATCCCGTCCCGTCGTCGGCAGTCGAGTATCCGGCGTCGAACACATCCTCGCGGTCGTCTTCGGGGATCCCCGGACCGTCGTCCTCCACGTAGAAGCCGCCGTCGACCTCGCCCACCGTCACCGCCGCGTCGTCGCCGCCGTGCTCGACCGCGTTGCGCACGAGGTTCTCGAAGAGCTGCGTGAGCCCCCCGGGGTCGGCCTCGACGGTCCGATCGATCGACGTCGACAGGGTCGCGTCCCGGGTGGGGACGTTTCGCCACGCCCGCTCGGCGACCACCGACACCGCGATCCGTTCCGTCTCGGTCTTCCGTTCGCCGCTCTGCGCGAGCGTGAGCAGGTCGTCGATGAGCTCCTCCATGCGATCGTGGGCCGCGATCGCCCGATCGAGGTGCTCGCTCTCGCACCCGTCCTGTGCCAGCTCGACCCGCCCGCGCGCCACGTTCAGCGGGTTTCGGAGGTCGTGCGAGACGATGTCGGTGAACCGTTCGAGCTCCCCGTTTCGTTGTTCGAGTTCCCGCTCGTACCGCTTCCGTTCAGTGATGTCGGTGATGAACCCCTCCAGCATCGCCCGCCCGTCGACCGTCGGATCGACGATCTCCCCCCGCTCCCATACCCACTTCGTCGTTCCGTGCTTCGTGCGTATCCGGTAGGTGACCTCGAATCCCTCGCCGCGATCGACCGCCTCTTGCACCGCCTCCCACACCGCGTCCTGATCGTCGGGATGCACGATGTCCCCGCCCCACGCAACCTCGTCGCTCTCCAACTCCGCTGCCCTGTAGCCGGTGAGCGATCGGCTCTCGCCTTTCACGAACTCAAACGGCCACTCCGGCTCGTTCCGGCAGCGGTAGACGATTCCCGGGAGGTTGCCGATGAGCGTCTCCATCCGTCGGGCGTGTCGGCTCGCGCTCGTCCCCTCTGCGCCGTTCGTGCGAGGGGATAGACGGCCAGAAACGGCCTTTCGCACCGCCCTCGTGAGGGCCGCGCCGTCGCCGTCGTTGTCGCCGTCGCTGTCGTTGTCGCCGTCGCCGTCGCTGTCACGGCTCCGACGAACGTAGTCGGTGACGCCCGCGGAGATTGCCTCGCTCGCGATCGCCTCCGAGCCGTCCATCACGTGGAGAACGAACGGTAGATCGGGATCCACCGTCCGAGTGCGTTCGAGGAGTTCGATTCCGTCGCTATCGGGCAGGTCGTATTCGGAGACGACGCAGTCGAACGATTCGGACCGAATTCGTTCGAGCGCGCTCGATGCGTCCGTCGCGGTCTCGACGGTCCAACCGCCGGCCTCCCGTTCGAGGACTGCCTCGATGCGATCGGCGGTCACTTGATCCCCACCGGCGCAGAGGACCCGTCTGCCATCCGCGACGGTTCTTGCCATACCCAACTATTCGCAATTGATGTAGTAATAGTTAGGGGTCGGCGTTGATCGCGCGGTGAATAGCCGTGTGTTCCGTGTCCTTCACTTATAAACCGTGGCCGCTGCGGTGACCACTTCCAACGCCCAGCCGCTTGCTTATAAATGGTTGTCGCCGGATCGGCGGTGAACACTCCTAAATCCCCGCCGCGAGGAGTGCGCACGCTCGCTGTCGCCCGAAAATCAAGGATTTTCGGGATGTCGCCAGAATCCGAAGGATTCTGGCTGCTAGCCGGACGGGGTGCGGCGATGTCGTCAGAACGCAAAGCGTTCTGACTGCTAACCGGACCGCAATGCGTTCCGGTAATGTCGCCAGACTCAGACGGATTCCGGCTGCTAGCCGGACGTGGTGCGGCGACGCCACCGCACCGCACGTTCCGTTTATAATTGACATCCTCCCCGCGCTAAAGCGCAAGGATTCCCACGGCACCGTACCGCTGGGTTGGGATATTGTGGTTTACGACGTTACTTGTTCTTGAGGCGCGAATGCGCCAGTTTCCTTGTCAAACAAGAACGTCGATGGCTGTGCCAACCAGCCGTTACTCCTATTCACCGAGAGATTCGGTGAACTCGGAGATACTTTCTGCCGAATGTTCTCGGCCCCGTTCACATCTGCATTCGCCACTGTACCGCACTCATCGCAGACATACAGTCCGCGTTCAACACGGTTGGCCTCACGCTTCCGGCCACAGTACGAACACGACTTCGAGGTATCCCGCTCAGACACGTGCTCGACTGTGATGTCTTCCATCTCGGCTTTGTATTCGAGAAGGTCGGTGAACCGGTCAAAGGCCCACGAGTGCAGGTCAAGATTACCATGCTTGCCCCAGTTTGTTGACTCGCTGTTCTCCTCATCCTCACGGATGCCGGAGAGATCGCCCACCACGATAGTTCCAACTTCCTCCTCAACACACCGCTGGACGATATGCTTGGAGAGGGTGTGGAAGTAATGGGTACGGCGGGTCGACTTCTTCTGATTCAGCCGAGTAGCCTGCTCGGAGTCCGAGTCGTCACACCGAGCGATCCGCTTGCTGAAGTAGTAGTCGTCCTGTTTCAAGCAGTTGAGCGGGTACAACTCGCTGTGGCCGTCTTCATAGGCGAGCGCGGCGAAGTTGTTGATCCCGAGATCAACACCCACAGTCTTCTCACCGGGGGCTTCAGCCACGTCGATTTCGACCTTACAGAGGAAGTGTAGTTCCCACTCGTCGCCCGTCCACACAATCTTGACTTGTTGAACATTCTCTACGGCAGAGAGATCAACATCAGAGCGAGTCTGATACTCACACAGGACGAAATCCGACCAGTACTCTTTCAGGTTCGAGCCTTTTGAGAGTCGAACTCGGTCGTACTGCGTGTCGAGTGTGAAGCCTTTTTGTTTGAACGTGACCGTGGAACGCGGGTGTTCGTCGCCGTGTTTGCGGTAGCCGGGCGGGTTTGCTTTCGCATCTCCGTTTTGTCGTTTGCCGTACCAACCGTTGAACGCCTCAGCGAGTTCTTGAAGGACTCGCTGACTTGACTGAGAATGCAGGTCATCATAGCGTTCGTGGTTTTTGAGGTACGTGGTGAGTTCGTTGTGGTTCGGGATGTGACCGATTTCATCCCAGATTCGACTGCACGTCCACCGTCCGACGTTCCAGAGTTTACTGGCTGCGAACCCGAGCGAATCAAGGTCGTCTTGCACCCGAGACTGGTTCCGTATGGAAGCAGTGTAGGTGCGAGTGACGACTTGTTTCGCCATATGTAACCTATGTAGACAAACTTACTTGAAGGTGTGGATTGGCGGAACGTGGAATATCCTGCCGTGCCATCGAACGGTGGACTGTGAAGGGTAGTGTCGGATTCATCCCCGCGCTAAAGCGCGAGGCTTTCTCCTCGATTCTCCGTAATCGTCGCTGCCGCGCTCGGTCTTTTACATACTGCGTCGGCGGCGGCAGTCTGCGACACCCCCTCGCACGATCGATCACGAAGCACGGTCACACCGCGAAATTTGGAAGGGGGTGCGATCGATTCCGAATCAGGCGTTCAGGAGGCTCTCGCCGTCGAGTGTCGCGTCGCTCTCGACGTCCATGAGATCGAGGATCGTCGGGGCCACGTCGAAGAGGTTCGCGCCGTCGACGTCAAGGTCGGGGTCGGTCGCGTACAGGAGCGAGTTCTCGAACTTGTGCATCCCGTTTCGCGGCCCCTCGGTGAAGACGGCCTCCTTGTCGCCGAAGCCGGACTTCAGGTCGAAGCCGTCCGCCGGAATGACGACGAGATCGGGCGCGATCTCGTCGTGCTCTCCGTCGAAGACGGTCTCTCCCTTCACGATCCGCTTGCACACCTGCCGGCCGTCGGGACCGGTGAGGGATTCGAGGTCGGACCGCAGCTCCTCGCGGACAGCCTCGTACTCGGATTCGGGCACGACGCCCTCTGGCTCGCGCCCCTCTAGGTTGAGGTAGAACCGACCGGGGATGAGTGAGTAGGCCCGCGTCTCGTCGTCGATGTCGGAAAGCGAGTCGTGTTCGTCGCCGTCGTACGAGAGCCACCCCTCGTCGGCGAGGAACCGGTTGCAGTTCACCTCCCACTCCAGTTCGGTGAAGCCGTGGTCGGAGGCGACGATCAGGGTCGTGTCGTCGTCGAGCGAGTCGCGTATCTCGCCGATGTAGCCGTCGAGCGCGCGGTAGAAGTCGAGGAACGCCGCTTTGTTCTCGCCGTCGTTCGCGTAGTCGCCGAACAGGAAGTGATTGACGCGGTCGGTGCTCATGAAGACGCCGAAAAACAGGTCCCAGTCGTCCTTCGCGAGGTAGTGGGTGAACACGTCGTGGCGGGCGTCGAGGGTCTCGTGGGCGTTCTCGACGAAGGCGGTCTTGTCGTCATCGTGGCCGAGCTTCGCGTCCACGTCGATCCGGTAGTCGTTGTCCTCGAGGACGCGTCGGACCGCGTCGTCGCTCGACGCCGAGTCGACGTCGGGCGAGAGGAATCCGGACACCTGCCGCTGGATCCGCGTCGACGGCGGGAACGTGACGGGGACGTTGAGCACGGTCGCGTCGCGGCCCTCGTCGGTGACGCGGTCCCACAGCCGCGTCGCCTTCACGTGGCTCCCCATCGGCACGTACGTCTCGTAGGAGTCGATCTCCCGGTCCTGAAAGCCGTACACGCCGGTCGAACCGGGGTTCTTCCCGGTGGTGAGGCTCGGCCAGCACGCGCTCGACTCGGGGGGCACGATACTCTCTAGCCGACCGGCGGACCCCGTCTCGGCGATCTCCGTCAGGTTCTCGAAGACGTCGGGGTGGTCTTTGACGAGATCGTACGGTACGCCGTCGATGCCGAGGAAGACGACGCGCTCGTCGTCGCCGCCGCGCAGCCGGTCGAACAGTCCCATGGTCGTGGGGTGACTTCGAGCCGACATATCGCTTGCGTTCTGGCGAGTGACGCCGCGTCACGCGGTTCCCGGCAAGTCGCGCCGCGATTTCAGCGCGCTGGCAAGCCGCGCCGATTCAGAAGGCCTATTCCCCTCGGCGAAGACACATTCGGCGTATGACCGACGACTTCCCGGCGAGCGTCGACGTCGACTACGCCGACGGCGAGGGCGAGGATCCGGCGGACTATCCGTCGCTGCAGCACAAAATCGAGAAAGCGATCGAGGTCACCCGGCAGGGTCTAGAGGAGTACGAGAACCCGGCGGTGATGTGGACCGGCGGCAAAGACTCCACGCTGACGCTGTACTTCATCAATCAGGTCGCCGAGAAGTACGGCTACGAGAAGCCGACCGCCGTCTTCATCGACCACTTCCAGCACTTCGACGACATCACCGACTTCGTCGAGCGCTGGGCCGACGAGTGGGACATCGACCTCGTCTACGCCCGCAACGAGGACGTGGGCGCGTACGTCGATGAACACGGGCTGGAGCCGGGCGACGACATTCCGGTCGCGGAGCTGAACGAGCAGAACCAGCACCACGTCCGCGACATCCTCGAGTACGAAGAGGACACGTTCCCGTTCCTGCTCGACACCTACGTCGGGAACCACCTCCTGAAGACGGTCGCGCTCAACAACGCCCTCGAAGCGCACGACATCGACGGCGTCATCTCCGGCGTCCGGTGGGACGAACAGGAGGCGCGCGCCGACGAGACGTTCTTCTCGCCGCGGCACGACCCCGACCTGTTCCCGCCGCACGACCGCATTCAGCCCATCCTCCAGTTCGCCGAGGTCGACGTGTGGGACGCCTTCTGGACCTACGTCGTTCCCGACACCGTCGAGGCATTCCCCGACGACGGCTACGTCCCGCAGTCCGACGACGACCTGCCCGAGGGCGTGAGCCAGGACGACGTACCGATTTCGCCGAAGTACTTCGCCGGGTTCCGCTCGCTCGGCAGCGAGGTCAGTACGGAAAAAACGACCGAGGAGCCCGCGTGGCTCCAGGACCTCGAAGATACGACCGAACGCGCCGGCCGCGCCCAGGACAAGGAGGACCTGATGGAGCGCCTGCGCGACCTCGGCTACATGTAACGCTCGGTCGAACCGTCGATCGGACCGTCTGTTGATCACCATCGATAGTGGGTCGGACAGCAACGGCTGGGTGAGGTCTATCTTTCCACGAGGAGAGAATCCCGGCGTTTACGCCGGGAGTGAATCCGACAACGTTGCGATGGTCTTGATTCGCTCGGAGACTCCGCCTCGAAAATCTGGAACGTCGCACGATGGACAGCCGATCGTATCTGGGAGGCAACCGGCGAGATCCCGAACGGCGGTGTGCTGAAATCGTACATGAAGAACCAGTCGTGCTGGAAAGACTTGAACGCACAATCCAGTCAGAAAGTCATTGAAGAACTTTCTGACGCTTTCCAGTCATGGTTCGATCTGCGACACAAGTTCACTGAGGCGAACCCGCCCGGCTACCGCAAACACGGCGACAGCCGTCCACGTTCTACAGTGACGTTCAAAGAAGACGGGTTCAAACACGACCCTGAGAACAACCGCGTCCGACTCTCGAAAGGCTCGAATCTGAAAGAACACTTCTCAGATTTCCTGCTTTGTGAGTACCAGACCCGGCCAGACGTTGACCTCTCAGAGGTCACCAGCGTACAGAACGTTCGTGCCGTCTGGACTGGTGAGCGATGGGAACTCCACTTCGTCTGCAAAGTTGAGCTCGAATCTGCCGACACAGCAGGCGACGATGTCGCAGGGATCGACCTCGGAATCACAAATATCGCCACAGTCGCGTTCCCCGACGAATACGTGTTGTACCCCGGCAACTCGCTCAAAGAAGACAAACACTACTTCACACGTGCTGAGTACGACACCGAGGGAGAGAGTGGCCCGTCAGAGCAGTCGATGTGGGCGCGTCGGAAACTCTCTGATCGTGAGACACACTACTACCACACGCTGACGGACGCCATCATCACGGAGTGTGTCGAACGCGGTGTTGGCACGCTCGCGGTGAGTTGGCCTGAAGACGTGCGAGAGTCAGACTGGGGTAAAACGGGGAACAAGAAGCTCCACTCGTGGGCGTTCGACCGCATCTACCAGTATCTCGAATACAAAGGCGAGATGCGCGGTGTTGAGGTGCTGAAAGAGAACGAGTGGAACACCTCGAAAACGTGTTCACGGTGTGGTGACGACACGAAATCGAACCGTGTCGAGCGTGGCTTGTACATCTGCTCGTCGTGTGAGTTGGTAGCCAACGCTGACTGTAACGGGGCGGAGAATATGCGTCAGAAGATAACTCCGAGTCCTCACGGAGAGGATAGGAGTAACGGCTGTGTGGCACAGCCATCGACACACTTGTTCGACCGCGAGAGCGGATGCTTTACACCGCAAGAACAGGTCGTGTCGTAGACCAGCAAATATCCCACCTGCGGCACGGGAAGCCTCGCCGTTTACGGCGAGGAGGATGTCACTGCGTGTCTCACCGTCGAGACAGAACTGATCGAAAAGCCGATCACGGGGTCGGATCTCGTAGCCAGGCGAGCGTATTTACGTATGGGTACCCATACGCAAAGCATGAGCAGGAACATCTCGATCAGCGACGACGTGTACCGTCGGCTCAAACGCGAAAAGGGCGATCGGAGTTTCAGTGATCTCATCGCCGACACGCTCGACGAGGGGGGCCGGCTCGCGGATGTGACCGGACAGCAGGTGCTCGACCCGGAGACGTACGCCGAGGTCGACGCCGAGATCGAGCGACTAAGCGACAGCACGCTGGACCGACTGACCGACAGCGCGGCTGATCGATGAAGCTGCTCGACACGTCGGCCGTCATCGACATCGACCGCGGTGACGTCGACGAGAAAGTCCGAACGCTCGACGAGCAGGGTCGCCACGCGATCAGCATGGTGACGGTAACCGAACTCCGACTTGGCGTCGAATTTCAGTATGACCGCGGAACCGACGCGTATCGACAGGCGATGGATGATCTCGATCGACTTCTCGCACGGTTCGAGGTGTATCCGATCTCGCGGACGGTAGCAACAGCGGCTGCCAAGATGATCGCGGATCTTCGAGACGGCGGGCAGCGGCTCGACGACTTACACGACGTGTACATCGGCGCGACCGCCCGCACACAGCAGCTGCCGATTCTGACGGCAAACGTCGATCACTTCGATCGCATCGAGAACGTGCAGGTTGTCGACTGGGCCGAATTCTGACTACTCGTACGGCTCGCACACCAGTGTGACGCCCTCCTCGAAGTCGATTTCGGGCTCCCAGCCGGTCGCGTCGTGGAACGTCGAGTAGTCGGCCATCGTGTCGTGGACGTATCCGTCGAAGGGACATTCGATGTACACGGGGTCGATGTCGGTGTCGAGCGCGTCGTTGATCATGGCGACCATTTCGTTGAACGAATAGGCCTCCTCGGTGCCGACGTTGTACACGCCGGTCAGCTCGTGGTCGGCGGCGAGCTCGCAGGCGCGGGCGACGTCGCGGACGTGGGTGAAGTCGCGCGTCTGGGTGCCGTCGCCGAACAGCTCTGGGGCCTCGTCGTTCGCGATGGCGTCCGCGAACTGCGCGACCGTGTTCGCGTATTCGCCCTTGTGTTTCTCGTTGCCGCCGAAGCCCTGGTAGACGGAGAAGAAGCGGAGGCCGGCCACGTTCATGTCGTGGTGGTTGGCGTAGTACTCGGCGTAGCGCTCGCGAGCGAGCTTGGAGGCTTCGTAGGCGGTGTGCGCCTCGACGTCCATGTCCACGGGCGAGGGCTCGGTGCGGCTCCCGTAGATGGAGGAGGTAGAGGCGTAGACGACGGTCTCACACCCTTCGCGGCGGGCGCGCTCGGCGGCGTTGACGAACCCCTCGACGTTGACGCGGCAGCCGCGCTGGGGGTCGTTCTCGTGCATGTTGCGCGAGGAGAGCGCGGCGAGGTGGAACAGGACGTCGACGTCGGCGGGGTAGTCGTCGTCGAGGACGTCGGCTTCGACGAACTCCACGTCAGAATGGAGGTTCTCGGGCGTCCCGAGGTAGGTGTCGTCGACGGCGATCACGTCGTTGTCGCTCGCGAGGCGGTTCGCGAGGTTCGATCCGATGAAGCCCGCGCCGCCCGTGACGAGGACGCGCTGATCGTGCATGGGGGAGTGTGGCGGCGGTGGGGGGATTATCGTGTCGGTTTCGGGAGCGGTCGGTCGCCCTCCACGCCCCCCCGCTACGGTCCCCTCGCTACGCCGAAGGCGAGCCGTCCACGTCGACGCGATCGTGGATGTGTTCCTCGCGCTCGCGCAGGTGCCGGGGGGAACGGTCGTTGCTCACGGCGAGCACTTCGCCGACGATACTGTGGGCGATCTGGTACGGCGAGCCACCGCCCAGATCGAGTCCCACGGGCGTGTACAGCGACGCGAGATCCGACTCGTCGAACGCCGTCCCCTCGTCGTCGAACGCCTCACGCATCTCCTCGAACCGCTCTCGCGGCCCCATCAGCCCGACGTACGGTGCCGGCGACCGGAGCAGCGTCTCGACGGCGATCCGGTCGTCGACGAAGTTGTGGGTCATCACGACCGCGTGAGTTCGCTCGTCGACGTCGAGCGCGTCGTCGAGCGCACCCGGGGACGTCGTCACGGTCCGGTGGGCCTCGGGGAACCGCTCCGCGAGGTCGACCGCGCCGCGGAACCCGACCACGGTGACCCGGAAGTCGTTTCGTTCGGCCAGCTCCACGACCGGCCCGACGTCGTGACCCGTCCCGAAGACGACCAGGTCGGCGGGGGCGGCGATCCCGTCGACGAACACCTCCGAGATCTCGCCGTCCGGCCCCGCAACACTCACGACGTCCGCGGAGCCTCGCTCGGCGAGGTCCGCCGCCGGACCCGCGAGCGCCTCGGCCGGCCACCGGTCCGCGGCCGAGCCGTCGGGACGCCGCACGCGACCTTCCCCGGGGTGGTAGTACGCGCGGTCGCCGAGGCGGCCCCATCCGGTCGCGTCATCGTCGGACACCACGGTGAGCACGGCGATGTCGCGGCCGTCGGCGAACGCCTCGACGGCAGGTCGGTACGTCTCGTCGAGCGGTTCGAGAAGAATGTCGATGACGCCGTTGCAGCCGACGCCGAGCCCCCAGACGTCGTCGGTGTCGTCCTCCATCAGGTCGTAGGTGACCCGGGCCGGTCGACCCGTCTCGCGGACCGTTTCGGCGGCCGCGAGCAGGTCGTCTTCGATACAGCCCGCGGTGATCGAGCCGACGCCCGCGCCGTCGTGGTCGAGGAGCATCTTCGCCCCCGGCCGGCGGTAGGCGTTGCCCTCGACGTCGACGATCGTCGCCAGGACGTCGGTGCCGTCGGCGTCGAGGCGGTCGTGAACGCGCTGTACCACTTCGGTCTCCGGAACGCTCCAGTTGCTTTCTGACATGTCAGGAACTCGGCCGCAGATCCATGGTTTCGGGCGCGTCGCGCGCCACGTATACCTTCCGAACGCCGCGGCCGTGGAGATCGGTGCCGCAGTGCCCGTCCGCGACCGCCGTCCGCGACCGCCGACCGCCGTCCGCGACCGCCGACCACACCCGGGCGGGGCCGGCTATCGCCGCGACGGCGACCTCGGGAGTACCGAGCTCCACGAGCACCGCGGATCCACCGACCGTGACGCGGTCGAGGCGGACGCCAGCGAGCGCATCAGAGTCTCGGAGGGAGTCGGCGTCCCGGAGGGCGTCGAGGGTCGCACGCGGGATCGGGCCCGGCCACTCCGGCTCAGCGTCGTGGCGGTCGGTCATACGGGCTCACCCTCGCTGTCGGCAGTGGTGTCGTTTTCGGTTCCGGACGCGCCACCGCCCCGGCCGCCTCGATGACGCCGCCGAGTTCGAACTCGCCGTCGAACTCCATCAGCGACCACCCGCCGCGTCGATCGGTCGTCGATTGGCCACCGTCATCTTTTATACCCCAGTCCTATGAGCAAACTATTATCTCGGTCCATGATATTCACTAACATCCTATTAAGCGTCATCGGCCATGAGGGATTCTCGTCCGGAGCGCGAGTCGATCGAGGGTCCGGAGGTTCAACCGGATGATCCGTGAGGATCGACCGGCCGCCGGTGAGCGCGACCGCGACACGGCCGACGAGCCCGCACACGGCGATCACGGCGACGGGGATCACGGCAGCGGCGATCACGGCAACGGCGATCACACCCACGGCGACATGCTGTCGTGGGAGGCCGGCGCGGAGCGCGTCCGCGCGCTGCGCGCGGAGCGGCTGGATCGATGGGAGACCGTGACGGTGGGGCTCGACCGGATCGCGGGTCGAACGCTCGCCAAGCCGATCGACGCGCCGACCGATCTCCCTGCGGAGAGTCACGCCACGATGGACGGGTACGCGTTCGACGCGAGCGAGGGGTACCCCTACGAGCTCGTCGACCGCGAGGTGTTCCCGGAGTCGGACCCGGGGTCGCTGTCAGCCGGGACGGCCGTCCGGATATTCACGGGTGCGCCGCTTCCGTCCGGTGCCGACGCCGTGCTCAAACAGGAGGAAGCGACCGTCGAGTCGGGAACGCTCACGGGCCCGCCTCTCGAATCGGGGACGTACGTGTACGAGCGCGGCAGCAACGTCGCGGCCGGCGAGCGGCTGTTCGCGGCCGGCGAGCGGCTCGGGCCGAAGGACGCCCTCCTGCTCGGCGACCTCGGGGTCGACGCGGTCCCGGTCGTCGAGCGGCTCTCGGTCGGCCTCCTGGCCACCGGGACGGAGATCCACGAGGGTCGTCACGCCGACCTCGACTCGCCGATGCTCGCGGGGCTCGTCCGCGCGTGGGGCCACGAGGCAACGTTCGAGGGGACCGTCCCGGACGACTACGAACGGGTCCGCGACCGGATCGCCGCGCTCGCGGACGCCCGCGACGTCGTGATGACGACCGGCGGCACGAGCGTCGGCGACAAGGACTACGTGGTCCGCGCGCTCCGCGAGCTCGGGACCGTGCAGTTCCACCGCGTCGCGCTCCGACCGGGGAAGCCGATCGCGGTCGCGACGCTCGACGACCGCGATGCCGTCGTCTTCGCCGTCCCGGGCAAGCCGGTCGGCGCGCACGCCGTCACCTCGCTCGTCGCGCGCCCCTTTTTCACCGGGAGCGCGTCGCTGTCGACGGTCGACGCCGAGCTCGCGAGCGACGTCGGGATCGCGGCCCCGGGGTTCACCTACGCCGTGCCGGTGACGCTCACCGACGGCGAGGCGGTGCCGCTCGGTCACGTCGACTCGCCGCTCGCCGTCTACGAGGAGACGTTCGACCCGAGCGTGCTCTCGTCGAGCACGCGGGCGACGCGAGCCGACGGCTTCGTGCTCACGGCGTCGACGCTGTCGACCGGCGACGCGGTCGGCGTCGTTCCCTATCCGGTCGTCGAGTGATGAGCGACGATCGCCCTCCCACCGTGACACCGCCGTTCGAGGGGACGGTCTCCGGTGAAGCGGCGGCCGCTACCGACTCGGCGGATCTCGACGATCCGACGGTCTCCACCGACTCGGCGGACCCCGACGACTCCGTCCGGGTTGGCGGGGTGCTGCTCGCGGCCGGCACGAGCGACCGCTTCGGTGACGAGAACAAGCTCCTCGCGACCGTCGACGGCGAACCGATCGTGCGGCGCGCGGCGCGGACGCTGGTGGCGGCCGAGGTGGAGCCGATCGTCGTTGTCGTCGGTCACGAAGCCGACCGAGTCCGGGACGCGGTGGCCGATCTCCCGATCGAGGTCGTCCTCAACGACGCGTACGAGGCCGGGCAGTCGACGTCAGTCCGCGCCGGGATCGGCGCGCTCTCCGCCGCCGACGTCGACGTCGACGCCGCAGTCGTCGCGCTCGGCGACATGCCGTTCGTCGCGCCCGCGACGGTCGAGACGCTCGTGGCCGCGTACGTCGCCGGCGCGGGCGACGCCCTCGCGGCGGCTCACGAGGGAGTCCGCGGGAATCCGGTGCTGTTCGACCGTCGATTCTTCGACCGGCTCGCCGCCGTCGAGGGCGACGTGGGCGGGAGAGCGATCCTGTTGAACAGTCCCGCGAGCGCGCTCGTCGCCGTCGACGATCCGGGGGTTCGGCGGGACATTGACCGCCCGGCCGACCTCCCCGGAGACCGGTGAATCGGCGGCGCACGGCCGACCGGCGTCACTGGAGCGATGGCACGAGGGCGGCGACGACCGAACGCGGCGCAACCAGCGATCGCGGCGCGACCGCCGAGGAAGAGGGCTCGGCGAGGAAGAGCGACCGTGGAGACCCTGCCGATCGCTCCCGTCGGCCTGTCGGTCTGTCGCGAGGGCGGCGCGTTGCTCGGCGCTCGAACGGGGACGGTCTCCCCGTCGAAGGCGCTCGAACCCTGGTGAGAGTCGACCAGTCGAGGGCCTCCAATTCCAGAACCGTCTTTTCGTCCGGCGACGATACGGAGGTATGTTCGGAACTAGCGGCGTGCGCGGTCCGGTCGGCGAGACGGTCACGGCGAACCTCGCGCTCGACGTGGGTCGCGCGCTCGCGACGGACGGCGCGGCGACGGTCGTGATCGGACGAGACGCCCGCGACAGCGGGCGGATGCTTTCGCGCGCGCTGGCGGCCGGGGTCACGGAGTGCGGCGGCGACGTGCTCGACGTCGGCGTCGAGCCGACCCCGACCGTCGCGCGGAGCGTCGTCCGCGAGGACGCCGACGCGGGCGTCGTCGTCACCGCCTCGCACAACCCCGCGCCCGACAACGGGATCAAACTCTGGAGCGCGTCGGGGCAGGCGTTCGACGACGACCGGAACGACCGGATCGCCCACCTCGTTGACGAGGGCGAGTTCGAGCTCGCCGCCCACGACACGATCGGGACCGTTCGGCGCGTCGACGACGCGCGGGCACGCCACGAGCGCGCGCTCCGGGACTCGGTCGCGATCCCTGACGACCTCTCGGTCGTCGTCGATCTCGGTAACGGCGTCGGTCGAGTGACCGCCGACGCGCTCCACGCCGCCGGCTGCGACGTGGAGACGCTCAACGCCCAGCGGGACGGCCGGTTCCCCGGGCGACCGAGCGAGCCGACCGCCGAAAACTGCGAGACCGCGTGCGCGGTCGTCGCGGCGACCGACGCCGACCTCGGACTCGTCCACGACGGCGACGCGGACCGGCTGATGGCGATCGACGAGCGCGGGCGGTTCGTCCCGGGCGACGCGCTGCTCGCGCTGTTCGCCCGTCGCGAGGCCGGCGCTGGCGACCGCGTGGCCGTGCCGGTCGACACGAGCCTCCTCGTCGCCGACGCGCTCACGGCGGTCGATGCCTCGGTGACGTACACGCCCGTCGGCGACGCGTACGTCGCCGCCGCAACCGCCGAGCCCGACGTCGCGTTCGGCGGCGAGCCGAGCGGCGCGTGGATCTGGCCCGAACAGACGCGCTGTCCCGACGGGCCCCTCGCGGCCTGCACGCTGGCCGCGATGGTCGCCGAACGCGGGTCGCTGGCGACCCTCGTCGACGACCTCCCCGCGTACCCGATCCGGCGGGACTCGGTGCGGACCGAGGCCAAGCGGGCGGTAGTCGATCGCGTCGCCAAGATCGCGACCGCCGAGTTCGACGACGTCTCGACGCTCGACGGGATCCGCGTGGAGACGGCCGCGGGCTGGTTCCTCGTGCGCGCGAGCGGGACCGAACCGCTGGTCCGGCTGACCGCGGAGGCGCGCGACGAGACTGACGCCGAGGCGTTGTTCGAGACGGCGCGCGATCTCGTCGATCGAGCCGGCCAGACGATCTAGACGGAACGATTCGCTTCGTCGTGCGTCCTCATCGCGGTGATGGTCGTCTTCGCCGATTTCATTCAGTGGGCCGAACAGCGAGACGATCACCACTATCGCCGTACGCGCCGTCGATCCGGAAACGAACGATCCGGAAACGAACGATCCGGAAACGAACGATCCGGAAACGAACGATCCGGAAACGAACGATCCGCACCCACACAACGCTTGAATCGACACGAAGTGCGTTCTTGCAGATCCGTTTGTCGCGGAGCCCCGCGACAAACACGACGGAGACGGTGCGATCGTTCTCGTCGATGGCCCAGTTCCTCTTCAGAGCTTCTGTCGCACCCACGACCTCACGTTCAGACACGAGCGACGCGGAACTCGAAACGGCGTCGAACGTTTTTGTGAGATGATACGTAGATCCGCCAGTGTCTCACGCCGTTTTCGCAACGCTCACGCAGAAACTACAACGAGTGGCGCAGATGCGTCGCCGTCCGCAATCAGCGCATCTGAACGCTCCCACAGGCGGTAGTTACTTTTGTCACGGTTGAACACATCGGACAATGACGAATTCACAACAGTATGAACTCTCTGCGATCGAACTCTCCGGAAGCCAATATACCGTCGAACAGACTGGACGCGATACGAACTTTCGACCCGAGTACGAAGCGAGTGACGTTACGGGTGACACGATTTTTCGTTGCACGTACCAGATGTACGAAGAAAAAGACGAATTCCCCTTCGTCGATACCGACGGGTCCGAGATCTGTCGCGTGAAAGCTATCGACACGTGGGATATCGCCGGCGACTATCTCCTTACGGACAGCCAAACCGACGAGGATATCGTCATCTTCGATAACGATTTCTCGCTGTTTCAAGACACGTGGCGGCTGCGCGACATAGACGACCGGTCGCTACTTGCCGAGATCAACTCACGTGGCGCGCTCATCACCCTCGGGCGGAAACTCCTCCCCTTCGGCCAGGGAATCGCTCACGAGTATGAGATAGCCGCCGCAGACGGCGATTCTATCGGTTCTATCGAGGGAGAGTTCACTCTGTTTGACTTTGATCAGTACGAGATCACACTCACGGATACGAGTCCGATCCCCACGGAGCCGATTCTGGTCGGAGCAATCGTTATCGATGCAATTCAGGGGAATTGAGTTCTCGGCGAGAGCTCCGGTTCACGACAGGACCCTGGATCACGACAGGGTCCCTGGATCACGACACGACCCCCTGGACGTAGATGTGTGCGTAGGCGCTTGTCCACACGATGGAAAGTAGTTCACCGGCACTCGATGAGATCACGCTCAAAACGGCATTCAACGGTGCCAAACTCGTCGCCATCTCGGGGAGAGATGTCGGCAAATAAAGGCTGAGTGCACTGCCGATAGCAATCACTGCGACGAGCAGGAACTTGCCTCGGAAGTTCGTCGTGATTCGCCAGCTAACCCGCAGTGATTCGATTGGGCCGTACCGACCGATAACGCAAGCTTCCGGTGCGAACCAGAACTTGAACAACAGGAGGAGAAACGGTACGGCAAAGCCGATCCCACCGACTGCCGCCGCGACGGGAAAGCCAACCATCTCCACGGGATTACCGGGAATAGCGCCGACCAGAACGAGCAGTGGAAGCAAGACGAGGAACGGAAGCGTCATCACGGAAAACACGATGAGAACGATCAAGCCAACTAGCGAGGGCGTTCGAGCGAGACTCCGATGCAGCCCTTCGCGTATCGTGACGGGGTCATCGGTCAGCTCTCCGGCGACGATCGTTCCCACGTAGGCTCGAATCAAGAAAATGAACGCGAACGCTGTCAGGGCGTCGAACACACCGATTGCGGGCAGCGGGAGCACGTTGATTGCGTCCGTTTCGAGCAATCGGTTAGCGAGGATTATCAGCGCCGCGAAGGCGACAATCGACGGGTAGGATCGGAACAGACGAACGGACCAAACCAACGCATCGAGGACCGTTCGACGAGTTGCGGTCGTTTCGATGTCGCGGCAGTCGAGACAGCCGCAGCCATCGACATCGTCTCGTGCCCTGATCGTCGGTGCCACGCTATCCGCGGGTGTGCCGTTACCGGGGGAAGTGCTGCGGATCGGTGAGTCGGTGTGGTCGCTCATTCGGGAGTGACGAATCGGGAGACGGATTCGCCAGCGGCGAGCAGAATCGATGGTGGACCGAGCAGTGAGGCGAACGATTTGAACGCGCGTTTCAGGCTCGGCCGATCGTCCTCGGTCCCGAGGAAGAGCAGCGTCGGGTCCTTCGAAACGACGTACACACTCATCTCACGACCTTTCTCCGAATAGCAGGTGTCCGTGATCTCGATTACTCCAGCCGCTTCGAGATGCTCCAAGTGGTAGTGGACATTCTGCACGCTCTGGTCGAGTTGGTCAGCGATCCGCGACGGGGTCGCCGGCGTCTCGTTGAGCAGCCGGAAGATCTCGTAGGCGGTCTCGGACGACAACGCTTCGATCACGTCTCGCGTCGCGTCGTCGTCGAGGCTCAGTACGGCCGGGGTATCGCTTCGTTCGACGGCGGCGTCGGTTTGTGTCGGGAGGAGTCGTGCCATGGGTGTGGGTAGCTTTTGTGGAAGGCGGTTGCGGGAATCCGATGCGGTCGGTGACTGTTCGAAACCATCGGACGTGATTGTTGTAGGTGTTTATGTTTATTCCGGGACGGCAGGTGAGACAGCGATTAGTCGCAAGTAGTAGGCCGTGTACACCGTATAGAAGTACGCGAAGCCGACCGCGGAAATGGCGATTCCGATCGGGAGCAGGACAGCTATCGGAATTCCAAGGTCGATCGGTAATACGTCAGCCGGCCCAGGCTCTGCCATCGTCACCCAGAGCAGGTACTCGGGCAGAAAGAAGGCGTTCATCAGGAGGAGCCAGACCAGCGAGAATCCGGCGACGCTTTTGAGATTTGAGCGGACGAGTCCAACACTTCTCCAGAATGAGTCAGCAACGCTCTCGTCTTCGATGACGATCGCGGTGTCGTAAAACTGCACAAACATGATGACCACGAGGATAGACACCAGCCAGATAAGCAGGGAGACGACGCCCGCTGCGAACGCGGCCATCTCGTTAACTGCGGCGAGGGCCATCGATCCAACACCGAGGATGAACCCGATGAATCCGAGTCCGATAGCGGTTCCGAACACGAGCAGCACGAACACCACAGTTGCAAGGAGAAGTCGGTGGTAATGTGTCCGCGCTGCAGCGAAAAAGCGGGTGAGCGACGCGTCTGTTCCGTCGATCGCATCCTGAGCGATTCCGAGGAACCCGCCGAGAACGAACGGGAAGACGATCAGCCAGGTGAGCGACACGCCTGCCGAGAGGAGCGGTGATTCAATCAGGTGATCGACGTATTGCAGCTGGCTGCCGGCCCCGATGAGGAGGCCGGCAACGAGCAGGATTGGATTCGCGCGGAGGGCGGTAAATCCATCTTTGAATGCGGAGACTGTGACCATCGGATCTACGGATTGCCGCGGTCACATATTAGGTCGAACGTAGTATCAAAACCAGATTTAACTATTTTGAGGCCTTCTACCGCCTGATTTGTGAGCACGACGCAAAGCACAATTCTGATTTGAGCTATCGAGGTTTTGAAAGACTCCGCCCGACGAGAGCTAACTACTCGTGAGAATACGTCAGTGTAGAATATTGTTCGAACAATTCTGTGAGAAAGAGCCGTTTCGAACCCTACCGGTAATCGATAGACGTAGCAAATGAGTACTCGATATGCTCGACGGACGCTGTTGACGACACTCGGGGCGGCGGGGGTCACGAGTGTCGCTGGCTGTCTTTCGTCCGGTAATAGTCGCTTTCGATTGAGCGCCTACTCCGTAGAGGAACCGTTCAAGGCATTACTACTGACAGATCCGACGGGGCACCGAGCGCAGTTCGCTATCGATTATCCTGCCGAGTACAAGCGTACCGTCTACGACGAATTGCTTGCGAGTGGCTCCGTTACGGTACTGAACTACCAGTTGGCCTATGAGTACGAATTTGGCTCTGAGCAGCGGGAACGCCCCCAGTTCGCTACGGACGGCGACCGATACTACCGAATTCATGTCGATACGGTTCGCACTGTCGAACGGGACTGGTGGGAATTCTACCTCGACTTGCAGAACGGGGAACAGTCCGACGGTACTGATCCGGTGACGGTACCGATCACGTCACTGTCCGACCGTGACCAGCAGCTACTACAGCAGGCGATGGAAGCCGCAGCGGCGGATCGAGACCCGGCGATCGATGTCGATGATCGGGAGCCCGGTTCACGCGGCGTCACGTATCACCACCACCTCGATTCCGAAGCCAGCGACCTCGTCCCGTCGCCCCCGTTCGAGTATCTCCAACACAACGACCACCTATTCGAAGCCCGAGCCGAACAGGATACCATCCCCGTCACCGAACGGACGTTCACAGTCGAGCAGATCGCGGAGTCCCGATCTGATTACGAGCAACACGTCCGCGACACCGTTCTCGAAGTCGACTTTTCGACGGTCTCGCTCTCAAGTGCGGCGACGGACGTGCTCGACACGGCAACTGACGGACGACCCGTTTCGGGATTCTATGAAGAGTCGCCACCGATGTCGGACGGGCTCGACGCAGTACTCACGCACCTCAACGCCACTGATCACATAAGAGAACACAGCGATTATGGGGAGTATACGACGTTTCCGAATATGTACGCGATCTACGACGGGAGTTGGTACGAATTCGAGTTAGCAGTCTATCCCTAAAAATCCGCTTTGAAAAACACTTATTGCTGCCTATCGACCGCTGTCATCGTTTCCGTGTAGCCTTCGACAACGAATTTCAGGATCCACAGTCACGCGACAACAACACCAACAAACACGATCAGTACCTGCGCGATCCCGTCGACAGTTCGGGCCGCAGAAAGCGTTACGCCAAGGACGATGAGGATGCCGACCGAATTTTGGAGGGACCAGTCTTCCAATATTTCCATTACCGTTTCTTCCCTAATTGGTCTTTTGGGCCTTGTTTTGACGCGGTGCAGATTGTTCCCGAAGGCCGTTGTCCAAACAATGAAATCGGGCCGAAAAGCACTCTCAGACTAGATATATTCGCCCGATGTGACCAACAATCGACGGTTCAGGACCGTCAAAACACGGTCGTCTTTCGTTGACATCCTCTCCGCCCTGAAGGGCGAAGATTCCCACGGCACCGCACCGCTGGATTGGGATGGTTACGGTTTGTAGCGGCCGCGAAGGGCGGCTACTGGCTGTGCCAATCAGCCGTTACTCCTATCCCGGCATGGGATTCAGAGATACTTGTACTGCCTGCATCCCGAACTCCACACACAGAAAGGATGCTTTCTGCGTGGAATCGAGGAATCCCGATATTGTCCAATTAAGTGGGCGGACAGGCCGCCTCGGTTACTTCTTAGAACGACAACCACGCACTTAAAATACCCGTCCGAACGTCAAACGTTGTTCGTGTGGGATTTGTCGGATTCATCCCCGCGCTGCAGCGCGAGGCTTTCTCCTCGAACTTCCGTAAGCGGGCTCGTGTCGACATATCCGACGTTACGATCGAAGTGCACTCCACAGATACAAGCCACCACTCGCAAAGACAACGGTCGTCAGCCAGACCGCTTCCAGTTCAGACGCGAACGACTCAACGAGGTGAACGGTAAACAGATACCCGACAGCCCCGCCAATACCACTAGCAAGGACAACAATCGAAACAGCGTGATTCACCGGGATCGGAGTCCCATCCTCGTCTTGGCTCATGTCGTCCCTTTCTCTACTGCGGGTGATGTATTTTGACACCGATCTGAACGTAGTATTGTCATTTTCGTGGTCTTTGTGAGCGAAGTGGACCGCTGTGACAGATTGCCGATCGAAAATCGCTTCTACAGGGCTCTGTGCTTACTCAGTCGGTGCTGTCGTGGAATTGGACGATGAGCTGTTCGGTGGCGAGGGCGTACACGGTCATTTCTCGACCCTTCTCGGAGTACCACGTCTCTATCGGTGTGATTAGGTCCGCTTCGCAAAGCCGTTCGAGGTGGTATGAGACGTTCTGTACCGATTGGTCGACCGACTTGGCGATCTCTGATGCCGTCCTCGGTTCCGATTTGAGTGTACCCAAAATCGCCTGTGCCGACTCGGAGGAAAGAACCTGTAGCACGTTGGTTGGCTCGTCGCGGTCAACGACGATGCTCGTTTGTTCACGGGGAGCGTGGGTGACTGGAGGCTGGTGTGGAAAGGCGCTGGCCATAGGTTTGATGATCTCGGGGACAATTTGTTCAGTTTGTTCGGTTCACTCCGAATGAACGAATCAAACGATTTAATGCTTACGAAATCAATAACAGACGTGTGACTCAACAGACTGCCCATCACGCGGTGTGGACAACAGCCATCCATGAGTGAGAACGATCGTGCAGTCGCGCGCGAGCGCGTTATCGAGTCGATGGAGCAGTCGGCGGAAGTCTACGGTCTCAGTCGAAGTGCGGGTCGAATCTATGGCGTGTTGTACTTTTCCGAGGACCCACTCTCGATCCCGGAGCTGGTCGATGAAACCGGCTACGCGAAATCGACGATCAGTAACGTCACCCGGACATTAACGCGATTCGGGCTTATCCACCGCCGCTCATCGGAGGGGGGCGGACGACGCGTTCATTACGCGGCAGAGCGGGAGATCTGGTTCATCCTGCAGGACGTGTTCCAACAGTACATCCAACGGGAGATACAGACGACCTTACGGACGATTCAACGCGCGCAAGCACAGCTCCCCGACGATAGCGACGCCGAGACTGAACGGATCGAAGAGCTTCAGGAAACCTACGAAGATCTGCAGGAGATTGTCACACTCGCGTCGAACTTCTCGGCCCCAGAACTCCGAGCCGCCCTCGAATCCTTCGATCGCTAGTCACCAGTATACGGTGTACTGACAGCTATCGTCCCCGTCACGACGGCACGTCTCTCCGGTTTCCTCGATGAAGACGAACGCATCGACGGACGCGTACTGTCTAGCGACGCCACGGATGAGACCTCGGTCGAAGGGGCAGGGGTACGGGTTGTAACACGCGAGTTCCCCGGTTCGATCCGCCGTCCGTTCGAATTCATAGTACCCGATATCGCCTCCTCGGTGGTTCTGTTGGTAGGCTTCATCGATCGACTGGAGCCCCTCGCCAACGGTATCGAAGTCGTTCGGCCACGTGGCGACTGTCGGGAGTTGTTCGCCGAGCCGATCGAGAACGTGCGGCTGTAACTCCTCGGCGATCGTCTCGAAGGCGTTCAACCAGGTTTGTTGGGGGTACCACTCCTCGGGATCCGGATCAGTGATTCCTTCCGCGGCAAGTGCCTGTAGCGCCCGTTCCTGATACGCTTCAGAGAAGCGCCCCATCGCCTTTTCAACGATCGTTAGCACCGTCTGACCGTTCACCTCTACCCCTCGGTCAAACGCTTCGTACGTGGCCATCGTGTGAACCTTTTGTTCAATTAGGAAAGTAACTTCGATGTGAGAGTGGGTACGCTACAGGTTGGAGCCCTTTCAGGCCGTATCGAGACGGTAATAGACGCGCCCCCAGAGCGCTGCATCGATCCCGTACCAGTAGAAGTAGACCATCGGCCAAATGATGACCCATCCAACGATCGTTAATAGGGAAACACCAAGCAGCAGCGTTCCCACGAGTACGCCGATCCCATTGATAACGAACACGTAGAGGAGAAAGCCGTAGAGATACGTGGTCGTCGCGATCTGTTCAAAAAGGGTTGCCGGGCTGTAGGCCGGTTTCCAGTCGCCGGTGACGGCATAGTTCATATACATGCTGGGGTACACGTAGAAGGCGGCGACGGCAACGGGGACCGCAAGCGTTTCGGACATTTCTGCGGTGAGATACACGGCGAGTGCGAAGACGATCGCGGCAGGCAGCATGACGAACACGAGCTTCACGCCGTCGACGAGCAGATCCCACCAGTCATCGAACGCGGGGGGCTCGACACCGCCGCGACCCGCCGCTCGAGTCAGTCGGACGAAATATCCTGCTGCAATGAATACGGGGATGATCAACCAGAAGAACAGGAGCACGACGCCACCGACGAGTACTGTCTTCCATCCGTCACGGCTCGGATAGAGCACGGAAAAACGTAACAGTCCTTCGCCGTCAGTCGATGGGTCCGGTGTCTCACCGATAGCGGTCCGTTCAGAACTCATACGCGACACATCGATACAAGCGGTGAAAACGGTCGCTGAAGCTTAAATTCGAATTGAAGCAAATACCCCGCCCGAGCCAGACTGCCGGACTCGACTGATGACCGGAGCCGATAAATCCCGCCCCGCCGTCGTCCCGAGCATGTACGGAGTCGTGCTCGCGGCGGGTCGCGGGAGTCGCATGCGACCGCTGACGGACCGTCGGCCGAAACCGCTGTTGCCCGTGGGCGACCGCTCGCTGCTCGAACGGGTGTTCGACACCGCCCGCGACGTCGTCGACGAGTTCGTCGTCGTGGTCGGCTACCGCGGCGACGCGATCCGCGATGGCGTAGGGGAGTCGTACCGCGACCGTCCGGTTCACTACGTCGAGCAGACGGAGGCGCGTGGGACGGCACACGCCGTCGCGCAGGCCGCCCCCGTCGTCGACGACGACTTCCTCGTGCTCAACGGCGACGTGGTCGTGGACGCCTCGCTCCCCCGCGCGCTCGCCGACGCCGAGGGGACGGCCGTGGCGGCCACCGAAGTCCCCGATCCCCGAGCGTACGGCGTCATCTCGACGGCCGAGGACGGCTCGCTCGCGGCGATCGTCGAAAAGCCGGCGGACCCGCCGACGACCCTCGCGAACGTCGGCTGTTACGCGTTCGAACCGGACGTCTTCGAGTACATCGACCGGACGCCCGAGAGCGAGCGCGGCGAGTACGAGATCACGACGACGATCGAACTCCTCCTCGCCGACGACCGCCGGGTCGACGTGGCTTCCTACGCGGGGACGTGGCTCGACGTCGGCCGTCCGTGGGAGCTTCTGGCGGCGAACGAACTGGCGCTCGCCGGGCTCGACGACGGCGTCGAGAACGCGGGCACCGTCGAGGAGGGCGTCCACCTCGACGGGCCGGTCGTCGTCGAGGAGGGCGCAAGATTGCAGTCGGGTGCCTACGTCGAGGGACCCGCGCTGATTCGCGAGGACGCGGTGATCGGGCCGAACGCGTACGTCCGCGGCTCGACGGTCGTGGGGCCGGGCGCAAACGTGGGGCACTCGGTCGAGGTGAAAAATTCGGTGCTGATGGCGGACGCGTCCGTCGGACACCTCTCGTACGTCGGCGACTCGGTGCTCGGCCGCGGCGTGAACTTTGGTGCAGGGACGAACGTGGCGAACCTCCGGCACGACGACGCGACCGTCCGACTGCGGGTGAAAGGCGAATCCGTCGACACCGGTCGGCGGAAGCTCGGCGCGATCGTCGGCGACGACGCGAAGACGGGGATAAACACGTCGCTCAACGCCGGCGTCAAACTGGGCGCGGGCGAGACGACCGGTCCCGGAGAGGTACTGACTCGGGATCGGCTGTCGGAGTAGCGTCGAAGTAGCACCACGGCAGCGTCATCAGATTCTCGACTGACTGATCCCCGGTTCTACCCGTTACCATCTCACGCTCCAGGGGGTGTAACCTCGTACTCATCTGCGATCCGCTTCATCGATTCGTAGAGACGGGCGCGATATAGCGTCAGATCCTCGCCTGTGATCGGGTTTCCGTGGATCGGGGCGACGGCGGTGACGTCGAAGCGGCCGAAGATATCGTTTAGCCTGTTCTCGACTTTATCCGGATCGACGTAGCGAAGCCACACCAGGTTGTCGCGGTGATACTTGTGTATCTGCTCTGTGGAGATCATGTCGTCGAAGTCGCTCGACCGGTATCCGCACTGTCCGGGCTGGTGATAGTTCCCGAAACCATCTGCAGTGAAGAGGATACCGTCACCGTGGTCGTAAATCCACGTCGTGTGAGATCGATCGGCAAGCGGCGGATCGATGAAGCTTAGCGTCCGTCCCTGTACCTCCAGTTGTTCCCCGATGGTACACTTCCGGGCATCCGGGAGTCCCTGTTGTTCAGGTGCGCCCGAAGAGGCGACCAACTCAACGTCGTTGGTCGCCCCCCCGAGCGGCGACACGTTCGCGGAGTGCGGGTAATCGGAGTGTGAGAGGACGATCGCATCGGGACCGTCCCCGTCGGTCGCGGCATCGACGCTGCTCATGATCTCGCTCCGGTGATAAAACGATCCGGAATCTATGAGAATAGTCTCATTGCCCTCTTCGAGGAGATACAACGAGACGTGCTCGTGCTCTGCTCCGTGGTCGTAACATTGGCTGATGCACTCGACTGTTTGGGTCAGTGTAACTGTCATTGGTCTATCCTAGCGTTCCGATCCGACCGTCGTTGTCGATGATTCTGGTGACATCTTTCATTAGCGCCATGTATTTCGGAGCCGATTCACGGATGACCAATCCATGCGCTGGGGCGATCATCTTCGGATCGAACTTCGCAATGAGCGCATCGATCTCGGCGTTCGTCTTCTCGACATCGGCGTATTGGTACCAGAACAGGACGCGACTGTGGAATTCGACAAGTCGGCTGATGTCGAACTCCCCATCTAACTCGTCAACAAATTTTACTGCCTCCTCATCAAGATGAGGGAATCCCATCCAATCCACTGGAAAGAGCGTTTCTGTCTCCCGCTCCGTCATCCAGACAGACACGGGTGCGTCGAGGAATGTCGCTTCGTGGAACTGTGCGGTGCGTCCCCCGAGCTCGATCGAGTCGCCTTCGGCCACCTGTATCCCGTCGTCGAGTTGGTACAGCTCGTGATCATTTCCGTATGACGGGGCGACGAGCGTCGTCTCCGGATGTTTATCGAGAATTGCCTTCGTATTTCCGGCATGCGGAACGTCGGGGTGAGAGACCACCAGGTAGTCGAGCCCCCGACCTCTGACGATGTCGTCAATTGCAGAGAGAATCTGTTCAGTGCTCGCCGGGGACAGCGTGTCGAAGAGGAGCGTCTCGTTGGACCCAACGAGGAGGTACGCGCACTGCGGAATGTACGCTTTCTGTCCGGACTCGTACCAGTCCGGCTGTCGCTCAGCGAGGTTCAGTTTTCTGGTTCGATCCGGGCCGGACTCGTAGATCCAGTGTATTCCCGGTGCGATTTCTCTGGCCATCATCTACGGAATACTAGGGGTGAATAAAAAAGTAGCGTAGATATTCGATAAAACTGGCCGACGAGACAGTTTGACTAACCTGCTCTGCGAGAACGTTTGAGCGATTCCAGATCGTGAGGAGGGGAATTCGTGGCCCCTCCGAACGGACCGCCACGCGCTTCATATTGCTCACTAGTCACCGATCGACGGGAGATATTCAATGTTCATGTACTGGGTCATATCCTGGTTCCGTTCCGTTACGACGATATATTCGACCTCACTCACACAGTCTTCCTCTTCTACTGACGTGACGAGTTCGTCCACCATCCTGAGTGAGGGAAAACTACCGACGGCGTATATGTCGTACGAACCGATCCCCCGAGAAACGTGCCAAAATGGACTCTCACACAGGAGCTCGAAGGCATCCTGTTTTGCGCTTTCCGTGTTCTTTGCTGATACAGCGATCCGGAGAATTTCCCACGAGACCGACTGGGGATCGATCAGAAAAAACACCGTTGTCAGATCGATAATTTTGTCGACCCTGTATCGGACTCCTTCCGCGCTCATCTCGTATCCCAACTCGGCGAGAATATCGGTCAGTTCGGAGTACGGTACTCGCGGATTCTCCGCAAGCTCTTGCAATATTATCCCGTCGATCTCATCGAATGAATGTTCCGGCATTACACTGGGAACACCCAGTCATACGTATATATACTTCGGCACTTGTTCTATTTCTAGAACTTTTCATTCACTCTGAATATTAATGTAGTTGTTATTTTTGCAACCGCTACAATAGTCTCTGATCTGATACTGAATCACAGATCAATATCTGTTATTCAATGGATTGTATGAATTGATAATACTGTATAGCAGAGTTAACTCCCCTTCTCATTAGATTATCAAACTTATTATGACAATGTTTAAGTATTCATGTGAAAAGGTCACATTCATGCGACCCGATACCAAAAGTCGCAGGGACGTATTGAGAAATGCCCTTGCCGTCGGTGGGGCCGGTGTAAGCGTTGCGTTGGCCGGTTGCCAGGGCGGATCTGACGGCTCAGACGGCTCTGACGGAGAGTCCGGGGGTGCCGGCGATCCGGTGGATCCGATTGAACTCATCGTTACGACGCAGGATTACGACCCCGTACGCTACGAGTTCGGGAACCTCATCGCCGAAAATTGGCGAGAACTCGGCTTCGAGGTCAATGTCAATCCGCTGGCATGGAATACGATCGTCAGCCGCACGTTCGATGAGCAGAACTTCGATGCATTCACGCTTAACTGGGCGGGCCGCGCCGAACGTCTGGATCCCGACCCGTTTAGTTATTCGCTGCACCACTCATCCCAGACCGAAGTGGGTGGAAACAACATGGTGAATTACGAGAATTCCGAGTACGACGAGTACGCGGAAGCACAGCGGACGACCTACGACGAGGACGAGCGGCGCGATGCTGTCCTACGGTGTCAGGAGATCTTCGCCGAAGACCAGCCGCGTACGCCTATCGCTAATCAGACCCAGAACATGCCATACCTCGCGGATAGCTTCGACGAGGTCGTCAACATGATGGGAGAGGGACTCATGTCGTTCTGGACGGCCGTTGAATCGGTTCCAGCAGAGGGGGTCGACCAGATAAGTCTCGGCTACCCATCCGACGTCAACAACCTCAATCCGGTCGACGGGTCGGCGACGCATGACACGCAGACGATGCGTCTCATCTACGACAAACTCGTCCGGATCGATACCGACGGGACTGTGACGAACTGGCTCGCAGAGGACATTGAAGAGGTCGACGACACGACGATCAGAGCAACGATTCGAACGGACCAACAGTGGCACGACGGCGAGGATCTGACGGTCGAAGACGTGAAATTCTCCTTCGATTACCTCCAAGAGCATTCGACGACCCTTCGCGGATTCATGGGCTCACTCGAATCCACTGAGATCGTCGACGACCAAACGGTCGAATTTTCGATGTCCGAGGCGTTCGCTCCGTTCATTTCGACCGCACTCGGTCAAGTATTCATTATTCCTCAACACATCTGGGAGACCATTCCAGAGGATCTTGACGGAATCTCCGAGCCCGTCGAGTGGGAGAACCCGGAGCCTGTTGGGAGTGGACCGTTCGAATTTGTCAGCTGGAGCCGCGACGAACAGATGGTCCTTCAGGCCAACGAAGACCACTTCAACTCGCCGAATATCTCGGAGCTCGTCAAGGTCCCGGGCGCAGACATGCAGAGTCTGGTTCGTCTCCTCGAAGACGAATCGCTTGACATGATCGGTTGGGTCCCCGGACCGGACACCGTGAACCGCCTCCGGAATCAGGTCGACCATGCTGCAATCAGTTCGATCGACAGCCACGGCTGGTATCACATCAACTACCAACTCGATCGGGCTCCGTTCGATGACGTCGCCGTTAGACACGCGCTCGCAGATGCAATCCCCAAACGAGACATTGTGGATATCGTGATGGACGGCATGGCAACCGTGACTCACACGTTCATGGCAGAAGTCAACGAGTTCTGGCACAACCCAGACGTCATGGAGTTCGGTGACGATCTCCAGGGCGCACAGGCGACGCTCGAAGAAGCCGGGTACACGCTCCAGGATGGTCAGCTCCACTACCCGGAAGAGTAAGATGTCACGGACAGCAGTGTCTCCCCTATCGAAAACCGACCGCACGACGGTTGTGAGAGAGTTCCAGCACTATCCAACACCAGAGGAGCATCGGTAATGGGGCTGCAAGAATACGTTGTTCGGCGAATTATCCAGCTTGTATTCACGTTCTGGGTGTTCGTCAGCATCCTCTTTGTGCTGTTCCGGGCTGCACCGGGAGATCCGACGTCGATGTACGTCACACAGGGGATGTCCCAAGAAGCGCGCCAGGAGACGATACGCCGTCTCGGGTTAGACGAACCGCTACACGTGCAGTACGTCGACTATATCGGCCAGTTGCTGACTGGGGAGTTCGGAACGTCGTTCCGATACAACGAACCTGTCTGGGACATTCTCGTCGTGAAATTCTGGAACACGGTGCTCCTGATGGGTACGGCGCTCGTGGTTGCCTACCTGATCGGAATTACGTTCGGTGCCCTCCTAGGGTGGTACCGAGGTTCCAGGTTTGAGCGCGGCGGGATCATCGTCGCACTGATGGCTCGCTCCTCGCCCGAGTTCTGGACCGGCATCCTCGTGCTGTCGGTCTTCTCTTTCTGGCTTGGGGTGTTCCCCTCTGGGGGGATGCGCTCTATCGGCGTGGAGACCAGCGGTTTCGTGACGCGGTACGTGAATTGGGACTTCGCATATCACCTCGTCTTACCCGTGATGGCCGGTGCCATCTACTACATGGCGACGCCAATACTGTTGATGCGAAACACGATGTTGGACGTCCTGAAGGCTGATTTCATCGAAATCAAGAAGGCTGAAGGGTTACCCGAACACCAGATCCTGTTTAGTCACGCGGTCAGAAACTCCGTACTTCCGCTCGTCACGGTAATTGCGCTAGTGTCGGGCAAAGCGATCGGTGGTTCGTTGATAATCGAGACCGTGTTCAACTGGCCGGGGATGGGGCGAGAGATGGTCCAGTCCATCAATTATAACGACTACCCCGTTGCCATGGGGACGTTCTTCCTGATGGGTTCTGTGGTCATAATCATGAACTTCGTCGCCGACCTCGCGTATGGAATACTCGATCCACGGGTGCAATATGATTGAACTAACGACATCGAGGATGAATAATGGGAACTGACAGCAATCAAGCGAACCTGACGAACAAACGTACTGGACGCTCCGCAGTCGAGCGCATCCGGGAACGATTGGTTAGTATCACTGACGTATTGAGACAAAACCGGCTGGGAAAGGTAGGGGTAGGAACCTTCACATTCTTCCTGCTGTTGGGGGTATTTGGTCCCTTCCTCGCACCGTACGATCCCACTCGGATCCATCGCGCGAGCGATGGATCTGCACTTCGACTGGCTGAGCCGTCGCTCGCGCATCCACTCGGAACAACGAACCTCGGCCGAGACGTTGCGTCTCAGGTCATCATCGGTGCTCGGATATCGATACTTGTCGGTGTCCTCGCGGCGTTCATTGCCGTATTCATTGGCGTGAACATCGGCCTCATAAGCGGATATTTTGGTGGATGGGTAGACGACGTGTTAATGCGCCTCACCGATATCGCGTACGGACTGCCGTTCCTCCCGTTCGTCCTTGTGTTGGTGTTCCTCATCGGGCCGAGCCTGTGGAGCATCGCTATTGTGATTAGTGTCCTGCTCTGGCGCTCAACAGCGCGTGTCATTCGGTCCCAAGTCCTCAGCCACAAGGAACGTCCGTACGTTGAGTCGGCGAGATCCATCGGCGCAAGCGACGCTCGGATTATGTACTATCACATCTTCCCAAACGTGATTCCCCTTGCATTCCTCTACGGTTCGTTCTCCGTCGCGTGGGCTGTCATCGCGGAGGCAAGCATCTCGTTCCTTGGATTCGGCGACCCGACCATGACGTCTTGGGGACAGATACTATTCAACGCCTACAGCGCGGGGGCGATCAGGATCGCTTGGTGGTGGGTAATCCCGCCGGGGGCCTGTATCATGCTGTTGGTTATGTCTGTGTTCTTCATCGGGCGTGCGTTAGAAGAATTGACAAACCCTGAACTTCGCCACTCTCAGTAATATGACTACACACCAACACCTACCAAACCGAAGCCACGGACGCAAACCAACCGCGAGTGCGGGAAGTCGAACCGACTACCCCACTCTATCGAACCTCCGTTCGAGAGGTAACTGACAAAATGAACCTAATAGAGATCGACAATCTGAAAACGTATTACCGGACGGAAGCCGGAGACGTCGCCGCGGCAGACGGTGTTTCACTTTCCGTGTCTCCCAACGAGACGTTGGGACTTGTTGGGGAGAGCGGGAGCGGAAAAACGACTGTCGCCAAATCGATCATTCGGCTGCTGCCCGACAACGGCGATATCGTCAGCGGGACGGTCAAGTATAACGGAGATGACATCACGGAGATGTCGATGAAAGATGTTCAGCGGAAAATCCGGTGGAAGGAAATTTCGATGATCCCGCAGAACGCAATGAATGGGTTCGATCCTGTCCATACGGTTGGAGCCCAAATCATTGAGGCGATACGTGCACACGAAGATGATACGACCAAGGCCAATGCCCGTTCGAGAGCGAAGGAGCTGTTTGAGGATCTGGGACTTGATGCGGAACGGATCGACGACTATCCGCACCAGTTTTCCGGTGGAATGGCCCAGCGAGCAATGGTTGCGTTGGCGCTCGCGGTAAATCCGGCAGTCGTCCTTGCTGACGAGCCGACGACAGCACTCGACGTCGTCATTCAAGATCGGATCTTAGAGTCAATCTCCGAGCTCCAAGATGAGTACGACACCGCGATGATTATGATTACCCACGACATGTCCGTCGTCTCGGAGACCTGCGATACGATCGCAGTGATGTACGGCGGCCGCGTCGTTGAGGTTGGCGACGCTGACACGATTATAAAAAATCCTCGGCATCCGTACACACTGGGGCTCCGAAATGCATTCCCAGATATCACCGCCGACTCACAGGAACTGATCTCGATTCCGGGAACCCCACCCAATCTCGTGGATCCTGGCGAAGGCTGCCGATTCGCGCCACGCTGTCCGTTCGCTGAAGAACGGTGTTGGGAGGAGACACCCCAGCCCGAAGAGTACGACGACGGGCTCGTCGTCGAATGCCACCGGGCCGACGAGGCGGAAATGCTTCGTGAAGAGGCCAGCAAGCGAGACACGTGGAAGCAGGCTGCAGAGGAAAGAGAACAGGCTGTTACCGACGGTGGTCCCGATGAGTGAGTCGGGATCGATTGACCCCGAGAATGCGAAACTCACCGTCGAAAATCTCGTTAAACACTTCCCGATGAACGAGGGGCTAATCTCGCAATTGTTCAGCCGAGGGAAGCGGTCACACGTTCACGCTGTCGACGGTGTCAGCCTATCGGTGAAGGAGGGGGAGACGTTCGGATTGGCCGGCGAATCTGGATGTGGGAAAACGACACTCGGGAAGACCGCGATCCGTCTTCACGAGCCGACGGACGGCCGTATCATCTTCGACGGCACGGATGTGAGCAATTTATCGGATTCAGAGCTGTTCGACTTCCGCAGGGAAGCACAGGTCATTCATCAGGATCCGTATCAGTCGTTGAATCCGAAGTGGACGGTGTACCGCTGGGTTCGGGAACCACTCGATGTACACGACATCGGCACCCCCGAAGAGCGAGCGAACAGAGTGTACGAAACCCTCGAAAAGGCTGGACTGCGGCCAGCAGAGGCATACGCCGAAGAGTACCCAACAGAACTGAGCGGTGGAGAGCGCCAGCGAGTGGGAATCGCCAGAGCACTCGTGTTGGAACCATCGTTCCTTCTTGCTGATGAGCCTGCGAGTATGCTCGACGTGAGCATCCGAGCCAGCATCCTCGATCTCTTCCAGGAGTTACAAGAGGAGTTTGGACTCACAGCCGTGTACATTAGTCACGATCTCTCGCTTTTGAAGCACATGTGCGATCGGATCGGCGTCATGTACGCCGGGAAACTCGTTGAAGTTGGCCCGACCAAGCGCATCATCAACGATCCAAAACATCCGTACACGAAGGCGTTGGTTGGGTCGATGCCAATCATCAATCCGGACATCGACCGTGAGCCTGTACGGCTGCAGGGTGAAGTCCCCGACCTCACTCAGGAGATGAATCAGTGTCGCTTCTACGACCGTTGCCCGGAAGCAATGCCTCGGTGTCAAGACGGTGAGCCGCCGATGTTCGCGGTTGACGAGGATAGATCGGCACGCTGCGTACTGTACGACGAACACCGGGTTGACGGACCGACGGAACACGCGACAACAAAATAATGGAACTTCGATCAACGCTGTTGGAGGAGCTGACTTGGACGGAAATTGACTCGGCAATTGACGAGGGGGTGAAAACTGTGATCGTCCCAGCGGGGTCCGTGGAACAGCACGGGCCGCACTTAGGTATCCTCAAGGATGCCGCGTGGGCGGAGGCGATCGGTGTCGAGATGGCCGAGGAACTCGGGGATGCGCTTGTCGCTCCGGTGATCAGACCCGGCTGTTCGGATCACCACATGGGATTCAGCGGGACAATCTCCTATCGCCCCGAGACACTGATGCGGGTCCTTGAGGACTATTGTACCAGTCTCGATTCACACGGGTTCGAACACATTGTCCTGTTCTCGATGCACGGCGGGAACTTCCCGGCAATGAATGCGATCCTACCGTCGATCGCGGCTGAGGTCGACGCACAGCTTATCACACTACTTGACAAGGGACTGCTTATCGACCCACTGATGGAGAGCCTAGACGAGATGGAGATCTCGGCTGACGCACGCGGTCACGGTGGTGCCGCGGTGACAGCGTCCGTCTGGCACCTCCGTCCGGATCTCGTGCGCGAGGCGGAGTTTACACCGGGATTCACGGGCGACGTATCTACCTCCACGCTGACAATGAACGGACTCGACGCGGTGACGGAGCTCGGCCACATGGGAGATCCGACAGAAGCAACACTCGAATTGGGCGAAGCGGTAACCGATCGAATCGTGACGGCGTTCAGCGGACGTATCCGCGACGAGCGGGGTGATCTCGATGCGTGATATCGAAGCACTCGTTGACGATCGCTTGTCCGCGTACCGATCCACGCTCTTCGAATTACTTGCACAGCCGAGTGTCAGCACGACTGGGGAGGGCATGGCTGCATGTGCTGACCTCCTCCAGTCGATGCTCGAAAACTCCGCGTTTGACCGCGTTGAGCGCTTTGAAACAAGCAGGTATCCGCTGTTGTTCGCCGAACGCGTTGTGGACGAGTCGGCACCAACGGTAACGTTCTACGGACATTACGACGTCCAGCCGCCGGGTTCCGCCGACGACTGGGTGACGCCGGCATTCGAGCCGACTCTTCGGGACGGATCCATTTACGCTAGGGGTGCCGGTGATAACAAAGGACAGTTTCTCACTCACGTCTTCGCGCTCGATGCGCTCAGCAGGGGCGAAGAAGAATTCGGGGTGAACATCAAGCTTCTCGTTGAAGGAGGCGAAGAGAGCGGGAGTGAGGGCCTCATTGAATACCTTCGAGACGATCCGGCCGAGATCGCCGACAGTGACCTAGTCTACGTCGCAGACGGACCGATGCATGCCTCGCGGCGGCCGACGCTCATTTACGGGAATCGTGGGATCATCTCGTACCAGCTCGACCTCGAAACAGCGGACTCGGATCTCCACTCGGGGAACTTCGGTGGACCGGCCCCGAATGCGGCGAACGAGCTTATCGCGGTCATCAACTCGATGTTCGAGGGCGACGATATTCTCGTCGACGGGTTCCACGAGGATATCGAGATCACCGCGGCGGATCGCGCGCTGGTCGACGACATTCCCGTTGATGAGGAGGCTTTGAAAGCCGATCTCGGGATCGAGGAGTTCGCCACCGACGACACCTATTACGAACGGCTGCTGTTACAGCCGACGCTAACGGTGAGTGGGCTCTCAAGCGGTTACGAAGATGAGGGAAAAAAGACGATCATCCCACATCAGGCAACTGCCAAACTCGACTCTCGACTCGTGCCGAACCAAGATCCAGACCGCGTCTTGGCGCGAATCTCGGAGCACGTCGAGCGGGTGGATCCCCGTGTCGAGGTGACGAAATTGAGTTCGTTCCCGCCCATGAAGACGCCGATCGACACGCCGGCCGCTAAGCCTCTCCTCGCCGCTCTCGAAGCGGCGTGGGATGCGGAACCAGTCGAAATGCCGCTTCTCGGCGGGAGTCTCCCGGCGGCCCATTTCCGGTCCGAACTGGATGTCGACGTGCTCGTGGTTCCGTACGCGAACCCAGATCAAGGGAACCATTCACCGAACGAACACCTTGATGAAGACTGCTTCCGGAACGGAATTGAGACGACCGCGCTGTTTCTGCAGCACTTCGCGGACACCTAACCAGTCTGTCTGGCCATCCGAGTGCATCTCTTTTTGCTGTCGCTCGTAAATTGTTTGAGAGACTGTCGGCCTCCGTCTGGGATCACTGTGAGCATCAGTGATCGCGTCAGTAGAGAATGTCGTCGATATCACCTTCGTCCGTCTCTACGCCGGGTGCGATCCTCCCCTCGTTGAACTGTTGGACCTCTGATTCACTCAAGCTCGTGCTCCCATCGCGAAACGAATTGATGAATTCCGTTCGGGCATCGACGGCCGATTCGATCAGCTGCGTAAGGATTTCCTGTTGTGTGACCTTCTTTCCGGTCTTCAGTTTGATCTCCGCTTGGAGCTCCTCGAGTTTCGATTTCGCCTTTTCGTCCATTTTCACCGCTGTCGACATACGATGTAGTTGCGTTTACAACGCAGTCAATCTTTACACCGATTGTGCCAGCAGTCACTACACACCCTGATACTCGACTCGGATCAGCGAGCGCGAGCGATTTAAACCGCGGGCGGACGACGGCTGTGACATGAGCGACGATTCCGTGACCGCGGTGATCCTCGCCGCGGGCGAGGGTCGGCGGTTGGAGCCGCTGACGAACCGGCGGCCGAAGCCGATGGTGCCCGTGGCGAACCGGCCGCTGTTAGAGCACGTCGTCGAGGCCGTCGCCGCGGCCGGCGTCGACCGGATCACCCTCGTCGTCGGCTACCGACAGGAGCGCATCCGGAACCACTTCGGCGACGGCGACGACTGGGGCGTGCGGATCGAGTACGTCGAACAGTCGACGCAGCTGGGGACCGGCCACGCCGTGTTACAGGCCGAGCCGGTCGTCAACGGGCCGTTCGTCGTGCTCAACGGCGATCGGATCGTCGACCCCGAACTCGTCTCCCGAATTCGCGATCGCGCGCGAGACGGTGAGCACCCGGCGATGGCGGTCACGACCGCGGAACACCCCCGGGAGTACGGCGTGGTGAGCCTCGATGGCGACCGCGTGACCGGGATCGACGAGAAGCCCGAGGGGTCAGTCGAGACGAACCGGATCAACGCCGGCGTGTACGCCTTCTCGCCCGCCGTGTTCGACGCGATCCGCGAGACGCACGCGCCGGGCGAACTGGCGATCACGGCGACGCTCAACGAGCTCGCGTCTGCGGGCGACCTGACCGCGGTCACGTACGACGGCCGCTGGCTGGACGTGTCGAACCTCTGGGACCTGCTGACGGTCAACGCCGCGCTGATCGGCGAGTCCGAACGGACGGAGCCCGCCGACCCCGCCCACGACGAGTCGGTGACGGTCGCCGACGACGTCGCGCTCGCGGGCAACGTCCGCGTCGGCCCGAACGTCACGATCGGCGGGAGCACCGCGATCGGGAGCAACGCGACGATCGAGGCGAGTGCGGTCGTCGAGAACGCGGTGATCTTCCCCGACGCCGTGATCGGGGCCGGGGCGGTCGTTCGCGACGCGATCGTCGCCGGCAACGCGCGCATCGGGCCGAACGCGACGATCGCCGGCGGTCCGGCGACCGTCGTCGTCGGCGACGCGGTCCATCACGACGTCGACCTCGGCGGCGTGGTCGGCGACAACGCGACCGTGGGCGGCGGCGCGACGCTCACCGACGGCGCGGTCGTCGGCGACGACGTCCGGGCCGACGCGGGCGTCGTGATCGACGGGCGCATCGAGTCGGACGCGGTCGTCCGGAGGGGGTAACCATGTGTGGAATCATCGGGTACGTCGGCGAGATTGGCGAATCGAATTCGGGCGCGGCTGGCGACTCCGCCACCGACGGCGGCGCGGTCGAGGACGGCTCGATCGGGGGCGTCGGCGATATCGTCCACGAGGGGCTCCGCAACCTGGAGTATCGCGGCTACGACTCGGCGGGCGTCGCCCTCGTAGGCGCGTCGAGCGGGCTCACCGTCGCGAAGCGCTCGGGCGAGGTCAACGGGCTGACCGTGCCGGACGTGCCGGACGCGACTCACGGGGTCGGCCACACGCGCTGGAGCACGCACGGGCCGCCCACGGACGCGAATGCGCACCCGCACACCGACTGCGTCGGCGACGTGGCGGTCGTTCACAACGGAATCGTCGAGAACTACGAGGAACTCAAAGCGGAGCTGTCCGACCACGAGTTCACGAGCGACACCGACACCGAGGTCATCCCGCACCTCATCGAGGAGGAGCTCGCGGGGGCCAGCGATGAGGACGGCGAGGGAGGCGAAGGAGACGAGGGTGGCGAGGGGGGCGACCTGCTGGCCGCGGTGCGGAACGTCGAGGACCGACTGGCGGGGAGCTACGCGATCTGCGCGGTCCGCGAGGGCGACGACCGGATCGTCGTCGCGCGTCGCGGGAGCCCGCTCGTGTTGGGCCGCGGTGAGGACGCCGCGTTCGTCGCCAGCGACGTGACGGCCTTTCTCGAACACACCCGCGACGTGACGTACCTGGAGGACGGCGACGTGGCCGCGCTCGACGCCGGCGACGTGTCGATCTTTCACCACGGCGAGCCGGTCGAGCGCGCGGTCGAGACCGTCTCCTGGGAGGCGGACGCCGCCGAGAAGGGCGGCTACGAGCACTACATGCGCAAGGAGATCCACGAGCAGCCGTCGTCGCTGCGCCAGACGCTCGCCGGGCGGCTCGACGTCGACGCCGGGGACGTGGATCTGGACGTGTCGTTCCCGCCGGGTTTTCTCGCGGATCTGGAGGAGATCCGGATCGTCGCCTGCGGCACCTCCTACTACGCGGGGCGGTACGCCGCGCAGCTGTTCGAGGAGCTCGCGGGGGTGCGAGCGACCGTCGAGATCGCCAGCGAGTACGAGTTCGGCGCGGGGCGGACCCCGGACCGGACGCTGGTCGTTGCGGTCACCCAGAGCGGGGAGACGGCCGACACGCTCGGAGCGGTGCGTCGCGCGAACGCCGCTGGCGCGCGGACGTTCGCGGTGACGAACACCCTGGGGAGCACGGTGACGCGGGAGGTCGACGGGACGGCGTTCATCCGGGCCGGCCCGGAGATCGGCGTGGCGGCGACGAAGACGTTCGCCTCGCAGGTCGCGACGCTCGCGATGCTCGCGGTCGCTGTGGGGCGCGATCGGGGGGCCTTGGCGGCCGCCGACGCGCGGCCCGTCTTGGAGGACCTCCGGGGCCTGCCGGGTGCGGTCCAGCAGGTGCTCGACGAGGAGACGCAGGTGCGAGAAGCCGCCCGCGAGTACCGGGACAGCGAGGCGTTCTTCTTCGTGGGGCGGGCGTTGGGAGTGCCCGTGGCTTTAGAGGGCGCGTTGAAGCTCAAGGAGATCTCCTACGACCACGCTGAGGGCTTCGCCGCGGGCGAGCTCAAACACGGCCCGTTGGCGCTGGTGACGCCCGAGACGCCCGTGCTGGCGGTGTTGACCGAGGGGGCGCGGGCCGACGAGACGATGAACAACGTCACCGAGGCACAGACGCGGGGTGCGCCCGCGTTGGGCTGTGTGTCGACGGGTGACGAGTACGACACGCTGGACGTTTCGTTCGACGTGCCCGACGTGGGGATCGTCGAGCCCCTGGTGGCGAACGTGTACTTGCAACTGTTCGCGTACCACGTCGCCAACGAGAAGGGGCGGCCGATAGACAAGCCGCGGAATCTGGCGAAGAGCGTTACCGTGGAGTGAACGGGATCGGCGATGGACCGATGTCGGCGATTTATTATCAACTGGCAAAAAAGAATAAGGGACCATGGCCCGCGGATGGAAGATACAGGAGAGGCGACATGCTGGAGAAGAACACTTGGACGCTGAAGCAGCCGCTCGATTCGATGAAAAATCGCCCTTTGATCCATCCACAGAAATCGACACCTTGCTGGAACTTGGACTAACTGGAGAGGATACGGTCGTCGATTTTGGAACCGGAACCGGTGTGTTTCCCCTCGCTGCCGCCGAATATTGTGACCGTGTCGTTGCGGTTGATGTCTCCGAATCGATGGTGAAAATCGTTGACGAGAAAATCGAAGCAACCAGCATTCAGAACATCGAGACAGTCCACGACGGGTTTCTGAGCTATGACCATCAGGGCGACGCCGCTGCGTACGCGTTTTCGAAAGACGCGCTCCATCACCTTCCTGATTTCTGGAAGGTTGAGGCGCTCAAAGCCATCGGGACCACGCTAGAGGAGGGTGGGATGCTCCGATTACGGGACTTTGTCTTCTCATTTGATCCACAAGATAGTCAGGCAGCGATTGAATCATGGCTTGATGATAAGCGATCTACGTCGTTCACCGAGGAGGAACTCCATGTCCATTTCCGAGAGGAATTCAGTACGTATGGATTCTTGCTCGAACAGATGCTTGCGGAGGCTGGCTTCGAGATAATCGACGCAACCTACGAAACTGACTTCTACGCCGAATACACCTGTCAATGGCATGGATTCACCGAGTAAGCACCACTGGCACGAGGCGCACAGCGGTGTTCTCGTGAATGGAGTTCCCGCAACTGTTCCAAGTGTGAGCACAGAAGACGAACGCAGTGAGTCTTCCGGCGCACACGAGGCCCAACGAGACGAGATTTTGCGCGGTCGTGGGCTTTGTTGCGGTGGTCTCGGGTGGTAGCCGCGAACCCATTCCAGTAGTCAACTCTGCAACCGAATCTGTGAGACTCGGGTGGTCATCAACCGGTTCCGATTATGAGGCTTCTCACCTGCTATCGCTCGGCCCCGTAGACGATACGTGGGGAACCTTCGCACCCACTGTTCCGACACTCGAACCAGCGCTGGACTTTCGCACCTTCCGCCGGTTTCTCACTGACAACGACGTCGGGGCGTGGGAGGACCTCGAACAGTCGCTCGCCGACAGCGACCTCACAAGTGCCGAGCTCCGCGACCGCCGCGACGTCATCGGACGTTGGGAGGAGAACTAGGAAGACCGCCGCCTCATCAAGCACGCGTTGGCGCTCTCTCGGCTGTCGAAGCCGTTGCGAACAGATGATCGACGTGGCTGACCGCGGCATGCGCTAATCTGCCCGCTACGGCGGGTTTGATGCGCTATTCAGCTGGCCCATGTCGTCGTTCTCGTACGCTGCTCGCCACATCGCATGGACTGCACGAGTCACCAGTGACACCTCGGTCACATCGGTACAGGACGGTTCGGTTGCCGTCGTGGCTGCATCGGACGGGGGATGAAAGTGGATCTCGGGTGAGTGTGTATTCGGGTGTCGATCGAATCGCCAGTTGACATCGTTGCTATCGACGTAATGGAACGAGTACATCCCCAGTTCCCTCCATTGGATATCGAGCCGAGCGCTCTCAGCGTCGCCGAGCCCACTGATTCGTACACCGTGGCGACGCTTGCGCTTGCCACGGTCATCCGCATGGTGGGTCTCGGCGATCACTGGGCGTACCGGGTCGACGAACCCACCCCACCGACAGCCGACACAAGCCCATTCACGGCAGTCCGTTCGTTTAACACGCTCGTGCGGAGCGCTGGCCTCTGTGAGGTCAGCTACGGACGGGGTCCTTGCTGTTGGCAGTATCCACTCCGGGGTGGCGAGTTCCACGGGTTCTGTAGAACTCGTCTCGACGTGTTTAAACATGTTTGAAAAGTTTGTTGTTTATTATTCTACTCTATAATTGACATGTCTGGAGGCATTCCGCATCCCAGGTATGACATGTTGGAATCGGAATCCGCGACAATTGCAAGCCGCCTACAACCATGGAGCACCGCCGACGAAAACCACTGCATCGTCAACCCGATGGGTTGTACAAAGTTGACAGAGAACCATCAAGGTGTAGTGATTTTCTCGCCGATTAGAGCAGGCAGTTAGTGTCCGGATCGACGGCAACGGACAGCCAATCTCACTCAGTAGTAAGCCGAATCACAGTTTCAATGACTGTAACGTGATTCAGGCTGACACCGTCCGTCGGCTGGAGATTGGCCTTCTGTATTCACCGATGGAGGGGTAGTTCGATGTCGATCGATACATAACCTTTCAAGAACAAAAATATTATATGGATATGATATGTTAGCCAAAGGGAGTTGGATCCCGAAGTTCATCGCTGACTTGGGTGTTGTCTCTCGCTCCAGAAACGCTAATTCGATACAACCGCAACCACCGCTGAAGTGGTTGAACGAGAGCATAGAGTACTCAAACATCGCACCACCTCTCTCTTCATCCCTATCTGAACACCGCCAGTTTCCTGGAGTGTTCAGCTGGGCTGATTCCATGGGAAAGTGAGGAATGTGACCTACTCGTCAGCAGTTCCTCGTCGGTGTTGTTAAAAAAAGTTTGTAAACCTACTAGTTGTAAGTTCTACCATACAAAATATATCTAGATAAATTTATATATCGGTGCTGTTGAACACGGCAGCTCAGGTTTTCTCTGTGGAGACTACCGATGAAACCATCTGTGTCATCGATGAGAATCATGGCGTCTTCGACACCATGGGTTCCGTAGGCTCGGTGAGGAATTCTTGTGTGTTCGGAATTGCATACGTCGAAAGCAGCCGTGAATGGAGGATTCTATTAGTTGTAGGAACAACTATGGAGTATAGTCAGTACTGTTCGTCGCTGACCCTGATCGCCGTTTGACCCGCAGCAACGTACTCTAGGCTTTCGCCGCCAACTGGTTGTATATCGACCTGCTGTATCTGGGTATGAACTTCTAACTGATTGCATACGGCTGTATATTTCTCAAATAACCTAATTGTATATAAAAATGATAATTCTACGAGTTGGTAGCGAATACCTTTTCGATGATCTCGCGGTGTGTTTGTTCTCGTTCCACACACTCTAAGTGGATTCACATGGGAACTTCGATGGAGTGCGTGATTTCTAGTAGAGGCATTACACGATCGCTCTGTCTCATCGGTAGTGTAACACCGTGAATCTATCCGGGTCACCAATCAATAGAACTAGCTGAACGTCGCCGGCGATCCTGCAACTAACAGAATCCTGCACGTTCGGCTCAGTTAAGGGAATATGATCCCGATCGGGCGGGGATTTTCCGATCTGCTGGAGCCACGCGGAGTAAACGCCGTCGTGTTTCTCCTCTATGACCCGCTGAGTCCGGCTTCGCACGTTCGAAAGCGGAGTTCGGCTACCGTGTGGGAGTCCGCAACTACAGAAAACAAGTCATTGTGTGAATAAATTAAATATATCACTCTTTCCACTCTCGTTGTATCAATGCGAACCGACTAACCGCGAAACGTGGGAGCAGACTCACGTGATAATGTTGAATCAGGCGGAAGCCGAGACGACACCGCTGTGGGCCGATACACCAATATGGTTCTCCAAAGTGCAGTCAGTCTTCACCTCAATTCACATTGTGTAAATCAGTCGCAAGTATATGAAATTACACCCGTACATATGTAATGGTAGTGGATGATAGAAATCAAATAGTACGGATATGAAGACGAGACTTAGTATCATATGTTGTGAAAAAGCACTAAAACTATGTATTTATCTGTATTTATCGCTATTCAATGTGTAGTTGCCGAATTATTGATCGAATAGCCTGCAACGGAGTTCCGAACGTGAATGAAAAATAATGATATTTGATCTCTGATCTAGAATTTCTCTTCACCGACTGGAAGAACCCGTTTGCTATCGAAGTACACGTTTCGAGAACCAGCGAGCATGCGAGGAATCCGGTGATACAGGCCGAAAGCGTCCTGGCCGATCTACGTGACCAGTATCAACGATCGGGAATCGAGGGGGAACTTTATACAATCAAATTTGTAGTGTGATTTATAGATATAGCTATAAAAAATACAGCACGGAACGGCTGGTACACACAGTGTGAACAACGGCGCCAGTCACAATTGAGGCCCCCGCTAGTAGAAGAAATCAGGTATAATCGAAATGAGTTGTCTCCACTACACTGGGTTGTTGAATCCGATGACGGTGCTAGCCGGATAATTCGCTGTCCACCCGTGTGCTATGAGCGTGATCGTAGTGTGCGAACACCCGGGTCGAAGCAGGGGCAGGACGCTCGCTGATCGAGGAGCCCCTCGGAGAAATTAGTCGTGATAACCGTCGTCGCTGGCGGGATTCGCTCTGTTCTCGGAGTTGCGAAGGACACGTAGTTGCAGGTTGCTTCGAGCGCCGCTTTGGCTCCAGCTTATTCTTCGGCGACTGCGTCGACAATCGCGGCATCGTCGTCCAAACCAGCGACGTGCGAGTCATCGGTGTGAAGATCGATTCCGAAGTAAGAGATGGTTCCTCTGGAGTGGGAAGTGTGTGAAGGAAGCCACGCCTATTCGGACTCGCCGCCAACGAGCGTGCACCCTTGACAGGGAGGCGAATCGGAGCCACGTGTTCTGAGACGCGGTTGAGTCATTGGCCCTTGACCACCTCAGTACCCTTCACCCAGGCGGGGGACCTAGCGGGCTTTCATCCCATCGAAGCACGCGATGGGAAAGCCGATAGAAACAGCCATTCGCCATCAGTCACACTTCGACGGATCCGTGGATAGCGGCCTGACTGATGGCTAGACGCTCCAGTTTGGAATATCACGTTTGAGGAACTCGCCGTATCCCGGGTCGGAAGTAATGGTGCCGTTCTTCGCGATCCGCTCTCCCCGGAGGAACGTTTCCGTAACCTTACCGGAGACCGTCCGTCCCTCGTAAATCGAATAATCTGCGATCGACTCGTTGTCAGCAGCGTCGATGGTCTGCTTCTGATCAGGGTCGAACAGGATGAGGTCAGCGTCAGTGCCGGGATCGAGCGTACCTTTTTGCTGCATTCCGAACGTGTTGGCTGGTGCCGAACACATCGTCCGGACGAGGAACGGATATGAGAATCCGCGGTTATTGACCGCCTCTTCGTGGAATACGGGGAGGCTATATTGAAGACTATTTGCCCCGAACGACGTATCCCACCAATTGTCGACCTCCTTGTTCGCCCGCGTCGTAGCGACGTGATCCGTTGAGACGACACTGAGGGCCCCTTCGGCGAGTTGCGTGAAGAGGTGCTCCTGATCGCGCGGCGTCCGCAACGGTGGTGCAATAACAGGCAGTGTTCCATCCGTTCCGTATGCTGATTCGTCGCGCGCCAAGTAATGGGTACACGTTTCTGCCCGTACTTTGGTACCGTCTTCAATATGTCCGGCAAGTACCTTCGCTGCTTGCTCACACGAGGTGTGTACCCCATAGTACTTCGCGCCGGCCGCCTGCGCCATCCGAACCGCGCTATCGGCTGCCATCGCCTCTGCATAATCCGGGCGTGACGACGGATACTCGCTTGGATCACCCGTTCCGGCCGCCTTTTGCTCCGCGGTGAGCGTGGCACACACCGACTCTTCCTCAGTGTGGAACAACGCGACCGCCTCAGTGTCCGCGATTACGCCTAGAAGCTTATTAATGAACCCGTTGCTCAGCCCGAACTCGTACGCGGTAAACATCTTGAAAGACGTGATCCCGCGGTCGACAAGCGGCTCGATCTCGGCGAGCACGGCATCGTTCTCACGCGTGATCGTGCCGTGTAGCCCGAAATCGATGATGCTGTCCGACCCCTTTCGAATCTGTCGATCGATCGACTCACTGAGCGTCCCGTCTCCCCACTTCCGTTCCGCTTCGTCCCATCCCTGCCAAGCGAAGTTGATACACGTAGTTACGCCGCCAAGGGCGGCTGCCCGTGACGCGGTCAGGTAGGTGTCGCGTGAATTTTGGCCATCGATGTGGACATGCGGATCCACGACACCGGGCATTACGAGTTTTCCCGAAGCGTCGATAACTTCTGTCTCGTCCGAGAGCGGGAGAGATTCTCCGATAGCGGCAATCCTGCTGTCCTTGATCGCGATATTGCTTTCTATTGTCCGTTCGGGGGTGACGAGGGTCCCCCCTTGAACCACTTTATCGACGTTCACGTTCAGTTCTCTCTCCTCGTTTATTAATATCTTTCCTCCCCACAAGGATAGATCCGTTCTCACCTGAGTTCACATATAGGGAATCTATTTCCGTGTAAGTACCGATAGAAGAGACAATGACATCCGCAAGAAAGGTCAAAACGACGCAAACGTCGGTGCGGATCATCGAGGCAGTGAGGGATCACGACGGCGCAACGCTTGCAGAGCTTACTGAGGCGCTCGAGTACGGTCGGACAACGTTATTCAATCATCTACGGACACTTCAAGAGGAACGACTACTCACCAAGGAGAACGAGGAGTATCAGATTGGACTCCGATTCCTCAAATTGGGCGAATACGCTCACAACCGGCGAGCGGAATATACGCCCGCGAAGATCCAGGTCTACCGGCTCGCTGAGGCGACCAACGAGGAGGCGACATTCGCCGTTGCGGAGAATGGATTAATGTGGACCATCAACTACGTGATGGGGGACGCAAATCCCTCGAATCCTGAAGCGGGTAGCCAGTTCATCCAGATCGGGAGCTCGTATCATACGCACAACTCCGCCACGGGAAAGGCCGTGCTCTCACAGTTTTCAAATGAAAAGGTTCGATCCATCATCGAGACATACGGGTTGCCCGGGATGACCGAGAAAACGATCACTGACGAAAGTGAACTCTTCGCCGAACTCGACCGAGTTCGGGAGCGCGGATATGCCGTAAACGATGAGGAGCTTCATCGCGGATACCGCTCTATTGGTGTTCCGGTTGTGGGAATCGACGGTGGAGTACTCGGTGCATTTTCGGTAGGTGGACCGGCGTACCGATTCGAGCTGACTCAGCCACGTATCGACGACATTGTCGGCGTACTATCGACGTCGCTCGAACGCGTTGAGGAGGCGATGCGCCACGAGAGGGAGCAGAGAGAGAACGACACAGGCCCCGACGACAACACTGGGATCAACGACGAGAGCTAACGCCGCTGCCGGATGAATGAGGGACGCGACTCGGAACCTTGGATGGGGAGTCAGCCTACGGGGGTCGGTACCAACGATTACGCTTCGAGGAGCAGTAAGTATTTGACACTGCTTGGCAAAGGCACGAATGAAGGAAACCAATGCAAGGGAACACTGACACAGTCGTCATTCGTGGCGGCGCAGTAATAACCGTTGACAACGACCGTCGAATACTTGACCCCGGAACAATCGTCGTGGAAGGGGATCGGATCGTTTCGGTCGACAAGCCCGCCCGAATCGAGGCCGAATACGAACCCGATATCGAGATTGACGCGTCAGATAGCGTCCTGCTTCCGGGGCTCATTGATAGTCACGGGCACGCGGGCCACGCGCTTACGAAGGGCCTCGGCGTGGGGTCCGAGGGAGGATGGATGAACGCCGTCCAAGATGTCTACTTCCACAGCTCGACAGAGGAGTTTTGGCAGGCCGAGAGTTACCTTGCAGCGCTTGAACATCTTGAGATGGGTGTGACAACGTCCCTCTCGTTCCCAGGTTCCTCCCCGCGGGTCGACGATCCGAAGTACTCAATCGCGGCCTCGACTGGCTACGCTGATCTGGGGCTTCGTCACATCGTGAACGTAGGTCCTCCGAACCCACCGTACCCAAAGTCGTATACAGACGGGGCGACTGGGACGGAGCAGAGCGCTGATCTCGACGACGCAATCGCGACCACAGCGACCGTAATCGACGAACTCGACGGCGCGGAGAACGGTCGACTCTCTGTGTACGTCGGACCATCAGGGCTCGTTCCGGAGTTCGTCGAGGACGGCGAGCGAAAGCCGGCGGGGCTCGTCGGTGATTCGTTCGTGTTCTGTGACGGAGAGCCAAGCGAGATGTCGGTCAGACAGTTGGAGCAAGTGGTAGAGCTCGCCGATGCGAAGGGGACGAAGATACACACCCACGCGTTCGGCGGACAAGTCAAAGCCGCTGCTGAAGCCGTACCTGAGGTGTTGAGCCCGGACCTTTCGCTGGCTCACTGTTCAGCCCTGACTTCCGAAGAACTGGAGCTCATGGCTGAGCATGGCGTCAGCGCATCTCACGGCCCGCTAACACATGCGTACGCCAGGGCCCGGTTCCCATTGGTGGAGGCGCTAGATGCGGGAGTCAACGTGGCTGTATCGACTGATGGGGCTGCGCCTGACCGCTCATTCGATCTGCTCTCTCAGGGCCGGATCGCCGCACAGCTCCAACGGGCACACTGTAACGACACGTCGCTGCTGCCATACGGGAAGATTATCGAGATGATGACGATTGACGCCGCGAAGGCCCTCGGGATGGCCGACGAGATCGGCTCTCTTGAACCCGGAAAGAAGGCGGACGTTATCGGGATCTCTCTCGAGAGCGCTAAACTCCGCCCACGAACCGCACTCTCTCATCGGATCGCCCACTACGCGTCTGGGGCTGACACCGATTTCGTCATGGTCGATGGAAACGTGCTGGTGCGTGAAAGTAAATTCGATAGCGTCGACGTTGAGTCGATCTTGTCGGAGGCGGACCGTGTTACGTCGGAGACGTTCGAACGGGCGGGAGTGATGGACCGGTTGGATGGAAGCCCGAACGCTTGGCACGAAACACGGTTCTAAACCGCTCGGGAGAACTCGCTGGCCGCGGTCAGCGCATCGCTGCGATTTTGCATCGATGTCACCCCGTGTGGTTTGCCTCACTGACGATTTCCACTCAGCTCGAAACGTTCCCAACGGTCCCAGAGACGATCCCTGTCGCGACGCTGGCGTTCTCTTCGCGTGTGTTCTGTTCTTCCCCACTCACAGAGAAACGTTCCTGATGAGTGGTCACCGCTGGAATTGAGTGTCAGGAAGCCGGTCCCCTGAGATGATCCCGTGAGGATTGTGCATGTACCTCTCCGAACCCTCGGCCATCTCTTTGGAGGGCCACTACCAGAGGTGACGCCTGTCTCGACGCGTCGCTAACTGGGTTGCCACCACCTGGAGCAATCAGATGGTCCAACGAACCGGCTTTGTGAAGTAGGTGAACTGGATGTTTCTGATCGAGTCTTCTAGTATGGACCTGTTTGTAGTATAAATTAGAACAATCAACATGAATGAGGAGAACTGAAGTAAATATCGTCGAATCACCGATCGATTGCATTGAAATATTTCTCAGAATACTCACAATCGTTGTGGTGATGGCATAATTTTATATATGAATAGATATACCTGAAGTATGCATGCCTAAGATTAGCAGACGGACTGCGCTACAGTCAGCTGGTAGCGCGGTCGCGACCGTTGCAATAGCTGGCTGTACGAGTGACGATGGCCAGACCGAAGCCGAGGACGATAGAGAAGATTCTGAAGGAATGTCGGAAGACGACACTGTCACTGTCATCCAAGGTCCTGCACCTGAGCAGTTGGATCCGCAAAACCACACTCAGACGTACACCAGCAACGTCGTCCTGGCCGCTTACGAAAACCTGCTATTCCGCGACGAGGACGGCCAGCTCTATGGTGAACTCGTAGAGGAGTGGGAACGAATAGAGGAAGGGCGTGTTCGCCTGACGCTCCGTGAGGACGTTCCGTTCCATGACGGTTCCACGCTAACTCCTGAAGACGCAGCATTCAGTTTAAATCGGATTCTGCTCGAAGAGGTTGGCGATCTCGTAAGCCCGCAGAACTTTGAGCCAATTCAGGAAGCTGAACCTATCGACGACGAGTTCGCTATCGACGTTATTTCTGAAAGTCTCAATCCAATCGTATTTCAGACGCTCGGGAGCCACAACGGACAGATTATGAAGAAGTCTTGGGTAGAGGAGCGTGACCAAGCCGACATTGCGATGGAAATGAATGGTACCGGGCCGTTCAAACTTGTGGAGTTCGAGCAGGATGAGTATGTCCGCTACGAACGGTTTGAGGAGTATCGTGAGGGGCCCGCGGATATCGAATCGCTTGAGTACCGAGGTGCCTCTGAAGCGAGTACGCGTGTGAACCAACTATTGGCCGGCGAATCCGACCTTACGGTCAACATCCCGCCAGACGATGTCTCCCGTGTCGAAGAGAACGAAGGAACGAGCGTCGACGCCGTCGCCGCACTTCGGATGCCGTTCTTCGCCATGGTCAAAACCCGGGAACCATTCGACTCGGTCGAATTCCGTCGGGCGATGAACTTGGCGGTGGATAACGAATCGATCATCGAAAACGTTCTCGATGGGTTCGGGGCACCGTCGAATCAACCGACGCAAGAGGGCGTATTCGGCTACAACCCGGATGTCGACACCTATCCTCAGGACTACGATCGCGCGGAGGAGTTGGTCGAGGAAAGTGGCTACGCAGGCGTCGAGATCACGTTACATACGCCGACCGGTCGCTACCTAAGAGATGTCGAGGTTGCACAAGCAGTTGCGAGCCAGATCGACGAACTGCCGAATGTTTCGGCGAGTGTTGAACAGCGTGATACCAATTCGTTATTTAGTGAACTGAGCCCGAATCTAGATACGGGACCGGCTTGCTACATGTTGGGATACGCAAATGCGATCGCTGACGCGGCCTACGTGATCGAGCCGCTCCTCACAGAAGGTGGTAGCAGTACCTCGTGGGAGGACGAGGAGACGCAGGCGCTATTCGAGGAAGCGCAGTCGGAGTCAGATATAGATAGGCGGGAAGAACTGCTCCAAGAACTTAATCAGGAGTTTCACGATCTCGCTCCGTGGATCTTCCTCCACCAGCAGGCGAACCTGTATGGGACTTCCGACCGATTTGAGTGGACAGCTCGGGGTGACGATCACATTGACCCTTACACGTTCAGCGTTGAATAATACCCACTTGACGTCACACCGCTCACTGACACAGTAAATGAGCACATGACACATGACCGCAATCACAGAGTCGCTCAGGTAAGTGGACACCCGCATGTATCTCAGTCACCTCGGCCGACTGGACGGAAATTATCGGATCCACCTGCCCAAGACCGAATCAAGGCCCTGAGTCGGAACAATCACAAACGATACGTAGGATGAACCTGGCACGCTTCCTCCTTAAACGGTCGATACATGGGCTTTTCGTCGTCTGGGGCGTCGTTACGGTTGCGTTTCTCTTGCGATTCATCGCTCCGGGAGACGTAATAAGCGTCGTGGCACCGATCGATGCGACGCCCGAAATTCGGCAAGCGCTCGCCGACGAACTTGGGCTTCATAAGCCGTTATACATCCAGTATTTCGATTATCTTGTAAACCTACTGCAGGGTGATATGGGATACTCGTACATCAGTAATACAGAAGCGAGGACGCGCATCTTCGCGCGGTTACCTGCTACCCTCGAATTAGCGTTCGCTGGGACGATCGTTGCGATTGTCCTTTCTATCCCACTCGGTGTCCTCTCCGCTACTCGACGACACACGCCTGCCGACCACGGTGCAACGCTGTTCTCGCTGTTGGGGATCAGCACGCCAAACTTCTGGCTGGGGATAATGCTGGTGTTGATTTTCGCGGTCCAACTCAGTATCTTCCCCACGAGTCGTCGACCAGTGGGGCTCAATGTTGCGATGGCTAGCCTTCTCTTCGAACTGAATGTGAATCCATTACTGCAATGGGTTCATCATATAACATTACCTGCAATCACTTTGGGAACATACTTTACAGCCCTTATTACCCGGCTTACACGGAGCGAGATGCTGGACGAGTTGGGGAAAATCTATATCGACGCCGTTCGTGCAAAAGGTATCCCCGAAGTCCTCGTCCAGTACCGCCACGCGCTGCGAAACGCACTCATCCCAGTTATCACCGTTCTCGGCCTCCAACTTGGTACGGTTATCGGTGGAGCCGTCATTACCGAGGCGGTATTCTCATGGCCGGGGCTCGGGACTCTTATTATCAATGCCGTGAACGCGCGTGACTGGCCTGTGATTCAGGGGAGCTTGATTGTTATCGGAGCTGGATTCGTTATTGTGAACATCGTTGTTGACGCACTGTACGCGTCTCTCAACCCGGAGATAGACAATGAATAGGGGAGTACTAAACTTGTCAGAGGCTGCAGAATGATTTCACCACGCACACTCGACAATCTCAAAACTGAATTCAGGCGGAATAGACTGGCCCAACTGGGAGTAATCATCCTGTTAGGAATCGTATTTACCGCGATTTTTGCGCCGTTTCTGGCGCCGTATGATCCGACTACACAGGACCTTCAGCAGTCGAGCCTACCACCAGTCGGGTTCAGTTCGACCGATAACACGACAACACAAGAGATGGTTGATGGAGAGATAGAACTCGAAACCGAGATGGAAGAAGTAAACGCATCAATGGCGCACCCGCTCGGTACTGATTCGCTCGGCCGAGATATGCTGTCGCGGGCTATTTACGGTGCACGAACGTCGATGATTGTGGCCCTCATGGGAACAGGAATTGCCGCTCTGTTTGGAGTGACAGTCGGCCTGATCGCTGGGTACTATCGGAACTGGCTTGACGATACGCTGATGCGCTCGGCGGACGTGATGCTTGCATTCCCATCGTTAGTGCTTGCGATTGCGTTGGTTGGGATTTGGGGTGCAGCACCGATCAACGTCCCTGACCCGTTCGTCGTGCTCGGATTCGCCGACGGGATGCCGGCTACGTTCACAGTACCAGGAACTGTTATCCTCGTCGCCGGACTGGTGAACTGGGTCTGGTTTGCCCGAGTTGCCCGGGGAGAGGCACTCACGATTCGGACGCAAGAGTACGTGAAAGCCTCTTGCGAGGCCGGCGCTGGGGATTTGTTCATTATCCGAAAGCATATCCTCCCGAACAGCACAACGCCAATACTCGTATTGGCGACGCTTCAAGTCGCCGCTGTCGTACTGCTCGAGAGTGCGCTGTCGTTCCTCGGGTTCTCGGGGACGACATTGTCTTGGGGCTTCGACATCGCCCAAGGGCGTCAATATTTGGCCACCGCATGGTGGATCGCTATGGGTCCCGGGATTGCAATCGTACTTGCGGTCATCAGTATAAACCTCATTGGAGACTGGTTACGCGATGCCCTCGATCCAGAGATGAATGATGGTGCCCGGGGGGGTCACTAATGACGAGAGATCTCATCCGAGTTAACGGACTCTCGACGCGATTCTTTACACAGGAGGGTCAGGTAAATGCCGTTGAGGATGTCTCTCTCACTATACGGGAGGGCGAACTCTATGGGATCGTCGGCGAATCCGGGAGCGGTAAAAGCGTTCTAGGATTATCCATAATCGATCTCATCGGATCGCCAGGACAAATCACGAATGGTGAAATCTGGTACCGGAATGCCGAGATCGCCGACGCAATCCGGTCGCAGCGACCAAGCGCTGTGGACGATGACTTTGTCGAACTCACGTCGCTGTCGCCAGAAACCAGACAATCGCTACGCGGTAAATCGTTCAGCATGATTTTCCAAGATCCAATGGCGTCGATGAACCCGTCGCTTACAGTTGGGACGCAGATCGCCGAGGGAGTTGAAGCCCAGCGACGAGCACGGGCAAACCCGATGACGACCACATCTAAAACTAATCGCTACGGGATGAAGGACTACTTTACGAGCCTGTTCCTCCCTCGGAATGATTACATCCAGCCGGAAAGTCGGGAACGAGCTGTCGAACTACTCGATCAGGTCGGAATCCCGGACCCGGCTGAGCGTGCACAGGAATACCCACACCAGTTTTCCGGTGGGATGCTCCAGAGGGCGATGATTGCTCAGGCGCTCGCGGGCGAGCCCGACCTGCTTATTGCCGACGAGCCGACGACTTCCCTTGACGTGACTATTCAGGCACAGATAATCGAACTCCTAGAGGAACTCCAGAGGGAGACGGATTTGAGCATCATGATGATTACTCACAATCTCGGGCTTATCGCCCATATGTGTGACCGACTCGGCGTGATGTATGCTGGCGAAATCGTCGAACGAGGAACACTCCCGGAGGTGTTCGACGAGACGGTTCATCCATACACGAAGGGGCTGCTCGGGAGCGTGCCGAACCTCGACGAAATCAACTCGCGGCTTCAACCGATCGAGGGAAACGTCCCTAGTCTGATCGACTCGGAAATGGGAGACCGTTGTTACTTCGTCGATCGCTGCCCGGCCGCAATGGATATTTGCCACGAACACCCACCAGAGTACGATCTCGAAGGTGAACACACGGTACAGTGTTACTTAGCTAATGAGCGCAGTACCGATGACGAGAAGGTTCCGGCCTCCGGTGGTGATGTCAATGAGTGATCCACTGGTTGAGGTTGAGGGACTTAAAAAGTACTACGCAGATGAGGATACGCTTATAGACTGGATTCTCCGCCGTGAGTCGGCAAGTGTACGCGCAGTCGACGGAGTTTCGTTCGAGATAAGACAGGGTGAGACGTTAGGGCTCGTCGGAGAATCAGGCTGCGGGAAGTCGACAACCGGCGAAACGTTGCTCGGACTTATAGACGCAACTGAGGGACATGTCCGCTTCGAGGGTGAGAATATCTTCGACCAGTCAGACCTCACGGATTTCCGGCGACAGACTGGGATTGTGTTTCAAGACCCATTCTCCAGTCTCGACCCGCGAATGACCGTGCGTGAGATCATTCAGGAGCCGATGATTATCCACGATACGGGCACCAGAACGGAACGCCATGAGCGCGTTGAGGAGTTGCTCGAACAGGTCGGGCTGTCGGTCGATCACGTCGACCGCTACCCACACGAGTTCTCAGGTGGGCAGCGCCAGCGTATTGGGATCGCGCGTGCGCTCTCGCTCAAGCCGAAGTTTATCGTCCTCGATGAACCCGTCTCGGCACTCGACGTAAGCGTCCAAGCGCAGATTCTCAACCTCCTCGCTGACTTACAAGAAGAACTTGACCTCACCTATCTGCTTATCGCCCACGACCTTTCTGTTGTGAAACACATCTCAGACACCGTCGCCGTAATGTATCTCGGACAAATCGTTGAACAAGGGCCCACTGAAGAGCTTTTCACCGATCCAGAACACCCCTATACACGGGCTCTGCTTGATAGCGTTCCGAGAGCACGAACAGCGGAACAGCATCGACAGATGAATCCGATCAAAGGCGATGTGCCATCGCCACGAAATCCCCCCTCCGGCTGTAGCTTCCGGACGCGATGTCCCGAGATTATCCCCCCTAATGATCTCGATGTCCAACAGAGAACCTTCAGGGAAATCATGACACTTCGGGACCGCATCCGAGCCTCGGAACTGGAAGCCAGCGAACTGTTCGAGGAGAGGAATCCGAATAACAGAGATGCTGACGTAGATGCGGTGATCAAGAAATTCTTTTCGGAGCCACCGGGGCAGGAAACACGGGCCATTGTATACGATGCCCTTGAACAGTATCTATCGGGGGAAGAGGACGCCGCCGCGACAAAACTCGAGGAAACATTCACAAGCGTCTGTGAGCGCGACGATCCAGAGCTACAGCTGTTGGACGAATCGAATCAAATCGTAGCGTGTCATCTTCACAATTAGGTCCAGATCAATATTTTCTGGAGAGAATCTGCTGACGACACGCTCTCCGGTGGATGATGTAGGGTCAGCGATCACTTCGTCGGCGGGGCAAACAGTTCGGGATCAGTGTGCGTAAGTTCCACGAACTCCCCGTTAAGTCGGCGTAAATAGGTTCGGAGGCCATTTTCTCTACACCCGTTGGTGATTAACCTCGAATCCTCGGGCCCATAGTAGGCAGGATACATTAGCACCGTGTTGGCAGACGCATCCTCTAATACAACGATTAGATGGACAACACCGTCTAACAAGTCCTTGTACACCTCGTAGCTATCGAACGAGACTCCCGATTCAAGTGTGGCTTCCAGTTCGCGGTACTCGTCATCTGGAATAAGTACATCAAGACCAGGCAGGTCCTCATCTTTCGAAACAACTTGTACTTCGCCCGGGTGAAGAACAACCGTCTCCCATCCATCGTTCTCGTATTCCACGGAAATTTTATTCAGATCGCCGAGGGTCATGTCCCAGTTTTGCATCGCCGCCTCAGCGACCTGAGACTGGATTTCGTGTTGACTCATGAACTGCCTATGCAAGGTTTTAGTCAGTCAATACATAAGCCTGTCCCCGGTTTAGTGGGCGGTGTTCAGATACGCTGATTCCATGCGAAAGCGAACAATCTCAGCCGCTCGTTAGCAGTTTCTGCAAGTGTGTTGCTGAAACAGTTTGAGAAACAGGTAGTTCTGTGTTTTACCTTACGAAAGACACGTTCTACACTGTTCCGATTTCCATGTCGTTCGTATCTAAAATCGAGATCATGCTTACGACATGCTCGTTGAAGTGGAACCGCGCCATCAACGAGAAAGACCGCGTCATCCACAGCGTGTTTTTCGCGGAGTTCCGGGAAAAACGGATCTGCGATCACGTTCGATCTTGTTGGTTCAAGCTTTGTATGTCGTAAATCGTTCGAGTCGAGATCGACGGCGGCGTACAACCAATAGTGTTCATCATCACGCTGAATCACAGTTTCATTGACCGCAACGTGATTCGGGATCCAATCTGATTCCGGCTGTAGATCGGCCTTGTGAATCCAGTGATAAACGGTAGATCGAACCCGATAAACACCAAAAATATCAATAAATTAAACAGTATTTGAAAAAGACAATATAGCCAAATGAAGCTGAATAGTGAGCTTCATCAACAGCTGCGATGCTGTTTCTCGCTCCACTAACTCTAAGTTTATCTCGTTTAAATAGTCGCTGAGGAGGGGTTTTCGGGCATAGATCACTTTGAAAACCCCCGCGTCACCTTTCAATCCGTATCTGACCAGTCCTTTAGTGAGCGGTGGTAAGTTGAGGACGAGGCGGTCGATTTTTCGAATTCCTCCTCCGAAAGTGACTTCCTCACCGGCTCTCCTGTGTGGGAAGACTTGGAGTTTGTGGAGCGAGAACGGACACCCCGCGAGATTATTGAAAAGGGTCGTTGCTACCATCTTGTAGGACTCTCACTGTCGTATATAGTTACACTACTTGAAACTTTGGGCGTCACACTGAGTCGAACTGCAGTCCATAACTGGGTACAACAGGCTGACCAACAGCCAGCAGGCGGCGAGAGTCCAGATCGCGTTCCTGTCGATCAAAAGCCGATGCGGGTCAATGACGAATAGTACTGGCTGTACGCCGCAATCGATCCTCAAACCAATAGAATCCTCTATTCTCTGTTGTTTCTGACGTATACGATCCCAATAGCACGAGTATTTCTCACCGAATTTCTTGAGAAACACGACGTTTCCGACGCCGTGTTTCTCATTGGTGACGCCGATGGTCTCAAGAGAGGATTCAGCAGAGAAACCCTCAGCTACCGCCTTGAGATCCATGGCTTTCACAACAGTGTTGAACGTATCCGTTGAGCGGTATAACGAAGAACACCTTCGTTCTCAAACTGTTTTAGCCACGTCGACCTACCAACCGTGGAAACGAGGTTACAAGCCCACACCGTCCGGTGGAATCATACTTAACATAACACGACCAACAGCGCCTACATATCTACTCTCTGCTTCTCAGGTCGATTGTTCACATCGATAGCGGGGCGTGTCTCTACACCACCTGCTCTCTGAGTGTCTCCCGATGGGCTCTGATCGTCGCTGGCGTCACGTTCGCCGCCGTTGCGACAGTCGCTTGTGTGATCGAGTGGCCGTGCTCGTGCGCTGCTCGGTACACGCAAGCGGCCGCGAACGCCGCGGGATGGACCCCAACCGTCACGGTGGCCTCCATGGCCTGCTTCGCGAGCGTCTGAGCGCACCGTTGAACACGGTCTGGACAGTCAAGCTCCGCGGCGATCCGGGGAACGAACTGCGTGGGTGTTGTTGGCGGTGCTGGAAGGCTGAGTTCGGTGTTGAGTATCCCGTAAGCGTTTTCGACCCGAGAGGCGTCAACACGAGCGAGATCGACGACCTCGGTGAGAAGTCGCGAGGCACCGGCACAGCGACAGGCCCCGAAGACGCTAGCGGCTGCCATCGATTCGAGTGATCTGCCACGGAGCAGATCGTCGTTTTGCGCGCTTCGAAAGAGCTGACACGCTTGGTTCCGGATCGATTCCGCGACACCGAGTCCGCTCGCGATCCGGCGGACTTCGGTAAGTCCATGCGCGAGATTCCGCTCGGCCTTCGATTGGAATCGCCCACGCGCCTGCTCTCGACGGAGACGCGCAAGTTGCGTCCGCTTTTGGCCAGAGAGCTCAGTGCCGTGTGCATCTTTTTTGTGGCCAATCTCGGTGGAGAGCCCGCGATCGTGGCGTGCGACGGTGAGGGGGCTTCCCGTTCGAGTGGGGGTCGTCTCGTCATCGTCGAAGGATCGCCACTCTGGGCCGTGATCGATCTGTTGGTCGTCGACGAGGAGGCCACAGTCCTCACAGACCGTTTCGATCGCGTTGGTTCGTACTGCGCCACCGCATTCAGGACAGGTGGTGTCGGTCGATACGTCGTCACCCGAGCGCTGTTCGGAGTTGTGTCTGATTGCCATTGGTCGTTCGCGAGGCCACGTTTCTGTACCCCGCACCCTTTCAGGGGGATAACAATACGACGGCGGCCAGCTGTGACGGTCCGACTGAGTCAGGGGGAGAAAGTACCGAGGTTGTGGCTGCGCGCGCAGCGACCGCAGGGAGCGAGCACGGAGCGGAGGGTGGGGTGGTGGGGCTTGGGTCGGTCCGGCACCCAGCAAAAAAAGAAGCCTGTGTTAGCTCGCTATACCTCCCACCACCGGTTGCGCTCGGGGAAGTGAATGGTGCTCCAGCCGGTGACGGCCAGGGAGACGCGGCCCTCGTACCAGTTCCGGGCTGCTCCGTGAATACGAACGCGGTCACCTTCCGCGATCCACGGTGCCTCTGAGGCCTTCCAGATGGTCACCCGAGTTTGGCCACTGTCGTCGGCGATGAGTCCGACTTGCGCGATGCTTGGATGGGAAGGATCCCAGAGCACCTCGACCTCACCTTCGATGCTCACCTCTTTGCGATCGACGTCTTCGAGTTTCCCGATGGGAACCACCTGTCCAGACGCCGTCTCGAGCTCCTCGAACACTCCGACGACTGCGCTTGTCACATCTTTTCCACCGGCCACCGCTTCACCCAACTTCCGGCCGATAGCCGCCTGCGACCAGCCAGTCAGCTGCTCGGTCAGTCGCTTCGACTGCTTGTTCACCGCCGCCAACTGCGCTTGAGTGAGGTCGGCACGGGGATCGTCTCGCTCCGGGTCCGCCCACGGGTTCACGCTGGCCACCCGCTTCTGAAACTCGGCGCGCCGCTGCTGGCTCCGTTTGGCTACGGTCGCCCGCGTCCGCTGCTCGCGACCCGCCTGCGTTCCCAGCTCGGCCTGGGCACTGATGCGCTCAAGTTCGGATTCCCGCGCCCGAATGCGCTCTTCCTGTTCGAGGGTGACACCGTGAATCCGGTCGTCGCTCGTGTCCGCGATCCCGTCCGGGTGGTTCGCATCCACCTTCGCCTGCGTCTCCTGCTCGACCGTCGCCTCGAATTCGGGCGTCTCGTCGACGACCTCGAAGCCGTCTGCATCGACCGCCTGCTCGTCCGCGTGCTCGAATGCCTGTTCATCGACCGTAACGACCGTTCCGCTTGCGTTGTTACTTGACATTGGATCCCACTGATCCGAAGGCGCTCATGCGCCGCCACCGCGATGCTGTTACATCGCCGTTTTCCGACGACAACGACCGACAAACCCAGCTGCGCGCTCTCGCTCGCGCCTTCGCGAGCGCCCTCCCGGGCGCGAGCGAGAGCGCGCCTGCATGCGGTGACCTCACCCAGCCCCGCGCGGCGAGACCGCCCGGAGCGAGCGGCCAGCGCATTCCCCGTTCGCCGCGACGCAACCACGTCCGTCGCGGGCGGCGCAGCCGCGGTCCGCTGACCCGAACGGGTGAAGCGCTGGCGTCGAGGGCACATGCACTTTAGCCCGGAACGCAGTCGAGTGACGACGGAACGAGACTGCGCCAGCCCGGAATGGTCGGTCGCGAGCGAAGCGCGGCGCGACCGCTGCGTGGTCGACCAACGGGAGACCACGATAGCGAGCGGGGAACGGAGTGACCCGCGAGCAGCGACCCGCGAGCAGGAAGCGCCGCGATGCGAACGGCGACCGGGTGGTCGAACAGCGTGAGACCACCGAGTGGTCGCGCGGCGAACGCAGTGAGCCGCACGACCGCAGGGAGCCGTGAGCAAGCGGAGGACGGCAGCGGCGAGCGGGGCGGGCCGTTACTGGACAGCGAGTATGGCTGGTGGAAGGATCGGATGCAGGGAAGATGAGCCACAAGGTGCGATTGTTCGGCTGATGTTTCCTCCAGAAGTATCTCCTTTCTCGATGGTTTCGGAGAAGTCAGCTTGACATCCCAACGCAACGGCGCGGTACCATTGGAACCCTTGCCGTTCATAGCGAGTGATGTCAATGGGTGGCAAATGGATCGATCCCACGCGGGTCTAAGGCAGTTAACAACGCCGTTGCTGCGGGCTTGACACCCGACCTACCAGAGAGTGAATTTCCTGTTCCTGAGATCTTCTCCACGAGTTCCTTTGCTGGTGGATCACGGATGTCCTGAAGGGCTGACAAGACCCGGACAATGACTGCCGTTACAATCGGTGCCGCGTAGCTCGTACCGATTCGACGCCGCAATTGTCCATCATCAACAGCTGGATACACTACTGGGGCGTATACATTCGGTTTATTTGGCATTCCCTCTGTCGACACGTTCCCGTCCCAGTGTTGCTCGGAGAGCGTACATGCCATACAAGTGCGGCAGTCACCTTCGGTATGCTCCGTATATCCACAGTATACTTTTCTGTCCGCTTGTCCTGGCGCAAGCGCCACGGGACTCGGTGCGTACCGCGATCCGTCACACGGTTCTTCGAGTTCCGTCAGCGTTCCTGTACACAGTGGTTCGTACCCGCCAACGCCGATGACACGTGATACCTGTGCTGGGAATGTGATCGAATCAACCCGATTTGAAAGGTAATTTCCAATCGAAGATACGATCGTCAGCCCTCGATCAATCGCATCTCGGGTCTCCATGGCACTAACAGAATGTGGGCGAGACGATAGCACAGCACCACTTGAGATTGTTAATACATCGACGCCATGGCTTGCAGCGGTATCGATAGCCTCAACAAGATTACTGAGCAACCGCTTTTCACGGCTGTATCCGCCAATAATTCGATAGAAATGAAAATCAGCTCCAGGAACGTAGTGTTCTAGTAGCTCGTATACCTCTGTTCCGTGGCCCAGCGGATCACGAGATGCGCCAGAGTACCAGTCGCGACTATATTCTGCTACTGACTCCTCTTTGTGCGGTGGATATGCAAGTGAGTCGGCAATCCCGATACGTATCCCTTCACCCTCGTTCTCAAGCCGATCGTCGGTCACTTGGAGGCCGCGGAAATAACTTGCAAGAATCTCGGACTGTCTTGCGGCTGGATCGTTTGAGCGTCCTCCATGTGCTAATTTCCCGAACCAAACACCCGTAGCGGTCGCTCGAGTTCGACAGCCTCAACCTGATTGTTTGTAACGAGATCTTCGAGCTTAGTCGTTTGTAACTTAGCGCGGAGCGATTGTGAAGCGATTGTATCTACAGATTCGACATTCATAGCTTCTAATCTGGCCGCAAGTGCTGAGCGGTCACCACGTGGCCGAACAAGAACTTTGACACTCCGTGAAGCTTGGTCCTCATCAAACAGATAGGGCTCAAGTTCAGGATCTACGAACTCAAGATTGTCCCTCCAAGCGTGATCTATAGTCATCGGATAGTAAACATCTCAGTGGAATCGTAATAAATGGTGGGTTTCATGTTACCATATCACATGGCTGCGGAGATTCGACCGAGATGACTAGGGGCCAGAGGGAGGATTGGCTTCGGTAAGGGTTGTTCATAGTGAAACGCTACACTGTTCCATAGCTCGGTATTGGTCCGTGTCGCTGGAGGAGTCTACTTCGATTGCTCCAATCTGTGCCAGCGTATCTACAGACTCCTCCAGTTGTGGTTCCGATAGTGGCATTTCGATATCGTGATATCGACAGACTGCTGTAGTCGCTGTCTGGAGTTTCGATCGAGAGAGAAATCTGTCAGGTGCACTTGTATGAATTGCGTAGAACACGACTGCGTCTCGTTTTGAGAGGGAGATAGAAGTAGCACGTTTAACTGAGATGAGTACAGCCAGTACCGCTGCAGGAGCAATTACGGGTAACTCGACTGCAGCACCTGCAGATAATGCAGAAGTTGCAACAGCGTCGAGCAAATCTGTCGTGTTGAATTTCACATTAGTTGGTTTCACTGACTCGGGTTGGCCACCGTTGAAATAGACTGCTTCTGGAGCAACCGCTGTTTGGTCGCCGTCAACGTCTACAGCAACAGACACGCCTTCAGCCATATATGGGGAGGGGTGTTCTCCAGCTGTCTCGGCAATTTGTGTTTGTTCTATCGCGTGTTTTGCCTCATCAATAACGAACTGTTTTACCTGCCTTTCAAATTGGCTCTCCCCCATCTGTTTCGAGAATAATACATTGCGGCTGATATATGAATATTATCCAAACAAATTTGCGCACTAACTACAACAGGATAGTAACGTGAACCAGACTGAACCGCCTCGGGGACAGGCAAGCCCTGAAGCACTCGCTTCGCGACTGTAGATTCGAACGTAATCCCGTGGTCGGACCGTGACCCAACAGCTCTTGTGACTTGCAGTCGATGTTAGTTACCCGTCGAATCGATCAACCGCCTCTGTGAGCGATCCGTCAAACTGCCACGTTGCCTCGGTGAACGCGCCGTCGGGCTGATCGTCCCACCGCGGGAACCCACACGCCTCACTCACGGCCACCTGCCACGCGGGCGGCTCGACCTGCTCAAGTCCGTACGGTGGGATCGCAACGATATACAGATACTCTTCGTCGCCGTGGATGCCCGCCTGGGGATCTTCGATCCCATGCCCGAGTAGAAACCGCGGCTGCGAGAGATGCTGCATCCGACTTGGGTCACAGACATCGGCCGGCGACTGCGCATCAACACGTCGATCAGCATCCCGCGTTGGATCCAGATACAGCGGCAGCGAGGTGAGTTTCTCAAGGAAGACGTACTGGGCGGCCGCGTACGCTGGCCCGCACACACTGGTTGTCGCCTCCAACAACTGCTTGAGCTGCTGGAGACGCCCGAGGACACCTGCTGGATACCCGTCGGCGTGGGTGTACACCTGTGCGACTGGCTCGGTCGGCTCGGTCGTCCGGCCCTGATCGAGGGCACGGACGAATCGGAGTTGACATCGTGTTGTCATCGGATCACGCCGGCAACTGTCTCGCCGGCGCTCATCGCGGCGAGCCAGAAACCGCACGAACTGCACCACTCTCTGCAGCCGATGAGCTACGATAGCCGCAGCGAGCAGCTCCTGAAGGCGGTGGGATCTGTGCGATCGGTTGGGAGACAACTTGAACAATCAGCACTCCGTGGTCTATCGTAAATGTCGACGGATCGGTTTGAGGTGGTTGCAAACGATCTTCGCCAGCAATCGGGCGTTATCGAGTGTGTTGCTTGGTCCGACAGCGTGTCAGTCCGCTATTCGGGGGTGCTCTGCGATCTGCGACGCCGAGCCCGCACACACGATCTCGTCCCGGTGACCATCGACGGAGTACTGTACGCGGAGCCGGTACCAGTGGAGAACGCCGACGACGAGATTGTTCCTGATGATGATCCCGCACCGACAGCTGTCGTTGCAGAGGCTGACGGGGTACAGTCAGCACACATGATGGAAGACAACGGGAGACCCCGGCTCCTTGTCACAACAACGGGTGTGAAAAGTGCGATCGATTTCATGGAGCTCAATGGTCCCTACGGCTGGATACTCACTGAGGCTAAAGAAGCCCAGATCCGATTTGCCCCACCAAAGGACGGCGTCTCGTTTCTTTTGAGCCGGGACACAAGCCAGCTTCAGCGCCTTGATCAAAAGTGAGAACACTACGCTCCGGGGGTGCGCTCACCAGCTACAACCGATTCGCCTCGTCGGCGATTTCGTCGATACCTCATTCTTCGGCGTCACGGAAGACTGTCGTGTTGCTTCTGTAGCGGCGCGGGTGTGACGGGCCTCGACTCGTTGCATCTCTTCGGGGTTCCGATGGTAGTACGCAAGCGCTTCGTACACCTCGCCAACATCGAGTCCATGACGGTCTGCAACTCGATCAGGACGCTGACCCGCCTTCTCAACGACGGCGTGGGGCTGTCGAACCGTCACCCGACTCCCTTCGATGTGGGGCTCGTCGTGGATGGTCGACTCGTCTGCGGAGACGATTCGGTACGTCGTCACTGCCATGCTACATCGTCGGTGTGCCGACATTGACATCCTCCCGCGCCTGAAGTTGCGGGTATTCTCCTCGCTCTTTATAAAAAGCCGATCCCAAACACCGCCTACCCATGATCAATCGGATCGTTCTGTTCAGTGATCCCGTTGATCACTATCGTGCTTGTCTCTCGAATGCGTTCACACCGCTCGAGGAGTTTGTCTGCGTCGTCACCGCTCCACGCAGCAAGATACAGTGCTGACCCATCCATCTCTAAGCCGAAATGCCGTCCGACGACGTACGCGACCGCCTCCGCTTCGAGTTCGCGCGCCTCTCGATCGGGGGTATCCACTGAATCATGCAACAGGGCGTGGGCGTACTCATGCAGCAGCGTCCCCACCACGGCTGCAGGCGCTGCTTCCAACACCTGAATATGGGGCGTGTCGTCGACGTGGCGACACATACCGTCTGCGTCGCCGTGGGGCCACGCGTCATTTGACACAACGTCAACGGTCACACCGAGCTCATCAGCCGCTGCAAGTAACGCACTCAACAGCCCATCCGCCTCGCCCGTCGCTGCCGTCTCCAGTTCGGGGAGGGGCTCCCCGTCGGTCTGCGAGACGTCGAACACTGGAACGGGCTTGAACCCAACGACGCCCTCACTCCACTCGTCGGGCGGCGTCTCGTCGTACTCGCAGTCGCTGTCTGCATGGTAGGAGGGACTGTTGCCACACCCGGGACATTGCTGTGAGATGAGCGGCGCCCAGATCCAGATTGCGGATTCGCCTTCCTTGACGTGTCGATCGAAGTCCTCCTGCCACGTCCGATACCCCGCCACCTTCGTCGCCGACGGACACTGCAGGGTGATGAGCAACGTGTTGCGATGTGAGTAGTCACGAAATCGGCTCTGGACAGCGAGCCACTGCTGGAACTCGTCGCTCGCACGCGCCTCGTCGACGGCGTCCGCGAGATCGGTGAGCCACTGATCGATCGCTTGATGCATCTGGTCGGCGCGGGCATCAGTGTCGTCGAAGGCGACATGCCCGCTCGCAGGCTGGGATTTGGCCATATGCGCTCCCACCCTTCGGGAGCGCCACAAACGGCTGGAGCGAACCCAGTCGTCTTCGCCCCGGCCGCATCACCATCGCGTGAAAGCGCAGACCGGAGCCACGCACCCCTCGATGCACCCACACGCGATATTTGGTTCAATACGCATGTAGCCGGAAGTTTCTTATTCTACCAATGAAATGTCCTGGATAAATGGGTGGCACTGCTGACCCCACCACGGCTGAGTCCCCGGATCACACCCACCTCCGCATCCGCCCGACTGACACGCCGCTCACGGCTGGCACCGTTGAGCAGGGGTTTCGACGTCTCCATGGGCTCGCGACGAGTCCGAGTTGGCGCGAGCGGGTGTTCGACAATGCGACACAGGCAACGATTGAGTGGCGCCTTCACAGTCCACCGGACGAGGAGGCTGAACTCGCGCTGTACGTTGGGATTACAGACGGGTCGACCGACACCCTCCGGGAGGCGTTGCGCACGGCCTGTCCGACCGCGTACGAACTCACGCCGGCGATCCCGCCGGCGCTGCCTGCGTTGGACGCCGACGACCCCGCCACGGAGTCGGCAACAGCTATCGAATGGGTGGGCGACGCAGACCGGCGTGACGACTGGCAAACGCGGTTGACGCCACTCGAATCGTTCACCGACAGCGAGGACGGCCGCTTGCCGCTGGCGGCCGTCGCCGAGACGCTTGCGGACACAGGTGCAGGGGCCACCTATCAGGCCGTGTGTCAGTCGGTTCCCGATTATCGCGGTGAGGTGCAGGACCGGCAGTACCAGCTTGAGGAAGGCCGGGATACGGTAGGCATGCGGGTTGTGGATGATTTGCTGGGTGATGTCATTGCAGATGCCGACCCGGAGTCTCGACCGCCGGATGATCCTGCGAACAAGCGACAGGAATCGATCGCTGCGACGGATCCCCGACACGCCTTCGTCGTGAACGCCCGATGTCTCGTCTGGGACGACGAGGCGGCCACAGTCGCTGACCGGCTTGCTGGAACGCTCACCGATCTGTCAGGGAATTTTTACCAGATCGACGCGACCCTCGCCGATGACCCGCAGCAGATCGCGGCAGACATTCGAGCGCAGACCGTGCATCAGCCCCAGTATGAGACGCTCCGAACCTGGCTGTCTTGGACGCGTAATCGCAGCCGTGGGATCGTCGCCGACGCGGCTACCGTGCCGGCGTTCGGGATCGTCGACGGATCCGCACTCACCGCCAGTGGGCAACGCGGGCTCGCGCCGACCACCAGCGAGCGGACCGCGCTGCCGCCGCCGCCCGCGAGCCAGCTTGATCGCTATCGTGACGCCGGACTCACCCTTGGCCAGCCGCTCGATCAAGACGGCACCCCCGCCGATGAGCCGGTCGCCGTGCAGCCGTCGCTGCAGCCCTTCCACGTCGCATGGTTCGGCAAGACGGGATCGGGGAAATCCACCAGCCTCACCACAGGGCTGGTTGCGAACCACGCGGCCACCGACGGTGCCGACATCCTGATCACGCCGAAAGGCGACGACATGGCGACAGCGTATCTGCGGGCGCACTATGCCGAATATGACACTCTCGAGAACGTCTACTACTTCGACTGTGCGGAGACCCTGCCGGCGCTGTCGGTTTTCGATATCCGCGACCAACTCGCTGCGGGGATCGATCGGACGACCGCCGTCGAGGATCTCACCGACCATTACATCGAGATTCTCGAAGGGATCATGGGGCCCGAGCGGTTCCACCAAGCGGTCCGCTCGCCCGACATCATCCGCCTCCTCGTGAAAGCACTGTTTGACCCGGTCCACGGCAGTGATGCGTTCGCGCATCGCGAACTCCAGCAGGCGGCGGCCCGGTTTCACGAGACGGGTGAGCCCCCGCCGGTGGTGGATGACGAGCTCCAGTCGATGCTGTACAACGTCGCCGCTAACAGCCAGCAGTCGTTCGACGAGCTGCTCCAGGGCGTTCACAATCGCATCGAGAAGATCCCGCTCGACGGCCGGCTCGGCCAGCTGTTCGACCACGTGCCCACCGACGACGATCCGCACTTCGATCTCCGGGAAGTGATCGACGAAGACGCGGTCGTCATCATCGACACTGGCGGGCTTCGCGACGCCAGTCAGCAGGCACTTGCGCGGACGGTCCTCTCGAAGCTGTGGACGGCGCTGCAACGCCGTGCCCAAACCACAGCCTCGGACGACCGCCCACTCGTCAACCTGTATCTCGAAGAGGCGGCCCAGCTCGTCACCTCGGGGATCGTTGCTGAGCTGCTCGCCCAAGGTCGATCGTTCGGCTGTAGCGTCACCCTGGCCACGCAGTTCCCCGGCCAGCTTCGCGTCCGCGATGAGGCCGCGTACGTCGAACTGCTCAACAACGTCGCCACTATCGTGACTGGCAACGTCCCGGTGGATGATGCGCTCACGAAGCGGCTCGCGACAGCCGACGAGACTCCGGCGGCGATCGGGAATCGACTGCGCGCGCTCAGTCGGGGCGAGTGGCTGGTGCGGCTGCCGGCGCCGTTTGACACGGCGCCGCCCCGGCCGTTTCTGGTAAAAAGCGCCCCTCTCCCCCCTGGACACCCGGAGCGTGACGCGTTCCGGCCGGCACGCGAAACGGCGGTTGCCGCGCAGATCGACGCCTGCCGCGACCGGACGCGAATCGCGTCTGGCATCGACGTGACCGCCACCCGGTCGACGACAGGGCAGGACCCCGCCGAGCCGGAGACGGACCCAGCCGCGCCAGATATGGCTGACGAGGAACCGATCCGCATCGATTCGGCGCTCCCGTACACGGAGCGGCTTCCGGATCCGGTGGTGTACGACGACAGCCGGCACGCGCTCGTGTGTGTGGGGTGTGACACCCGATATGATCCGAACCCGGCGGGGCTCCGCGCCGCCAGCGGCTGTTGTCACGACCCCGAGGCCGTGGATCGCGACGACTGTCCGATCTGTGATCTGCCGCTCAAGCTCTCCTATGCGGAACGCCAGGAGAGCCCGATCAGCGACGCCGGCTTGCGCTTCCTCCAGGCCGTCTACTCGGCCCACCAACAGCAGTACGACCCCGAATTCGAATACGATATCACCCGCGACAGCATGCGCCGGCTGCGCGAGTACGTCGGGATCGATGCCGAGGAGGTTGAAGAGCTCCGGGAGGCTGGGTTGGTCACCCGCGACTGCCGGTATCCACACATCCTCTATACGGTGACGCCCGAGGGCCGGGACGCAATCGGAGTTCGGCACCGCGAAGGTGTGGCCCACGGTGCTGGGGCCGGCGATCTGAGCGAATCCAGTCTCCACGTCGCGATGGTGGAAGTGGGTGCCCAACTGCTCGCACAGGAGTTCGTGGCTGCGGCTGAAAGTCCGGCCACCGCGGTCGAACGCTACTACGCGGTCGATGACGGCCGGCTTGACGTGGCCGCCGTTGATGCGCAGGAGGATGTCGTCGCCGCACTCGAAGCCGAGCGGATCAACAACGATGCACGCCGGGCGATCCCCGACGATTACGACAAGCTGGCGGCCACGGATCCCGACGCGGTCATCTGGATCGTGAAAAACCGCGATGCCGCCCACGACCTGTTGGACGCGCTCAACGCGCCGCCGAACGGAGAGCCACGGGTCACGAAGACGTACAGCGAGCGCAGCCCACCCTCACAGTTCAGGATCGACCAGCCGGGGCTCACCGACGTGTACACGTTCCAGTCGGCACGGGACACGTATCTCGACGATGCGTGAGCCCTCTGTGGACGTCCACGACGTCAGGAAAACGGCCACCACCCGGTGTCCGCCGACTCACCCTCCGCTTCCAGTGCCTCCCGACGCTCGCGCTCGGCGGCCAGCTCCTCGCGGAGCTGCTCGTTCTCTGCGAGCACCGCTTCAAGCCGGCTAGTGAGCTCGGTGATCCGGTCGAGCCGCGCCTCGGCGCGTGTCGTGGTGTCCACGGTGTCGGCCTCCGTGGCGGCCGTCTCGGTGGTAGCTGTGTGCGCGCTATCTGCGGCGGAGGCGGGCAGGGTTCGCGGATCGTCGGTGGTCGCTGGACTGTCCTCGGCGGCAGCCGGCGTGTACGTCTCCGTCGTCCGGGCGACTGCGCGATCGACGGTTGTGGCACCGTATGTGCTTCCATCCGCGTAGTGGACCTCGTCCCACTTGTCGCGCATGAGTCCCGACTGTCGAAAGAGACGATCAACCCGCGTTGTGTCGCCGCCCGTCCAAAACGCGAGCAGCGAACACAGCGCCATGTCCGCCTCCGACTGGCTCGGGTAGCCGCTGGTGTCGCCTTGCCACAGCCGACTGAACTTGTCGCCGTTGGCGGCCTGTGTGGCCCGGTCGATGAGCTCGCTGTCTGCGAGATCGCCCGGTCCGGCGGCGTTCGCAGATCCTGTCTCTGCAGCTGTTGACGGAGCAGCCGTGGCTGACTCCGACGTGTCGACTGCGACCCGCTCGGCATGGAGGGTCGCGAGCGCTTCTGTGCGGGCTTCGATGCTCGTGGGCGTGTCGGCGACGTGGTCGCCGGTGACGGTGAAAAACCGCGCCCGGTCGTACAGTTCGATGTCGCCGGCGCGGTTGCGTCCCTCGGGCAGGTCACCGGTGATGAGTATGTGATACCCGGTCTCCGAGGGGCTCACTTCGGTGTAGGAGTCCAACTGTCCGATGACGTCGGCGGCCCACGCGGTCGGCGTCTCCGTCTCAGGGTCGCGGCAGTCGTCCAGATCCACGCCGACCAGCGGATCGTCGGCCGTGAACACGACACCGAGCCCGTCGACTGGCGTGGCTGCCACGGCTTTCCGAGCGGTTTGGAAGGATCCCCACGTGTCCGGGTCTGTCGTCGAGGCGAACTGGGTCGTGCCCGGGATCAGTGGGACCTTCGTTGGCTTCGCATCACGTTGGTGAGTGCGCCAACACACCCACTGGTCGCGCTCAACCAGCGTTGGTGGGAGGGTGTCAGCGGTCGGTGGGGTCACCATCGGCCCTGTTGGGTTCTCGATCGGCAGCCCGAAATAAATACGTATCGCTGGAGACCCCCACCGGAGTCAGTGGGGCGGTTGGCAGGGTGAGTTACAGGGAGGGTGCGCCCGGCGACCGACGCCACGCCCGTTGTGTCGGCGGGTGATCCGCCATGGATCAGGTGGGGCTCCCCCCGCAAGAAACGGGGTGGAAACGACTGTAACTGAACTGGCGACGTCCCACGTGCCTGTCGTCGATACTGGCGTTCGATTATGGATGGCTCTGCTGTCCGCTCCGGGCGGGCAATCGTCTGCAAGCGGCGTTGCGCATGGCCGCCACGCAGCCGCTGGCTGCTGAGTGAATCAGTGACATTTTGCTGTTCTCACTGTTAGCTGGGATGTCTGAGATGCTGGTACATCCCCGATTATGTGGGGTGTACCGCCCGAATCGGCATGGCTCGTCAGTATTCGTCTGGCATGTTGCGGTGGGCGTGGGTTGCCGCCGTGATCGGGTACCGCCCTCATCGCACGGCGTTGCTCGGTCTCTTGGTGGTCAGCGGCCGATCCAGCTGTGTATTGTGATTGCGATTGCCGTTGTGTGGTGTACAGTGCGGGGGTTTCAGCCGTTCGCACAGAATGTGTTGCGGAGGGAAAAGCGATTGTAACCGCATGTTGATAGCCGTCGGTCACCTCACGTGGAAGCCACCACGGGAGTTCCGCAGTTTCACCTACAGTCAATCTGGCTTCAAGCTCGACAAGAAGGGCGGTCAGACTGTGCTGTCACTCTCGAAACTCGCGGACATACCGATTCGGCTTCACCGTGCCATCCCTGACGATGCCAAACTCAAGCAGGTCACGGTCAAGAAGAAACCGGCGGGCGAGTGGTTCGCTACCTTCGGCGTCCAAATGGATCGCGAACCTCCCGAGCCACCCGAGAATCCAGACAAGTGCGTCGGTATCGACGTAGGGATTCTCAAACACGCCCACGACACCGACGGAACGGCGGTCGGGTCGCTCGACCTCTCCGACGAACGTGACCGTTTGGAGCGAGAGCAACAGACGCTCTCGCGGAAGCAACACGGATCGAACAACTACGAGACGCAACGGCGGCGCGTTGCGGAGTGTCACGCTGACCTCCGACGAAAGCGCCGGGACTTCTTGCACAAGCTTTCGGCGTACTACGCACGGGAGTACGACCTCATGGCGGTCGAAGACCTGAATGTGAAGGGGATGCTGGAATCGCCGTCGAACAGCCGCAACACGGCGTCGGCGGCGTGGCGGACGTTCCTCTCGTTGCTCGAATACAAGTGCGAACGAGAGGGGACGCACTTCGTGGCGGTCAACCCGAGAGGGACGACCAACGAGTCTGCGACCTGTGGCGTCTCGACGGAGAAGCCGTTGTGGGTCCGTGAACACTCCTGTCCCGCGTGCGGGATTGAGGCGGACAGGGACGCGAACGCGGCGTGGAACTTTCTTTCTCGCGGTCTCGAAGACGTAGGAGTGGGACACTCCGAAGGAACAACTGTGGAGACTGCGCTCCCTACGGACACCTCCGTGTCTGCAAAGCGTGTCGTGGAAGCAGGAAGCCCTTCCCGCAAGGAGCGAACGGCGTCAGCCGTGAGCGAGTAGGGGAGGGTAGTTCACTCGTTCAACCTCGGTGGCGATGTATGTCTAGACTGAACAACGTTCATTCTCAATGTGATCAACGTAGGTATTAACCACCTTCTGAATGATTGTTTCGCCGGCTTCGGCGGTTGCTTCAGCAGGATCGCCAAGCACACCGTTTTGGGTGATCGTTTTGAACCCCTCGCTCAGAAGGCGAGCGGTAGAGATCTTCCCTTCAGGGCCGGACTCAATATTCTCCAGCCTGACGAGATCCGCATTCACCGCCAACACCACCGCCGTCTCGGCTGCGCCGGCGTGAATCACATCTTGATCGTAGTCGATCCCCGCCTCGCTGAGGCCATCATTCAGCAACTGCATATGCTCGTCAAGATCAGCGAGGGGAATCACGGTGGCATCGATTTTTCGGGCCACATCAGGTGCGACTGTCTTGACTGGGCCGAAATTCCCTCCGTGCGTCGGGACTAAAACGATATGTTCGAAGCCGTGTTCATCGAGCGACCGGCAGTACGCCCGGATCACATCCATCAGTGTCTCGGGTGGGACGGTGATTGTGCCCGGGAACTCCATATGATGCCCTGAACAGCCGGGCCGAATCGTCGGGGCAGCAAGGGCATCCCCCAGTTTCTCTGCGATCCGCCGCGAGAGTTCGTCACCGTCCAGTGTATCCATGTTCAACGGGAGATGAGGGCCGTGCTGTTCGATCGAACCGACGGAGACGATTGCCGTCCGTGTTCCGTTTTCGAGCGCCGATTCGACTTCTGGCCATACCATCTCCTCAAGGAGTGTTGATCTGCGAGAAGGCATGCAGTTAGTGGTGCTCCCACATAGCTTAAAAGTCCTGGCACGCAGAAAGAGAGAAACTCGGAGCGCTCCGGGCGTAGTCGCGATCTACGTGCTCTGTATTGACCCACTTCGTCGTAGTGTTGAGTTGTGTGGCAACGCAATTGCGCCTGCACAGCGACTCGAGTTCGCCGCGTGATCCAACTGGCGGCTGATCGATAGGTGATCGAAGGGTGACGCTCGTCGCGTCTCACCCCGTCGGCTCGGGTTGAATCTGCGTCGCCTCGGGTGTGCGACATCGATATCGTGGCGTGGGTGCCGCTTCAGATCGGGTCCGGTGCTCATGCGGGTTTTGCGGTGGTGGCCATCTCCCTCGGGGGCGCTCCGGTTGGGCCAGACAGGACCCACCGCGGACGGTGGTCGAGACGGACCGGCTTCTTCGTCGTCTGGCTCGTCGGTCTCGGGCTGTTCGTCGGCGATGCCGCCGGCGCAGTCGTCTTTGGGTCCGGAATCGCTGTCCTCGCGCTGTACCTCGGTGCACTCGCCGTGAACATCGCTGGGTTCGCGCTCACCTACGCACCGATCGAGTACCGGCGGTACGGGGACCGGCTGGTCGCGTACGACACGTGGCTCGACGCGCCGCAGTGGGCGGCCTCCGTCGATCACCTTCGTGACCCAAGCATGGTCCACACCCGGCTCCCGGACCGTGCGTTCGGCACGCGGACTATCGAGCTGACCACCGGGTTTGGTAACGACGAGACAGAGCGGTTCGTCGGCCCGGTCGCCGACCGTGAGGCGCTCGTCTCGGCGTTCGACGTACCGATTCGGTCCACCGATCTGCCGCCGATGAACCGACGAATCGCCGCGATCGTGATCGGTATCGGGCTCGTCGTCGGTGTCGGTGCAGTCGCGTGGCTCGCCGGGCCGTGGGGGTCTACGGGCGATCTCGTGCAGAGCCTCGTTCTGCTGCCGTTCCTGGTCTGGCCGACATGGTTGTTGTGGCGGCGGGCGTACACCGAACCGGAGTGAGCGGTCCTGTTGGAACTCTCAGGAAGGAACATTTTTTCCACAGTTGTGGCCACTACAGATGACCGAAGTACCAGTCATCGTTGTACTGAACGATTGACATCCTCCCCGCGCTGAAGCACGAGGCTTTCGCCTCGAATTTTCCGTAATGCCTCAAACACCCACTGATTTGTATCGAGAATTTTCACAAATCTGATCCATATACGTGCGTGGCCGTCTCTCACGGGTCTCTTCGACGGCCTGTTCAAAATCGCTGGATCAACTCGGTTTCAAGCCTAAAGACGACGGTATGCGTTTGCACCTCAATCACTCCGGTGTGAACGGGTTCGTCGCAGTCGTGAGTCGAGTCACGCCATCGAACGTGTCGAAGTCATTGTCAAACGAATAGATGTATTCGATGTCTTCACTTTGCATATATGCGGCGAGGATCGAATCAACCCACTCCGGTCCCGACGACGCCTCGTACATTCGGAACAGCTGTTCGCCGTGTAGGTGAGTGCCCTTCGAGACGTGGACGAACTCGAACCCTCGACTTGCTTGGAGACGATCAAGCGTTTCGGACGCGGCTGCCTTGCTGATGCGTTTCTGGAGCGGATGGAGAATTTCGGGGACGATGTAGTTCACCAGTCTCGCACGCGGCAAATCGCCGTTGTCGATGCCGCTGAATATTGCTGTCGCTGTGTTGTGCCGCTTCGCATTCGAATTTTGTGCTGCGAGGACAATATTCGCATCGAGACAGACCGCTGGCATCACTCGCTCCACGTACTTTCGGCAGCAGTTTCACTATCCCATGCCGGTCCGTCAAACGGTTCGGCGTCTTCGAATGCACCGTACCGTTCGTGGACAATCTTCAGCGAGAGTTCCCCGTCCGAGATGACCCATCGAACTGTATCTCCCGGCTCAAGCGCGTCATCGAGTGCATTACGAATCTCTGCTGGGATCGTCGTGCCATAGCTGTCGTTGACGGTCGATTCCGCCTCAACACGGGTATCCGAATCACTCGACATATCTGGACGTTGCGTTCCCAGTACAATAAATTGGGAGGCTAATTGGGCACTGAGCTGTGAATCCGGAGACAGTGAAACGAAACGAAACGACGGCGTACTCGGCAAATCCGCCACTCCCTTCGAGGGTGGCGACTTCGCCTCGCCCACCAACAGCATTTTTAGCTAACGTCACGGCCTTGCGAGTGAAGCGGGAGATTTTCGACATAGGCATCGACAGTCTCCCGCTTCAACTCCTTTGAACTGACGGCCTATCTCGCCGCAGTGTGGCGATTCACCAGAGCCGAACCTCTGAAAGCGTGTTAACCAACAGAACGACCGTCTCAGAGATAGTTGTTGGTTAAGACTGCTGTGAACAGGGTCCCATATCTCGGATTTGGTGAACAATATACTACCCCACAGATTATTAAAGACGTAGCAATCGGGACCACTATCGACCCAGTCTAATCATTCTACTGTTGAGAAAAGCTAAAAGTATTCTTCAACGATGAGCGCTGTAGCGACCCCGAGGAGCCCTCCAACGAATAGTCGCATTCCATGAGGAAGGCCATTCTGCAGATGTCCAAGCAAGGACCGTTCTACTCCACTACCAGACACAAAGAGGTTAGTGACGGCTACTCCAAGAATTGCGTTCCCGATAATAAAGACGATTCCTCCGATGAGGAATCCAATGATGACGCTTCCCGGAGTGTGCTCCCGTGTCGTCAGATAATACGCGATCACTCCACAAGCGAGGGGAATCCCAACGGAGAATACAAATCCTCCAACAGTCATAATTGGTTGCGACCATGCCTCTATGTAGGCGGTGCTTGCCGATGAGGACATCAGTTCCTGCGGAACAATAAACAGCAATATCGTCGTAAGTAGAAGAAACAACGCACCGAAGACTCCGATACCGGCACCAATTTTGACCGGGTTCTGTTGATACATAGATAGAAGTTGAATCTACTGCGTGTTGAACTAAAGGGCTAGATATCTGCTTTGATAAAGTTACGAGCGCATACCCCCGTCTTTAGGCGGGGGTCAAGCGGACAATAGCCTACACCCCCACCGACGACGCTACGGCTGGATTTCCTACCGTTCTATCGGTAGTATTAAGGATCAGATAGATTATAGTGTACAGTACGGATGAAGACCACACGGCACGCGACCTACAACCTCAACTACCACATAGTGTGGTTGCCGAAGTACCGCAACTCGGTACTCGTCAACGAGGTCGCCAGCTGTGTCCGATCCATCCTCCACGAAATAGCCGACGCCAAAGGCGTCGAAATTCTCGATCTCACCGTTCAGCCCGACCACGTTCATCTATTCGTCAGTAGTCCACCCAAGAACGAACCGGCACTACTCGCCAACTGGTTCAAGGGTATCTCCTCGCGCAAGTACAACCACCGCTACGCCGACGCCGACGGCGAGAAAATCAGGTGGGCGCGAGGGTACTACGCTGGGACTGCCGGACACGTTTCGAGCGAGACTGTCGAGAACTACATTCAACAGCACAAGGAGGGCGACTCGTGACCGGACTCACGAAGACGCTCGAACTCAAACTTGTGGACCCGAACGCCCACAAGCGTCGGAAACTCCGTGAGACGCGAGAGGCGTACCAGCACGCCCTCCAAGACGCCTTCGACGCCCGCTGTACCACGCAGACCGAAGCGAACGATGTGGTGCTCACCTACGATCTGAGCGGGTACGCGAAGAACGCGCTGAAAAAGTACGTCCCGCAACTCACGACGACGTACAACGCGGGCGACCTTCACGACGACCACCCTATTCGGTTCACCAACGAGGGGCTACGGCTCGACCACAAGCCCGAGAACGGTATCGAGTGGTACGTCAAAATCCCGCACCATGAGGACTACCACCTCTGGATGCCAGCCCAACCGAATCCCGAACAGCGGGACTGGCTGGAAGCGTTGAACGCTGGTGACGCGGAAATGGGTGAGAGTCGGCTATTTGAGCGAGACGGGACGTGGTCCCTCCACGTCACCGCCACCCGCGACGTAGAGGAACGCTCCGAGGTGTCCGCCGAAGAACGGACGCCCATCGGAGTAGACATCGGGGAAGCGTCACTCGTTACGGTGTGTCACCGCGACAACCACGGTTCTCCGACAGCTCCTGAATTATGGGCAGAGGAGGGGAAGACCGTTCGTCAGCTCCGCAAGACCTACTTCACCGCCACACGGCGGCTCCAGACGCGAGGGAGTGAGCGTATCGCGGAGTCCTTCGGGGACGATCTGTGGAGACAGATAGACGACGTGTTCCATCGGGTCACCCGCGAAGTCGTAGAGTACGCTGAGTCCGTCGAGAACCCCGTGCTGGTTCTGGAAGACTTGACGGACATCCGAGAGTCGATGGACTACGGCGAGTACATGAATCGGCGTCTCCACGGATGGGGGTTCGCCAAACTCCACGGACAGATACGTTACAAGGCCGTCGAGATGGGTATTCCCGTCGAGACGGTGAATCCGCGCAACACCTCGAAGGAGTGCCATGCGTGCGGTGAGGTGGGGAATCGTCCGAAGCAGGCGACGTTCACGTGTACGAACGAGGCTTGCTGGATGGGCGAGTACCAAGCGGACGTGAACGGCGCAATAAACATCGCAGATCGCTACCTCAGCGGAGAGAGTCGTTCCAGAGAATACGAGAACGACGATGACTCGGCTGAGGATGGGGGGCGTTTGACCGCCCCACAAGACAGCCACGCCGATGCTGAGACCCAGCAGGCGACGCGTGGAACGTATGCGTCTTGAAACCAGAGAGTCGAGCAGACGCTCGGCCTGAAATTCCGTGGTGGGATTCCCGCGTCTTCAGGCGCGGGAGGAGGTCAAACTGCGTGAACGCTAGTACTGGTCACTAAATCTACTGTACTGATCGCACCGGGAGGGTCTATATCACTTTTTGAGGATTTCAACAGAGCCGGATTCTCAGGTGTCTACGCCTCGATGGAGCGATAGAACGAAACCGAGTAGGTCGCGTAAAACCCACCGAGCACCGCGATGGCGAGGATATAGACAACCGCGGCGACCGCGACAAGTACAGTCGAGACTTCAGGGAACGAGAACGGGAAGTCGGCCGGTTGCGGGGCGAAGGCGAACGAGGCGAGCCCGCTGATGCCCCCGAGAACGATGCCACCGACCAGCATGATCAGCGAGTACCCGAACGTGCTCAGAAGGTGCTGTCGCACGACCCCGATGGACTGCTTGAAGCCGGCGATTAATTTGGACCCACTCAACACGACCGCGTGAGCGTAGAACTGGATGAAGAACGCGAACAGCAAATACGCGAACAGGGCCAGCAGGCCGACCGCAGCGAGGACGGCAAGCACCGCGAGATTTGGCTGGCCGTTCCCCACGGCGAAGCCGACGCTGCCGATGATGACCGCGACGAATGCGACGCCGCCGAGGACGAGGTTGATCGCGAAGATCGCAAGATACCCCAACAGCAATGTCACGTAGTTCCGCTTCCCCTCGGCGATGAACGTGCTCAAATTGGTCCGTCCGGTAAGCGCTTCGTCCGCCATCCCAAGGAGACCGCCCTGAATGAACGGCATTGCCAGAAGTAGAACACCACTCGCGCCGAGCGAAACGACGGCCGCGAGAACCGGCTGAGACGGCTGGAGGAGGAGCTGAGGGAGCTGTACGAGACCGTAGAGTCCGACGAGTACGATGAGGACCGGGTTCCGGAGTAACGCACCGACTGCTGGTTGGAGGGACTTGAGGGCTGCCATAGACGGAGATGGACGGCACCTCTCCTAAAGGTTGGCATGGTGTCCGCTATCGGGACTGTCGGGAGTGGTTCAAGCACGTCCGGCTCTGTTGAAATCCTCAGCAAGAGATACATTTTGATCCGATTACAGTCAATACAGCGAAGCGAAGATCGGTCACTAGAGGGCTAGCTATTGGTTGGCTAATTCGACGACCTGTACCCATCCGTCGATGTGGACGGTGATTTGATACCCACGATATTCGAAGTCGAGACTTCCGCCGGTCACCCCACGCGTGTCGGGTCCTGTCGCGCCAAACAGCGCGTCCTCAACGGCCTCAATATCCACAACCTCGTACAGCGATGGCTGCTTGATACTCGCCATCTCTACACCTTCGGCGGCGGCGACTGCCTCTACGATGACCGTTGTGAGATCTGGGCCGGCCGCTGGGTCGTACGCTCGCTGTTCAATTACATGACGTGTTGTCGATGTATCGGCAGTAGCTTCGGAAAATCCTCGCAGATGCGTCACATCTGCACTCTTTGACAAGGCATCGAGAGCTTGGTTAGCATCATCTCGTCGCCGTTCTGCGTGCATACGGAATTGTGCCTCGTCGAACGTGGGCGGGATAACCATCGCCTCGTTCGGATCCGCATCGAGAATATGGTTTATTTGTCGTTCGATGCTGAGCCCGTGCCCGAACTGTACAACGTGCCGACGATTCCGTTCGTCGGTGCCTGCGAGAATCGAGCCAAGGGCGGCAGCACCTTCACCGAGACTGCCTGCCGTTTCATCGAGAAACGTCGTTGGACCATCATCTGTCGATCTGTCCGAGGTGTAGGTGTAAGCAAATGTTTCTGTAATTGTTCTGAGAACCGTCGTTAGTAGCTTGAAACAATCGCCCACCCGGGAGTCGGGTACTGAATGGAGTGACGAGAATGCCGCCGTATACAAGTAATCCCCGGCTAGCAGCGCTGTTGTCGGTTCCTGCGTGAGTGTCTGCGTGTGGTTGTCGGTGAGCGTAACGAGCATCCGACTTCGGAGACGAACGGATCCCCGGAGTAGTTCGATTGCTGCAGCAGCAGGAAGGACAGTTTCAGAGTTCTGGTTATCCGACAGTGAATCGTACACACTTATCATCAGCTGTCCGTACCACCTGTCGCGAGGTTCCTGCAGTACATCACGGACAAGCGGGAGACCGAATTTGTCCACGTCACCGAGAACCTGATCTATGTGACGCTCGATCTCTGTGGAGTTGATACAATCTGTGTCAGTCATTAGGTTCAGTCATCACCTGTTGTTGTCTCAATATTCGTTTTGTCGGGGTTGACGTTCGATTCTGTGAGATCGCTTTTGCGCCACGTCCCGCGTCGGTACCACGCGTACGCAATGAGCGCTCCAATGACGTTTGAGATGGCGAACGACAGCCAGATCCCACGCTCGCCGAGCTGTCCGGAGGCGACCCACGCAATTGGGAATCGAATAATCCCGAGCATCAGAACGGAGATAGCCGCCGCGGTGAGCGTCTTGCCGGCTCCGCGGAAGCTGCCCGTGTAGGCCCGCATAATCCCGATGAACCCGAATGTCAACGCAACGTATCGAAGGAACTGTGCGGCGATATCGACGACCTCAGGGTCGGTCGTGAACACGTCGGCGATAGGTGCGGCGACAAAGAAGATAATGACTCCAGCAGCTGTGAGGACGCCACAGAGCACTTTCGCCGCCAGCCCTGCCGCTTGCTCGGCGCGGTCTGGCTTGTCTGCACCCATATTTTGGCCTGTCATCGTCTCTACCCCTCGGGCGACTGCGATGGCCGGGAGGAAAATGACCGAGAACACCCGCGTACCGATACCGTAAGCGGCGACGACAGCGTCCGGGAAGAACGCGACAATGAACAACAGCAGGTTCATCGACAGCGCCCGACCCATCCCCTCAATCGAAGCAGGCAAGCCGATCCGAACGAGTCGTCGCAGATAGGAAAGATCCGGAATCATATCACGGATGTGGATTTGGACGCCGCGTGTCCCGCGGAACATGATTGCGAGGCCGACGACCAGCGCGAGCGCGCGGGAGAAGACAGTTGCGAGCGCCGCACCAGTAATACCAGAGCCGGTGTAGCCGGTTGCGGCGAACAGCGTAGATTCGAGCCCATCGAGACTGAGCACCCCAAAAACGGGATTGTTTTCGAACCCGAATATCAAGAACGGGTCAAGAACGATATTCAGGACGACCGACCCAAACATCACCAGCATCGGGGTGATGGTGTCGCCGTATCCCCGCATCAGCGCGATGAACACTGCGAAACCGAACATGAACAGCAGCCCAAGCGAGATGACTTCCATGTAGCTTGTCGCCAGCGGAAGCACGTCCTCGGACGCGCCCATCACCGCGAGGAAGTTTTCGATGGCCAAGTATCCGATGACGCCGAGGATCACTGACACGATAACTGCGAACGTAACGGTTTGGGACGCTGCGTATTCGGCTTCACGCTCTTCGTCGGCACCGGTAAACTGGGCGACAAGGACGCTCCCTGCGACTGAAATGCCCATCCCTAGTGAGATGAGCAGGAATACCATCGGGAACGCAAAGCTGATCGCCGCTAGCGCATCCGTGCTATACTGGCCCAGCCAGAACGTGTCCGCCAGATTGTACGCGGTCTGGAAGAGGTTCGTGACCACGATCGGCATCGACAGAAAGAACAGTGGCTTCGCAATACCGCCCGACGTGAGGTCGAAATCTTCGGGGCCTTTGAAGAGCGAACTGATACGGCTGAACAGGCCCATTACTGTGCGACCTCCTGTTGATCGTCGATGAGCGGATGTCGCTCAGTACATCTGGTCATCGTGTTAGAGAGTCGATCAGAGGATTGGTTGATAGCGATGTGTCGCGTGTGTGCGCCGGTAATCGTCGTTGTGGGAATATCTGCGTCGTGGATTGGCTCAATGCTGCCGTCGAACTCCCCAGTGTCCACACCGATCACGAATCTCTCTCGGAGTTGGTCTAATAGGAATTCGTCAAACTTGGTGAGGCGTTCCTGCGGGGTAAGATTGGACGCTGTCTCCCCACTCTCGGTAGTTGGGGGGTCCGACATATAATCGATACCGCACTTACTAACCAGTTAGTTAAAAAACTTCGGATAGCTGAATTGAAGCCTCCTCATGAGCAAATATAGATAGAGAAAGCCATAGGATGATGATTTCTTGCTATCGAATCCTGATGGATGAGTCAAAAATGTTATTTGCTGTTGGGAAAACATAGAAGTAATGGCCGACCCACCGGAACGGTCCGTTTCGGACCCTGATGAAGAGATCATGCGTGCGACCTATCGTGCGCTGCAAGAACACGGGTATGCTGATCTCACCATTAAACGTATCGCTGAGGAGTACGGAAAATCGACCGCCGCCGTTCATTACCATTACGACACAAAAGACGATCTACTTGCTACATTTTTGGACTATATTCTCGACAGATTTGTCGATACGATACACGAGGTTGAGACGACTGATCCCGAACAACGACTGGAGTTACTACTCGACAAATTACTCACCGAACCGGAGGATCATCACGACCTGTTGATCGCAGTGTTGGAGATGCGAAGTCAAGCGCCGTACAAGGAGGCATTCGCTGACCGGTTCCAACAAAACGACGAATATGTCCGGTATATGCTCAGAACCGTAATTGATCACGGCATCTCCGAAGGCATATTTACTGATGTCGACTCTACACACGTCGCCCGGGCGCTCATGACTATCGTCGACGGAGGCCGCACTCGGGCTGTTGTACTGGACGACGCAGATACGCTCGCAACAGCCAGACGAACCGCAAACGAATACGTAAACGCAGTCCTCAGGCCAGATACCGACGGGGACAGAGAGAAGTAGTGCAGATTGCCACTGGTTACGCTATGTTGAATCCACAGACAGCGCAGAGATTGGGGCTAAATACACGGCCATCAGACTCTAGTGGTGACGGATTCTCACACGTGGACTTCGAACGATGAGGTGGTTTTGGCGAGCGAAAGCCGGTTCCGACCAATCATCTTTCGCTGACTCCGGCTCAAACGCGGGATGCTCGTCCGACGATCCGGCCGCATTCATCGGATTCAACACTGCCTATCAGACTTAAGCACGGTTTTGCCGGCATATTTATAATGATCGAAAATGTAGTTTAAATCGAGTGGTATGTATGACCACACCAATCAACGCGGAGGCAGAGTCGTACTCCCGCTCGACTCACGACAGCAACACGGGTGAGAGTGTAGTCTGGCCACTCCTCGAGTGTCTGGGTGGGGGAATCTCAGCCGGGGTCGTCTTTCTGCTCTTACTTCCGATGTTGGCTGATGTCATGAGCTCGTTCGGAGCGCTGGCCCCGACAGGGCTGCTCATCACGTTGCTGTTCCTGTGGCTGTTCTTGTGGATGCTCACCGCAGTGGCTCGAGAACGGGTGGGGGGCTAACCGATCATGCCGAACGGGTCACAAATAACAAGCCAGAAGCCCACGACATCAGTTCCGGCGGTTGTGACGGTGTTGTCGGATTCATCCTCGCCGTAAACGACGAGGCTTTCTCCTCGAATTTCCGTAACCCCAACTGCCGATATCACCGCCGAGGGGACCACCAATTCACAAACTTGGTTTTGCTGGAACTGATCTGTATGCTAATACCTAACATACTTAATGTCTGTGAGCGTTAGAACCGAATTATGGATGAGACGATGAGCGGGGCAACTGGCAGAATTCGCGTTCTTCACGTGGATGATGAGCTGGATCTCGCAGACTTGGCCGCGACATTTCTTGAACGAGAGGATACTCAATTTACCGTCGAAACCGCAACCAGTGCTAGCGACGGGTTGGATCGACTTGCCGATACCGAGTTCGACTGTATCATCTCTGATTACGATATGCCCAGTCAGAACGGCATCGAGTTCCTCGAAGCCGTCCGCAACGAGTATCCGACTCTCCCATTTATTCTCTACACGGGGAAAGGGTCTGAGGAGATCGCTAGTGAAGCCATTTCCGTGGGGGTTACCGATTACCTGCAAAAAGAAAGTGGCACTGATCAGTACCTCGTTTTAGCGAACCGAGTCAGAAACGCTGTCGAGCAATACCGTTCCCAACAGGCGCTCACCAAGCGCAATCGAGAATTGCGGCGCTACAAGCAGATGATCAACTCGATGCGTGAAGCCGCCTGTATCTACGATTCCGAGGGAAGATTCGAACTCGTCAACGAGTATCTGGCTGAGTGGTACAACACAACCCCAGAAGAGCTTGAAGGCGACCACAGTACACTCATCCACCAAATCCGTGAGCAAGCAGATGGTGATCCATTTCAGGACCTACTGTCGGGTGAGCGGCGTGAAATCCGGGGTGAGCTCGACAATACCTTCTCTGCCCACGGGTACGCGGTGCTGGAGTATCGCTTGACGCCATTACGGGTGGCTGGCACCGTAGAAGGAGTCGTCGGCATCGCCCGTGACATCACCGACCGCAGGAACCAACAAGCCGAACTCGAACGGAAGAACCGGGCCATGGATGCGGCACCCGTGGGCATCACCATCAGTGATCCCTCTCAAGACGACAACCCACTCACCTATGTTAACGACCGCTTCACGGAGTTGACAGGATACGCTGAGGAAGACGTCCTCGGCTCCAATTGTCGCTTGCTCCAGGGTGAACACACGAGCCCTGAGACGGTCGCTCGAATGCGAGCGGCGATCGACACCGAAGAGACCGTGACTGTCGAACTCCGGAACTATCGGCAAGACGGCACCGAGTTCTGGAATCGTGTCTCGATTGCACCAGTGTACGGGGAGGACGGCACACTCACCAACTACGTCGGCTTCCAGCAGGACGTGACCGGAGAGAAAACGCGCGAACAGGAATATGAACGGATGGTCGAACTGCTCAACCAGACCGAACAGATTGCTGATGTCGGTGGCTGGGAAATCGATCCCACGACAGAAGCCGTGTTTTGGACCGACCACCTGTTTGAGATGCTTGGCGTGGAGTACGATGAGGAACCGTCGCTACACGACGCACTGGATGTGTACCTCACAGAGGATCGCCCCCGTGTTGCGAACGCCGTTGAGGACGCCATCGCGGCTGGAGAGCCCTTTGATGTGGAAGCACGATTTCAACGCCCGGATGGTGAACTCCGCTGGTTTCGGATCCGCGGCGAACCAACGACCGAAGATGGCGAGGTGGTGACGCTCCGTGGTGCGGTCCACGATATTACCACCCACAAGGAGCGTGAGCAGGAACTGAGGCAAATCCGAGAGGAGTATGAGGCCTTGTTTAACGGTATGAACGACGCGGCCTGGGTCATTAACACCGACACCGAATTTCTCGCGGTGAACGACGTAGCTGTGGAGCGAACCGGCTATACGAGAGCGGAACTCTTGTCGATGCGCCCCCACGATATTGATGCTGGCCTTGACGACGATGCTATTACTGCCCTCATCACGGATATGCCGGCCGATGAAATTCAGGTATTCGAGACGATCCGGGAGACAAAAGACGGCGAGCAGATCCCCGTCGAAATCAGTTCGAGTCTAGTTACCTACCAGGGCGAAACTGCGGTTTTGAGTATCGGCCGAGATATTTCGGATCGCAAGCAACGCGAGAAACAGTTAGAGCAATTTGCGTCGATTGTCAGCCACGATCTCCGAAATCCGTTGACTGTTGCCGCCGGACGACTGGAGTTAGCCCGCGAGGGGTGCGACAGCGAGCATCTTGCCGATATCGCCCGTGCACACGAACGCATGAACGCCCTGATCGATGATCTCCTAACACTAGCACGGGAAGGAGAACCAGCAGGGAGCGCTGAATCGATCGATCTGGCACGTCTCACGGAGAGGTGCTGGAAGAACGTCGCCACCGGTGAAGCGACACTCACGATTGCGAGTGACCGACGCATTCACGCCGACAAAAGTCGTCTCCAACAACTTCTTGAGAATCTCATACGGAACGCAGTCGAACACGGCGGCGAGGATGTAATCATCACCATCGGAGAATTAGCCGATGGGTTTTATATCGAAGACACTGGTCCTGGGATTCCCGAAGCCGAGCGGGCTGACGTATTTGAGGCTGGCTACTCTACCACAGCGGACGGGACTGGCTTCGGATTGCCCATCGTCAAACAGGTGGCGCACGCCCACGGCTGGGACGTGCGTGTGACCGACAGCTCCGATGGCGGGGCACGGTTCGAGATTACCGGCGTTGAATTCAGTAATGATGTTCAAGAGAGGTTGTAGAAGCGCGCGTCCGTCATGGCATCTCCACAAGTTGGTCTGCTATCGATTCGAGTTCGCCAATTTCGTCGATAGCGTCAAGCCACCGATCAGGAAGCGCTGATGCGCCGAACCGCGCACCGGCGACCGCACCCGCAATCGCCCCGATCGTGTCGGTATCTCCACCGCGATTGACCGCAGTTACGATCGCCTCCTCGGCACTCTCAGCGGACAGCCCATCGTGGAGTACCGTCTGTAGCGAGTGGACGACGTACCCCGACGTCTCCAACGTGTCGGGTGAATCGCCACGAGCGAGCGGTTGAAGCGCCGTCACAAGCTCATCAGGCGCACTTGTTCCGACGCTGTCAAGCGCGTCCTGTAACGGCGTGTCCGCGTCGTCGAGGAGGCCCGCCACCGTGAGGTTCAGCACTGTGCAGCCGTACGTACACCGTGGGTCAGCGTGCGTGATCTGCGAGGACTGCCGACTCACCTCCACAAGTCGATCCCAGTTCATCGCGTACGGAATGGCAAGCGGCGCGCATCGCATCACGCTCCCGTTCCCCGCGTTCTGGCCTTCAGGGCTCGTCTCCCAGACGTGCTGACCTGCTTCCTCCCACCCGTCACCGTGTTTGAGTCGGCTGAGCGACTTCATCGTCATCCGCCCGATGTCGAACGGGTTACTGTCGTACCACGCGACGAACTGCTCGGCAATGTCTGACGGATCGAACTCGTGTTGCTCGGCGAGGCTCCGTGCGATACACAGCGCTTGCTCGGTGTCGTCCGTGATCGTCCCAGCAGGCTGGTTCCACGTTCCGTGTCCCATCATCTCGTCGAACCGCCCGTGCTCAGCACGAATCCCGGATGAAGACATAAACTCGACCGGCCGGCCAAGCGCGTCCCCACAGGCTATCCCACAGAGAACACCACGAGCTTGTTCGATATCCATACGTCACACAACACAAGTCCCAACGAAAAGTGTCGGGTGAGAAGTACTGCTTCGCTGTGTCACCGTAGAAATCAGGGAAGCCGAGAGTACAGTGTTAATTCTACACCTGCCGGCGTCTGCGATCGCGTCGAATAGCTCTCTCAACAGAAACCGGAATCGGAATTCTAATGGCCGAATGGTTGTAACACGGGATGTCCGAATGTCAGAAGAGAGTAGTTCAACCCACGTACCCAGTCAGCCCGTTATTGTCCAAGAAGATTCCCATCAGAACGAAATTCCGGAGAATATCGACTCAGAGCTGTATTCGGCAGATAGCCCCACTAACTCGTTCCATGAGTTCACAATCAAACGTGGAGATGCGCTTGTTGAAGCACTTCGAAATAACGGCTACACAGTTGAGTTTAGAGACCGGTAACGTCTCAACATCGAAGATGGCCGTCATCCATCTTGCTCTGACAGCCCATTCTTCTCATCGGTCTTCTGTTTGTCTCGATCTCGCTCGTCACGGAGGTCCATCGTGGCTGATCTCTCTTCTTTTTCGCCCTCAGACGCAAGTACGCCGCGGACTTCGGACGGGCGCTTGACTGATTGAATCACAACCTCTCCTTCCTCAGTTTCAATAAACTGGACTCGTCCCGGCGTGTCGATGTTGAGTTTGTCACGAAACTCTTGGAGAATCGTCGTCTTCCCCTTGCTCGTGACAGTGACGATCGTTCCGTCGTCAAGATTGCTCATAAGTACAGAGGTGGATTTGATACTACTTTGATCTTTGGCTCTGTTGGAATTCTTGCTCGTCGTACAAGAAGAATTGCCGGCCGACGATTTCCAAGATTCCGCGAGCTATTATGGTATCGAGGACGTCGTGACGGAACTCGTGGAATTTCTTCGCTCAGAAGGAGAGACCGCATCGGACAACACACCACGATGGGAAGAGTTCGAGACACTGGCTTCCGACTACGAGGTTGATCTCTGAGCCGCGAACCAACGTTCGCTCGTCCGCGATCCGCCGCTAGTTCTGTGAACTTGCGGGCCTTATTTGGAAGCGAGAGCGTGAAAAGACGGCTACTATTCCTGCATCAACCTACGCAGGTTTTGTTGAGTGTTTCTGCCCTCATTGACCTCAAAGTCGGTCCCTTCTGCGATACTTCTCATTGAACCCATCAACCCTCGAGATATCGGTGAAAGTTCCGCTATTGCGAGTCCGCCGGCGCTTGATTGTTTCTCAAATACGAGGCCACTATCGTCCTCAAACTGCATCATCAGGTAGTGGCCACCGTTTCCGTCACTGAATTCTTTGAACGAACTCAGTTTCTCCTTGAACTGCTCCGCATTACTTCCCATAGTCTAGGGATGAATACTCAATGGACTTATAACATAACGGCGAACCAATCATTCTATGATTTTGACAGCCCGAGATAGACCGCTAGCTATGCATGCCTACTAACGGCTGATCCAGCGACGAAAGTGGTGAGCTATAGAATATCAATAGAGACCGTTCTTCTCACGCGAATCCGGCCTCTTCGAAAGCGTCGTTCACGACATCAGGCGTCGGCGCGTTCAGGTACGGTTCGATCGCCTGGAAGGAATCCCACCCGCCGACCTGCATGACGACGCGTGGGTTCACCTGCTTATCGACGAGGAGTCGCTGTGCGAATCGACGCCGGAGATCGTGGCTCGACACGTGGCGAAAGTCCTGGTCGCCGGTTGCCTCGGCCGCGCGCTCGGCCGTGCGCTTGACCACTGCCCGGACGCCGCTCTCTGATAGGTCGACGATCAGCTCGTGTCGACCGACGTCCTCCGAACGGACGTACCGGTGGATGTCGCCCTCGACCTCTCGCGGGAGATAAGCATCACGAGGTTTCCCACCGCTTCCGGTCGTGTCCTTCCCCTCCGGCACGCGGAGCCGGAAGTGGTCGCCGTCTGGCGTGCGTTTGACGTGTGTCGGTGCGACCTGCGGGATCTCGAAGGCCCGGAGCCCAACGAACCCTCCGAGCTGTATCACCAGGTCGTCGCGGTGACTCCCCGCGGCGCGGCGAAGTTCCTCGATCTCATCGTCCGTGAGCCAACACTTGTACTGGTCTGACTTGCCGGTCGCCTCTAAGCGCATGTGAACTTCCAAAAGAAGATAGCACTTAGTACGGCAGAACCGACGGGGTTCCCGGCACGATCAGGGCGGATTCGGGGGGTTCGTTGACGACTTGTGTAAGAAGTCGACAGCTCGAAGCTCACCGATGCTCGTCGATCCATTCACACCACGCGTGGAAGTCCTCGGCTCCGCACTGGTCCGCGATCGACTGAAGCGTCCCGATCGGGATCTCGTCTTCGGACGCCATGGGAACAGTCACGATTCGAACTTCGTCCGTATCTGGTGACTCGTAACGCATCTTCAGGTGACTGCCGACGCGACCGACACGCTTGTATCCGAAATCGTGGAGTACCGACGCGATATCTCGCCCGGAAAAGTTCGTCCGGACCATTCACTGCATGAATTCTGGAAGTTCCTTGTCGCCGGGCTCCGCGTCCTCGAGGCCCCACTCTTCGAGGTCCTCTTCGGTCACGGGCTCGCCGCCACCCTCGTGAAGTTCGATCGCCTCCGCGAGCATCCGGAGGGCTTCCGCCTTCGTGTCGCCGAACGACGCGACACCTGTCTCGATATCCGTCGCGGTGATCGAGCCGTCATCCTCGTGAATGAACTCAACGCCCTCCCCATTGGATGCGTCGCGTGTCGCACTCGCCATACTCTTCCTTCGCGGACCGCTCGAATAAGCGTTCTGTCGGATACGACCCGGCAAGTGTGAGAATTCGCGAGTCTCTCGAATGAGTAGATCTGTAGCCACGCCTCAGATCGGCGTTACTGCGACCTGGACATCCTCGTCCATCGTTCCTACAATATGTACCTCGCACCAACCGGACGGGATCGCATCCCGGGCTTGTTCCTCCGAACCGTGGTAAACTCCGGTGTAAACCTCGTCCTGTTCGTTTATCCGCTTAATGCCAGCCTCTTCAAGTTCGTCCGCTTTGTCGTCGTGGGCCATAACACGGCTCAACCAAGTGGCTCCCTTATTAAATTTGTATGCCAACCTCCCGTTTCATGACCTAAAAGTAGCTAAATCTGGACTTACTCGTTTTCGTCAGTAGGCATAATTACTTATCTCTGCTTACTTCAGGTAAGCGAAGTTTGCTATTATATCCACCACGGACGACTGAGGCCACAGAGATCCTGACTTTTCCCGTTTCTACACGCGAGCGTATCAGCGATACCGCGGGTGGACCCACACCAGCCCGCTACCGTACGCCTCGACCCATGCCGTAGGATCGTCGAGCTCACGTTGGAGAAGTTCCTGTACACCGGCGTAGACCCCATGTTTGTCGAATTGAACAGCGACAAGCGATTGTGAAGCGGTCTCGTAGTAGATCGCCCGCTCGGCTTCGTGCCCGATGCCGACGAGGTCTCGACCCTCCTCGAACCTGAATAGATTCTCAGCCATTTTCGCGCTGTGGACACCCGATCGCTGAAGCTGTAGCTCTTCAGCGAGGTTCACAAATACGTCGCGGCGCCGAATCCTCTCTCCCGAGTTCGTCGTTGCCATATCTGTACCACTGGCAGTCAAGGTAAAGGACGTGAGCCAAGGGCACAGAGTGAAACTGGAAGTAAACAGGGAGAAGGATATGAGGGTTCAACTCACCTGAGTTACTGGCGTGATAGCGACCCTCTATCCTGTGTCTGCCGGCGTGTATTGTTTCGTAGGGGCCTGAGATTTTTCGACTTGTGAGAAGTCAGCAGCGTCTTTGTGGCACCGGACTTTATCCAACAGGCCACCAGTTTTGATGCTGACCGAACGGTCTACCAAATACTTACTTACGTATTAATTGATGAGTAGCTGTGAGCTCCGACATCCAGTACTACTGTTATCCTCGGACGCAGTCACCGCCAGAGTTCGCCGACCGGTTCGCGGAGATCGTCGTCGAGAATCTCGACTGGGCCGACGTCTTCGAGAAGTACGACAGCGCGGAGACGGTGTTCTACTGTGATCCGCCGTACGTCGGGTACGAGGACTACTACCTCGTGAACACGATCGCCCACGAGGCGCTCGTCGACGGGCTCACGGGATTGGAGGGGGACTGGATCTGCTCGTACGAGGACCTACCGGACGGGTTCGAGGACGTGTACGTGCTCGACCGCGACGAGAAGCGATTCATCAATAACGGAAAGAGCGGATCGGCCAAGGACGCGAAAGAGCGGTTGGTGATGAACTTCGATCCGGAAGGAGTGTGAGCAGACGGGTTGGACCGACCGGGCTAACTCCTCCTAGTGGGCTCTCTGTACGAGGGCTCTATGAAATCCCGACTTACTGAATAGGCACGAAATAAGAGCGAGGAGCGGAACGAGGCTTCTATAGTCCCCTATGGACGATTTTCGTTCCAGTCTGGCGCGGATCCGTGCTTCTCGACGTGCCGGTCGTAGTGGGCGCGCTCCATCTTCTTGTGATTCGAGAGGAAACCAGCAGTCTTGAACCGGAACCCGTTCGGATCCTTACCCAATTGGGTGAGGAGGCGTTCCTGTAGGTTCTTGCTGCTACCGATGTACTTGGTTTCCCCGAATGACTTCAATTCGTAGACGCCCGCCTTCTGGGGGACTTTCGACTTGATCTTCGCTTCTGTCGCCTTGGTGTACGGTTTGCTGATCGGCATGGTTGTCGTGTCTCCGTTTTTGTTTCAATGGGAGACATGTCAACTGAGGGGCTGCACGGTATTGAAAATCCCGCAACCGGGGTGAAAGTAAAACCGGAAGAAGACGCCGCCATTGGTTGTGAGAAGGATCTATCAACAACGAAAAGTCAGGTAAGGAGAGAATATCTCCAAGACTGCTAATTCAGGTTTCTTCAGTAAATATCTCCAGTTCGGCCCTGACGTACCCGTATTTCTCCATCACCCTTTGGATGATCCGAACACAATCGTTTGCGGAGAAGTTCGTTTCGAGGTACAGATCGGTATCGGGAATCTTTCGCGGTTTGACGAGATCGGACTGGTGTCCCTCTTCCACGAAGTAGCTCCGCGTTCGCCCCTCGATCTCCGTGATCGCCTCGTGGTCGTCAGTGTCGCAAAGGATCGTCGCGACGCCCACCGTGAGCGCGTCCGCCCAGCTGTCGACATCGTGCGTCTCGCCGAGAATCTTGATCACCGAGGGCGTCATTCCGGTGTAGTCGTCAACGTCGTCGGACTCGTTCGCCGCCGGCTCCTCGACGAGGTCCTCGCGGCTGGTGTTTCGGAGGAGCTTGTTGACCGTCTCCGCGAAATCCTGGTAGGCGCCTTGCAGGAAGACGAACTTCTCGCTCTGCTTGTCGTACGCGTACTTCTCGGCGACCTCGTGAACGCCACGTTCGGCCGTGGACAGGTTCTTGTCGGGATTCGGTATCCACATGTCGAGCAGCTCGATGTCTCTGTTGCCCCTGCTGTACTGTCTGAGGGTGTTGTCGATGTTCGTGGACTTGCCGATCTTGATGTCCATTATCTTCAGGCCCGAATACTCCAAGTGGGAAATTCTGATTGCGTAGACAACTTCATTCATAGACAGGTCTTGCGTGACTGGTCTCTTGAGGTTTTCCCGACACTGTTGAAATCTCCCTGAGCAAACATTCGGAAGCGTGCTCTTCACACGTTTCGTGGGTCCTATCAAACATTGAATTACTAACAAATCACAGAACATGAAGAGACATTCAATAGAGACAATCAGTTTTGAGTTAGATATGTAATGTGATGGATCAGGTAATAACTATGTACGCTGGTCAAGTAGTAGATAACCATGTCCTCTCCAGGCTACGATATCATATCTTCTAGCGATTTTGACCGTGAAGAATTTGAGTCATTATTCGGTGAAGGTGAATTAGATGTCGACAAACAGATTGAACAGTTGCGTAAGTGTATCGAAGATCGCAACCGAAAAATACTACTTGAGAAGATCGCGATTGGAACCTATTTGTCTGGTAACGCAGCTGCATTAGAAATTCGAGATGATATGGTTGGTTTACCGCCAGCCCTCGCTGAATTTGTTATCGGCCATTTCATTGTCGCAAATAATGTCGACGATCAAAATCCAAGTTATGGAAGTTACAAGGCTAAAACCCCGCCTGAAGGGCGGGATTCTCTCCTCGAAGAAAGATAGCCGACTAGCTCTCTCGCAGTCAGGTTTGACTCTGGTATAGTAATACCACGATCGCAATACCGATGAACAAGTCCGGAAGGAAGCCAAACACGCCGATATCCGGACGAGGACTGAACCCAAACACCACCTGCACGACAGGGTTCGACGTAAATGCATAGAGCAAAAGCGTGAGGCTAAGCAGAAGGAGACTCCGCGTGTACTTGTTCGGCAGATCCCGATAGAGGGTGATGTAAATCGCTGTGAGAGTGAGGAGTAGGAGGAAATTGAGTGTCGTGATAAATACCTTCATCTGGAGGAGCATCGCTATTTCAGGCGGGAGCATACCCCACGGTGGCGTATACAAACGCTCGGGCAACACGAATACGAGGCCGAATGCCAGGATAATCGCGATGCCCGTTACGAGCGCTGTTATCGATCGCGGTTTGAGGTCACGTTTCATTGGTATCAATGTCCGTTTGCTCCACAACCTCTTCGAGGATGTCGAGGTTGTGTGTCATTCTGTCAGTGAGAAAGTACAGTTTTCCGTAGTCATCTCCTTGCGTGGTCACGATATTGTTCTCCTCCAAAACTTCTAGGTGGTGTTGGACCGTTTTGTAGTTCAGGTCCAATTCATTTGACAGCTGATTAGTGTTCATTGGACGTTCTTCCAGCGTGCGGACGATCCGTAACCGGTTTCGCCCGCCACGGGAGCCCCCAATGAGCCACCATAGCAACTGTCGCATTTAACAACATCACAGTTGACTCGGCTTATATAGGTTCGTCTTTCTACAGATAAGCAAGGCGAGTGCCTCGGAGCTTGATCCCGAGGGTGAAGCCGACACTCAAACGTGTTCTGTACGTTCGATGTACCGTTCAATCGTTTTCCGCTCGGTTCTCGATCTGAGTGATTCCTTCGCGGTGTCGAGAGAACCAATCGTGGGGTTGCAAGAACGCCTCTTTCTGATTCTGTGCTGAATTTGTGCCTCTCGTGTGCCTGATTACTGTCTAAATTCGGAAATAGAATTTAACCCCCCAATGCCTCAACCCACTCGTGATAGCGACATATACGACTCTGACACGCTTTTGGAGCATTCTCTGTCAATCCCGTATCATTTCCCAAACACTGGCTTCGGTCATTAACCCCCAGCGTAGCGGAGGGGAAAGAGTATGACATCGAAGCGTTCAATCACTATCGCTGCCATCCTCATGGTCCTCGTTGCCAGTACTGGGGCCAGCGTGCTAACTGCCTCGGCAGCGCAGCCAAACGTGCAGATATCGAACGTGACGACGACGCCAAGTGAGCCGACGACTGGCGAAAGCGTCACCGTCGAGACGACGATATCGAATCTTCAGGGTGGAAATGAGACCGTCAAGGTAACCGACATTTACCTGCGGACATCGAGTAGTTCGGATACACATGCTCGGGTTGAAGACACTGGTTCGGTTGCTCCTGGTGGGTCACTAACGATCCCGCTGACGACGACATTTGAGAGCGCAGGTGAGAAGCAACTCACCGTACACGTTGTTGTCCAAGACGAGAGCGGAGGCCATCACTCCTACGAATACCCCGTCTACATAGACGTCAGTGAGCCGGATGACAGGGCTGGTCTCTCGGCGAGTGCGGGGAACGATTCCAGTACTACCGAGGTGGAATTGACGAACTACGGCAATACTAACTTCTCAAACGTCGAGATTACGGCCACCACGAGCGGTAACATCTTCGGCCAGGAGTATCTTTTCGACGTCAATCCAGGGACAAGTCAGTCAACAGTCTTCGATACCGAAAACGTCTCCGACGAAACGGTAACGTTCACTGCGAGCTATCGTGCTGCTGGAGAGGATCGAACAGTCTCCGACACCATTGACCCGAGTGATGACCAGGTATCGGGAGAGATTGGGCTTACTGGTGTCGAAACCACGGGCTCCGGGACGAGTCTAACGGTCAACGGCGAAGCCGCGAACGTCGGGGGTACCGATACCGAATCGGTCCTCATTAGCGTCCAAGACACTGAAAGCGTCAGCCCCACAGCGCCATCGGGAGAGTACTTCGTTGGAGCCGTTGATTCCAGCGAGTTCGCCGCCTTCGAACTAACCGCAGACATCGACTCGAACGTCTCCTCGATACCGGTGGAGGTGACGTACATCGTCGATGGTGAGCGGACAACGACGACCGAACAAATCGATGTTGCGTCCACGAACGCGTCTGTCTCTGGGAGCGGTAACCAGGCAGCTGCCGCGGCTGGCGGACAGGGAGGACAGGGACCGCCCGGTGCGGGCGGCCAGCCGGGCCTGCCGCTGACGGAACTTGGCATCGGAGTGGCCGTATTACTCGTCGGTGGCGTCGGCTTCATGGCCTATCGATGGCGACAGCAATGAGTGTCATCGAACTTCACGACATCGTGAAGCGCTATCAGAGCGGTGAAGGGACCATTGAGGCGCTCAAGAGCGTCGATTTCAGCGCAGAACGCGGTGAAATGGTCACCGTGATCGGTCCGTCAGGGTCCGGAAAGAGTACTATGCTCAACATGATCGGATTGCTCGACAACCCAACTGAGGGCTCGGTTCGCCTTGACGGCCGTGACGTGACTGACTTCACGGAGGACGAGCTCACCGAAGAGCGTCGGACTGGTATCGGGTTCGTGTTCCAGGACTATCATCTCCTCCCGATGCTGACCGCGACCGAGAACGTTGAGCTCCCCTCCATGTGGGATACCTCAGTTGACCGCCACGACCGCGCGGTCGATCTCCTCCGCAGAGTCGGTCTTGGCGACCGTCTAAATCACACGCCCGGACAACTTTCGGGCGGCCAGCAACAGCGGGTTGCCGTCGCACGATCACTCATCAACGAACCCGACATCTTGCTCGCCGACGAGCCCACAGGCAATCTTGATCAGGATACTGGAGAGACCATTCTCACAGAACTGACGCGACTGAAAGAAGACGAGAACGTTGCGATTGTCTCAGTAACGCATGATGACCAAATGCTTGACTACACGGACAGTACAGTTCGGATCGTCGATGGAGTGATTCAGGAGGTGAGCCGCGCGTGAGCGTTGCGGACCTCCTGTGGCGGTTCCCGAGTGCGTTGATGGCGTGGCGTAATCTCGGTCGAAATAAGCTGCGAACGGCACTCGCCGCGCTCGGCATCATTATCGGCGTCGTCGCAATCTGTTCGCTCGGCATGGCCACCGTCGCGCTCGAACAGCAGGCGTCGTCGCAACTCGGCGACATCGGAAATGACGTGACCGTCTCCTCGGGCCAGGACAGCGACACTGACGGAGTGACAGAAGATCAGGTCGCGGCCATCGAGAGCAGCATCACTGACACGCAAGTGGTCCCACAGAAGACGAACTCGACGACACTTGAGGCGAGAAACGGGGAAGAAGCGAGGGTGAGCGTCACGGGAGTGACAGAGGCGAGTGCGCTGTACAATCTGACGACGGGAGAGGCTCCCGACCGGTTGCAGTCAGGCGCGCTGATTAGCAACGACACAGCGGACACACTCGGCCTTGAAGTCGGTGATCCAGTCGAATACGACGGGCAGCTCTACCGAATCAGTGGGTTCATCGAATCGGAGCAGTCGTTCGGTCCCGGCGGCGGTGGCGAACTCGTAATACCACCGTCCGGCCTCTCTGACCAACAGCACTACGACACGGTGACGATTGTCGCAAGTGACGGGGATGCGGCCAATGAAATCGGGAATACGCTGGACAACCGATTCAACACCGAGGATGACGAAGAGCTGAGTATCCAGACCATCAGCGGTGCCCAGAATGTCGGCGGATTCATCGACACGTTGTCGACTGCGCTTATGGGTATCGGTGCTATCTCCCTCGTCGTCGCAGGCGTTGCCATTCTCAACGTGATGCTGATGAGCACGGTCGAACGCCGCGGCGAGATTGGTGTGCTGCGCGCAGTCGGGATCCGTCGAATCGAAGTGTTGCGGATGATTCTGGCTGAGGCAGCGCTTATGGGTGCCTTGGGCGGTTTCATTGGCGTGATCATCTCGCTCGGCGTGGGTATGTTGGCGTTCCAGATGCTGACGGACAATGCGATGGGCGCATTGGGTTGGAGCAGTTCACAGTATCTGGTGTACGGATTCGGGTTCGCCGTCTTCGCAAGCGTGTTGAGTGGTGTGTATCCAGCGTGGAAAGCAGCCAACGACCCTCCGGTTGAGGCGCTTGAAGCGTGAGTATGTCGGATCGACAATCCCCTCTTCACGCGATCACGGCTTGGTTGTTTGCTCCACGGAACCAGGAAAATTGGGGATACCACTTCCGAAGCGGAAGGAAGCACGGACTCAAACCATCCTTCTAGAGTAATGAGTGTACGTCGCACAATCACCCAAACCACACTCCTCGTCGGACTAGCCGCCGCCCTCTCGCTCCTCGTGATGTACCTTGCTCTCCCCCCGTTTTCCCGACCTCTGCGCCCAAGTTTTACGGTGCTGCTTCAAGTGAAACTCTTTCTCTCGACCTTCACAATCTGTTTACTCGCCATCTTACTGTGTAATTACGTCAATATGTATCGATCGATGCCAAATCCGTTTACTCGATCCCTAATTGTGTTCACCGTGCTACTCGGCTTCTATGCGCTCTCCTCCAACCCTATCCTCCCACTTCTTTTTGGGTTTAGAATGATGGAAATTGGGCCTTTTACATATCTCCCAAATTTATTCACTAGTGCCGCAGCTATTATTCTCCTCTATCATAGCCTGAAGTAAAAGATGAGTCCTTAATGGTGCACCTTCCTGGGATCAAAACCAGAGACAATCGATCTGCTCCACTGGCGAAGATGAACCATCTCCTCCACGTGGTGTCTGTCGTGAATCGGAGCTCAGAACAGTCGCCGTTCGACAGCTCGGCGGAGTTTCCCCGGCTGGCTCACCCCATAGACGATGAGTGTCCCGTGCTCCGTTCCAGCTGTCACGGGATCCGATCCGCGACTAACTAGTCGATCGATGAGGTTGCGCTGAATGCCGCTGACAATGAGGAGATCGGAGTTACTGGCCGCACGCTCAATTGCGTCATCAGTGCTCGATTCGAGGATCTGAGTCTCAGCCGGGGAGTCGCAGAGCGCCACCAGCTCTGAGAGATAATCGTCGATAGTGTTTCGCCGGCTGTCGGGCACAGCCGCACTGAGAGGGAAGTAGAATGTGATTGTTGCACCGGCCGCGGTAGCAACTGCGTCGGCCAGTGCAACCTTTGTTGGATCGAATGGTCCCTCATCGGTAACGACACCGATGTCGTTGACTGTCTCGTGGTCGAAATTCGAGACCTCGATAACGTCGCAGGGTGCGTGATCTTCGATCCAATCTGTCTCGCTGCCAAGGAGCGTTCCTGACCCAGTCGACCGCTCGATGATTAGGGTGTCAGTGGCAACTTCAGCAGCGTAGTTGACGATAGCATGTCGAGTGTCGTGACTGACGACCTCCCCGTACCGGATTGGTATCTTCGAATCGGTTGCCCGGTCGGCCATTCGAGCTTCGAACGCGTGGTCGGCCTGTGTAAGAGTCGAGGCTGACTGTGGGAGCGGTGTCTGATCGGGTATCTCGTCGAACTGGGCAACTCGAACCCCTCCCTCTCGGGTGCGCGCTAGATCTGTCGCCAGCTCGATGAGAGACTGTTCGACAGCAGGTGCCGTCCGCTCGGTAACCGCTACGAGGACCTCGGTGCTGTCGGTTTGAACCTGCTCTTCTGTTTGTTTGACCACGTCTCGCCCGACACTCCGGCGGACCGCGTCAGTCATCGCCCCTTCGCGAGCGACCCCGCCGCGGCGATAGACGAACATGTAGTACCAGGCCATAGAGCCAACAATGATGACAACGGCCCCGACCAGCGGAACGAATCCAATGTACCGGAGGAGGACGAACCCGCCGACGATCCCAACCAGTTGAGGGACGGGATACAATGGCGACTCGAAACTGGGGTCATACGCCTCGATCGATCCCTGCCGAAAGGCGATCAGTGCGACGTTAATCAGGATGAACACCAGAATCTTAAACGCGCTCGCGAGTTTCGCAATATCGTCGATAGGCACAAACGCGATGAGGACGAGCAACACCCCGCCAGTGATCGTGATTGCGTTGACTGGCGTTTCGAATCGGTCGCTGACGTTCTCGAAGATGTCTGGTGCGAGTCCGTCACGGCTCATCGCGAAGGGGTATCGCGACGAAGAGAGAATCCCTGCGTTCGCAGTGCTGATCAAGGCGAGCAAGGCAGCGACCACGATGGCTGCCACACCGACTGTGGGAAGCGCCGTACTGGCTGCGACCTGCATCGGCGTCTCCGTGTTGGTGAGTGCCGCCTCGTCTGCGACCCCGACCATCACGGTGACGATCGCGACGTAGATGCCCGCGGTGATAATCAGTGAGCCGAGAATACCCAGCGGCAGATTTCGATCTGGATTCTCTACCTCTTCGGCCACAGAGGCAATCTTGGTAACGCCAGCGTACGAGACGAATACAAACCCTGTCGCACCGAGGATCCCCTCGAGTCCACTGTCAAAGAATCCCGCAAAGCGGACACGGTCGACGCTTGGCGCGCCGACAACGATGAACCAGACCATCACGGCTAACATGACCGCGACGATAGCGATCTGCATCCGTCCAGTCTGTTTTGCGCCGACGATGTTCAAAACGATCAGCAAGGCTGCAACCGTCAGCGCGACGGGTGTCACCGGCAGATCGAACAACAACACCAGATACGGCGCACCGCCAACCAGCGCCAGCGCTCCCTTGAACGTCAGCGAAAACCAGGTCCCGACACCGGCGATCGTCCCGAACAACGGACCCATCGCTCGCTCGATATATAGATAGGTTCCGCCAGCCTCGGGCATCGCTGTCGCCATCTCGGATTTGCTCAGCGCCGCCGGCAACACCAACACGCCTGCCAGGAAGTACGCGAACACGACTGCGGGGCCGGCCATCCCCATGGCTAACCCTGGCAGAATGAAGATCCCGCTGCCGACCATCGCCCCAATGCTGATCGCCGTCACTGCTGGGAGGCCCAAGTCGCGTTCTAACTGTTTCCCCATTACGGCGTGGAAACCCCAGCACGGTGGCTGTGTCCGAACGATCCCGTCCCAAATCGCGTCGGATAGAGAATCCAGAAACCGTTCACGTGTATTCTATAAAAATCGATGTTTCCTATAAAAACCCCGATCATTGAAGCCACCTCGGATGTCAACGTTGGCCAGCAGTACCCGTGCTGACGACACGCTCTGTCTCACGCACGGCGTTCATCACGGAATTCGATTGACATCCTCTCCGCCCTGAAGGGCGAAGATTCTCACGGCACCGCACCGCTGGGTTGGGATGGTTACGGTTTGTAGCGGCCGCGAAAGGCGGCTACTGGCTGTGCCAATCAGCCGTTACTCCTATCCCGGCATGGGATTCAGAGATACTTGTACTTCCTGCATCCCGAACTCCACACACAGAAAGGATGCTTTCTGCGTGGAATCAAGGAATCCCGATATTGTGGCTCTGTTGAAATCCTCAGTAAGTGACAGATTCTGTTCCGCTGCGGTCAGTACAGGGAATTCACGTCCCGACGTAGAACCTCGACCGATCCACGTCATGTCAGAAATCGCGTGTGAGATCCGGAGATGTACGGGGCAGAACGGCTTTTCATTCGGATTGGGAACCGGAAAGACTCCCCTCGACGTGCTCGCAGGACCGAAACCGACCCCAGATCGATCGGCGGTCGGCGACGAATCGGTAGCCACGTTCTCGAATCCATCCCGAATACGGGAGCAGATGCGCTGTTCGAACGATATACCGACCGACGATCCCACAGCGGCTAACACACTCTTCAAGCGCTTGACCGCAGGAGTACACTGCTTCGTCGGTCAACAGGTGCATACAGGTTTCGTATCCGTCCGGAAGCCGGGCCTTCTGATCCGCCGAGAGTTCGCTGAACCCGACGGGATCGAACCTACCAAACCGCAATAACCACCGAATCATATACATACAGAAACCGCACCCATCGTCGTAAGCGAGGCGTGGCACAGCCATACAGGTGATTTGGAGTGCTCACTATTTTATCTTCTCCCGAGCGGGTGACCGATACGCAGTCTGTATTGAGTGGTTTGTGAACCTCTATATTGAGCAGAACCGGGGGCAAATATATCACTTGTTGAGGATTTCAACAGAGCCAACCACGACTATTTTCACGTTCTGAGCGAAGTAGGGTAGGGTAGTTCAAATCCGATAACCGACACAAAATTTATTAGTAGGTTGCTAATTTGTTAATGTAGCTCGTGGTAGCAAGAAACACATCGATTCATATCCATCCATGTCCGCTAGTTCCCCTCCATGGTCCTCCGATCGTGTCTCAGTGCGCGCGGCGTGGCGTCGCGTTGTAGGAAGCTGTCTGCTTGTCGCGATCGTCGCCGTTGAGCCAGTGGCGGCTCAAGAGAGCGCGGTCTGTGACGTTGAGCGACTCCCCGGGATGATATCCGGGTTTTTCCAGCTCACCACGGCGATCGGGCTGATCGGCCTGGTCGTCGTGTGGCAGGCCGACTCGTTGATCGAGTTGTTCACCGTACGGCGGGAACAGCGCGAAGGGATCAAACGCCACAAGCGGACGGCCCTGCGGTCAACGGTGATCCTGATCGTGTTGGGGCCGCTGTACACCGTCGCTGGCAGCGTCATGAACCTCCCACTGGCGGAGTGCGTTGATCTCACCCCCTGGTAGTGAGGATGCAGTACACACCACGGCTGGGAGGGCGGATAGCTGTCGGCCTCGTCGTGCTGGTGACACTGCTGGCTGTCGAGGCGGCAGCACTGTCTGCGACGCCACCGCCGGCCAACGAGAGTCGAACGCTGGATGCCCGCGATCCAGACGCCTGTCTCTCTCCGGCCGAGTACAACGCGACGTACGATCACCCGCCAACCCCCACCCAAGAGCTTGCGACGTGTACCGATCTGACGTACGACGCCCCACCCGCCCACGCCGCAAACTGGACGGCCGAGGCGTTTCCGGCGCTGTCGCCAGGTGAGGCCAATACAAGCGTTCATCCACCGCACGCCGAGCTGACGTCCGATGGTGCTGTTGCTGACGCACATGTCACCCTCTTTGGCGTCCACCCCGCAACGGAGGTCCACGTCGATGACCTGACGACGCGTCAGTACATCGCGCCCAACGGCACGGTGCGTGCCCTGGTCGATTATCGCGTGCGAGATGCCGTGATGCAGAATCGGTCGGTCCTCTCGCATGAGGTGAAAGCGGTTCGGCTGCGGATCGGCGACGAAGACGTTGCGACGACGTCGGGCTCACAGACGCCCGTGCTCTCGTATGCAACAACGGAACCCGGCGCACAGTCGCTTACAATCACCGCCGAGATCGCCGTGACGACGGCGACGAACGGCTCCCGCACGGACACAACGACACAGACGGTGACCGTCAGCGACACCCGCTCCGTCTGGGTCCAGACGCTGGCCCCTGACGCGTACACCGCCGCCTATCCTGACAACACCACCGGCGTGGCTGTGTATCAGGCCCAGCCGTGGCATGGGCTCACGCTCTCGGCTGATGAGACACGTCGCGTGCGGGGTGGCTGGCGCTACTACACGGCTCGTGACACGCGGTGGGATACCCTCCAGCACAGCCGCGCCACTGGTGGTGCTGAGCACGCCACACCGGCACCGCCGATGGACGTGGTGGCGTTTCCAGCCCGGATCGGCCCCCGAGCGCTTCCCGTGCGCGACGGACCGGCCCTGACGGCTGTCTGGGGTGTCTCGACGCCATCCCCGACGCCGCAGCTCCACCCGAACGTCTCCGTCGGTGTCGTCACGGGTGAGTACACGCGATCATACGGGCTGGCCGTTCGGACCGACAGGTTCGATCCCGAATCGGTGCGCCTGCACGGTATTGTGCGTGGCGTGTCGGCACCGCTGGCGTCGGTCACCCGCAGCGAGCGGCCGATCCGGCGACCGAATCTGACGGTCCGGGTGACAGAGACCACCGCCTCGACAGCCACCCTCCGCATCTCGCTGCGAGATGCAGCGACTGGCACCCCTATCCAGCCGAACCGCTCGGCACCCGTCACGCCGATTGTCGATGGTGGCCCACCGGGAACGCTCTCGCTGAACGGCGAGCCGATCAGCCTCGGGGCAAACGGCACCACCACACGGACGGTCCGCGAGCCCGGGCTGTACACCGTTCGCTTCGAGCCCGCATCGTGGCGGACAACTACCCCCGCGTACGTGGGTGCCAGTGACACCGTTCGATGGCACCCGCTTGGAACCATGGCTGGCTGGCTCCAGCTGGTGACCACGCTGCTGTGGGGAGCGTTCCCCATTGCTGTCGCCTGGGTTGCTGGTCGCCGACTCAGCCACCTTCTTTCAGGTACATCACGCCCATGAGTCACACCCTGCCGTCCACCACGAGACGCACCGTGCTGACAACGATCCTGACCGGCGGCGTCGCCACCGTTGCCGGCTGTAATGATACCGGTGGAGCGAGTGATCCTAGCCGTGGAGCGCTCTCGTCCGTTTCTGTTGAGGGAACCACGCTCGCCGTCGAGTTCGAGTCAGAGACGGATGCCACCCAGCTGGCCGTGCTTGCCCCGTCGGGCGAGGCGTTTGCCGACCGAGAACTTACGCCGGGTGCCAGCCGCGAGACGATCCCGCTCGGAACCTCCTACCCCCCTGGTACCTACACCATCCAGCTTGTCGATGGTGACTCCGTGATGGCTGCTGTCGAGCAGCCCATTCGTCCCGACATCGCCATTACCGATCTGCAACTCGCGCGCAATCATCCCGATGAGATGTACGAGGGGGCTGGAGATCTGACGGTTTCGACAGAAGTGATCGTAGGCCTCGAAAACACAGGATCTGGGCCCGAACAGATTACCGCACTCCAATTTAGTGGTGATATTCCCAATCCCACTCCGGACGACCTCTCCGGGAGTGGAATTGCTGCACCCGAAGAGCCTGTGAGATTTGGCAAACCAACAATTGAGCCGGGAGAGTCACTTACGATATACTCTAGAAGCCTTCCATTTTCACCAAACAGCAGCGGAGTCGAATGTACGCCAGAAGGAACAGATGGACAATTCACGACGACACTCACCAGCAGCGTAACTGGGGAAGAGACCGAACGAACGTACACCGTCACTTATAGAGGTGACAGTCTCTCAGAGTGTCAGATCGCAATCGAGGAGAGAGATTCATGAGTGGTATCTCGCTTACTGACGTAGGGTACCAATGGTTCATCGACGTTATTGAGCAGCTTATTGAGTGGTTCACCCAGGGTATCACAAATGGATATCGCGACTTGTCAGAGGCAGTGTTCGGCACACCTGTTCCAGAGACCGAAAACGGACTTCCACTGGGAGATCCACAAAACACGCCGTGGACACAGCTTCATGAGGCGCTTGTCGTCGGTGAGATCACCCTAATCGCGTTCCTCATTCTGATTGTATGTGTCCAGGGACGGCATACGCTTCGTATCTTCAATTTCACCGATCCCATTCGCAATAGACAGGTGCGCCGAACGGCCTGGACAGGTGGAATCCTGATCGCGACGTGGTATTGGATTGCCGTGACGGCATTGTACCTCGTCGATGGATTTGCGATTGTGCTTGTCCCCTCTCTAGGCACAGTGACTAGTGGGTTGACCGATTTTCTCACTGTAACTATCTCAAACCCGCCACTTGGGCTCTTCCTCACATTTATTGGTGCCATCGCAATGTGGGCACTCCAAGCGCTGTTGTTCTTGCGAGAGCTGTTGTTGTACGTTTTCGTGTATGTGATGCCGATCGGATTGGCTGTCGCATACGGTGGTCTCCCCGTCATCTCGGGCATCGCGATGCGCGTTGCGGTCAAGTTCATCCCACTCGCGATCATGCCGCTGCCGGTCGCGCTGCTGTTTCGTGGGTATGAGTTGCTCTTCTCGGAGAATGTGGGGGCGGTTTCTCCTGATAGCGCCTTCTTTGGGTATCTCATCGCCGTTTCGTTGCCGGTCCTCAGCGTGTGGATCATCTGGAAGCTGTTCGCCTACACGACGCCTCGACTGGTCCAAACGGTCAGCAAGGCGACCGGGATGACGGTGACCGCGGGTGCCGTGGCTGGCGCCGCGGCGGTGGCCGGCCCGTGGGCGGGCGCGACGGCCGCCAGATGGGGACCGAAAGCAGCGGTTGGCCAGACAGTCGCCCAGCACATCAATCGTGAGAAATCGAGCACCGAGTCCACAGCGGATGACTCACCGTCACCAGCCGCTGTGCGCAGTGACGACACGGGCGTGCCATCGTACCGTCGAACCGAAAACGAACCCCACCCATGAGTGACAGCTCAGATAACCCCGCGACTCGACGCGTGATGCAAACGCTTGCCGCCGACCGGACGCTTCCGATCATCGGCGTGGACGAACGCGATCTGTACGTCTTGCTCAGCTTTCCCATCGCCGGGTTGCTTAGCGGGACGGCCAGCGGTGTCGACCCACTCGTGTTCCCGCTCGTGTGTGTCGGCCTCGCGGTCGGGGTCGCCGTGGTGTACGCGGCACCCAGACAGCTCCCAGCGAGCACGTGGCTGCGTGACCTGGTGCGGTTTTACCTGCGCCGGCCACGAATCACGCTGCATGATGCAGTGGCTAACGACGCCGCGTCCACAACTGCGGGAGACACGGCCGTCCCCCGGCCGTTCGTCGTCGACGAGCGCACCCAAGAGCTGACGGCGCTCAAACGCGCGTGGCCCGGCCACGGTGCGATCGAGCGGACGGATGGGACGATGGAGGCGTTCATCGAGCTTACGCCGGGGAATATGGATTTCGCGATGGCCGACGACTGGGCGGCCCGTCAGGCCGTCGGCGAGGCGTTCGCCGATCAGGAGTTGACGTTTCAGCTGACGCTGTACACGACGACTGACCCGTACCCGGCCGCCACGCTCGTCGACCAACTGGACGAGCGGCTTGCCGATCCCGAGGTGCAAAACACCGAGTCGGTGCGCGCGCTCATCGCCGCGTATCGCGAGCAACGCCCGGCCGAGCTGGAGGACACCCATCAGATTCGATACTTTCTGGGGGTTGAGGTGGCCCCGTTCGAGGTGTACGAACGCCATCCCGAAGAGCGCACCCCGGCCGAGCGGCTCACGACGCTGCCGGTGGTTGGGATCTTGTTCACGCCGTTCGTGACACGTCGCGACCGGCTCACCGACGCAGAGTTGCGCGGCGCGCAACTCGACAAGCTTCGCGAGCGCCTGCGGACGGTCGAGACGGAGTTCGTCGCGAAAACGACCGACTGCGCGGCTCGCCGGCTGTCCACGGCCGAACTCCTCGGGCTTGCCACGCAGTTTTGGAACGGAACAGACATCGACGACCCGCCGGTTGCCGATCAGGCCGGTGTGGATCAAGAGTCGCGGGGGGAGACCGATGCGTGAGCACGCGCTCCTGCTCGTCGAGAGCGGCGAGGCGGTGTCGCCCGCAACGGTTGTCATTGGGCTCGCCGTCGGTGGCGGCACGCTCGTGGTCGGCCTTCTGCTCGGCGTGTGGCTCCAGGCACGACGCCCTGAGCGCGATCCAGAAGTGGATCTGTCCGCATTCGTCGAGCCACCGGAGCCAACACCCGATCCAGGGTCAGCGGTGGCCACGCCGCGAGCGCGCCAGCAGGATGCGGTCGCGCCAAGTGCGGTCGAGTGGGAGAGTCGGCGCGCCCGGGTTGGCGACACGTGGACGACCACCCTTTACATTGCTGACTGGCCGGATTATCCGAGTGATGGGTATCTCAGCGAGCTGTTCACGCTGACGGACGTTCGGTTTCACGTGACGGCACACATTCGCCCGCGGGATCAGGAGCGGGCGCTCGATCAGCTCAAATCGGCGGCCGACGATCTGAAGGTGGATGCCGACCTGGAGTCGAGCGTTCGGAGCACGTATCTCCACGACCGGGCGAGCGAGGCGGCGGCGACGTACCGGGCCGTGGAAGCGGGCCACCGCGTGTTTTCACAAGCACTGCTGGTGACGGTGCGGGCCGCGGATCGCGAGACGTTGGAGCAGGATGTACGCCGCGTGAAACGCACGCTCCGCGAGCAGCCGGCCGAGCTCGCGCCGAAAACGGCGATCTGTACGCAAGACCGGGCGCTGCGCGGGGCGGCCCCGCTCGGTAGAACGCCCCTCGACCGGACGACCACCTGCGTGAGCGGGGCTGTCGGGGCGTTGTTGGCGTCGCCGCACACGCCCACGCTGTTAGAACCGGATGGCGTTGAGTTGGGGGTGCATCGCCATACGGGGACGCCGGTCGTCGTCGACCCGTTTGCGCGAGAGAACGGGTACGCCACGTTCACCGTCGGCGATCCGGGGTCAGGGAAGAGCTTTGGCGCTAAACAGCGGTTCATCCGGTCGGTCACACACCATGACGACCGGATCGGGGTCATCTTAGAGCCGCTCAACGATTGGGCGGGCGTTGCGGACGCGGTAGACGCCCAGCGGATCACGGTGGGCGGCACGCTTGGGATTAATCCCTTGGAGATTACGCCGATGCCGGAGCACGCCCGCCAGCAGTTGGGCGCTGACGCCAGCCCCTTCACCGAGAAGAAAGAGCGGGTGTTGAGCTTTCTGACGAACTTCTTTGCCCAGCGGGGGATCACGCTTGGAGACCGCCGGACGACACTGGAGCTCGCCGTCGACGCCGCGTATCACAATGCGGGCATTACGGAGGATCTGACGACGCACGATCGGGCCAGCCCGACCCTTCGGGATGTGATCGACGTGCTCGAGGAGCTTGTCGCTGAGCCGGCCGCGTATACGCTGCGCACGGAGGCGGAAGCCGACAAGCTGCAGACTGACGCCACGTGGCTCATCGACCAGCTGCGACCGTTCGCGTCGGACGGCCAGTTTGCACATCTCGGGCGAGCAAGTGAAGTCGATTTCACGGCGACCGATCGCATCTATCTGGATTTGGCGCAACAGGAGGGGCGTGTCGGCGGGCGCACGACGCTGATGATGCAGTTGCTCATCTCGCTGGTGTACGAGCGGGCCAAGCAGACGGACAAAGAGGTGGTGTTCGTGATCGACGAGGCTCGCTACGTGTTGCGAGATGCCGCCAATCTCGCGTTCTTAGAGACCATCTTTCGGCATCACCGCCATCACGATCTCTCGATCCAGCTGGTCACTCAGACGGTCGATGAGTTCTTCGAGCGGCCCGAAGCGGAGATGATCCTCGATCAGTGTGCGATCAAGCAGTTCCACCGGTTAGACGGGATGGACGACGAATGGGCCGCAGAGTTTGGGCTGAACCACGCGCAGAAGCGCTTTGTCCAGGAGGCGGTACCAGGTAATGAGGCGGTCGGGTATGCTGAGGCGCTTATTGGGGTCGACGGTGAGTGGCGTGGGATTGAGGTGCGGGCGTTGGATACTGAAACTGCAGTTATCGACGGCGACAGTGACGGTAGGCGGTGACTACGGCTCCGTTCCGTTCAGGCTGATTTCCCTCCGCGAGGTCACAATTCATTTATATGTATTCGGTCGAACCTACAGGCAATGCTCTCTGGGTGGCAGTATCGACTCCGCAGTGTCGGCGGTGTCGCAGTCATTACTGCCCTTGCGGTAACGGTCGCGAACAGCGTTGTTGTCCACGCCCTTCTCACTCGGCTGCCGGTGGTTGGGGGGCTCGCAGCTGATGCGCCGATGGGTGCCGAACTGGTGTTTGAGGTGACGACAACGGTCGTCATCGTCACCGCGGCGTTTCTCCCGCTGTATAAGCCACGACCGCGGCGCATTCTCGATACGGTCGCGCTCACGCAAAAGCGGGTCATGGTCGCGATGCTCACCCTTGCGGCGATCGGATATTTCGATTATACGTATCGGCTCCCCCGGACGACGCTCATCGTGATCACTCCGATGCTGTTGGTTCTATTGCCTGCATGGTTCGTCTGGATTCGGCGTCGGCCGAATGGCGACGCCGAGCGAGCGATCATCGTTGGCGATGATCCGGCTGAAATCGAGGGGCTCGCTTCCGAGGTCGGCCTTTCTCTCATCGGGTATCTCTGTCCGACGAGTGCGTTCAGGAACAGTGATCGCGAGCCGTCGATGGTCCCCGTTGCAGACGGCGGACTTCAGCTTGCGGGACTCGATCGTCTGGGTGGGCTCTCCCGGATCGAGGACGTGCTCGTCGAGTACGATGTCGACACGGCTGTGTTAGCGTTCGAGTATACGGATCGGGCGGAGTTCTTCGGCACGCTCGATGCGTGTTACGAGCATGGTGTCGATGTCCTCGTCCACCGCGAACACGCTGATCGGGTGTTGACGGCCGAGAGTGACGTGGGGACGCTCGTCAGTGTGGATATCGAGCCGTGGGACATTCAAGACCACATGCTCAAGCGCGGCTTTGATGTTGTGTTTTCGCTCGTTGGGTTGGTAGTGTTGAGTCCCATCATCTGTGCAATCGTGATTGCGGTCAAGCTGGATGATGGCGGATCGATCCTGTACAGCCAAGAGCGCACCGCAGTGTTCGGCGAGACGTTCGAGGTGTACAAGTTCCGATCGATGGTGTCTGAAGGAGCAGCCGTTGAGCCGGTTGCTGATGAAGCGAATGACCGAATTACGCGTGTTGGGCGTGTGTTACGACAGACGCATCTCGACGAGATTCCCCAGTTGTGGTCGATCCTCGTTGGCGACATGAGTGTTGTCGGTCCACGGGCGGTGTGGACTGAAGAAGAATCATTGTTGGAGGCCCAAGAGCGCTCTTGGCGGAAGCGGTGGTTCGTGAAACCAGGGCTGACGGGGCTCGCACAGGTGAATGGTGCGAAAAGCACGGATCCTGAAGAGAAGTTGCGCTACGATCTGCAGTACGTCAAACAACAGTCGTTTACGTTCGATCTGAAGCTGGTTGTTCGACAGATCTGGAAGGTGGGACTCGATGTTGTGGCGACGATCCGGAACTGACTGGTTCGGAGTTTTAGGTGGAGAGGCTCTGTTGAAATCCGCTTCGTCAGACATCATTATGGACAGAAACATCCGGTCGCTGAAGAGTGCGTACTGACCGTTGAGTCTCCTACCTGCACGCATCTACGTTCCAACAATCGTACGAGATACAACATACGTATCTCGCACGTAAGTACCCCGATCTCGCTGAGGCTTGGACCGTTCGTTTCAGGAGCAACGGGCGTCGTGAAGGCAATGTGTTGACTCTCCGCAACGCTATTCTTATCCACTATATAACTGTGGGCAATGGCAAAACGTTTTGAACGTTAATTATATATCATACATTTTGTATAGGACTTGGTGTGATTAACCGAACCAATCGCCGGGAGATTCTACAGATTGGGAGCGCAATTGTCACCGCTGCCATTGCGGGATGTCAAGGAGACTCATCCGATTCGACAGACGCACAATCTGCAGGCGGACCACAGTCGTTCGTTTCCGTGAGCGGGACACAGTTCTCTGTGGACGCCAGAACCTGGTATTTCAACGGTGCACAGTACAGTACGTTCTACGCCGTGGATGATGACTCTGTTCGGACCGAATTACTGGAAAAGGCGAACCGCTTAAACATCAATCTACTTCGAACTCACGGCGGCTGTGCCGGCCAAGGTCCGGCGAACAGGATTGTGGGTCCATACACGCTTCAGCCCGAGTCTGGCGAATTAAACGAGTCCGCGTTCAAATTGCTTGATCGAGCCATTGCCCAGTCTAAGGAGTACGGTATCCGGTGGATTCTCTGGTTAGCCAACAACTGGCGGACAACTGGAAATGGGGCGGCACAGTACGTCGAATGGGCGACCGGAGATCCAATCCCTGACGGTGGGTCGCTCAAACCGGGAAGTCCAGCGAGTACAAAAGAATACAGGGAGTATCATGATCGGTTCTATACGAACGAAAAAGCGAAGGAATTGTACAAAAACTACGTTCGAAAGGTTCTAACGCGGACCAATACGGTGACCGGAGTCGAGTACCGAAACGATCCGTCGATCGTACTGTGGGAACTGCTAAACGAGGGACAAGCACTGGCGAAGAACCGATCGGCGTACCACGACTGGATCGAGGAGATGGCGGCGTACGTCTCAGACATTGCTCCTCAGCAATTGGTCGGAAGCGGTGGACTCGGCACGTATAATGAGATACCCGAATGGACAACAGAATCGGATGCTGACTGGTTCCCGAGTGGAACCGCCATGGACTACGTCACGGTCAATAATATTGACGAAATTGATGCCTGCAGTTTTCATACCTATCCAGACTCCCACCAAGGCCACTGGGGACTCACCACTGAGGAGACGAAACGATGGATTCGTGGCCACATCAAGGACGCACACGAACAGGTCGGAAAACCGGCATATAACGGTGAATGGGGCTACGCAGTACAGCGAAATAACGACCAGCAACAGACCTCGCTTGAGACTCGAAACACGCTGTACGAAAAGTATTACAATTGGTATGATGCGTACGACCTGAATGGGAGCGTCGTATATCACCTATCGCCGGGTGAGATTACCCCTCGCCGCGTATACTCCATTTCGTGTCCGCAAGATCAACGAACATGTGATCTGATCGAAGAGTACGGTTCACGCGTCCTTGACAAGTCCGGACAGGACGTATGATCTGCTGGGTTTTATCAGGTTTATCTGAAAATGGAAATATATAGCAATTTCCCGGTTGTTCAGACTCATCCAGTAAGGAGTTCCGTGATGCATTTGCCCACCTAACTAACATCTGTTTCGTCGTTGATGTGCTAGAATGAACGATGGTCCTCCGCTGATTACATCCTCAAGATCTTGCAGATGGTTCCTGACAGGACTCGGGTAGATATCGACCTACACTGGTACGTGAGTTTTCTGTATTGACCGTAACCGGATCAAGGTGTATCACCTAATGCGGATTTCAACAGAACCGTGAAAGATTAATGACCCCAACCGGTAGCGCTGTCGATGATGCCGCAGACGGGGTCAGCGCTCCATTCTCAGTCGCTCGTCTCGACTGCGTCGTCTGCAGAGTCAGCGGCCCCGGTCGTTTCGGTCTGTGTCCCAGCATCAACCCCGTCTGAGAGACGCCGTTCAGCCTCATCCCGATCTTCGGGATAGCCAACATCTATGCGCCATCCGTCAAGGCCGATGGCATCGATGGTCCGACCCGACTGGATGAGCAGATCGATCGCATCGGAGATTTCGTACTCATCGTGGTTGGAGGGTTGTACGAGGTGACAGGCGTGAAAGATCGCCGGAGTAAATGTATAGAACCCGGTCATCACGAGGTTGCTTGGCGGGTCGTCGGGTTTTTCGACCACGTCGGTGATCTCGCCGTACTGATTGGTGTCACAGACGCCATAGCGGGAGGCGTCCGCCCAGGGTACTTCCTCGACGAGGAATGCGGCGTCGGCGCGGTCCTCGCGCTGGCGACGGACGACGTCTTGGAGGTTCGCCTTGAAAGTTGTTGTCGCCGAGCATGAGCATAAAATCGTCGTCAATATGTTCTTCGACGGTGAGCAGCGCATGGGCGAGCCCATTCTGTTCGCGCTGATGGGTGTAGGTGATCGGAACGCCCTCGTAGGTGTCGCCGTAGTGGTCGATGATTACCTCTTTCATGTAGCCGACGACGACGATGAGTTCGTCCGCACCGAGATCGATCAGCTGAAATGATCTCCCAATCCAATGTCAAAACTGACATATTATGGTCGCTATTCATTTCGTTGCTAATCACACCTTGTATTGTGAAATAAACGGGTGACAACGTACTTGCTAACTACATCAGATTCTGGATAGGTACAACCCCGTGTGAATTTATAAATCTCTAATCATTATAAATTCGCATCCGACGGATCCTCATTACACAGTTTTCCTGACATATTTTCGTATTAACATTCGGTCACAGAGTTGACAACTCGGCTTGAACTTGACTACGTAAATACATCTTTCCAAACAGTGCTCATAGAACGCCGGTTAACGTACACACTCTACGGATCTATCTAGTACGTAACCCGGGCCCTGCCCACCAGCAAAGAACACCGTCGCCTCGATGTCGAGATCACTCCGTCGATCCAACAGCGGCGGAACGTCACCTCGAAGTTCGCTCACCGGGGCTCTCGGCGAGTGCGGAACGTTCCTCTCGGTGGTCGGTGTTCCGTCAGTGGAGGGAGTGACTCCTTGGTGAGGTCGTCGATAGTGATGATCCGGACATCGAGCAGCTGGGCGAGATACCACGCTGGAGTGGTCACGCCACACGCCACAACGAGTACGGGCATCGCGTGAGAGAGTAACGCCCGATGGGAGATGGAGGCAACGGCTTGGCGTCCGACAAGGGTCGTGTGCCAGTCTTTACACTCGGCGACGATGAAGTCTTCTGGCTTATTACGTGGGGGATTTCGCCGTGCGACGACGTCAGTTTCGAGCCCGAAAATGTGTTCGTTGCGGGCGGTGAGGTATCCCCACGTTTCGAGTGCTGTGACGAACTCTTTTTCGAGCCACCGCCCATTCGTGGGATCGTGATCGACGGTGGGTTCCTCGTCGGTGTCGCCCACGCCGGGAATATGCTGGAGTTCCTCAGCGAGGTCACTCATCCGTGGAGCCCTCCTGTTGGGTTATCTGTGTGGCTGTGTATTCGAGGGCGGTCGCGATCGCTTGCGCCTCTTCAGGTGTGAGATCCGCATACGTCGTCCCCCACGAACCACCAAAACTGAGCGTGATGGTGGATTCATCGAGGTCGTCTTGGCCCACCTGGATGGATCCCTCTTCTTGGCTGACGGGGCGATCGCGTGTGACGCTCGTTTCGAGGTCGATCTTAGGGGATGTCATTGCGTCTCATCCCTTTGGTTCGGGTGGAGCGTCGGTGTCGTGGGTGGCGTCTGGTCATGGTGTGGATCTGGTGGTGTGGGTTCGCTGGGCTGGGCTGCGGGCTGTGCGTCGTGGTGATCGGATTGTCGGTGTGTGTTCACTGGAAGTGCGGTGTCTAGGATCATGGTCTGAGTCGGTGTGAACAGGTCCGTGTAGGCGTGGCCAGCCCGTTGTCGCGTCCACGCGTCGGGGTGACTGCTCACGACGCGGTGGGATGGATTCGGCTGTCGATGCGCCAAACAGCGGTGTTGGAGGTTGATTGATGTCTGCCGGCGGCTTGGCTGCGTGCTCGTGATCTGTTGTCCACCGTCGGTGACCGTCCACTTGGACGGGTTGGATGCGTTCGAGTTCGCGAACATCGTGTATCCGACGGTCATAGCTGCTCGCGGAGATGCCCGCTCTGTCAATGAGCTCCGAGCGGCCGAGTGGGCTGTCGGCTCTGAGGAGCGTGGCGTACAGCTTCGTCGCTGTCGGCGGGAGGTCGGGCCGAAAGCGGGTGGCCGAAAGGGTGGCCGCTGCGCGTTCGACCTCGGCAGGCTTCGGAGTGGGTGACTCGTTCAGCGCTCGTAGGAGGCTCTCCACGACGTCGTACGGACAACTACTCCAATGAGGTGTCCGACGGGCCGAACGAACGCAGACAGAGCCGCACGAGCCGCTGTCGCTCGCGGGGTGTCCACTGGACGTCGTGGGTCATCGGTAGCTCGTCGATCACCCGCCGGATGGCGGGGTAGGTCGTCCCGTCGATGACGGGAATCTCGAGGGGTGGTGCTTGTTCGGTGCCGTCGGCGATCGGTTTTCGAACTCTGGTGAGTTCTGTGGTGAGGGTGGCGATGATCTGATCGGAGAGCGCCGTGATCGTCGGACCGGCAAGCACCCACGACATGGTGAGATCCATCCGTGTGTTGGGGTCGATGTCGTAGGGGAGTCGCCGGCACAGCTTTCCGGGCCACTCTTCGAACAGCATGCGGTAGCCTGAGTGAATCCCGTAGACGGACTGTTTGGGGACAGTCTTGGCGAGGAACGCACAGAGCTTGTTGAGTTGTGTGGTGTTGCGTACGAGTGCGTCGGTATCTGGGACCCTGCTGGTGGTCGTGAAATCGATACCGGCTGCGTGATACAGCTGGGTCGCCGAGGCGATCAGGTCGTGGAGATCGTTGAACAGGTCGCTTCGGGCGGTTGTGTCGTCGCTGTTCATGAGTTTGCCAACCCGTGCGAGGAGATGATCTCGAACCGTTGTTATTCGCTCGCGCCATGCTCCGTAGGTGGTTTCTGAGTTGCTGTACCAGCCCACTTGATGGCCACGACGCAGGCTGCGGGCGACATCGTGATCGGATTCATCGTGGAGTGCGTCGAATTCGCAGCCGATCCGTGAGGGGGTGAGAATGTTGGAGAAGGCCTTATCGCTCAGTAAGGCGCACCCGAGACGTCCCAGGGTGGCTAAGGGGTCACCCCACTGGAGCACGACGAGGGTTTCAGCATTTGTCTGGCTGAGATACGTGACACGGTCGTCTTCGAACGGGTGTGGTGGGTCGTCGACGAGCGTGATGGCATCGTCATGGGCGACGGTGCTGAATCGCTCGTGGAGGTGGCTAGGAGAGTTCTCAGAGCCAGTGAGCCACTGGACGTAGTCGGCGTCCGCGTTTGGATCGCCGGTTGCCGCCACCCACTCGTCGGTTGTGGGTGTCTCCCCTCCCGCCCGGCGGGGCGACACTGTACTTGTAGATTCCTGAGGGGTCCCAGTAAGACACCTATTGAGCCGGCGCTGATCCGGGTGGACGAGTTCGTAGTTGTCGTCGAGACACTGCTGGACGGCCAGCCGGCCCAGATCGGTGAGTTGGACGGTGTTGTGCTGGCTACGGCGGTCGATCGTGACCAAGTTCCGAGCTTCGAGATCGAGGACATATCTGCTAATTGTGCCGTCGGCGACATCGATCGTGTGATCGTGGGTGAGATCACGGTAGCTCCGGGCATGCGTTGTGTGGAGATTCCCGAGGAGCCGGCGTTTTCCAGGGTCGGTGTCGAGATGGCGGATAGCCTCCCACGCGGCCGCGGCAGTCTGGGTGGCGTGGTCATTGTGTGGGGACCGATCCCGGCTGGCAGTAAGATCGAGGTGACACTCGGTCCATGTGGGATACCGTTTCGAGAGATGTCGGTGGACTGTCGGGGAGGCGACGAGTCTGATGTCGAACCCGTCGGCGAGGACAGCGATAGCCGCGGGTGCGCGGACGCCCGTGCGGCGGTCTGTAAGGGAGGTCTACGCGCCGCCGTCCAACAGGAGCGTGAGGGCGGTGGGATCGTCGAGTTCGCGATGGAGTGCGACCGGCCCTTTCGCGAGCGCGCCGAGGTTGGCGTTGACTGGACCGCGCCCCGTGCCGATGATGGTGACTGTGTCGGTGAGGTCGTACCCGAGAGTGAGGCGGAGTCGTGGCTAATTACGATGCCCTCGAAAAAGCGGATCGAACGGGTTGAGGCCGGGACTGACGATAAAGGGAACTGGGAGGTGTACTACACGAACCTCGATCCGGAGCAGTTCGGTGGCGAGCGAGGAGAGTTGGTCGGGCGAGCCGGCGCATACGAACCTCAATCCCGAGCAGTTCGGTGGGTTGGAAATCGGACGACGGTACCGGAAGAGATGGACGATAGAGACCGCGTATCGACTGATGAAGCATGACTTCACTGCAAATTCCGCGAGCGAGTTACGGAGTCAACGGGAGTTTATCGCCAACATGGCGTTCATCTACAACGCGATGTGGATGGCGTCAAACGTGACGTACGCGGAGGAGAACGACCGGCCAGTGAAAGACGACCAGGGCCAATACCCGTTCACGGCCAACCAGTTCATGGTTGCCATGCTGCTCGACATGGAAGACATTGACGTTGGAGAAGTCCGCGATTTATCAGTTCGAAGTAACATTGTCCGAGAGGTGTTCGGCGACGGCTATCCGTTCCTCTTGGACGGTCATCCTGAATTTGAGAATTGAGGCCCAATTACCGAGGACTGCGTCAGCTACTGACGGTAGTACGGGATTGTCTGCTCTAAGCCAGTCTCGAAGTCGACGGTCGGATTGTAGCCCAGAAGATCTTCAGCTTTCGAAATGTCGGCGTGAGAGTGCCGGATATCGCCAGGGCGCGGATCGTCGTAGATGGTATCGATATCCATATCGAGGAGGTGGTTGAGAGTATCGACGAGTTCGTTGACGGTGACGCGACCGCCACAGCCGACGTTGAACGCTTCGCCTGAAACGTCACTTTCGGCGGCGAGGATATTTGCTTGGACCGCGTTGTCGATGAACGTAAAGTCCCGAGATTGCTTACCGTCTCCGTAGATGACTGGCTGATCACCGTCAAGCATCAGTGAAATGAACTTGGGGATGACGGCTGCGTAGTCGCCGTTGGGATCCTGACGTGGCCCGAAGATGTTGAAGTACCGGAGCGCAGCAGTATCGATGTCGTAGAGCTCGCTAGCTTGGAGTGCGAGATTTTCCGTGTAATGCTTGGAGAGTGCGTACGGTGACTCCGGCTGCTCGGTCATCGACTCAACTTTCGGGAGCTGTTCGGTGGTGCCGTAGACGGACGACGAGGACGCGACGACGACGGTGTCGACATCTGTGTTCCGCGCGGCATCGATGACGGTGGCCGTACCGGTACAGTTCGCGTCAGTTGTCGTGACCGGGTCATCGACACTCCGTGGCACAGAGGGGACGGCAGCCTGGTGGAAGACGTAGTCAACACTCTCGGTGGCGTCGGTCATTGCTTCGGCGTCGCGGATATCGACCTCTTGGAACGAGAACCGGGTAGAGTCCCTCAACGCTTCGAGATTCCGTTCGCGGCCCGTCGCAAAATTGTCGACGCCACGAACGTCGTAGCCGCGACTGAGTAGTGCGTCTGCGAGATTCGACCCGATGAATCCGGCGACGCCGGTCACGAGCGCGGTAGGCATATATCAGGATTCCCACGGTTTGACATGGGTCTGTCGACTTCGAGTGGCGAACTCTAAGAATCGACCGGTGAGCAGCTCTACAATATTCGCCCGTCAATTGAATCCATTGCTTGCTAAACACGTGTAGAAGTGTTGTCGCGGCAAGCTGTGGGCTTAGTGTATTGAAAACCAGCATGATACCCTGGTGTCATCCTCGGAGTATCTCGCAGATTACAGTCGGACGACGTGATCCGCTCTATGAGAGCTAGTGGTATTTCGTGTATCGAAGATCAGCGATGTCTCATTGACGAGACGATCGATATCCAGAGTCGAGTGGTCCGTGACGAGAATCACACAGTCAGCATCGTTGAGTCGCTCATCAGTGAGGGCAACGGACTCGTAGGTCGCGTCGTCAATCTCGAGTTCTGGAACGTACGGATCGTGGTAATCTACGACCGCACCCCAGCCGTCGAGTTCTGTGATAATGTCTATGGCCGGAGACTCGCGCGTGTCGGAGACGTTCGGTTTGTAGGCCACGCCTACAACGAGAATATCTGCGTTCGAGAGCGCGGTGCCTCGGTCGTTGAGTTGTCGGACAACGCGTTGAACGACGTGTTTGGGCATTTCGCGGTTGACAGTATCCGCGAGGTCGATGAAACGCGTATCAACATCGTGTTCGTTGGCCTTCCAAGAAAGGTAAAACGGGTCGATGGGGATACAGTGGCCGCCAAGGCCCGGTCCGGGGTAGAACGGCATGAAGCCGAACGGCTTCGTCTCGGCGGCGTCGATGGTATCCCAGATATCGACGTCGAGTTCGTGGGCAATCTGTGCGAGCTCGTTGATCAGGCCGATATTCACCGCGCGGAACGTGTTTTCAAGGAGCTTGACAAGCTCGGCCTCGGTCGCGGAGCCGACGCGCACAACCTCATCGAATACGGGATCGTACAGTGCTTGCGCGCGGTCGCCACACTCGTTGGTGACGCCGCCGAGGACTTTCGGAATGTCTGTCGGGCCGTACTCCTCGTTTCCAGGATCGATGCGCTCGGGAGAGAACGCGAGATAGAGGTCTTCACCGACTACTGCGCCGTTCTCCGCGAACACGTCCGTGAGAGCGTCCTCAGTAGCGCCGGGGTAGACGGTACTCTCGAGAACGACTGTGCAGTCGTCCGCGATGATGGGCGCAAGACGTTCGGCGGCATCGAGAACGAAGGACAGGTCGGGTGTGTCGGTCTTGCGGAGAGGCGTCGGCACACAGATTGAGACTCCGTCAGCGTCGCTGAGGTGATCGTAGTCGGTCGTAAATGTGAGGCCGTCGTTTGTCGCCGCTTGGACTTTCTCATCGGTAACGTCGTTGACGGTCGACTGGCCGCTGCGGAGGCGGTCAATCTTGTCAACGTCGATGTCGATGCCGACGACGTCGTAGCCGGCTTCGTGCATCGCCAGCGCTAGCGGCAGCCCCACGTATCCAAGGCCGACGACGCCGACACGCGTCCGTTCGTCTTCCATGTGCGCTGACGAACACGACACAGCGGTTTTAGCGTGTCGTTACTCGAATAGCCAGCAGTCGGACGAATAACAAACGGGGCTTAAGTCCCCAAGGGGCGTCGTCGAGGTGTGAACGTCGATGACCGGTAGCGAGCGACCGCGCGTCTTCCATCTGATCACTCGACTGTTGAAGGGCGGTGCGGAAGCGAAAACGATCGCAACCGTGTGTGGGCTTGATGCCTACGATTTTACCGTGGGATACGGTGCGGAGTACGACTCTGAGCAGGTCGACCGTCTGGAACGGGAGGGAATCACAACGAAGCGATTTCCGCTTATCCGACACTATAATCCAATCACGGCGGTGCCAGCAGTGCTATCGCTGGCGCGATACCTCCGGCGGGAGGGCTTCGATATCGTCCACACACACAGTACGGAAGCCGGCATTATCGGGCGGTTCGCGGCGGCATTAGCTGGCGTACCGAACGTCATTCATACTGTACATGGCGTGCCGTTCGCCGACGACCGCAACGACGTGTTGAACCGGCTCGTGCTCGCGTGCGAGCGCCAGGCCGCGAGCTATACTGACCGGATAGTTACGAACGCGGATGTCATCGCCGACGATTACCTGAAGCGCGGGATTGGGATGTCCGAACAGTACACGACCGTCTACAGCGGGGTCGACCTCAAAGCGTTCGCAGACGCCGAACCTGCGACAGACTTGCCCGGGGAGCGGCCGCGCGTCGTCATGGTCGGTCGGCTCGCGGATGGCAAGGGACACGGCGTGTTGCTCAACGCCGTCGAATCGCTCGGTAACTTCGAAGGGTCGGTGTGTATCGTCGGCGACGGTCCGCTGTACGACTCGCTGGACGCGGACATCGAAGACCGTGGGTTGTCCGAGCAGGTGTTCCTCACCGGCTTCCGGGACGATGTCCCACGCGTACTCGCAGCGAGTGACGTCCTCATATTACCGTCGTTCCGCGAAGGGACGCCCAGAGTGATCACGGAGGCGATGGCCAGCGAGCTGCCCGTGATTGCAACTGATATCGCGGGGATTCCAGAACAAGTGGTGGACGGAGAATCCGGTTATCTAATCCCGACTGGTAACGCAAAGATGCTCGCGGAGCGAATGAACGAATTGTTGCTAGACCCGGATTTACGTGATCGTATGGGCAAGGTGGGATGGAAGCGGGCTAAACGGTTTTCAGTTGAGACGATGCGTGATAATTTAGATCATCTGTACCAAGAGTTTCTCCGGGAGTAATATCGATTCCCTCTGTAACATTAGTCTAGATAAGAAGATTATATTAACTGATCGTTCGTATAAACGAGTCGTATTTGGTTAAGCGTGAAAAGCGAGGTGGGAGAATTTCTTGGTGCCTATGCCAGAAATCGTCCGCCCCTGCAGAGGTAGAGATTGGATTGATCTGGAGTTTGTGGAGCGAGAGCGGACACCCGAGCCAGCGATGGCACTAGGATTCAATCGCATGTTGCGGGGCCCTCAATGTCGAATACAGTCGAATCGCTCGCCACTCTGTGTGTCCAGCGGAGCCGGAAAGCGGTCCACGTTGGGTTCAGAAAGCCGATTTACAGCCAGAATCAGGTAAATCTCTGAATCAGATCACGCCGGATGAAACAGTGATTCGGATCAACGACCAGCAGTTCTGCCTGTACACCGCTGGCGATCCCACCACAAATGAACTGCTTCACGTCCGCCTCTTTTCGACGACGACCACCGCACTCACCGAGATTTTCTCCGTGAGCTGCGGCAAAAACACGATGTCGAAACTGCAGTCTTTCTTGTTGATGGTGCTCAACACCTCCAAACTGCGCTGTAACGATCTGGGCTCCGATTTCAGATACGTCGCCACGGAAATCGAAACGCTGTCGAACGAATCTTTCGAGAACTCAAACGTCGAACCTTGTCGTCCTCAAATCGCTTCAGTCATGCTGAACCGGAAACAGCTGAAACTTGGCTCCAGAGTTTCGCCCGCTGGCATAATTCTCAAAACTAAACGTTACCTCCCGTCGAAGGCTGATTACACAGAACAACTACAGTAACAACTGAAACAATTCACACACCAATCACACTGTAGTCGTGCGATCAAGTGTGTATTGAATCTTAATAGCTACTATAGCAGATGGTGGGGTGCCGTAATTTTCAGGGTGCTGTTTCACTCAGTTCGGTAAGAGCTGTCTCGAAATATTAAGTGTGCGCTTCGTACAGTGTAACTGCGCGTTCACAGAGTAAGTCGTAATTACGCCTGTTTTCGATATATTCTCGGCCACGACGGCCCATCTGTTTGCGAGTATCAACGTCTGTCAATAGGTTGAGGATTGTCTCGCTAAACGTCCCAGTCTCAAACTCAACTGTACGTCCGGCACCACTCTCGGATAAGATTTTGATCTGTTCTGGCGTCTGGGTTCCGATCACTGGCGTTGAGTGGTTCATATATTCGAGGGCTTTCGTCGGTGAATTCGTCCGCAACACGTAATTCGGTGGAAACACCGATAGACCGATTTCGGCACCGACAATCGCCCGTCTGAGCGTTGTCTCTTCAACCCATCCGGTAAAGCACACACTGTCGGCGACACCGTAATGTTCAGCAGCATGTTTGAGCCGATTACGATGTTCGTCGTTCCGACCTCCGACCATCACGAGCGTCGTATCGGGTCGTTGTTCACGCACCTGTGCCAAGACTGGGAAAAGAAATTCTAGTTGACGGATCGGATTCATTGTCCCGATGTAGACGAGGTAGTTCGACCCTACATCAAATCGGTCCTGAAATGGTTTAGGGTCAATTTCGGTCGGCTGTAGAGACGTGTCCGCACCCATTGGCAGACTTTCGATAGGCCCGCAAAACCCTTGCGAACGGAGATGGTCAGTCATAGCGTCACTGATAGTGAGCGTGAGGTCGGCACCATCTAATATGGTGCGACGAACGCGCTTGCCGATCTGTCCACGAAGGAAATCGGTCAGTCCGTAGCCGTCGACACCGTCTCGATAACCGAGACACAGTTCCTCGGATTTGAGATGCGAGAGGCGATATACGAATGGGACTGACTGGCTTTGGGCGAGTCGCATCGCCCGAAGCCCGAACGCAAGGTCGTTTCGAACCTGGATAGCATCGAATGGCCCTTCGGTTTCCCAGAGAGTTTTGATCGCATGATTCTGTCTGGTCACGCCGTCCACTACTGTCCTTACCTCGTCGTGAGTTCGTGATGGCATGAGATAGGCAGGTGCGCCACACCACGTCTCGCATTGAATCTCTGATGTTGAGGAACGAAAACCCCAGACTACTTCATGGCCTCGCTCCTGCCAACGCTTGGTGTACACCTCCCGCATGAAGGGTTCGTCGCAGGGAAATCCCCAGTCTGCGAGTATTAATAGTCGCATTATTGGTCTTATGTAGTCGGAATCGTCGCCTATAGCTATCGGTTTTTTTATTGTCCAATGACGGCTCCCCGTTTCACTGGCTGTTGGTCAGCCTTGGCGTTATATTGGCTTACATTCCGGATACGGTATCTATGCCAGTACCCACGTTGCGGTCGCAAACAACACGAAGTTTAAGAGTTTTGTCCAGCGTGGGAAAGAGTACGAGGGAATTACTGGGAACAGCGACGGTTCCGGTCCCCACGGCGAAATTTATTATAAGATTCCCCGACGTTACAACGCGCTTAAGTACTCTGTCTTTCGAAGAGTTAGTGAAAGGATGTTTGATTCACGGCGGATTTCAATCCACCTAATTGCCACCGTTATAATTGCTGCAATTCTGGATTTCATATTAGTATTACCAAGTGTTAGTCTATCTAAAATATTAATGCCACTCGCACTAATTGGTATTGGAGCGGAATTCATTTCACGAAATAAATATCAAGATGAAATATCATATTCTATCCCAAGGTGGATTGTTGTTATTGGTGGTCTATGGCTTGTTTTCTATTTATACTTGGTTTTACGGTGGGCGGCTCTACCCACTAGCAGAGGGTTTGCCATTCTTCAGAGCTATATTTTCATCCCTATTTTTGCGGCGGCAATCATAATCATCCCGAGGAGTCACAGCGAATTTAATAGAATAGTAAACTACACTTTACTCACTATAACAATTTTAGCGGTTTTGGCAGCAATGGACGTTGCACTTGGTGCACGACGTGCGTATCCGTTGGGCATGAATCCAAACAGTCTCGGATTACGTTTCGTGGTAGGTATATTTTTAAGTGGTGTATTAATTGCGCATACTAAGAGTCGGATACGAACTATTTGGTACATAATATCTATATTCATACTACTGCTTGGATTGGTAGGAACAGGGTCACGGGGAGCATATCTAGCTTTAACTGGTGGATTGTTGTTTTACATTCTAGTTAATAACAAAAATATGCCATTTCAAAGTATGAATACAAAAAATCTAGTGCCAGCCTTAGTAGTATTCAGTGGGTCGCTTTTATTAGCACCTGAACTTATCGTTGGTTTCTTCAACCGGTTTAAATCCTTGTTGACATTTGTCGCAAATCCTGATGAGGCTGTAGGTGCAGGATCAAAATCCCTTCAAATCCGGTATTCGTTACTAAAAACATCCATAGAGATGGTAGAAATAAAGCCACTCTTTGGCTTTGGGTTAGGTACATTTCAGGATTACACTTCAACGCTTAGTCGATTTAATCAGCCACGAGGCGCACACAGCACATATCTTTATATCGGTTCTCAAACAGGTGTGGTCGGGCTGCTAGTGCTTGGAACCGTATTTGCTGTCATTCTTAATGTGATTCGTCGAGGTATGTTAATGGGAGAAAAAAATATATTAAATGAGTCAAAAAGAATGTCACTACTTGGTAGTATTGTTATTGCTGGTCTTATTAATGGTATTGCGGCCGATGTTGTTAGATGGAAGGTCTTCTGGATTGGCATCGCCTTTGCTCTCACACATTATAAAATAATTGAAATAAACGCCAATTCTCCAGACACTTAGTGCTAATGTACATGTTGGTCACCCGTACGCGATCGACGACAAGCACATGAATAAATAACAGACACGTTATGTTATTTGCTGGCGGACGGGCTAACCTTCTATGAACGAGATGTGTGGTTTCTATACGAGTAGGGGGCTGACACCTCGCGAGCTCGTCCACACTGAGAAGGAAAATTCGTCTCCAGCCGCGAACATGACAAGACGCTGTTGGAAACATTGAACAGATGCTTGTTTCGGCGACGGGGAAACACGGCATCGACTAGATTAACCTGAGGACATCGGGCCAGTCCCGGTGTGGGCGGACGAACAGATTCAGGGTGAATAACCCTGCCGTCAGGGGTATCCGCCGGCATGGTCAGGTTCGGGATGAAAGTGAATAAATTCTCCTTTTCGGACCTTTTCACCGACGTCTAGTCTCCTTACCTGTTCTCATGCCACATCAGTACCGACGGTGGTTTGTGAGTCCGTCGGCCACGCTACAGTCTATGAGTTTCAGGTGCTGAAGAGAGTCTTTGTGGGGGTAAACAGATGCGCTAGTTCTTTCACGCCTGTTGCTGAAAGATGGCCGTCTGGTTGGGGGATTGTGAACACATTCACTCAACCAGAGATCTTCCTGATGAGAGTACGTTTCAGCAGTAGTTCTTAGACCGGTTGGGAAGTACCGATTATCGGGTTTGTCGAGACAAACCTGAAGGATTAATATGGACAACAGAAAAACTATTAATGACCCAATGATTGATGCTGAGATAGCCATTATATCTAGCCACTTAGGTCACGTACGAGGTGGCGCGGAAATAAATGATCTTAAGCTTGGGCGTGAATTTGAACGACTCGGGAGTGAAGTAACGTACGTAACTCAACGAGACGAGACTAGATCTCCTATCACTATTGATCGTCCAGTTCGTATCGTCGAAAATCGATACTGGTACCAACACAGTTATAATCTATTTGAGCCGGCTGGAAAAATACTTCGCCATATTAACGAGGAAGTGTTCCGCTGGAGAATCTGGCAGGAGCATGAGGAATTTCTCCGTGAATGTGATCTTGTATTAACTACTGGCCGCCCTCTCTTGGCAAAACTGAGTGACGACATCTCTGGGACACTTCTCTACGCCGTCCGCGGGAAAGTCAACCCACTCTATCATCGCTATCTTCGTAGTGCTGACGGACTCATCTTTTGGGGTGGCTGTGAGTCAGAGTACGATGACAGATCAATTCTAGATCTACCACGAGTCATGCTTGACCCCGCAGTTGATACTGGGTCTTTTTATCCTAGTTCTGTTTCTAAAAAATTCTCATCTGATCTTCGAGACGGCGATCCTGATACGGAACTGCTTACCTTCGTTGGCCGACTGGAACCCGTCAAGCGTGTTGATCGTATTATTAGGGCTGTCTCACGACTGGAATCGGACTATAACTTAAAATTTCAGGTTATCGGAGCTGGATCCCAACGCAACGATCTTGAAATACTGGCTGACGACCAGACCTCGGGAGAGACTGTGAAGTTTCTTGGGAGGGTTCCACGCGAAGATATTCCTCGATATTTGAACGCCAGCGACCTATTCGTAATGGCCTCCGAAATGGAGAACCACCCGATTGCGCTCAAAGAGGCCGCGATGTGTGGCACGTTCTGCGTAGCCCCAGACATCGGACGCATCGGTGAAATACTCGACGACGATATCGGGTACACCTACACCAATAATACGACCGAGGGGTTGACCGAGGGGCTCCGGACTGTACTCGAATCCGAGGCCTATCGGCGCGCCCCACGCGACCAGCGAGCGAAGACCTACAACGACTGGCAGGCCAACGCTGAAGCAATTCTAGAGTTGTACGCACGAATTCAAGACGGCAAACCGTGAGAAGCGGTAGCCGCAATGAGTTACTTGGGTTCGGCCCACGCCTCTGTCTAGATTCATCTTCTCAAGCTAGCCACGTATATATGCCGGTGCTGACGTGCTGAACACTCATCAACACGGTGCCTGCCTGAGTGTGGTACCGCAAATCTCGTAAAATCGCTCTGATGTGTCCGATCTACAATATTAACAATCCGTGAAACAGTGAAATCAGCGCAGTCTAGCGATTCACCAGACCCTGTCGAGCCATATGGGACAGTTTGAGCGCACCCAAGCATAAAAAGAGTGGCGTGAGAACGCCGAGGCGGTGATCGCGTTCCACGAGGGGTGGCTAGGTGATGATGCGGGCGAGGACTTGTCGTATCTGTACTCGAAGGAACGAGTCGATCGAAACCACTAGCGATAAGTATACTATCCCGCCAGTGATAATTAGCCCGGCGGAGTAAAATCGCGTCTGGTACACGACCAGTGACTGGATCGCAAAAATGATGACTCCCATTATGATGGCACAGGTAGCTTGGAATCCCCAGGGGCGGAGTGGAAGTCGAACGCTGATCTCGCTGTGTACAGCGACGACGTACAGCCCGCCGATGAGCGCCGCAAGCATCGAGAGCGATGTGGAAATCGCCGCCCCAAGGATACCGATGAATGGGATTAGTAGAACAGCCACAATCGCGTTTATGGCTGTCGAGAGGGCGCTCAACAGGAACGCATACTTTGGTTTGTCAAGCCCGTAGATAAGCTGATGGAGTTGATTGTACGCACTGTATGCGACCGTTCCGGCAGCGAGGACAAGTAGTGACATCGCTCCCGTATCAAGATCATAGATATCCAGTAGCAATCGGTCAGCGATGACAAACGAGCCAGCAAGTATTGGGAATGTAAAGAGAGTCGAATACGAGAGTACTCTGTAAAGAAGCTGTTCACTAATTTCTGTGTCGTCAGTAGATGCGAGGTTGCTCACCTCGGGAAGGATATTACGACCTAGAACAGTAGAGGTTATAAGACCAAACTGTGCTAACGCATATACAATCCCATATACACCGATCTGATCAGCTGATGTGAAGGCTCCGAGGATGATGATGTCGAGCCAGCGGTGCTCACCGCCGACGAGATTATCTAAATACGAGAACTTCGCGAATGAGAACAGCGACTTCGCCCTTTCGCAATTCAAAGACGCAGTATGAATCGGAACCCGTGCGACCACGGAAATAGAAATGGCCGAGACGAGTAATCCTGTGATGAACCCGACGACGAGACCCCACTGAGCGTAGCCGATGACGATGAGAGCGACCTGAATTACTGCTGTTCCTACATCTTTGAACAAATCAAATCCACTCGCTACGTCTATCTTCCGCTGAGCATACAATGTCGAGCGAAATGTTGAGTATAGCGCCGTGCCCCAGAGCGCGATGATGACGAATACCCATGCCGAGTTGAGGCCGACATAACTGTCCACACGACTATTGAAAATAGCCAGCGTTGTACTGATAAGTAAGAGAGGGATTGCTCGGAGTACAAATGCAGTTGCCACGGTATCGGCGGTAGTGGCTTCTGTTCCTGACCCCTGCTCTGAGACTCGTTTCACAATAGCTTGGCCCATGCCGAACGTCGTCCCCCGATTCAATAGTCGATATACCGATATAAATACGAAATAAATGCCTACGGCGAACGATCCCGCGACGTTCACGAAGACAACACTAGTGAGAAATTTTACCATTTGAACGCCGGCGAGACTGAAGAAGCTTACTAGGCTGTTCCAGCTAAAACGAGATTTGAGTGACATCTAAGTAGTTTAGTGGGGTGGTCAATCGGACTTTCTGGGAACACGCGGCAGAGAGCACACAGCTGTGGAAGAGCAGATGCCGAGGTAAGATGCTATCATTTGACTCCGTACGCCCGCGTTGCGCTGTCCCCTAGAAATTTCCATAGTCGTAACCGAAGTAGTCTTCGAGACGTTCATCGACAAGCCGCTTGAAATAGCGTTTGTCGGACTCATCGAAATAGTCTCGGTACCTATGGATCGTTCCCTCGTTGATTTTGGCGCCTTCGCCTGCCGGTTTAACCTGCTCGTTGGGATCACCGAGAATATCTGGGTTCGCCTCACCGTGTTCCTCGATGTAGCGCATATGATCGATATCACAGAACTCAGTGACTCGGCTAACCAGCGCGTCAGATACGTTGTCAAGTCCAATGAACTCAAGTACATCTTGCGTGACACCGTGTGTATCGCGTTTCAACACTTCATACTTGACACAGAGGTGATCATCGACATTGTCCCAATTTCGATGCCACTGATTCAGAAAGTCGATGCGCCATTCGAGGGTCCGATGTCGTTTTTCATCGACGCCATCGGCCCGCAAAAACTCTGAGAAAGTAATGGAACCGTTCTTGTGTTCGGAGTACGTATCGTAGCTCGAAACCATTGTATCCCTAAGATCGCGAACAAGAACGATAACCCGGCCGCCACGAAGTAGAACCGAGTATGGTTTGTGCGTGTGCTGAACACGTGGAATATCCGTATGGTCGTTGAACGCAAACCGGGCAGTTTTGTCCCGAAATGTCGGCACGACACTTTCTGGTCGGATATCGGTAAACGCATAGTCAAGGTCATACGCGTCGACAATTCCCTTCGCGATGAGGAACCGAAGCCAGTGCGTCCCACTGCTAGGAAGTGTGGATAGATACACGTCATTGCCGCGGGAGAACTGGTAGCGTGTCCAATCGATGAACTGAAGCGGATTTCGGATATTTCGAAGGAGCCGAACAGAGAGGGGCCTCATATATCTGTCTGTACTTGCGATGGTGTAATATGTTCCGTTTCGAAAGGCACGACCGATAGAGATATGTATCTCATCGACCAATCATGGCATCAACAATACCGAGATGTCACGGTCAAATAATTCCATTGCCGTTCTGACGATTCCAGATATTTCCGATTACAACTCAGAGCGTGTAAACTACGGCATCTGTTCGAAACTCACGCCCGAGTTTGACGTGACACTACTTGGCCCGGAACAGACGAGCGATCGGATTACTAACACCTTCGACATCAAGCGAGGCGTCAAACGAGATTTTCGGAACAAGTGGTTGCGACGACTACTACTCGTTCCCCTAACGTTCTACCTCCTGTACACGTACGTCCGCTGCGAACGCCCAGATATAGTTGCCTCGTTCGGAAATCTACCGGTGAATGGGTTGCTCTGTGCTATTGTATCAAAACTGACAAGATCGGACTCGGTAGTCCGAGTGACGAGTGATTTCACCAACCTCTGGAGACACCAGACGGGAGTTGGTTCGACTGTTGGATGTTTTGTGAAGAATAATATTCTGGGAGCGCTTTCGGTCCGACTCGCTGACAATGTCATCGTACTAGGACCAGTAATGGAAGAGAAACTCCAGACGCGAGGAATTGATTCCTCGAAGCTCTGGGCAATTCCCCAACCGCTTCATATTGAGTGTGAGGACAAGCAAGTCGATGAGTCGTCGGCTTCGCCTGCGGTCCGGACGGAACTCGACATTCCCGACGAAGACCAGCTTGTCCTGTTTGTGGGCTATTTCAAGCGCTCCAAAGGACCCAAGCGACTTGGTCGGACGATCCGGTACGTCATGGAGCGAAGTACTGACACACACGCTGTTATCGTCGGGAGTTCGGGGGAGTACGAGCGGTACGTCAAACAGACCCTTCAAAAGTACGACCAGGTCCACTTCACAGGGTGGGTACCACACGACCGACTCAGTGCCTATTTCCAGTCGGCCGACGTCCTGCTCCATCCCTCTAACTCTGAGGGGTTACCGAATGTCGTTTTGGAGGCACTCCACTACAGTGTGCCGGTTGTCGCGACTGATTCCGGCGGTGAGGTGCCGGTGTACGTTTCGAATATCGGTGCCGACTGTCAAGAACTGGGAGAGATGCTACTTAAGCGATGTTACCACACTGACCCATGTCCCGGAACGGTACAAGACCCACAGAATCGCCGGCTCTATCAGGATCTCTTTGACAGTATCGTTTCCAAGCCGAGTGAGTAGCAGCTTATAGACGGAGCGGAATAATACCGTCGTTGGACACCAACAAAGTCGTCGAATAATGTGACGGTAGGTCCACCCGACGGGTTTATTACCTCTAATGACGCCAACTTCGCATATGGTACGGTCAATCGAAATTCCTGACGACGTGAGTGACCGCCTCGAGGAACGAGTCACTGGATCTGAGTTCGATTCCGTCGAGGAGTATATCACATTCGTGCTCCGAGAAGTCACCAAGGAACATCCAGAAATCGAAGACTCAGCAACGATACACAGGTCGGGTGGGGACAAGAGTAGGGCCCGTGAGAATCTCAAATCACTCGGTTATTTAGAATAGACGATGAAAACAGCAATAATCGGGCTTGATGGGGCGACATACCGCGTCATCGACGAATATCGGGACGAACTCCCCACACTCAGTCGTCTCATCGATGGCGGGTATCACTCGGTGCTCAACAGTACGCAACCACCGACGACGTCTGTCGCATGGCCGTCCTTCGCCACGGGTCAAAACCCTGCGAAGTACGGCATGTTCGACTTCATGGGCCGGTTCCCTGACGAGCTGAATTTTTATATCAACGATGCCCGAAAGAAAGGATTCGATTTCTTCTGGGAGTATATTGATGAGCCGATTGGACTCGCCTCGATTCCACTCATTCCGTATCACAGCTCCGACGGATTTTTTATCCAAGGTAGTCTCGCTCGAATAAATCAGGATCAGATCACTCAACCACCAGCGCTCAAAGACGCCATCCCCGACTACTACGACTATCGGATTAACTGGCGCGATGACAATGAGGAAATACTGGATGGGGTGATGAAACGTATCGCCGCCCGCGAAGAGTTTTTCAAGTACCTTATCAACGAATGTGATGTCCCGCTGTATTTCTTAATGTTCAATGCGATAGACCACATACAACACCACTTCTGGGCTTTTATGGATGGGAGTCATCCAGCACATACAGATTCACAGTATAATACGGCGATACGTGACGCGTACAAACGATTTGACGAGGCATTAGAAAATATCCTTGCGTGTTTCGACGAGCCTGTCAACGTACTTGTCGCGAGTGACCACGGTTTCAAGCCGTGCCACACCGAAGTGAATATCAACGCCTTGCTTAACGAGTGGGACTACCTGGAATACGAGTTCCAGACGTCTGGGGCAATGCTCGCTGAAGCGTACAACCGTCTGACGAAGTACATCAGCCCTGAAACGATAGCCTCTTTACTTCCTGATTCGGCTCAATCAGCGGCCAAGAGCCGAATGCCGAAAAACGATAGAATTAGTGATGCCATCGATTGGTCAAGATCGAAGGCATACAGTTTCGGCGTGATGCCGAACGTATACCTGAATCTGATGGGGCGTGAGAAATTCGGGCAGGTGAGTCAGGCAGCCTATGACGGGCTTTGTGACGAACTGGCGAAGATGTTCCTCGATCTGGAAGATCCCAAGACCGGTGACCAGGTGTTCAAACGGGTCCATAGACGTGATGAACTCTATCAAGGCCCATACATCGAGCAGGCCCCTGACCTCGTTTTAGAAACGAACGAGGGATTCTACTGTTCAGGAAATCTAGGCACGACCGTCTTCGAACGCAAGACTAGTCCAACGCCGAATTCTGGTGTGCACGAACAGGCAGGTATCCTCATCGCCAACGGCCCCGATATTGCTAACGTTGAGTGCCGTGAAACTGACGGAATAGCTGATGTTGCTCCCTCGATACTCCACCTCCTAGGCTACTCGATCCCGGAGTCTATCGACGGTACTGTCATTACCGAAATGGAGACAACAGGTCGAGAACCAGTATCTTCTGACAGACAGAAAGCCGAGAAAAGACACGTTCAGGACCGGGTACTCGCACTTAAACAACTTGGCATGATCTGAACGAAGCGTCCATCTCAACATTATTCCTTGCCCAGCGGGAGGAGAGTGGTCGCTCGAGGCTAAGCGAAAGAACGATGGCGCCGGCGGCGAACAGTTGTCAGCCGCCCTCTCCGCTGTTATATAGTGTAACAGACACCCATTCTCTTATCCAACCCCCTGCCATTGAACTGCTTCCGGCGAACTTTACGTCCGATACACAGCAGCTCATTATAGGACGGCTTTCAGAATTTTAATCTCGAACAATTTTGTTTTCATTGTAGAGACATCGAAAATAAATTTTTTGAAGATAAGGATAAACTTTACTCTGGCGATGCCACTGCAATGAGATTTCTGTGACTGACACGGGGTGGAAGAAGTGATTCGATCAACCAGCCCTTAAACTGAGACGGTGAATTAACGTTATCCCTTCTACTCATTTTCGCATGCATCATTTTCTTGACGGAATAATTTTGTGATTCGAGTAATTGAGATAGTGTTGATGCATCAAACCAACAAGTGTGGTCTGGATTAACGAACTCGTGGTCCAATAGGCATTTAAGCCAAAAATAGAGGCTAAATGCGTTTGGCGTAGTCAAAATTAACACACCATCGTCACGAAGATGGTAACGCACGGTCTCAAAAAAGGACTCGAAGTCAGCAAGATGCTCAATCAATTCTCCAGCCACAACGACATCGAACTTCTCGTCTAACCGAATGGATTTCACATCGCCGTGGTGAACATTGTATCCCTCCTGAGTTAATTTGGTAATTCCCTCCTCAACTGTATCCACACCAACGGTATACGAAGCGACATCACAGATCATATCGTGAAACCAGTCATCTCGATCTGTTTTATTTGGCGTGTGTTGGACACATCCGAAATCCAGTACCTCCTTTCCGGTGACATAAGGTTCAACGAACTCAAACCGGGATCGGTTGCTCATATCTTTACTCATTCGTCTTTAGCTAAGCCTCACACCTCGGTTGCGTAGCGGTAGCGAGCGTCTCCTGTAAGATC
>NZ_JBHSXI010000002.1:0-52710 GCF_042662525.1 Halorubrum trueperi
CAACAACCTCAAGAAGCTCGCCAAAACACTATGATCCCGCTCCCGTACCGCATTTTCAATAGAGCAAAAATTGAGAAAGTTACAGCCGACAAGCAGGACTGGGAGGGTGGCATTGAGAGACTCCAACAAGCCTTTTCGCAAACAGGGGGCAAAAAAGCGTTCAACGAACATATCGAAGACCATATGAGTGCGATTACAACGTTATTCCAAGCGTTTCAGCGGCCATATGAATTTGATGAGGTTCTACTGGAGGATGACACTGTCAGAGTGAGTCGTCGAGGCTCGGCAGACGACAGTGAGCCCGTCGAAAAGATGAGTTCTGGACAGCGAGCGGCACTTGGGCTGGCGATTTTCATGACGAATAATCTCGCCCATCCAACTGCACCACCAGTCATGCTACTTGATGAGCCGGTAGCTCACTTGGATGATATCAATACAGTCTCGTTCTTCAATCTGCTAATTAGCGCCGCAACGGAACTGGACCGGCAGATTCTATTTGCAACGGCGAATGAAGACATTGCGAATCTTCTCAAAGAGAAGATCGGCGATAGTGACGATTTCAAGTCAATCGATCTGGATAAGGCCCGCTGATTCTACCGCGAAATCCAAAGAACCCGATGAACAATCCCGGCAATCTCTTCAACCGCATAATCGATCTGCGCGAGCGTACTGTCCTGCCCGACCGCAAATCGAATCGCCGAATGCCAGCGATCTGCATCTTCTGTGATCGTCACCAATGCTAACGGTGAAAGAATCTTAGTTGATGCTAGGCGTCGGCCAGTCGGGTGTGATGCCGACCAGTTCGGCGCTTATTCGCCAGAGCCGCCGTCGCACCGCCTGGTTCGTCGCCTCGGGCACGGGGTCAACGGGACCATCGCTGCCGATATATTGGCCACTCATAGAGCCGTACGTCGGCTCCACCAGAAGCGATTGGAGACGTTCGGCGGCCGCTTGCTTTGAGGTAGCGACACCCGGAACCAGCCCTGCGATCCGAACCAGCAGCCGCGTTCGGAGCGACGCCTCACGGAACAGGTCCGTCGACGGAACGAATCCCGGATGAACGCAGTTGACCGTGACTGCGGCGTCGTCCGGGAGCCGGGCATCAAGTTCGACCGTGAACGCGATGTTCGCCAGCTTCGAGCGGGCGTACGCGTCGAGTGAGTCGTACTCGTCCGTCAGCTGTAGGTCGTCCAGATCGAGTGTCGCCCGCCGATGGATGTCCGAGGCAGTGACGACAACACGCGGATCGGATGAGTCACGGAGATGGTCGAGCAATTCGTATGTCAGGAGGTAGGTGGCCAAGTGGTTCACCGCGAGTGTGAGTTCGATTCCGTCCGGACTCTCACGCCGTGTTCCAGCTGAGAGTCCAGCATTGTGAGCGAGGACATCAATCCGATCGTACTCGCGTTTCACGGTTGTTGCGAGAGACCGGATGGTGGATTGGGAGGCGAGATCAGCCTGATGGAACGCGATTGTTCCGGCAAGGTCTTCGGACTGTTCTGTGAGGGTGGCTCCCTTCGACTCGTCGCGGCCGACAACTGCGACGGTCGCACCTCGTTGTGCGAGGTCAACCGCTGCCACCCGCCCGAATCCGCTCGTTCCACCGGTGAGAAGGATCGTGCGGTCGGAGAGATCGTCGATCATGTACCCTTTCGACGCCGGCGGTCCAAAAGCGCGAGTAGCACGTACACAGCGCCGATCACGCGGACGCCGTCGGTGAGATGCTCGTTCCACCCCACCGACTCCGGGTCTTCGTACACGAGCGCCCCCGCGATTTGCTCGTACAGTCGCGGGACGAAAACCAAGACAGCACCAAAGATTCCGGTGACATTCATCAGCCACGCGTAGAGGCGGTCATCACGGAGCGCAGCGGTCGTGAGCACTACTCCTTCCACCCGAATCAGGAGACCAAACCACGAATGGACGGTGTTTTCGTCAGGATTCTCGACCGCAATCGTCTCGAATACCGCCACGATCCGGTCCGGAGCGGGGGTCGTGAGAACGCCGAGAGCACCGAGGAACTGCCGTAGCATACGCGTTCCTTCGCTCTGATGGAGCTTAAGAGTCAGTGCCGGCGGGATAGATCTCTCTCAGTATCACAGCGACCGGTGAATGATCTTAACCAACAGAATTGGGGACTAAGGGTGTGCGTTGGTTAATTCGGATATCGTGATCCCCTGAGCTATTACTCCACCGTGTTCGATACTGCGAAGTCACCATTAGAACAGCATTTCGAAGATCAATACTATTTCAAAACTTGAATACGTAAGACAGGGTATGTATGATCTCACAGGGTTTCAGCGCGATCTGCTGTACGTAGTTGCCGGACTTGATGACCCCCACGGGCTCGCAATCAAAGACGAACTCGAGGATTACTACGAAAAAGAGATCCACCATGGTCGGCTCTATCCGAATCTCGACACACTCGTTGAGAAGGGACTTGTCGAGAAAAGTCAGCGAGACCGTCGAACCAATGAGTACACTACCACTCGTCGGGGCACCAGAGAAATTGAGGCGCGAGCAGAATGGGAAGCTGAGTACATTGACCACGACGCCTGAACCGTCGCGGTCGATATCAGCCTGGCTTCGCCGCTTCACTTTGGCTTGGCGTGTATCGGATCCACAATCGTTTCGCAGTTGGGACACTCTGCCCACACTCCCTCCTCACCCTCGGTAGTCTCGTATTCGATCATTACCCACGCCTCGCGGACCTCGTGACCACATTGCGGACAACTACCCAAGACAGCATTATTTTCGGTCATGAGCTCATACTAGGCGTCCCCTCCGCTCTACATGGCTTCAGGACCGGCAGCCTCCTAACACTTTGTCAGACACCACTGTGGTCCACGTACTGACCAGATTCGTCAAAATATATCTCCACACTACAGCTAACTGCCACATGGAGCGTGTCATAGAATCCAACTCATAGCATCTCACAGCCCGGTTCGTTTCCTCGCTCGTAGTTGGTGATTGCAATGACGAGTCGGAGACACAGTGCAAGGAACACTTCTGTTCGTGCATGGACGCGGCCTCGGGCGCGGACGTGCCCGAGGCCGCAGTCCTTGACTGCGTCGTTGGTTCGTTCCACTCCTGTCCGGTTGTTGTACGTCTCGTCTAAGATGGATTGTTTCAGCTGAACGTCCTCGCTGTGTTCCTCGATTCGGTCTTCGACCCTGTACTCGATATTTTTCGGGTCATCAGTGTTTCGCGGATTGTATGGAGCGATTGGCACGACCCCTGCGGCCAGTAGGTGATCGTGCCAATCAAGGATGTCGTAGGCGCTATCTCCAAGCATCCAGATCGGAGTTTCGACGGCGAGCGCGTCACGTGTGACGCGCATCGCCGTCTCTTTGTCTGCTTGTTTGGCCTGTGTGAATTCCGCCGCAATCGGAATCTTTGACCCGGTTGAGACGATCGTACAGCCGAAGCCGTAGTAGTACTCCTCGGCAGTTGGATCATAGTTCCACGAGGCGGCGTCGTTGTATTGGATCGCCTCGATGTGTGTCGAATCGATAGAGTACGTGGAGTCGAGCAGGCCGCGGGCGGCGGCCTGCTCGATGAGCCTGTTGAAGATATCGTCGATAACGTGTTCGAGATCGGTGAGAAAGCGGTCAACCGTGTCCCTAGACGGCGGTTTGTCGAGTCCACAGTAGTACCAGACGAGGCCGTGCTGGAGTTCTCGTGCAACCGGACGTGTGCCGTAGATATCCTTGTAGTAGCAGTGTAGAAAGCCGCAAAAGAGGGCTGGTGGCTGGTGAACTCGTGTTCGCCCCCGCTTCGAGGGGGCGAACACGTCGTACTCTCTCAGAAACTGGAATTCAAGGTATTCAAACAGCGGTACTGTCTCGGTAGCCGCCGCATTCAAGAAGTCGTCTACCGAAGCTACGTCTTGCAGGGTTGCGCTGGTGTTGGACACACTTTTCGCACCCTGCTGCTTCGTACGTGACGCTTTCTATGACACGCTCGCCCTGTATCCAGACGTAGATGGTGTCGATCCGCGTGAACGCGAACGGCCAGTCACCGAACTGCGGGATGATGTATGCCTCCTCGATGGAGGGTGGACTCACGCCGGCGCTTGCCGCGACCAGCTCGCACGCGGCTTCTCTCACGCGCTGGTCGACAACAGAGAGGCCTCGTCATAGTGGACGTAGGTCTGCGTCTTCGAGATGGTTGACGGCTTGTCTCACCGTCTCGTACGGTCTGTGGAGGTGCTGAGCGACACGCCGGATGGAGTCACCACTTTTGATGGCGAGGATGACCTGGGCTGCCGTGTCGTCGAGCACCTCGTACATCTGGTGGTTACCAATAATTCGGTAACAATTGAAAGCCTTACTAGATAGTTGGTTAGAGCGTATCTGGCTGAGTTCTACCACTCAGGTTTCTCCTCATGTACGGATGGACCATTCGTCTTTAGAGTTGGCAAGGATATGCTCACAAGTCTGTATATTGATGACGTCAAGGAACAGTTCGAAGCCAATTACGGAAGCGCATAGGTTCAGTTGTCGTACTGGATGCCCCATTCTTCAGCCATCTCGAAGACGTCATCGAGGTGTGCGAGGCCGTACACCATCGCGAACTCGCGAAGATCGGCCTTTGTGATGTTCGTGCCATAGCGGTCCTCGAACTCGGTTTGGGCCTTTCGGACAAGGTCGTCGACGTCCGGGTTGAGTTCGAGCGTGGTCCGGTCGCGTGCCGTCGACGTTCCATCTCGCCACGTCGCGTAGGGGACTGGCGGCGACTCGGAGTGATACTCCGGTTGCATGAGTGCTCTCGCGAGCTGCTCGTTCGAGTGCCTGCGGCCGGATTTAAGGTCGCTAATGTAGTCGACTCCGGTCTCGGATTCTTGTCCGACACCGGCTTCACGTAAGTCGTCGCGCCTCGTATTACTCGACGCCTGTCCAGTGGTCTCGTTGGTCGATTTGTCGTCCTCGACAGGCTGCGTGTCTTCCATGTCCATCTCTACTGATTCGTCGGCTTGAGTGTCGTCGCCTTCGTCATTTGTGTCCTCGAACGGGTTCTCCATATCGCCGCCTGACTCGAAGCTCATTGTGACACCTCAGCGGCGTCGGGACCGCCAGTTGTCAGCTGAGAGAGGTCGACTTCTCCCCAGATGTCGTTCCCGTGGAATAGATCTTCTCGCGGCCACCCGCCGTTAGGGAGGTCTTGGCCCGCGCGATGGTAGATGTACGATGCGAGGGTGCGGAACTTCGGCATGATGTCCGCGTTGTAGTCACGGATGCGGCCGTCCTTCAGCTGAGAAAACACCGTCTCGTAGTTCTCCTCGGCCTTCTCGAACGCACCGAGGTTTTTGAAGTAGACTGGAGCCGGATACTGCTCGTGAATCTTAGTGAGGTACTCTTTGTGAATCTTCTTTCCGGCGTCGACTTTCGATGGAACGACACCGCTTAGTGTGATGTTGATATCCATCTCTTCGGCGAAGTTGCGGGCGCTGTCTTCGACGCCGGCGATGCTCTCGATGCCGCCGCGCGTGGGTTCGGCAGGGATGAGGATGTTGCGGGTGGCGTAGAGGGCGAGATAGTAGCCTTCGTCGGCTTTCGCGTTCGGATCGACGAGCATGACGTCGTACTCGTCCTGAATGTCGTTGTCTTGGAGGACTTGGAAAAAGCGTTTGTATCGGGGATACTCCCACTCGGGGGGTTTGGACGCTTCGAGGTAGTCGGCGTGTTGGTCGAGGCGTTGGTCGACGCGGTTGAAGCGTTTGTGTGAGGGAATGACGTCGATGCCGTCGTCGGCCGTGCGAATGAGATCGCGGAACGGCCCTTTGCCCTGGTCAATGAGGTGGAGCGTTAGGTCGTCGGCGTCGGGGTTGTGTTTGTCTTCGTCGACGCCAAGATAGTTCGAGACGCTCCCATTTTGCGCGTCGAAATCCGCGATGAGGACGTTGAGACCGAGTTCGGCGTAGGCGGCGGCGAGATCTCTGGTGATCGTGGATTTGGATTGGCCACCACTCTGGTTATAGACGGTTATTGGTAGCATGTGCGCACCATCATCCGCATCGATAATAAGAGTTGCTCAGACACACACCACATTACTCACTGTAGCAACTACAGACCACACCTTATGACCATACTGTACGTTCATAATGACCGTTCACAATGGACGTTCATAACGGACTGCCACAACTGATGTATGTGGGTGAGTAAAGCAAAATTCGCCGGACGTCGGCACGCTAGGTAGAACAAGGTCGGGCCGTCGACCATTCTTCTCCCTCGATACGGAGAGAATCATTCAGCTACATCAGCTACCGACGCTCTGCATATAATCTCGTACCGTGATCGACGGGGCTCAGATGATCTCCCAGCCAAGAGTCCCCAGCCCCGTAATCAGTCGTGAAGATGTCAAGCAAGCCCATCCGCTATCTCTCTTGGACGGTTGATCCCCTGAGTTCGCCGAAGAAGACTACACTCTCGCGGCGTTGTGGGGCGGCAGAAAGTGAGATTTCGCCAATGTGGTCAATACAACCGTGGCGTGATTTCGCCAGAAATAGATGACACGATTGGGAAGGACAACCGACTCAGCCCCAGTATTTCCCGATTTAGCTTCGACAATCAATCCACCTTCATAACTTCGGAGGATAGATCTCATGCGTGCCTTTGTTTTCTCACAAAAAGCTTGATTAAAACCTCGCTAAATCAATAACAGTCCGTCATTCGAGTACCGCTCCAGCAGGCGCTTGTTTCACTGTGAACCGTTCGCGTGAACTTCGTCGAACAAGTCTGTAACCCGCTGTTCGATATCGTTTCGGATCTCACGGACCTGATCGAGATCTTGGCCGTCAGGATCTGTTAGCGCCCAGTCGCGAACATCTATCTCTTCAGCATCGAGTTCGAGTGTCGAACAGCCCATTGTGGCGACGACGTCACATGATTCGAGCTCAGTTGTTGAGACTTCTCGAGGGACTCGATCCGAGAGATCGATCTCGTGGTCTTGCATGACCGCCACGACCTCGTCATGGACGCTATCGGCGGGGTGAGTGCCACCGGTAATGATCTCAACACTGTCTCCGAGTCCACGACGGTCACGCTCGCGTTCGGCGAACGCTGTTGCCATCTGACTGCGACCAGCATTTTGTACACAAACGAATCCTAGAGTAACCGGCAAATCATCACTCATAAACAACAGAATCGATGCCGTCGACTTGAGAACTTCTATGTGGTATATATACGTCTCATTAGCTCAACACGGCTCTGAGAGTACTTCTCAGATAGCCTATCAAGAGCCGCTGTGCCTGAAGTAACAGCTATACCGATCCCACTCGCTTGTGGAGGTGTGACTGAATCCGATGAGCGGACGGACCACCAGATCGCGTTCGTGTGCGTCCAAAACGCAGGACGGAGCCAAATGGCGGCGGCGTTCGCTGAGCGCGAGCGCGACCGTCGCGGTGTGGGCGATCAGATTACGATCGTTACCGGTGGCACACAGCCCGCAGACCACGTCCACGAGATTGTCGTCGAAGCAATGAGAGAGCGGGACATCGATCTCAGCGACCGAACGCCGCGAGAGGTGACGCCAGACGAGCTACAGGCGGTCGATATCGTCGTCACGATGGGGTGTTCGGCATCGGACGTGTGCCCAGCGACGTGGAACGGCGAGAATCGCGATTGGGGGCTTGACGACCCCCACGAGCGTCCGATCGAGCAGGTTCGGGAGATCCGTGACGAGATCGAAGAACGTATCGTCTCGCTGTTCGATGAACTCCTGTCGCAAACTCCGTCCGCGGAGTGACAATTGGCAGGGCCGTCAGCCGGAACCGCCCCTGTGACCTCCGCTAACAGCAGCCGTCGTCGTCGGCGCCGCAGACGCTCCCGTAGTCGACACCAGTCTCGTCGCCGATCGCTTCGTTACACTGCATCACCATCGTGGTGAACGCGAACTCCGAGGAGGACTCTTTCGCCGCCGCAAGCTCTTCGCCGAGCGACTCGGCGGCCGCGACGACCTCGTCGTCGGTGACTCCGTCCTCGCTGGCGTCCTGACCGGAAGCGCTCAACAGCACCCACCTCCGGTGGACCGCGCGAACTCCTCGCCGATTTCGTCGCTAATGGCGTCGTTCGTTCGCTTGAGCAGTTCTATCAGATCGGCCTGTGCGGCCTGCTGACGCTGGATCGTCTCGTTGTTCGACATTTCGGTCTGGAGCTGCTTCAGCTCGGCCATCACCGACTCGTCGAAACCGCCGCGTTGCATCTGCTGTTGCTTTCGCTGGTACTCGCGGAGCAGCGCCATCGCGTCGTCATCGTCCTGTAACGCCTCGTCGGCCGCGACGAACCGCTGATACGTCTCAGACTCGTCGAGCGTGTCGAGGAACTCGTGGAGCGCCGCCTCAATGTTGGCTTCTACGTCTTCTTCATTCGACATGCCCACGCTGTCCTCGGCCGCACCTTCCACGTCCTGTGCGTCGCTCACGAGGGCGTCACCTCCGGTGCGTCCGCTTCGACAACGTCTGCGAGTCCGGTAATCTCCTCACCGAAGGCGCTGAGTTCGTCGAGCCCAATCGGTTCGTCCTGCCGGAGCGGCGCCAACATCAACGGCGCGTCGAACCGGTCACGGATCTCGTCGAGATACTGCGCCTGCTGAGCGCGCCGATTCGCGAAGAAGGCGTTGTCGCCGTACTCCTCGGGGAGGAGGTAGTTGGCGACGACCAGCGAGGTCTCGATGCCGACCTGATCTTTGAGGTCGGCGGCGGCCCGGTAGGCTTCCATCATAGGCGTGTACTCGGGGTACATCACGAACGCGAACGTGCTCCGTTCGGGGTCTTTCATCGTCTCGATGACCTCGTCGTACTGGTCGCCTTTGGCGGGGGCAGCCCCCTTCGTCAGCGAGCCGAGGTCCATGAACCCCTTCCAGTCGGAGGGAAGTTCGAGCAAGCGAAGGGTGTGGCCTGTCGGCGCCGTGTCGAAGACGACCACGTCGTAGCCGTCCTCGTCGAAGTAGCTCACGAACTTTTCGAGCGCGGCCATCTCCTCGGCACAGGGCGATTCCAATTCCTCTTCGACGTTCGCGATCGCGGCGTCGACGTCGATCTGCGTGTCCTCTTTGTCCTCGTACATCTCGGTGACATGGTCGAGGACTTGCTCGCGGTACTCCGCAAGCGCTTTTTCTTGGTCGATTCGCGCCGCGTCGAGGTTCTCCTGGCCGACCGAGGTGGGTTCGTGGCCCACGGGCTCACCGAAGATGTCCTCTAAGTGCGCGGCCGGATCGGTCGTGACGACAAGCGTCTCGTGGCCCGCCTCAGCGAGTTTCGTCGCTGCCGTCGAGGCGACCGTGCTCTTGCCGACGCCGCCCTTCCCGGTGAAAAAGAGGTACTCCGTCTCCTCGCCCGGCGTGAGCTGGTCGACAACCGCGTCGGCGTCCGCCATCGAATCGAACTCGACCGCACCGTCAGCGTCCACGTCGGTCGCGGTCCCGACGTCGACGGTCGCCTCCGTGCCGTCGTAGAGGACACCGCCCACGTCAGCGAGCAGGTCGAGCCCGGCTATCTCGCCGGGCTGGAGCGGGTATGTCGCCGTCGCGTCCGCGTCGAACTCCTCGCGGGCGCGCTCGATAACGGCCTGCTCGTCCGCGCGTTTCCCCTCGAAGAAGGGGTCCTCGCACACCGACTCTGGGAGGTAGCCGTTGAGGATCAACAGCTGCGACTCGATCCCGAGGTCGCCGAGGTCGCTCGCGCTGCGTTCGATCTCGTCGATCGAGGAGTCCTCCGGCTTGCCGACGAAGGCGAAGGAAGTGCGCTCGTCGTCCTGGAGCGTGTCGATCGCGCGCTCGTAATCCTGTTTCTTGTCCTCCATCGAGGCCGCCGGCCCGATACAGGTCGAGCCGCCCTTCTCGAGTTCGGCGTTCCAGTCGGAGGGGAGCTCCATCAGCCGGATGGTGTGGCCCGTCGGTGCGGTGTCGAAGACGACGACGTCGTACTCCGGGCTGTCCATGAAGTCGACGAAGTTGTCGAAGGCGGCGATCTCCTCGACGCAGGGGCTGTTGAGCTGCTCTTCGACCGTCTGGATCTCCTCTTCACCGAGCAGTTCGCGCATCGGCTCGATCGTCTCCTGGCGGTACTCCTCGGCGGCGGTGTCCGGGTCGATCTCGATCGCCGAGAGGTTCTCGATCCCGTCGATCGCGGTGACCTCATGGCCGATCGACTGCCCGAAGATGTCCGAGAGATTCGGGGCGGGGTCGGTGGTCACCAGCAGCGTCTCGTAGTCGTTGTCGGCGAGCCACGTCGCGGTCGCACAGCTCACCGTGCTCTTGCCGACGCCGCCCTTCCCGCTGAAGAAAACGAACTCGGTTTCGTCGCTACTCGGTTCGACGACCTCACGCGCGCTCGTCGCTGTCGACTGTGATTGTGCCATTTATTAGGCCTCCTGTGGCGCGGCGTTGCCGTCGATGGCCGCGGTCAGTTCGTCGTACGAGAGGTACTCGCCCTCGGCGACGATCTCGTCGTCGACGACCGTGATAGGGAGAATCGACGGTCCGTCCTCCTGAACGCGGTCGTAGATCCGCTGCGTTTCGAGGAACTGATCGATGTTGTGCTGCATGTTCGCCCGGTTGACTTCGAGCTCGTCGAACGCGTCTTCGAGCTGGTCAAGCGCCGCGCTGACCTCAACGAGTTCGTCGTCGGGGTCGGGACCGCAGACGCCGGTGGAGCAACACATCGCTTCTTCGTACAGGGTAAGTTCGGTCATGATTGAGTCGGATCGCGGTCGTACGTCTGACGTATCGTTCACAGCAGGACACGTTTGTTTGTCCTCTCTGTGGCCGATTCATTTGAACAAACTCTCATACAATTATAAGCTCTTCGGTCGGATATCTCCACATCGGTCGCACAGTCATTTCATCTTGAACGGCCGAGACCCCCCGATCACCCGATAAATCCGTTGGTGGCCCACGATCCTGGGTCGTCGACACACGTCGTGGTTCGACACTTCGACGCCGGGGCACTCACGAGGACGAGCGCACTTTCGACATCACCGTTCTGGATCTGCCGCGCCGCAGTCGGCGGAATCCAAACCGCGTCGCCGGCTTCGAGTTCGACGGATTCGTCGTCGATAACGACGGTAGCTTCACCCTCTAAGAGGACGTATATCTCCTCGTGATCCTCCGCGGCGTGGTCATGCGACTTATTCCGCCATCCGGGTTCACAGCGCGCGATTGACACGCCGACCTGCTCGCTATCGAGCGAGTCAGTAAGCGGCCGCATCGCGCCCGAGGTGGTCTCGATGTCGGTGTAATTGACCCGTTTGTAGGAACCGGTCACGGCGAACACCCTGTAGCGGCGCATTCGGTCGTATCGTTGCTCGAGCCTGCCGAGATGGTCGTTGTCGACCGCCAGACACCTGCCACAAGTCTCGTCTCTTTCACACGAGACAATATTTGAGAGATTACTATATTGTTTTCGCTGTCCAGCTATCAGTTGAGACGGCGCTCCGCAACGTTTAATCCCAGCTTGGTTCAATTGTTTGTATGTCATCTACCGAGCGTTTACAGCGGTACGTCGCCGACGAATGTGGCTCCTGTACAGATGAAGATCTCGCCGACCGGTTAGCGGAGCTAGAAGAACTGAACGAGAGCGTCGGCGGGTCGGACCTGGAGACCGATATCGAGCTACTGTCGGCGCTCGGCAACGAGACCCGATACAAGATCGTTCGGATGCTTCACGCGGCTGATGACGAGGAGCTATGCGTGTGTGAGCTCTCGCCGCTCTTGGACGTGAGCGACAGCGCAATCAGCCACGCCCTCTCGCAGCTCACTGATGCTGGCCTCGTCACGCGCCGGAAGGAAGGGAAGTGGCGGATGTATCGCGCCACGCCGCGTGCGAACGCGGTCCTCGTCGCTCTCGACGGGTCGCGGTCGCTGTAAGAAGGTTCCCGGCTCAGAGTAGCCCGGCGAAGACGGTGTTGAACAGCACACCGACGGTGATCCCGATCGTCACGACCGTCGTCGCGTAGATCGCGAGCAGCCGGCGTTCGAACAGCTTGTTCAGGAGGATCAGGTTCGGGATGCTGATCCCCGCCCCGCCGATGACGAACGCAATCACCGTTCCGATCGGGATCCCCGCCTCAGTGAGCGAGTGCGCGATCGGCAGCATTCCGCTGATGCTCACGTAGATCGGCGCACCGGCGAGTGCGGCGATCGGGGTCGCGAGCGGGTTCCCCGGCCCGGCGATCCGCTGGAGGAGCTCCGCCGGTACGGCGCCGTGGATCAGCGCGCCGATCGCGATCCCGACCGCGATGTACGGGAGTGTGTCGCGGAAGAAGGAGAGCGCGCCCTCCCCCGCGGCAGTCACGCGTTCCTTGTGGGTTCTGTTCGTCGCCGTCGTCCCGCACTCGCTACATCCGCCAGCGTCGGCTGCCCCCGACGTGTCCGAGGGAGTCGCTCCGCCGTCGGTCGCGATTTCACGACCGCCCGCGGTGATCCGGACGTCCTTGATATACCCGTCGAGTTCGAACGTCCCGATGATGAGTCCCGCGACGATCGCCGCGAGCAGCGCCGTCGTCACGTACGCGACGGTCACGCCGGTCCCGAACAGCCCGAACAGCAGGAACACGGCGATCCAGTTGACGATCGGGGAGGCGAGCAGAAACGAGAACGCCATGCCCGTGGGGGCGCCGGCCCCCAACAGGCCCGCCAAGACCGGGACGGTCGAACACGAGCAGAACGGCGTCACCGCGCCGAGGCCCGCCGCGAGGACGTTCCCGCTGCCGTGGTCGCGTGCGCGAAGCATCTCTTCGACGCGCTCGGGCGGGAGGTACTCCTGTGCGAGCCCGACGAGGAACGACGCACCGATGAACAGCGGCGTGAGGACCATCGCGAGGTGGAGGAAGTAGTCCCACGAGTCGAGCAGCGCCGCTTCGGTCCCCGGCGGGATCATCGGTCCTCACCTAACGCCGCGGCCAGATCGAGCAGCTGGAGGCTCGCTGTGTCCGCGATCCGGTAGTACGTCCACTTTCCCTCCTTGCGCGTGGCGACGATGCCGGCGTCGCGGAGCTTCCTGAGGTGTGACGCGACCGTCGACTGGGGCGCGTCGAGTACGGTCTCCAACTCGCAGGCGCAGAGCTCGCCTTCTCGAAGCGCGTGAACGACCGCGAGTCGCTTCTCGTTGGCCAGCGCCTTGAACGCCGACAGCTCCGCCTCGACGACCGCGTCGTCCGCCCGTCGAGTCTCCGGGAACGGCCCGTCACAGCAGACGCCTTCCTCCATCCGTCGGAGCGTTCCGCTCGCGGATTCGGAGCCCGCTTGAGCCGCCGCGTTCTGTTCCTGCGACATTATGAATCAGTCCTCCGTACGGTCGGCGCGCTCGTCCGGCGCGTCCGCCTCGTTTTCGTCCGAGTCCACCTCCTCGATTTGCATGTCACAGCAGCTCTCATCGTCGTTTGACTCGCCACCGAGCAGTCGGTCGAGTATCGACATACATATCGATATAATCCGATTTGACTTAACTCATTTGGTCAGGTGTTCAGCTGACTCGAGAGAGCACTCGACTCGGATCTATATTCAGATGTGTTTGTTTGACGCAGTTCTTCCACCGAACTATATACACACAAGATAGTGTGGAAAACCGGATTATTCAAGCATCATACTGTGCTTTACCGGTATTAATCTATTACAGATTATATTAGTACCGAGTAGATTACCTCGATCTCAACACAGTAGAACCGAAAGGACCTTTAACATATGAGGGAATACTAAATTGTATGTCGCAGCAGATAGCGGCTCAAGACGATCGGACGGACCGTGAAAACAAAATATCGATTAACGAGTCGCTGAGCGAGGAGAGCAAACGTCAGCGCGACAGTATCGACAACGTCGGCGCATTCGGCATGCGAACCGGTGAGTCGGATCTGATCTTCTTCCAAGGTATTCTCCCGGAGATCAACGGGACGATAAGAGGATCGGAGCCAATAGACGAGCAGATAGAGATGTGCTTGGATCGGCTCGAACTCATGTTAGAAAACCGTAACGCGTCGCTCTCGGATATCATGAAGGTCGAGATTCAGCTCGCAGACGCAGGTGCGGCGGCGGCCGTGGACAGCGCGTACGAGTCGCGATTCGATGACGTGGCGTTCCCACCGCGCAGCGTCGTCGGTGTATGCTCGTTGCCTGGCGGTGCGGACGTCCAGCTCGACGTGATTGCCGCCGAAGAGTAACCGTAGCTGTCCGTGTAGTTCGATAATAGAAGCATTTCGCTCGTATTTGCCGTTTTGAAGCCCGACAGAACAATTATTCCGGTCGCAGCGAATACGTCAGTTATGCCCGACTCCTCTTCAGACCCGCTTCCTGGCACGGATCTCGACGCACTGATCGACGACGCGACGACGACCGCCGACGTGAAAGCGCTGTCGGCGTTCGGATATGAGACGCGATATCGACTCGTCCGCCTGTTGGTCGACGCGGATGGCGCGGTCAGGTTCGACGAGATCACGCCCTACGTGTCCATAAGCGACAGCGCTGTCAGTCACGCGTTGACGCTTCTGTGTGATGCCGGACTCGTAAAAAAGCAAAAAGATGGACGCTCGCGCAGTTATTCGACCACGGAACGGGCGGAGGCGCTCGTGGAGGCACTTGATCGGACGCGATAAATCAGTAATTGTACGTTCTCTAGCAGGTCAGACAGAGGTTAACTCTAGCAATGGAATCACCGTTGAGCGGAACCGAGACGGGGTGGATGAATCTGGTTGCGTGAAAGTTTGAGTTACTGTGAGTCCTCTCTCGACGTTATCCATCTCGAAATGAGCCACAGAAAATGCTACCAAACTCCTTTACTGTAGCACATTTGATTTAGTTATTATTCATACGTATTGGTGTCCAAACTGTATATTGTGGAAAATACACTTGTCTAATTGGTCTTTATCGACCGTATATTCCACATTAAATAAAAATCTTCGGTGTAAGGGATCCAATTCACTTTAATAGATGAATAGATATAAATCTATTGGAGTAGCAGAATGCATCCATACATTGCCGAGGTCATCGGAACAGCGATCCTCATCATATTCGGCGGGGGCGTCGTCGCCAACGTCGTGCTCAACGAGACGAAAGGGAACGGCGGCGGCTGGATCGTCATCACGTGGGGATGGGCCATCGGAGTGTTCATGGGCGTGTTCACCGTCAGTCAGGTCAGCGGCGGTCACATCAATCCCGCCGTGACGGTCGGCCTCGCTGCCGCCGGGCTGTTCGATTGGGCGCAGGTTCCGGCGTACGTCGCCGCACAGACGGTCGGCGGATTCCTGGGCGGCGTAGTGGTGTGGCTGGCGTACAAAGACCACTTCGCCGCGACCGAAGACGAGGAGGTGAAGCTGGCGATCTTCTCGACCAGCCCTGAGATCCGAAACTATTCGGCTAATCTGCTGACCGAAATCATCGGCACCTTCGTCTTGGTATTCGGCGTCCTCTACCTGAATTCTGCCGGATTCTTCGACGCTCAGTCGGGTGAGGTGCTTCAGTCGATTACCATCGACGGCCAAGCGGTGGGCTTCGGTCTAGGGGCACTGTCGGCGCTTCCGATCGCGCTTGTCGTGCTCGGTATCGGACTCTCGTTAGGTGGCCCCACCGGATACGCGATCAATCCCGCACGCGACCTCGGACCGCGCATCGCCCACGCAATTCTCCCGTTTTCGCACAAGGGACCGTCGGACTGGGCATACTCCTGGGTGCCCATCGTGGGACCGCTCCTCGGGGCGCTTCTCGCGGCCGGACTGTACCGTCTGCTGTGATGTCGTCGGGGCACCACGAGTCTGGACCCCCCGCTCCGCACCCCGAAGCCGGACTCCGATCACAGTTTCCGACTTGCTCCAAAGAGTTTTAATATATGAACAACTGTTCATCTATTATGGGGCAGCAGACAACCGAGGTCGAACCGGAATCGGAGCAGCGTACCGAGATGGATATCGATCCCACACTAAGTAAGGAGAGCAAGCGCCAGCGCGAAGGGACGGACAACATCGGTGCGTTCGGAAAGCGAACGGGCTCGTCCGACCTACGTTTTTTCGAGGGGATACTCCCTGAGATCGACGGAGAAATATTAAGTGAGCACTCAATCGAAGAGCAGTTCTCGACCGCGCTCGACAACCTCGAAGCCGCACTCGCCGACAACCGAAACGCGACGTTCGGCGACGTGATGAAGCTTGAAATTCAGCTCACGGATCCGAGCGCCGCGGAGGCGATCGACCACGTGTACGAGTCCCGGTTCGACGACGTCGAACTTCCCCCGCGGACCGTCGTCGGCGTCTGCTCGCTCCCGGGCGGCGCAGACGTCCAGCTCGACGTGATCGCGGCCGAAGAGTAACCACTGCTGCCGACACACCAATTATGAACAACTATCCGCCTACGCACCGGTATCGCTCTACGGCCGACTCACCCAACACGACGGGGGTGACGGTGGCGTGAGCGGCGCCGCTCACGAGCACGGCCCGAACTGCGACTGTGAGTCCTGCGGGGATCCCCGGTCGATGGACTTCCTCGATAAGTACCTCACCGTCTGGATCTTCGGCGCGATGGGGATCGGGATCAGCCTCGGCTACGTTGCGCCGTCGGTGACCGGTCCGATTCAGGACCTCCACCTCGTGGAGATCGGCCTCGTGTTAATGATGTACCCACCACTCGCGAAGGTCAACTACGGGCAACTCCCCGCTGTCTTCAAGAACGTGAAGGTACTCGGGCTGAGCCTCGTCCAGAACTGGCTCATCGGCCCCACACTGATGTTCGGGTTGGCGGTCATTTTCTTCAGCGGTCTCGTCCCTGGACTGCCTGCCCGACCTGAGTTCTTCCTCGGACTGGTGTTCATCGGGATGGCCCGCTGTATCGCGATGGTACTGGTCTGGAACGAGCTCGCCGAGGGTTCGAACGAGTACGCCGCGGGGATCGTCGCGTTCAATAGCGTCTTCCAGATCGTTACGTACGGCGTGTACATCTGGTTCTTCGCTCTATTTCTCCCCCCGATTCTGGGCATGGAATCGCTCGTTGCCGGCATTTCCGCATTCAATATTACACCGATACAGGTTTTCGAGGCGATCGCGATCTTCCTCGGAATTCCCTTTGCCGCCGGCATCCTCTCCCGATTCGTCGGCACGCGGGCGAAAGGTGTTGAATGGTACGAGGAGACGTTTGAACCCACGATCAGCCCGCTCACGCTGATCGCGCTGCTCTTTACAGTGATCGTGATGTTCGCGATGCAGGGTGAGCGCATCGTCGCGCAGCCAAGTGACGTCCTACTCATCGCGGTGCCGCTGACGATCTATTTCGTTGTGATGTTCTTCGTCAGCTTCGGCATGGGCCGTGGTATCGGTGCCGACTACTCGACGACAACTGCGATCGGCTTCACCGCCGCCTCAAACAACTTCGAGCTCGCGATCGCCGTCGCGGTCGCGGTGTTCGGTGTCGGCTCCGGGGTCGCGTTTGCCACCGTTATCGGTCCGCTTATCGAGGTGCCGGTGCTGCTCGCCTTGGTGAAAGTCGCGTTGTACCTCCAAGACCGGTACGACTGGCGGGGATACACGACCGGGCGGCTAGACGAGACGACTACGACCGAAGATGGATCCTCAAGCTCCACGGCTGATGACTGATACTTAACCAGCTATTCGCCACACGCTTACAATCCATTTGACGATGAAGAGAATATGTTTGTAGTCATGCCGGTGTGGTAACTTTGCTATCGACCTCACCATTTTCTAAATGAGTGGTTCCGGCAGTCCTCCTTCCAAAGATGAACCCCGTATGCAGTCTCTGTGCGAAGCGTACCAGCTCGGTATCACCATCCGGGACAAACTCAAAGAAGCCGATCTCGTCACCGTGTTCGAGGATTTCGATCACGCGATAGACGCGATCGAAGACGGGTATCCAGCATGGCATCCCGCGCCACTCTCGTTTCGCGCGATGGTGCTCTCGTTCGTGTTCATGGAGATAACGGGTGACTCATACGCTAACTTCACTCGACGACTCACCCGACAACCGGAAGTAGCGACTATCCTCGGCTTCAGTCGAGTGCCCGACGAATCAGCATTCTCTCGTGCGTGGCGAAATCGATTCGACGACGCGACCCACGAATACATCCACGCTGCCGCCCACTTCGTTGTCAAAGAAGTCCATGATCGCAGCATCTCAGCACCGGAGGTGCGGCCTAAGGCAGAGATCGTCGACGATACGCAAGAAGACGCAGACCCAGTCGAAGACAAATCCTTCTCACAGGACGAGATTGTCCAGACAACGCGCCTCGCGCGTGATCACGCCTATGGACACTTCGACTCTGGTCGGGCGTCGAACGCCTCGTACGAGGACACGCAATTTTTCGAGTTACAGACGTTCATGGGGATGGTCCGCTGTGGCACCTCGCAGGGAGCGACTCGCTTCCAATATCGGCGCGGGAAAGAGTACGGACCGCATGGTGATACCCACCTCCGCGCAGTCAAACAATTTGGCCCCGAAGAACTCGTGAGGGGATTCAACAAAACGACGGATCGCTTACTCTCGGTGATCGCCTCTGAAGCATCGTTCCGGCGTCCAGTCACAGCCGCGATCGACATCACGACTATTCCCTACTACGGAGAGGTCGAAGAGATGCCGATGGTCAGCGGGACCAAGGACAGAGACGGTCGAGCGTTCAAATTCGCAACACTCTCGATCATTGGACAGAATATCCCGCTCGTTCTTGCCGTGGAACCGGTTCGAGAGAGCTCTGAGTGGGATGAGAACACGTCGAATCAGATCCATCGTACTGTGCGACGGCTCGTTCGACGAGCAAAAGAGCACGTTCCAATCGAGACAGTGCTGTGTGATCGGGAGTTCGACTCGATACAAGTGTTTCAGACACTCTCAAACCTCGATGTGAACTACCTCATACCCAAGCGGGTCTCCAGTTCCGAACGGAATGTACTTGAACAAATGGAGGAAGACGACCAAGAGGTGGCTGTTGAGTCGGCTTCTGTCCATGTGGAATCTGGATCGCATCCAATGCGGCTCCTGTACGTACCGTCGACGAGTGGAGAGGGAACGGCCGTCTTCGCGACGAATCTCCGAGTCGGTCCCGAGGAAGCCGAGACGTTCTGTCAGCGCTACAGCCGCCGGTGGCAGATCGAGAGTGAGTACAAATCGATCAAGGGCGACTTTCTCGCCAAGACCTCCTCGAAAGATTACCGTGTTCGCCTATTCTACTTCGTGTTCGCGGTCCTCTTGTACAATATCTGGCGGCTCACCGATTTCCTGCTGAAAGCAGGTGTCGACGGAGAGATGGACTACGCACCCGTGTTGACTGCGGGTGAGTGTGTTGAGCTCGTTGCCTCGGCGTTGATCCCGCACGACTAATCGGTTGAGCTCTCGCTGGGTCCGCCGCTCAAGAGTGACAACCGTATTCAGCAGCGCCAAAATCCACGCAATTTCGTACGCTCGTCCGGTAGTTCGAGAGTAGGGATTCAAAATCGATCCCCGACTGCTGAGAATCACCACGACTTGATGGCGATTCGATCTAAAACTAGCCTATCCTCCGAAACTGTGAACTTCACACGCCCACGAATTGGTATAGCCATATGAAGTTTATATATCTCCGAATAGCGGAATTGTAGGCTGAGACCGCTGAATTTGGCTAGTACGCCCAAAACAACAACTGGACGTGATTAGTATAGTAATCACGACCAGTTTGAAGTACCCCGCCGCCGTCGGTGAAGCACGAATGCTGCAACCGCCTCACGACGGCGCTTCCCCCGGGGTAGAACTGCCAAGAACGGGGTTTGAGATTTCTCTGACTCTCCTCAGCCGAGGTCGAGGCGATGGCGAAGAAACGCATTCGATATAGAACTAATGACCTCAACCTATATTAAGATAAAGCGCGAACGGTGTTGTATGTCCGAAGACGAATCGAACTCCGAGGGCCTGATGGAACGCCAGACCACGGGTGAAGACCGCGTGAGGATGACCGCCCGGCAGCTTTCGGAGCCTCAGACGGCGAACTGGATCGCCTCGGAAGCGGGCTGGTCACACGAGCCGACCAAACGCGTCCTCGATCGGCTCGTCGACGATGGCATCCTCCACCGTGACGAAAGCGGGACTCACACCACGTATTACCCTGATTACCGCCGCCAAGCAATGCAGGAGGCGATGCGGCTTCGAGACAGCGGGCACACTGTCGAGGAACTCACGGACCGTCTCGCCGATATGAAGACGCAGATTCGCGACTGGGAGAATGAATTCGAGGTCGAGTCACCGAACCAGCTTCGCGGGACGCTCGCTGACGAGTCTCTTGACGCTGAGGAGGAAGATCGTCGCCGTGAGATTGCCCGCGAGTGGGAGCACCTTCAGCGGCGTATCCAGATCGTTGGCTTCGCCATCCGCGAATGGGACTTCCTCGCTCCGACGACAGAGCCCGCTGAGGCCAGCAGCTAACGAATGTCGGTCCCGCATCCAGGTGGTGATCCGAACGCGAACCTCTACACCCAATTGAAGCGGGACGTCCTCGACCGTGTTCCCCAGATCACGGCCGTCGAGTACGTTCCTGACGATATCGAGGCCAAGCAGCTGCGGGCGATTTTCGATCCGGCCCGTCTGGATCCCCCGACAGGCCCTGATTCGCCGGAGCTGACCGTCAAGTGGTATCGGCAGGACCCTCACGATTGGTTCCGTATCAACTACACCGACCCGAACACGGGCTTTCACGCCGGCTGGCACCAGGACGAGGACCATCCCGATCTCGGACGGGCGCATTTCCAGTACTCAGTCGCCGATACGGAGGATCGCTGGGAGATTACATTCGAACACGAGACCCCTTCCCTGGTTCTCTGGGAAATCGTCGAAGAGCTCCTCGAGGACGTCCGTCCGACCTACCAGTACGCGAACGAGGAACCATGACACCCCGAGAACGCGCCGATCAGTCACTCAAGAATTTCTTCGAGCGCTACCTCCAGGATAAGGGGAAAGGCCGCGGTGGCGACGGCGGGAACTACCGACGTAACGCTGCACGCGAGCTCGAGCGGTTCGCCGAGTGGGCCGCCGGCGACCGCGGCGCCGACGACTGGACCGGGATCGTATCCGACGACGTCGACCAGGAGCCCACCTTCGAAGACCTCGATGAACGCGTCTTCCGGGAGTACGCCCGGCATCTCGCCGGCGATCGCGGGCTCAAACAGAATACCGTACAAACCTATTATCGCTATATCTCCGCGTGGTGCGGGTGGTGCGTCAACGAGGGATATCTCGAAGCCCATTACGCGCAGCGGGCGAGTGCGATGGCGCCGCTGCCGGAGGACGACGGTCGCAAGCCCGGTGATCAGCAGGCCTGGACGTCCGAGCAGCGCCACGCCCTGACCCGGTACGTCGACGAGCGAGCCCGTGACGCCATCGAGACGTTCACCACACTCCCGGGGGATACTGACCCTCTTGACAGACAGCGAGCGCGCTACGCGGCGCTGAAGGCGGCTCGTGACCGGGCGCTGGTGTTCGTTCTCGCGTACACCGCTGTCCGCGTCGGGGAACTGCTCCGGGATCCGAACGACCCACGCCGGCGCGGCGTCCGGTGGGAGGAAATTTCGCTCGACGACGGTAGTATGGATGTCTACCGGAAGAAGCAGCAATGGGACGCCGCCAGTCTCCCCGACCCAGTAATCTCTCCACTGCGGAGCTATCGAAGGCTGATGGACCCACCGACGGAACGCTGGCCGGTGTTCCCGACGTTCGACCAACGGACGCTCGCAGGACTCATCCAGGATGAGCTAGCCGAACGAGGGGAACTCCCGGAAGCAATTACTGAGCGCCGTGAAGAATACGCTCGCGATCTACTGCTGGCGCTCGATGAGGACATTCGGCCGCCGTCGATTACGACGGACGGCGCACGGACGATTCTCCAACGGCTCTCGGAGGCCGCAGAGGTCGATATCGACCACCCGAAACACGATTATCTCGCGCCCCACGGTGGTCGACGTGGAATGGGCGAGGTACTTGTCCGCGCGTTTGGGTACACGGTGGCGGCCCGGTATCTCGATAACTCCGAAGAGATGGTTCGAGAACGGTATTCACATATCGAGGCAGGGGAGTTAGGTGATGTTGCTACAGAAGCTCTGGAAGAGGTCGATTCGACTGAGCGCTAACTATACTAATCACTTTTCGATGAGATGCCTAAACGCGGAGAGTGTATTTTTCCCCTCCTCGGTAAGATCTACGTCCGTCCTTCGCCCCACGTCTTTGGTTTCAACGAAGCCCTTCTCGGTTATCATTCAGTGGATCACAGTCTCGTCGACCGCAACGTGATCCGGATTTACCCCATCGAGCGACTGGAGATCTGTCTTCAGTACCCAGTTGTGGATGGTTGACGGACAACGGTTGACCTCACCGTATGTTGTATAAAAACAATTTCCTATATTCACTTAAGCTAAATAGGGCACATACCGAGCTTCATCGCAGGTTTGGGTATTGCCTCGCGCTCCAGAAAATCTAACTCGAAGCAGTCGCTATCTCCTCGAGGCGTGCGATTTCGAGGAACCCGTAATCTCGGCAGGTTCATCATGGAAGACAGGGCTAACCAGCTGGATGAGAAACGTCGGTGCGAGGAACGTCGAAAGGAGTACTGTCACGTCTACAGCTCTGTTCGCGACGATCACCACGCGCAGTATTAGGAGGATCCACTCAGGGGCAACCCCGGAGCTCTCCTGTGCTTTCTCAAGTGTCTTTCGGACATCCACTCTTCGTATCACTTTCCGGAATTTCACTGCCAATTCTTTGGTGGACAGTGTCCGACCGACCGTCTACATAACCCTGCGATAGGCGCATCGTGGAAGTATAGATTCAGTCCTTTCAAAAGACCCCGAGGATGAACCCGATCCCCATCACGATGAGGATCGCTGCCGTAAATGTAGGGAGGTACTCGACATATCCTTCGAGCCGCTCTTCGTACCGCTCATAGCCGGCCACAAGCAGGAGAGTCACTCCGACGAGGGAGACGATGACGGCGAGCGAGTAGAGAAGCATCAACTCGAGACAGTATGCCGAGCCGGTACAGATGGCAATAATGTCAAACTCTTCGTTGTGTGTGAAGCCAAGCGCAAACGCGAGTGCAACCATCCCGTAGAGGCCACGCTCGGGCGTTTCGTCGACGCGACCGTGCGAGTGGTCGTGGCTGGACTCACCGACGAATGGGAGGGCGCGTCGAATGCGAGCCCCCCACGTGGACGTCTCTTCAGTGCGATGTGTGTGCTCGTGGTCGTCCGCGTGATCATGGGCGTGCTTATCTTCCTCTTCTTCTCCGTCGTGATTAAATCCAGTACCGTGGTCATGCCCGTTGAAATACTGCCAGATTCCGAGCCCGATAAGTAGCGCGCCCGCCACGTAATTCATCCAGCTGAGTTGTGTGAGCCCGAAGTACGAAAGCGCCCAGAAGTAGACCACCACCATCGCTATACTACTGATGAGGTGGCCGATCCCGAGGATGAGACTCGATGCAGCGCCGTAGAACCACTTGTTCGGTTTGTCGAGTGCATAGCTCGCCGCGATTGCCCACCCGTGGCCCGGGGCGAGCCCGTGAGAGAGCCCGAGCACACTCGCCCCGAGTGCAAGACCAAGTACTCCAGTCACCATATAGAAGAATACGAGACTGACGGACTGATAGGGGTTGTTATGGCCGATTCGGGGATCCCGTAATAATGAGTTTCATAGGCGTCCCCGGCTAACATTCCCTTAATGCGAACCAGCCTGAATATTCCCGGAGAAATTCTCGAGTCGTTCGACGAAACGTGGCAAGACGAAGGACTCGAATCGCGCTCGCGTGCTGTTCGGGAGGCGATCCAAGAGTATATAGAGCGTCATACCACCCTCGAAGGGCTTGACGGGACCGCAGTCGCTGCGCTCGCCTTCGACTACGAGCACACGCTCGTCATCGGGGATCTCCACACTGTCCAACACGAGTTTGATGATATCATCGGGACGACTCAGCATATGCATCATGGCGAGTGGTGTCTCGAAACAATCTTCTGTGAGGGGTCAGCTGGACGGATTCGCGAACTCGTCTACCAGCTTCGCGATTTCGACGCTGTGGGGAGAGTCAACGTAATGTTCCTTCAGCCGGACCACGATAATCAGACGGCCGACTGATTACACACCAGGAGTGTGGCGTATCTCTGTATTCGTGCGTTGGTCGTGGAGCTGGTCTCCGGATCCGTCAGACTCGACGGGTGAGCCGTCCTCGTCGGCGTCCTTCCACTCGTCCGTTCCTGCCGGATCAAGATGGACGTGTGCGTCGCCGACGGCGGGGAGATCTCGAAGCCTGTCGATAAGCACTGTTTCGATTTCGTGGGCAGTGCGAAGTGTGTAGTCTCCGGGAACCTCGACGTGGAGTTCAACTTCGAGATTAGCCCCCATATAGTAGACGGCAGTGTCGTGGACACCTTCGACGGCAGGGTGTTCACGAACGCAGTCTTCGACGCACTGTTGGACGCCGGCTGGCGGGGCTGCGCCAGACAGATACGTGACGTTCGCCCAGCAGATGACGGTCGTGTTAACTTAGACAGGCTGTGTTGAATCGCTGTAAGGCGTAGTGATTCACTGTTTAACGAAGCGCTTGATGTTATAGACGACACACATCAGAGCGATTTCTCGGAACTCACGAAACTACGTCTGCGCTCGCACGGCGAAGCCGAGCGAGCGCTTCACAGCCGAGTTCACGGTTTCGGTCATAGAGCGCTGATTGTAGCTGTTATCGTCAATTCTGGCGTTGTGTGCGTGGTCGTACGGAGCGAAGATACGGTGCTTGATCAGCGGTCTGATCCCGAGGTCGCGTAATCCTTCACGAAGCGATTGCTTGTCATAGCCTTTATCGGCCGCAAGAGACCGCAGATCGCCCGCGTTCCGGCGGGCGATCTGCTCAGCAAGGTCTGCGTCGCTTCCTTCCCGGTTCGTTGAGCAGTGAACGTCAAGGACGGCTTAAGACGCTGTATCGACTAATTTCGTGACTTTGAGCTTTTGAACGCGGTAGCTAATTCGCTGGCAGTAGTGGCGGCTCGCTGCTGAGCGTTCGTAGAACGTGGCGTCGATCGCGGCGTGTTCAGAGAGATCGTGCAGCTGCGCCGACTGGCGCAGCAGCACTCGACACACGCTCATACTGATCCGGTCGAACGCCTTACACAACGTGGACGGCGCTGGGAGATCGGCCGCGTTGAGGCCGATCTCTCCGGTTATTTGTGGCATTTCTTTGAGCAGGTCGATCGTAATGCGGTACGATGAATCGAGGTAAATCCGCAGACAGTGAAGGGAAACGAGTGCATAGTCGGCGAATCCGCCGCCGCCTTCCGGGGCGGCAGATTCGCCTCCATCGCCAGTAACTCTTTGAGCAACCGGCACAACTTCCCCGATGAAGCGGGAGATTTGTGTCACAGGCAACCGGATCTTCCCGCTTCAACTCCTTTGATTTAGTGGCCTACCCCGCTGCTGTATGGTGATTCAACACAGTCAAATACGGTGACTCCGCCGCTGTCCTCAGAAGAGGTAGAACAGCGGGAAGATGAACACCCAGACGATGTCGACGAAGTGCCAGTAGAGGCCGAAGTACTCGATCGGCCGCTCGTCCTCTAAGTAGTGCCCCTGATACGCCCTGACGAACAGGAAGATGGCGATCACGAGGCCGATAACTACGTGGATCCCGTGGAGCCCCGTCGTCACGTAATAGATCGACGCCTGGATTGGGTCACCGTGGGCGTTCGCCGAAATCGTCACGCCCCGCTCGAAGATCTCTTTGTTCCACTCCCAGAGCTTGATACCCAGGAATGTGAACCCAAGCACTATCGTTGCGCCGAGTGACGCAAGCAGGCCCTGCCGGCTCTTCCGGCGAGCAGCGACCAGCGCCAAGATCACGGTGAACGATGAGGTGAGCAGCACGAACGTGTTGATCAGTCCCGGTAGTGGTTCGGCCAGTGGCTCCCACGTCATCCAGCCGGCGTTGTACCGGACGAAGATGGCCGCGGAGAGGAACGCGCCAAAGACGATCACGTCCGACGCGATGAAGAACCACATCCCCAGCTTGACTTTCTCGACACCTTCGAACGGCCACCGTTCGGCGAACTCGGTCGGTGGGGCATAGAAGTCCTCGAGGCTCCACTTCACCCCGGTCCAGACGAGTCCGACCAATCCGACAACGATGAGTATCGGGTATACCGGATTCGAGATCGTCACGCTCGTCGATGCGAGCGACTCGCCGACCTCGAAGACAACGTTATCGCGGAATCCGGTAAGCCCGAGGAACAACACACCAACTGCAAACGAGAGTGTGAGCGGCCATATGCTTGCGTGGCTCGGGTGCTTGTCCCAGTACGGGTACTCCTTGATGTGCTCGGAGTGGGTGTCACCACCGTCAGTCGCCCCGTTCCCGTTGGCGTCGGTCTTCACTGCCGGACCTCTGTCGGGCACATAATCCTTCACGAATTCGAGCTTGCCGGACGCGTAGGACGGCCGGTTTGGCCAGTTCTGGAGCGGCGGCGGTGAAGAGATGGCCCACTCGGCAGTCCGCGAGTAGTCCCACGGGTTGTCGCCGGCGGGCTCGCCGGAAACGTACGACTTCGCGAAGTTGTAGAACATGATGAAGAAGGAGAATCCGAGTACGAATGCACCGATCGTCCCGAACTGGTGATAGATCTGGAGTTCGGGGTTGTACTCGAAGACACGGCGCGGCGTCTCCCAGCCGAGGAACATCGAGAAGTAGACGGCGTTAAACCCGATGAAGAACAGCACGAAATGGATCTTCCCGAGGAGTTCATCGTACATCTTCCCGGTTATTTTCGGGAACCAGTAGTACGCAGCGCCGATCAGGGCTGTCGCCCCCCCGAACATCACGTAGTGGAAGTGCGCGACCACCCAGTAGGTGCCACGGAACTCGTAGTCGAGGACGATGGCGCCGAGGAACACTCCGGTGATGCCGCCGAGGATGAACAATAGTAGCGCCCCGAACGCGAAGAGGAACGGTGTCGTGAACTGTATTCGTCCCTTGATGAGCGTGTAGATCAGCGAGAACACGATCAGGTCGAAGGGTAAGGAGATCCCGATAGTGGTCGCCATCATCAGCGTCTTGATCTCCAGGTTGATCGTCGTCAGGAACATGTGATGCATCCATACGAGGAACGACTGGACGGAGACAAGACAGATGGCGATGATCACCCACTTCCGTCCGACGAGCCGGCGCCCTGAGAACGTCTGGAACAGCTCCAACATCGCACCGAGAGCCGGGAAGAAGACGATGTACACCTCCGGATGGCCGAAGAACCAGAACAGGTGGCCCCATAGCAGGGACCCGCCCTCTGTTGCGGAGAAGTACACCGACCCAAGCACGCGGTCGGACGCGAGGATGAGTCCCGCAGCGAGCAATGCAGCGAACGCGAACAGCATCATCCACACGGTCGCGAGGATGGTCCAGGTAAACATCGGCATATCCATGATCCCCATTCCTTCGGCACGCGAGTGATGAATAGACACGAGGAAATTCACCGACGAGGCGGTGACTCCGATGGTGAACATCGCGAGTGCCAGTATCGCTCCCGTTGAGCCGATACTCGGTGTGTACGCGGGTATGTTGAGCGGAGCGTATATCGTCCAGCCAGCGCTCAGCGTGCCGCCCTGGAAGAAGCTGATTGACAACAGTACGCCGGAGAACAGGTACATCCAATAGGAGAGCGCGTTAAGCCGTGGGAACGCAAGGTCGTCGGCACCGATCTGGAGCGGCACGAAGTAGTTTGCAAAGCCGAAGGCAAACGGGGAGAGGAACCAGAACACCATTATCAGTCCGTGGGCCGTGACGGCCTCGTTGTACGCGAGCCCAGACAGGATCTGATTCATCGGGTCCCAGAGCTGGACACGGATCAGCAGCGCAAGGACACCGCCGAACAGTAGGAAGAACAGGGCAGTAATCGTGTATAGGATGCCGATGTCCTTGTGGTTGGTCGTGACGAGCCATCGTTTGACGGAAGTCGTTGGCGGGAGTTCGCTCATGCGGGGGCACCTCGAATGACTGCGTTGTCAACGCTGGAGGCATTTCCGGCGCCAGCGCTGTCGACACTAGAAGTGTTTTCACCTTGGGTTCCAGCATACCATTCTTCCCACTCGTCTTGCGGGAGCACCGTGATTTGACCAGTCATCGCAGAGTGGCCCGCGCCGCAGAGTTCGAAGCACTCGACTCGGTAAGTTGCTTCGCCACCCTGTGCTTCAACGTCCTCGGAACTCACGGAGAACCAGGTACTACTGTACTCTCCGGGGATGGCGTCGGATTTTATCCGTAACTCCGACGAGCCGAAGTTGTGCCACACGTCGCGTGAAGTCACGTTGAGGTCGATCCGCTGATCGGCCGGAACGATCATCTCGCCCCTCGTGGAGTAACCGTTCGGATAGATGTACTCCCAACCGAACTGGTACCCCTCGACGGTGATTTCGATATTCCCCGCGTCGCTCGTGTCTGGACCCTCTTCGACGTAGAGGAGGAGTCCGTACGCGTACACGACAAGGCTGATGACGACGATCGCGCTCAATCCGAACGACAGGAAGAGCTTCTTCGCTTTCGGACCGCCCTGTCCGGTCGGGAGTTCACCGACGATCGGCGCGTCAAAGTCCTCCTTCGGTTCACTGCCGTCGTCGCGATATTTGAACACGTTCCACAGCGTGTACGCGACGACGATTGTGCCGACGAGCGTACCGAGCGCGAGGAAGACGAAGAAGATCTCGTCGAAGACCTCCGCCTGCGCGCGCCAGTCGCTCCCCTGTTGCAGGATAATTGGATCTATCATGTTTGCCTTTCGACTCTTGCGCGCCCCTTCACGAGGGTACACTTATTATTTTGTATCGTCCGGCTAGAATGGCCGCACCGAACTCTCGGACGAGACGTTACGGCGACGCCGACAGAGCAAGATTGTAACAGACGATTTGCGCAATCAGACACGCATCCGAAACCGAGACAGATACCCTTCCGTCGCGCGTTCGATATGACTGTATTCCAGCTCATGAACGACGTTCCAACTGTATCAACGACCACCATTTCGACGCGGTCGCCATCGACGAGAGCCTCCACGTGTCTCCTTCTCTCCCCCTCGGTTTTGCGCTCGTGGGATCTTCTGCAGTTGAGACTAATTCACTCGCTACATATGGACCAGAAATGGCCAGTGACTGTCTCACGTTGTCACAAAATTGTCTATTGTATTCCCAATCTATCTCTTTAGTGTCATTACAATAAGCAACATCCTTAGGATGGCTCCCGACACAGACGCAACAGAATGGATTTCGTCGAGAAGTACCAGAGTGTATTCGTTATTATTGCGATTCTGAGTGGGTTAGTGCTCGGTCAGATCGCTGGTGTTCCGCCGATTGCGGACTCACTCATTCTCCCGTTCTTGATGGTGATGCTGTTCGCCGCGTTCACCGGAATCCCACTCTCTCGCCTCCGGGCAGCGTTCGGAAATCGTCGTGTAGTCGGGTCTAGTCTTCTGGTCAATTTCATCTGGAGTCCGCTGTTAGCGGTGGCACTCGGCGCGGTTTTCCTTCGAGATCACCCTGCCCTGTGGGTCGGACTCATCATGCTGATGGTGACACCATGTACGGATTGGTATCTCATTTTCACCGATATTGCGGACGGAGATGTTCCGCTGGCTACCTCTATTCTCCCGTACAACCTCGTTCTCCAGTTGATACTGCTTCCACTCTACTTGTACGTCTTCGCGGGCGAACTGGTCGCGTTACCGATGGAGCTGCTGATCGAAAGCGTCGTTCTCGTACTCGTCGTCCCGCTTGTGGTTGGTGGACTTGCTCGGTGGGCATTGACCCGACAAAAGGGGACGCAGTGGTTCAAGCAGCACTTCCTGCCGAAATTGAGTCCGCTCCAGATTATTTTCCTCAGTCTCGCCATCGGCGCAATGTTCGCTTCGCAGGGGGAGCTAATCCTCGAAAACCCCGGATTACTTGCTCTTCTCGCGGTTCCCGTTCTCGTCTTCTATGCGATCAATCTCGGCATCGGGTTTGGCGTCGGACAAGTACTCTCGTTCTCCTACAAGGAGATGGTCTGTTTCAACAACACGATCCTCTCACGGAACTCACCGACGGCCCTCGCAATTGCCGTCGTCGCGTTCCCGAACGAGCCGCTCATCCCGCTCGCACTGGTTATTGGGCCGCTGTTGGAACTTCCGCTGTTAGGCTTCATTGCACAAATCCATTTGGCGATCCGAAACCGCGAGTGGTGGCCGTTTGATCCAGCAACGGTGTTTAGCAGAGACTGAATGAAGACTGGCAAGAATCATTACTCCCTGATCCTGAGCGGTCTGTGAATCATATGTCTTGACCACTCAGAGTGATCGGTCGATGTTGTGACTGAGACAAGCGATGGTGAGTTCACGGAACTGCTTCCACCATCGTCGTGAGCGGACGAACGCACCGTACTTCCGCTTGAGCGTAGAGTTGACTGTCTCGGATTGACTCCGCTGGCCATAGAGATCAGCATCTAAGCGCGCGTTCCATGCCTTATGGAGCGATGTGAACTCACGATGCTTGATCAGTGGACGAACCTCGTGTTGACGAGCAAGCCGCCTGATCTTCTGGTCGTCGTAGCCCTTGTCACCGAGCAGAATGTCGATATTCTCGGGATTGCGTTTGATCAGTGACGGCGCAACCTGGCTATCGTGTTTCCGGGTCGTCGTCACGTGTAAATCTAGGATTGCGTTCACCTTCGCATCGACCAGCAGCGTCACTTTGAGCTGCTGAATCGTGAGCTCGGCGCGTTTCGTGTAGTGTTTCGAAGCGTGACTGCGGTCGAACCCTGATGCATCAACTCCAACAACTCCGCTCGTCGGAAGTAGCGTCGCTGAGAGAGTCAATATGATACGCCATACGGTCATATCAAGTCGATTGAACGCCTTACAGAGCGTTGAAGGAGTAGGAAGTTCAGCTAATCCAAGAGCTCGACGGATGCGTGGCATCTCGATCAGTTCGTCAAGCAAGCCACGGTAGGTTGTGTTCTTTTGAACTTTGAGACACAACAGAACAACGTGTTGGGGAAGTGTATAGCGGTGTTTAGAAAATTTCGAGGAGTATCGGGAGACCGCTCGACGCGCCAGATGGATCGCCTTCTCAGCAAAACGGAGAATCTGCGACTTCGGGAGGGCCTTCATTTCGTCGAATTACAGGCTAAACATGTAACTCTTTGAGGATTTCAACAGAGCCGCGGCGCTGTATCCCCTCCTTACTCGCTCCCTTCGGTCGCTCGTTGAGGAAGGGGCCATTCGTCTTTAGTTAAGCCCAGTAGTAATACTTGAGTTTAAATTATGTCTAAGAGTATTAGATGTAGTAGAAATCACGGCTGAGATTCTGTTGTTGCTGATATCGAACGACAAGCAACCCTCAAAACCGCCATTTTCCACCTATTGCCGGCACGAACGTGTCGAATCTGGATCGAATATGAAGCTACTAAGTATTACTAAGAGTATTAACTAAAGACGAATGAGGAAGGGGCCTTAGCGCCTCAATTCAGGTAATCGTCGAGAATCCGCGACTGCTCGCTGTGATGGCGATTCCCGTGATCGCCTTTTACGTGATCAACCTCGGTGTCGGATTCGCTATTGGTCGTATGCTTGATTTCTCGTACGAGGAACTCGTGTGTTTCAACAACACTATCCTGTCGCGAAACTCACCGACTGCACTCGCGATCGCCGTCGTCGCGTTCCCGAATGAACCACTCATTCCGTTGGCGCTTGTGATCGGTCCGCTCTTGGAACTGCCCCTGTTGGGGATCATCGCTCAAGTACACATAGCGATCAGCGAGCGAGGGTGGTGGTCGCATATTTCCGAGGATGCTACGTAGGTGTGGATACGACTGATTGACACAGATCCACCACAGAGAGTATCAACAACCACATAAACACGACCCACTTACCGAATCATAAGCGACAGACACCCTATCATCCGAATACGTTCTATAAAAAACATGGTTCATAGTGTCCATTCAGACCGGTGTGCTCTCAGACAGACAGCATGAACCACTCCCACTAATATATGACTGAAAAATGTTATTTGTGTGGTCGAGAGATTCAGTCTTCCACGTTCGAGGCTGATGGTGAACGCTCGTTCTGTTCGAGCGGGTGCCACGATGTACACACGACGCTTGGGGCTCCCGATTCTCTCGATGTCACCCAGACCACAACTGAGAACAAGATTGATGAGGGAGACGACACTGTTCCTCCCGATCAGTATCGTTCTCGGACGTTCCTCCGGATTGACGGCATGTACTCCGCGACGTGTGAGGCGTATCTTGAATCTCTCGCTGAGAAACAAGAGGGAGTGATCAGTGCCGAGGCGAGTTACGTCACCGAGACGATCCGAGTTGAACACGACCCAGACACTGTTTCGAAGGAGTCGCTGCGTGATGTATTGAGTACCCTCGGGTATACGGCGTATCTCCGTGAGGATGCCTCGTCAGACGTGAGCGAAACCGGTGGGACGACGCGCCGAGCACGAGAGATGGGTGGAATTCGAAAGCGTCGAGACGACCAGCTGTTGGGAATGCGATACTCCGTCGGATTCCTCTTCGGTGCGTTTCTGTTGGTCCCGTACGTCGCAATTATCTATCCCGCTCACCTTGCGTCAATATTTGACTGGCAAGCGCTCGAAATATTCGAGGGTGCCTTCCGTCTAGATAGCGAGGGAGCGTTCGTCTTCCTCCGGCTGTATTTCGTGATGACCGGCATTATTCTCCTCTTCACCGGTCTCCCGGTGTTGCGCGGCGCATACCTCAGTCTCAAAATGCGACGCCCGAACACCGACCTGTTGGTCGCGATCACCGCGATCAGCGCGTACACGTACAGTACGGCCGCTGTCATCCTCGGACAAAACGACATTTTCTACGACCTCGCGATCGTCGTCACGGCCGCAGTCACCGCGATGGTGTTCTACGAGTCGTCGATCAAGCAGCGCGCCCTTGATCGCCTCACCGAACTCACGATATCACAAGTCGAGCGCGCACGAACGTATGACTCGGACGGGAAGACTGAGGAAGTTCGCGTGGAGGACCTCAATTCAGGGGATGTCGTGCTCGTTCGACAGGGTGAACGAGTCCCAGTAGACGGTGAACTGGTCGAAGACAGCTGTACCGTCGACGAAGCGATCGTCACTGGCGAGTCGCTTCCGGTGCTAAAACGCGCCGGCAACGAGATCATTGGTGGATCGATCGTCACGGACGGCGCGGCCTTGGTTCGTGTCGGCACGGACGTGACGAGCAGTATCGATCGGATAACCACAGCCGTGTGGGACCTCCAGAGCGCGACTCACGGCGTCCAACGCCACGCCGACCAACTCGCGTCGTACGCGGTACTTCTCGTTGTCGGAGCCGCCGTTGCGATCGGTGGTGCCAGTGTAATCGCGTTCGACATGAGCATCCCGGACGCGATCCTCCTCGCACTGCTGGTCCTCCTCGCCGGTTCGCCGTGGGCCCTCGGACTTGCGACGCCGCTCTCGGTCGCGAAGAGCCTCGCAAGTGCACTCCGTCGGGGGATCATTATCTTCGACGAGACGGTGTTCGAACGACTCCGAGACATCGATACCGTTGTTTTCGACAAGACGGGGACCCTCACGACCGGAGAGATGGAGGTGATCGAAGCGGACGCTCCTGCGGACCTCCTTGACGCCGTCGCAGCGCTCGAACAACGAGCATCACATCCCGCTGCAAACGCCATCACAACGGCTTTCGCCCACAGGAATGCGACCGACCAAGGCCTTGACGATCAATCGAACTCGGACAATAACGGTAATGAGACAGAGAAAACAGGCCAGATAAGCGAGTTCACGAATCACCAGTCCGGTATCGAAGGGGTGATCGATGGAACTCCGTATCTTGTCGGAAACCTCGATCTCTTCGCGGAACAGGGGTGGACCGTGGACGACGACATCCGGTCTCGTGTCGCCGACGCTCGGGGCTTCGGTCAGCTTTCGGTCGTCGTCGGTCGCGACGGGACAGCAGAGGGGCTGATCGTCGTGGGCGATGAGCCGCGGGACGGCTGGGACGACACCATCTCTCGGCTCGGAGCACGAGACACGGACATCGTCGTCTTGACCGGTGACGACGAGGAAGCGACGGACTTCTTCAAGCAGCACGAAGCCGTGACGCACGTCTTCGCGAAGGTTCCACCGGAAGGAAAGACGGCGACGATCCGGCGACTCAAATCAGACGGTCAGGTCGCGATGATCGGGGACGGTACCAACGACGCCCCGGCACTCGCAGCCGCCGACCTCGGTATTTCGTTGGGCGGCGGCACGGCGTTAGCTGCTGACGCCGCCGATATCGCTATCGTCGACAACGACATCCGCTCCGTCGAAACCGCCTTCGACCTAGCGGGTGCGGCTCGTCGTCGCGTGAAACAGAACAACCTCCTCGCGTTCTCCTACAACGGAATCGCTCTCTTGGCGTTGGCCGTCGGGTTCTTCAATCCGCTGTCAGCAGCGATCGCAGTCATTGCCGGCGGCGGTCTAGTCGCTGTGAACACCCGACGAAAGTTGCTTCAGTAGCATGTACGAGCCAAGACGAGAACAGAGTTGAGTCGCTCGGTTGAAATCCTCAGGAGTTGATAGATTTTTCGTGCTAAATTCAGAGGATGACGGCACCGTAGAAAGGTGTATTGATGAGTTACCTGAGTTTTCTATGTGACTTCAATTGAGGTGTCTAAAATAATATTTGTAAGTTATTTACATCAGAGTTTCGTTAAGTCAATAAATTGGGTAATAACGTGTTTAGAGAAAATACTGAACATGAGCAAGAGATGCTCTTTTCGCCTTTGAAAGACCTTTCAGGCAGGATACGAAAGAAACTGCAGAATCACTGGTCTACTCACTTCTGCGAACATGTTTTCACCCAAATTGATGAAACAAAGTTCGAACGGCTATACCACGACGGGTATAGCCGTCCGAACAAGCCAGTCAACGAGCTTGTCTCCTTGGAGATTATCTAACACCTGCCGGTATGTCCGACAAAGAGCTCGAACACGCCTACGTCTTCGACTTTCGCGTCAGGAACGTATTAGGAAAGGAGACACTCGGAGACAATATTTGTGAGAAGACACTCACCAATTTCCGCCGTCGGTTGATGGAATACGAAGAAGAGACCGGTCACGACCTGCTAAACGAGGTTTTCGAGAATCACCGTACCTACTTTCAGGGTGAATTTGAGATTGATGCGAGTACTCAACGGATGGATTCGACGTTCATTGAGGCCAACATCAAGCAACTGTCTCGTGTCGATCTCCTCGCTAAAGTGCTTCACAATTTCCTGTGCGATCTCCTTCGGGAGATCGCACAGGAACTTCCTGCTGGAATGACGAGTTCGCCGACATCGAGAACTTAGAGCTGTCCTATCATCTTGAACCGGGCGAAATTCCCGCAACGATGGAAACGCTCGCCGAGCATACTGCGTGGCTTGTTGATCGATTCGGAGACGAGGATGAATACGCCGGGTTGAACAGCTTCGCTCATCTACAGCGTGTCCTCGACGAACAATGCTATCGCATTCCTGATCTCGAAGACGATGACGATAATCAGGATTCTGCTGATCAGGGCCATCCCGGTGACGAGTCACCGGGCTGGCAGCCACTCCAAACGTACACCTCTTCAAGTGACTCTACAGAGACTGCCGAAGATGAACCCGACTCCGAGTCGTTAGAAAGAGACGCCGAAGACAGACACGATCACATCGGACTGGAAGAGTCCGACGAGATCGACAGCAGCTCACTGCAAAACCCTCACGACGACGAAGCGACGTATCGTTCCAAGGACGCGGAAGATTACTTCGGCTACAAGTCGAATATCGCTGAGACATGCGATGGTGAAAATCCGTTTCGTCTAATTACGGCGGTTCGAGTCGATACGAACAACACGGATGATGGAGACCTCTTGGCCGAAGACGCGAGGAATCTCGCCGAGGAAACGGGATTACGTGACCTGCTCGTAGATGGTGGGTACACGCACAAGGAAGTAGAAAAGTGCTGCCGTGATCAGGAGATCACGCAGCACTTCACAGGAATCACGGGTCAACGGCCTGCGGCGGAGAAGATGTCGCTTGCCGCCCCAGAGTGGGATGGGACGAGAATGGTTGCGTGTCCTGCCGGACACGAACCATTCGAGCAGAACCATTACGAGACCGGCCGTATCTCGGGGAAGATGGACAAGAAGTTCTGTGATGGCTGCCAGCACCAAGAGAACTGTTTCGTCGAGGAACAGCAAGAACACTATAGCTACGGGTTCAGGGAACGGCGGGTAGAAGTGGCTCAGCGACGGAGGCGGTTGGATGATCCAGCGGAACAGGAGTTCCTGAACTTACGTGCCGGAGTTGAGTCATTGATGAACGAGATGTATCACAAAGACGGTGAGAAAACGAAGTTCACGGGGAAAATCAAGGTGAAAAACGCCTCGATAGCGAAAGCAATGGGGAGAAACCTGAAGCGAGCCTCCAGATTCCTGGAATCGGAGGCGAAGCAAGAGAAATCGACAGGATAGCCGGGCAAGAAGTGTCGTTTGTCGCTGTCAGCTGGTCCCTGTGTGGTGACGGCTCCGTTTTGATGAGAGAATCACCGGTGATCGGGCCGGGGTGTTCTCGTCAGAACACCCCTTTCTACGGTGCCATCAGAGGATCTATGTAGCACTCGGCCAGTGTGATTTCACGGCGATAATTGTAAATCAGTTGATCATCAGATTTGCTTTCTTAAACACTTTGTTTGTCCAGCCACCATTCCTGATATGGAATTCGACTTCACGCGCTCGGTGATTCCACTTGCTGTGATCGTCGCCGTCGCAACAGTCGCGCTAACGGTTATGATGACCCCCTCGACGGTCTTCATGATGGTCCTCCCCTCAATGATCGTCTTCTCGGTCATCGCGTTCTTCTTCGGGATGAAGCACGGTGAGTTCCGCGCTAGTCCGTAGTGGTACAGCCCAGTCCGTGAGATTCACAGGGTCGAGATCCATGCTCGCCCTGCGTTGTCTCTATCCGATTGATATTGCTGATCAATACGCTCTTTATTTCAACAAGACCTCGGTGAACAATCACCGACAGAGGATATCAACAGATGTAGTTGAGTCTATCTAATCCGCACTAACCTCAAACACGTCTTTTCGGGTAGGTGTAGCGGAATCGATCGAATAGATGAGCGTCCCGGTGAATAGCGCGATGCTACCCAAGAGGAATATCGAGTTGAGCGGCGACGCCGAATCGACGAAGATCCAGTATATCGGCGCCGCAATCGTGGGACCCGCGGCGATTACTGCGACTTGGGAGACGAGCGGCCCACAGCATCCACACGTACACGCACCGACGACCGTCGCCGTCCCGGCGGTGCCCTGTGTCGCTCCTGCCTCACGATTGAGACGCCAAGAGTGAGCAACGGCGGCCGCATTCAGGCCCACGAGAACGCCAAGCGATCCGAGTACCAGTAGTACTCCCGGAGAGATAGCGATGAAGAACGGAACGTCCGGAAGGAGTATTTCGAGTGTGGGCCACCGTACGATCTGATACAGTACGGATAAGACGGCCACAGTTGTCTCTTCGGGGGCACCTTCCTCACTGAAGAACGACAGATACCCCGATGTCGCCATAAAAAAGATACTCACCATGGCTCCGATACCGAATCCGAACCGACGTGCTACCGGATCCTGAAGAATCACGGACAGCGTCGGGCCCACATCTTTCCAGAGAATATATCCAACGAGCAGTGGTGTTGCGAGGACAATCCCGTAACCTATCGGATTCGTGTAGCCGCTAAAACCCGGAAGTAGGTACGGATACAGTATCCATCCTCCAAGTATCATTCCGAGAACCATGTACCGGGGACATGTTGTCCAACGCACGACCCCGACGATGAAACTCACAACCACGACCGAAAGACCCGTTACGATCGCGAGCGGCTGATACCACGACCGGGGGAACGGCATCGAACTGGCCTGATACGTCGGGTCCGGGGCCAGCCCCTCGAACAGAATCGCTCCGGCGACAGTAATCCCGATGCCGACCGCAATCCCGTACAGAGCGGCTGTCGGAGAGATTCGCCCGCTTCGTTTGAGCAGTACGAGAGTACCGACTGACAGGACGCCGATCAGAACGATCGCCAGTCCGTGCGATTGCGAGAGGCCTGACGCTTCGGAGCCACCGTGAGCGGCCACGGTCGGGATCAGAGAGAGGAGGATAACCCCGACTGAAAACAGGATACATAAGCGGGAGAACCTTCGATGAGAGCCCTCTCTGTCACCGTCTGTATCCTGTTGGCGTCCTCTCGGAAGCATTACCCAAGTTTAGCGATCCGCATACAATTATCTGTCTCTTTCGGCCCTCACGAAATCGTTGAAGTGACTCCGCGGAAATTTCCGTCCGGGCAAAACGTTTTGGAGAGAGCCCGATCAGGTTGTTTTGTGAAAATGTCCGATCTTATCAGTTCGGTTCGTATCCGGCGTACTCCATGAGCTGGCTGAAGATGTCCGAATCCATGACGGAGCGATACACGACTCCGGTAAGCATCCCGCCGGGATAGAACGTCCCATTCATGACGTGGTTGACCTTGTGGCAGTGCATGAGGTAGATGCCGGGGTCCGCGTCGGCCGTGAACTCGATCGTGTGCCGCTCGGCGGGGGCAATGTTCGTGACGTCGATGTCGTGTCGGGCTGCTTCCGGGACGACTCCACCGTCCTTTTCGACGCGCTGGAAGCGGTGGTTGTGGATGTGCATCGGGTGGGACATGTACCCGCCGTTGACGAGGTGAATTCTGACTAAATCTCCCTTATCGACGATGATCGGAGAGCCCTGTTCGGGATGGAGGGTTCGGGGTGCGCTCTTCCCGTTGACGGTGAAGACGTCCGGATTGCGCGAGGCCGTGTCGTACGTGAAGTCCGCTTCACCGGCCCACTTCTTCGGGACCCGCGAGTCCCAGTCTTTGATCGTCATGAAGTATTCCCGGTCCGCCGGTTCGTAGCCTTCGGGGTCGACCCGGAAGATCCCGTACATCCCCATATCGATGTGGCGGTGGGTCTGGAGGTGACAGTGGTACAAGTGCGTCCCCGGAACGTTCGCCGGGATCTCGTACGTGTGTTTCTCGCCTGCCGGGACTTGGATGCCGGTCGACGTCGGAACGCCGTCATTCTTCCACGTCTTCGTGACGCCGTGGAAGTGGATCGTGTGCGGCCGGCGTCCGTTCGTGTTGTCGAGCGTCACTTCCATGTCGTTACCTTCGGTCGTTCGGAGGATCGGGCCCGGAACGCTCGGGTCGTTGTCGTCGGCCTGCCACGCCCAGACGCGCGGGAACTCGACCGGGCCACCCATTGAATCGAGCGGGTGGACGGCGTGTCGCGCCGGCTGCGTCCCCATCGTTACGGAACCTCCCTGCTCGTCGACGTTGACCACCGTTGGAGGACTGGTGTAGGGAAGGTCAGACGACGTCTGTCCTTCGTTCGGGGCGTTCGCGGCCGCCGTCGGCGCGTTAATTGTTTTTGATGAACAGCCTGCCAACGCCGATACACCCGTCACGCCGGTTGCAGCGAGAAATTCCCGCCGGGACAGTCCAGTTCCAGGGGCACCGAAAGATCGGGTCATGGTCCATTTGGACGTTGTGCTGTCGCGATAAAGGGAGACTGCAGAATCTCTGTCTGTGAGAGGGCACGCTAACATGTTCGGTAACAGCCGGACGGATCCGGCAAGCAAACGCTTAGTTCTCCGTCACGAGAGCTAGTATCCGGGGTCAACGGGTAGCAAACAGTTACATTCCACCTGTGGCCGTCAAATATGCGCTCGTAAACTGTATCGCATTATACGCACCGTGAATCAGAGCCGGAACAACGAGGTTATCGGTGTACTCGTAGGTCGCACCGAGTACTAGAGCTAGCACGAATGCGATACCGACGTACACAAGCTTTCCTTCTCCACTCAACGAGAAGAGATGGATCGACGCGAAGAGGGCACTCGCAAGAACGATTGCACGGGTTGGATGTAGCGTTTCTCGAAGTGTTCCCTGAACCAGTCCTCGGTATAACAGCTCTTCGCCCGGACCGACTAGCAGAAACGATAGAGGGATGAGAATCAGAAACGCTGTCGGATTCTGCTGGCCAACTGTTACTACCTGGTTTTCCGCCGATTCCAGTCCGAGTGAGGAGATAACGCGTGATGCGACAATGAGCAATCCGAGAAGTGTACCTATTCCCCCGATGATTACAGCAATATCCCGCCTGTCCGGAATCGAAAGCGAAACGAATTCGAAGTCGAGATCGCGAAATCTGAGATAGAGGATTGAGAGCCCTCCGAATGTTACCCCCTGTAATAGGATCGTGCTCATTACGAGGCGCAACGATGGACGAGCGGTTACATCGACCCCGAATGCGCCCAGCAGTGCGGCAGCGATGGTGACAATTATCGACCCGATAACCGTTGAGCCGTACGTGAGCCCAACTGCACTCCCGACAGACTGAATCCGTGTCGTTGATTCTGTCATTTGAAAATACTGGTCACTGATCGATCTGTGAAAGCGATACGTCGAGTTCTGATACTGGGTTGTGCTTGTAAATTGGGTTTGATCATTGGTTGCGTGGTTTTGTCTTCGTTTGTCTCACAGATACAATTATACAGATAGCTCCTGCGGCTGTAATGAGCGTGAATGCCAGAAGTGAGAGATTCAGAATTGTCATCTTTTCTACAGGAACTGCTATTGTACAGCGGCACACGGTCCTTTGAGGGAGCAGGTGGTTGTCGCGCTTGCAACACTGTGTGATACGTTGCGATCACTCCACCCAGAACTGACAAGGGAATACTAGTCCGCCAAACAGTAGGGCGAGCTTCGATCGCTGCGACACCCATAACCATTACTAGTGGGTACATCAGAATTCGTTGGTACCAACAGAGGTCACACGGTACCAGTCCGAGGCTAAACCAGAGACTCCCAGCTGTTGCGATCCCGGCGATGAGGGTTGCACTACCCAATACGAGCCAGATCCGATCACGATCCATCTGCGAGTTGTTCGATAAGGGTACGAGTTCGTTGTTCGTCACTCAGCGGGTTGACTGTTTCACCATCGATCACAAGGGCGGGGGTTCCCGAAACGCCGGCGTCGGCTGCTGCCTGACTCGTCTCTCGAACCGGTGATTCGTAGGCTTGTTCCTGAATTTTTGTCCGGAGCTGTTCCGTCTCCGTTACTCCAGCCTCCTCAGCGAATGACACGAGTTTGTTAGTGGTTGCCCATTCCTCACCCTCCGGTGGTTGATTGGCGAAGACGTATTCGTGGTATCGCCAGTAGGTTTCAGGAGCTACATTCCAGACACCGAGACCACCTTGAGCGGCACGAGGGGCATCAGAGGCGAGGAATGGCTCACCGTCGATGTAGGCCAACGCACGGAATTGTAGGCTGATGTCTCCGGGCTCGACGTAGTCTGTGACTATATTGCCGAGAAAATCTGTGCTGAAGTCTGCACAGTACGGACATTTCCAGTTCCCATAGTAGGTCACCGTTGGTCGGTCGGCCGCTCCCGCTCTTGCGTATGTGGATGATGTGGGGTCGTCTGGGTCCGGCGCGTTAGCTACCGCATCATCAACAGCAGCATTTGTTGATTCATTATTTTCGCCACCGAGACATCCACTGAGCGCCAATACTCCACTTGTCGCGAGGAACTGACGTCTCGTTAACAGTCTATGTCCTCCACCAGATGATGTGAGCATAGTCGAGATGCGTTCGCTATCGGTCATGCTTCTCCCCATATTTTGGATTTATCGACTCGTGTGTCACGAAGATAGGTCGTAAGGACGGTCATGAGCAGGCTGAGGAGAATGAGAATAGCGACTCCGAGGTGCGTCGTGACTATTATTGGTTCGAGGTTCTCTGTGACAGTCAGTCGTCCGAGTACGACCTGAATTGGAAGCAAGATGAGTGCCGTTGTTGCGGACCACTTGACTAACGTATCGTCTGGGTAGAAAATCCACGCACCAACTGCTGTCCCCGCGATGAAGAGGCCAGCAGTCATCGCAAGTCCCCGGTGGGCCCATTCGGCGAATATCTGCAGGGCAGAGTACGGTGAATTTGCGATGATATCGGGTTGGAAGAAGGGTACCCAGGTACCGTAGCAGCTCGGCCAGTCGGGGCAAGAGAGTCCAGCACCGATTGCACTCGTATAGGCGCCGAGAAGCATCACGATGTACGTCAGAACCAGCGTCAGGCCGGCGATGTGCTCGAACTTAACTGGACCCTCTGAAATCGTCTTTCGAAGGTAGTTTGAGTTCGCTGAATTTTGGGCCATATCTCGATTGATGGGATGCCTCCCAATTACGATAAGGCTGTTAAAGGCATGATGACAAAGGTATAGGTCGGATTCCCCCTAAGTGGGATTCCGCCACTTGTTCATTGCGGAGCCACCCCTCCGAATTGTCAAGAAGACCCACGATTTGGAGGTGCAAACCTGTCCATAATATTATCATTATGTGTCAAAAACAAAGCAACGAACAGTCGTTAGATAGTCGCAAGCGGGTCTCGGAGTGTATCGAGAGCAATGTGTGTCCTGAGTGTCAAGGCCAAATCATTCAGAAGGGCAATGGAGGTGAATCGGCTTGTGAAGGTTGTGGGTTAATTTTCAAGGAAAGCCGAGTCGATCACGGCCCGGAATGGCGTGCGTTCACGTCGGAAGAACGTGATGAAAAGAGTCGTGTTGGTTCCCCGACGACGCATCTGATGCACGATAAGGGATTGAGTACTACCATTGGTTGGCGGGATAAGGATGCCTACGGACAAGCAGTTCCTGATCGCAAACGCGCTCAACTACAGCGCCTTCGGATGTGGGATGAGCGGTTTCGGGCGAAAGATTCCTATGAGCGAAATCTCAAACAAGCACTCGGTGAGATCAACCGCATGGCGTCTGCTCTCGGTCTTCCGAAATCAGTCCGAGAAACTGCCGGCATCCTGTATAAGCGTGCTGTAGAGAAGGACCTGCTACCTGGCCGATCGATTGAGGGGATGTCAACGGCTTCGTTGTATGCGGCTGCTCGACAGCATGGGACGCCACGTCCACTGACTGAATTCTCCGACGTAAGTCGTGTCAAAAAAATCAGAGTCCAGCGAGCATACCGATATCTCTCCCGTGAACTCGGGTTGGAGATCGAGCCGCAAAATCCGACTCAATATCTTCCACAATTCGCGTCATCGCTTGATGTGAGCGATGAAGCAGAACGACGTTCTAGAGAACTTCTTGAGGTGGCAACAGATAATGGTGTCCACAGTGGGAAAAACCCGGCAGGATTGGCGGCCGCCGCGCTGTATGCTGCGACCCATCTCACGAACGAACAGCTCACACAGGAGACTGTAAGTGAAATCGCCCACGTCAGCCAAGTAACGATCCAAAACCGATATCAGGAACTTCTCGAGGTGTATGAGAAGCATGCCTGAATGGGTGGGTCTGTTCGGACAGCAAACAGCTCTTCATTCACTCACAGCCGTAATTCTAATATGAGCAAATTTCAGATAGAGACCAAGATTGATCGAGATACAACAGTTAGTAGCCAGCCACCTTCTTACGTAATAGATATTGTTAATTCAGTTGACAAACATTTGATTGCTGTCGAACAAACATGTACCCACTTTCATAATGACGAGTTCATCAGTTCGCTCGGGCGAGGCTTCTCCGAAATCATTGAAGAAACGGCACAACGATCCGAAACTCAGTATAGGTTATAACACCCCGCTATTAGTATCACTATGTCGACTCTCATCTCGCGATTCTTTCGACAACTTACCTGTTATGAGCTGGATATCGCAACCGGTCTTAGATCCGAACCATCAGGAGCATTCCCGAAGAACAATTGGACCCCATATTCCGCCCAACATATTTAATAGAACAATGCGAGACAATTCAGCGTCATCTGAGGACACACCGGCGTTACAAGATGTCCTCGATGCGTTGGACGATCCTGAGTGTCGATCCATTCTCCGCGAAACCATTGAACCTATGACTGCAAACGAATTGAGCGATGTCTGTGACATCCCCAAGTCGACGTTGTATCGCAAATTAGAACTTCTCAGCTCCGCTGCTCTCGTACGAAAGTGGGATACGATCAATCCCGGTGGCGGACGTGTCACTCACTACGAGCGGTCATTCAATGACGTAATGATTTCCCTGGATGACACGGGTGAGTTTTCGGTGAATATCGAGCGGCTATCACAGTCTACCGACGAGCGACTTGCTGACATCTGGACAATGATGGGGGACGAAATATGAAGGAAGTTGTACCCGCAATTGCGATAGTTAAGTTTGTAATCCTGATTCTCGGGGGTGGAATTACTTATATCGCGTTCAAAGCTTATCGGCGAACTGGTGAGAATTCTCTCCGCGTTCTGGGTATCGGATTTGGTGTCCTCACGCTCGGAGCACTGTTGACAGGTGTAGCTAATCAGTTCTTCTCTGTCTCATTGGCATATGTTGTCCTCATAAATAGTATGTTCGTCGCTTTCGCACTCGCGATTATTATGTATTCTTTGTATATTCAGAAATAGCTCTGATCTTGCCGAGAGCGAATGTACGGTCGAGAAAGCAGTCACGGCGGGTGAATCACCTTCCAGCCCTGAAGCGAGTGGGCGACAATCTCGTCGGCGGAGCGGTCGTCACAAACGGGGCTGCTGTGTTCACGGTGAGTGACAGTGTATCCAGCAGAGTTGACGGCTCATCACGTGGGTCTGAGGTCACCAGAGTGGAGACCACGGCATCCAGCGATGGGTCGATCGATCCGGGTCGTCCGGTCTTTCAGTCGTCGTGGGCGGAGCGGTATTGCTGGCGGCTGGTCGCTCGTGATGGGGGCTGGCGTCTCGATCGCCGTCCTGACGGCGTTGTCAGTGTCTTGATCGGGTGTCCATGGGTACTCGAGTTCGCGACACCATTCTCCGTCGCAACGAGTATCGAGGAAACAGTGATCCGCGGTATCATCGTGTTCGACGAAATCGTCTTCGAGTGTCTCCGAAACGGCGACGTTGTCGTCGGCGAATCACAATTGGGTAGAGATGACACGCTCACGCAGCTGAGCAACCGTGATACGAAGATCATCGTTCTGATCGGCGATGACGAGGATGCCACTGGCTTTCTTGACATCTACCTGCCGTCGACAACGTGCTTGAAGGAGTTCCGCCTACGGTAAATACGACCGTCGCGGTAGCAAAAGCAACCAGACATAGGCTGGTGATTGCAACTAGTTCTACGGAGGTATACCTGCCCAACACGCGATTCTGTGAAGCTAGTCGTGTAGTGGGCAGATATGAGGTCGGCCTATAGAGGGTCGAAGCGGGTTGGAGATGCTCCATCGAGGATTTGAACCTCGGTCCTCGGCGTGAGATACCGAGATGATTGGCCGAGCTACACCAACGGAGCATATTGATCTCACTGGCGAATCCAGTTAAGCCTAATCACTTTACGAAACAGAATTCGACATCCGTAGACGACTCATGGTGTCTACATAACGAGTCCGTGGTCACTCCGACTTTGCGAGTTCGGTACGTCAAATGAGGTCGGTGTCCTACGTATTGGGTATCCTCCTTTGCCTCTTACGCTCTTCGGAAGTAGATTGTTGGTCAGGTAGAGCTGTCGCTGTGGAAGCGTAGCGGGCAAGGGTGACGCGAACGCGTCACCCGAACGCAATGTTCCCATTTGAATTGCTGAGTTCAGAGGCGAGCGCCGCGAGGGCCTCTGTTGCCCCCGCTGCCGGTCTGAGTCAGTGATCAAACACGGCAGCTATCGAGAGTATCAACGGTATCTCTGTAAGGATTGCGACCGCACGTTCAACGACAAGACTGGCACGATCTTCGCGCACGCGAAGATCGGCCTCGACAAGCTCTTGTTCGCGTTCTACTCGTTCCTCCGATTCAACACGAGTATCCGCCAGTTAGATGCTGAAATTGACGTTTCGTATCGTTCACTTCGCCGGCGCGTCGAGCAGTTCGCCAGAACGCTCGACGCGCCAGACATCTCTCTCGTTGGCCCGGTCGAGATTGACGAGTTCTACGTCTCTTCCGGCTTGAAAGGCCGCGAGCGCGACCGCTGGTCGCGCTCTCGCGGCCTCTCTCGACGCGGACGCGGAACGTATGATCAAGACAAACCACCCGTGTTCGTCCTCGTGGATCGCGGCAGCGGTCAGCGATACGTCATTCCGGCGAAATCCGCCGACGAAGCGACGGTGCGACTCCTTCTCGGCAACCACGAGAAGGAGTCGCTGACCGTGTATACTGACGGATTTCGGGCCTACGATCCACTCGACGATGACGAGAACTTCCACCGAGAAGCAGTAATTCACGATGACGGCGAGTACGCTGATGGAGACGCGCACGTGAACACGTGCGAGAGCCACGCGTCGCTGGCGCGACGGTGGCTCTCGCCGCATCGAGGCGTCTCAAAGGACAAACTGACAGCGTATCTCAGACCGCTCCAGCTTCGGCGACGAATCCTCCATAAACCGGGTCGAGAGGCACTGAAAGAGATTGTCCAAGCAGTTCTCTGACTCACCAACAATCTACGTCACAAGAGCGTAGTGCCATTCTCACTACTGCTCGTTGGTCCTGGCGAAGAATTCTTATTCCGAGGGCTTATCCAGGGAACACTACGACAAACCTTCCGGCCAGGGAGTGCAGTCGTTATTGCGAGTGCGATCTTCGCTGTGAGTCACACGACAGCTCTCAGTGGTGATGGCCAACTCACCTACATGGCCGTCGTGTTCGTTCTCGCACTCGTCCTCGGCGCCACCTACGAATATGCGGAGAACCTCGTAACCCCAGCTGTGATCCATGGTGTGTATAATGCCGTATTGCTCTCCGCCCTCTACTTGCAGGTAACGTGAAGTGCTCAGAGAAACCGTGAGTCCCACGCCGTCATCGCTTACTGATGCTCTGGCACCTGTGCATATTCGTTCGATTCACTAGCCATGTCGATAGTCGCGTGGTCAACGTCGAATTCGTCGTGAAGAACGTCGACAGCCTGTGTTTTGAGTTTCTCCCGCTCCTCGAGTGACTGGACATCGTCTTTCAGATGCATCGACGCGACGCGGATCGTACTCGATAACTGCCAAACGTGTACATCATCGACTGCCACGACGCCCTCGAGTTGTTTTAACCGGGTTTCGACTTCGTCGACGGAAACCGGACTCCGCTGGAAGAATATTTTGCCGCTCTCACGGAGTAGTTTCACAGCCGACCAGATAATGATGACCGCGATCAACACTGCCGTGATTGGGTCAGCGAGTGTCGATCCAGTGAACTCAACAACGAGCATCGAAACGATGACAGCGACGGACGCGCCGGTATCCCCGATAAGATGGTAGTACGCACCCTTCTCGTTGAGGTTCATTTCGCCGCCCTGTAAGTAGTACACGGACGCGAAGTTCACGACCAGTCCGCCCGTAGCGAGTCCTGCTGTCATCAACGGATCGATCTCGACGGGTTTGAGGAATCGCTGATAGGACTCCCAGACGAGGTATCCCACCATCGGAACGAGGAGGACACCGTTCAGAAACGCAGTGAACGGCTCGACACGGTCCAGTCCGTATGACCAGTACTCGCCTGGTTCAGTACGTCGTGAGACGTAGGCGGCACCGAAGGCGAGAACGTACGCGAGCGCGTCGAACAGCATGTGGAAGGCGTCGCCGATCAGGGCTACGGAACCGAAGAGGAGACCACCAGCAAGTTCGATCACGAAGCCGACGAGGTTGATCAGGGCGACCACGCCCAATTTCCGGATGCTCCGTTCGCCACTATCATGGCCGTGTCCGCTGTCGTGGCTCTGAGTAGTTCCCAAACGAAATCACCTACATTGTGATTCTTAATCTAGTAGATTAAACACACAGGTTTGGGTTCTGCCGTACGAAGGAAACACTCCAGTGCATCATCTGTAGAAGGAGAAGAGCCTGGAGGACGGATATGAAAGACTAGATCCTTGGACAGAGAACACCTCGTCACAGTAACTATTCCGTTATCAACCTGGATTTCGTACGTCAACGGAGGATTACCCTGATATCTTAATAATTCTATCCGTTGTGGCTCTCCGCTAACTCGATGTGACCTGCCGATTGTGGACCGTGTTGAGTGTTGATGAATCACCGAACGCTACGTCAATTATTACCCGATCTCATCCCATCGACGGACAAGTGCGATCCCGAAGATGAAGACGATCGCCCCCACACCGAGCTGTCGCCCGACCGTGCCGAACTCCACGTTCTGGAGCGCGACAAACCCTCTGATAGCCATGATCGCCGTCACCAGACAGACGAGCACAAGAACGACACGCCGGGTATCCATACGGCGGCGTTATCGGTCGACATAATAAACGGTTCGCCGCTTCCCGGCGAGAAGGAGGTGCGGATATGTTTAACATGATATGTTCTTTAGAATCGGCTGTTAGCCACTCCTTCAGCCATGGTCGATCCACTTATCGCTAGCCGGCTCCAGTTCGCCCTCACCACAATCGTCCATATCATCTTTCCGGTGATGAGCATGGGGTTAGCCCCGTTTCTTATCTATTTTACATGGAAGGACATTCGAACTGGCGAGCCGGTGTACGAACAGTTGCGTCGCTTCTGGACCAAGATCTTCGCCATCTCCTTTGTTGTCGGCACCGTTACTGGAATCGTCCTCGAATTCGAGTTCGGGACGAACTTCGCGGCGTTTTCGATTGCCGCCGGCGAACTGTTTGGTGGCCCGCTAGCCGTTGAGGGGATGATGGCGTTCATGCTAGAGGCGACGTTCCTCGGGATCTTCGTTTTCGGCCGTGAGCGCGTCGATGACACGCTCTACTTCATTTCAAGCGTCGCTGTCGGTCTTGGCACGTGGCTCTCAGCCGTGTGGATTCTCATCGCGAACTCATGGATGCAAACCCCGCGTGGCTATGAACTAGTCACCGAGGGCGGCCAGACGGTCGTTAAGCTCGTCGATCCGCTTGCAGCGTATTTTAACCCCCGATTCGGCTACATGTTTGTCCACATGCAGAACGCGGCCGTCGAATCGGTCGCGCTCTTCATGGCCGGCATCGCCGCCTACTACGTGTTCAAACACCACGTTCGTGGGATCGATGTCGACAACGTGAATTTCTGGGAGATGACCCTGAAGATCGCCCTCGTCGCTCTGCTGATCACGGCCCCGTTTCAAGTCTATCAGGGCGACATGTACGCCCGCTCGGTCGCCGAAACCCAACCGCAGAAGTTTGCCGCAATGGAGGCCGTCTGGGAGACCGACTCCTACGTGCCTGAGTATCTTATCGCCGTCCCGACGAACCTCGATTCGATCACCGACCCACGGGCGAAGGAACTGTTCGGCATCGGGATACCCGGTGGCGCGTCGTGGCTCGCCAGCGGGGGTGATCCGACCGCCGAGATACGTGGATTGAACACCTTTGAGAGCCAGGCGCCGCCGGTCGCCATCGTCTTCTGGGCTTTCCGTGCGATGGTCGGTCTGGGATTTTGGTTCATCCTGTTATCGTTCTGGGGTGGCTACCGATGGTACAAGGGCCAGCTACTGAATGATGGTCTGTTACACAAGGCACTGATGGGCTCGTCACTGCTGGGCATCCTCGCGGTCGAACTCGGCTGGATCGTCACCGAGGTCGGCAGACAGCCGTGGGTCATTCAGGATGTGATGAAGACCAGTGAAGCGGTCTCACCCGGGTTAACGGGAACTGAAGCGACGATCTCACTCGTTGGCTTCGCCGTGGTGTACCTTGCGTTGCTCGGGCTGTATACCTACGTTATCACTCGGGTCATCCGCAACGGCCCGCCCGGTCGCGAACAGCTTCGCGAGCGTCCCGACCGCACACCTATGCTAGACACGTCGGCCGCGGGAGGTACCGACGATGACTGACGTGCCGACGGTCATGGGGAGGTCGACGCAGATTGATACTGCTAGCGGACAGCCGAGAGGTATCATCAATGATTAGCGTCGAGTCGCTCAGTGCTGGACCGCTGTTCGGCCTCCCGCTCTCTGAGATGTGGTTCGGTCTCATCTTCACGCTGCTAGCGACGTTCCTGTTTCTCGATGGGTTCGATTTCGGGGCAGGGGCGATTTACGGTCTGCTCAACACCGACCGGGAACATGAGGCTGTCCTCGCTGCCGTCGGTCCGTTCTGGGACGGCAACGAGGTCTGGCTGGTCGTCTTTGGCGGCACACTCTTTGCCGCCTTTCCCGCGGCCTACGCGAACCTGTTCAGCCGGCACTACCTGCTGATGTTCGGGATTTTGGGTGCGCTCATCCTTCGTGGGCTGGCGCCTGAGATGTACGAACAGCGTCATGACGAGCGCTGGCAGCGGGCGTGGAGTGTCGCCTTCGTTGCTGGGAGCGTCCTCGCGCCGTTCCTGCTCGGTGTCTTCGCCGGCAACTGGCTCGTCGGCAACGAGAGCTCCGTCTCGCTCATCGGCGTCGTCGTCGGCTTCACGCTGACGCTGCTGACGGTCGTCTCCGGGGCGGCGTTCCTCCGGCTGAAAGCGCCACTCGATCTGCCCGAGCGGGTGTCGACGTACGGTCAGTTCGCGGTCGTCGGCTACTTGGTGGCGGTGGTGGCAACGCTAGCGATCCTCGCCGTGCGACTGCCCAGTGGGCTGTTGACACTGCTACATCCGGCCATCGTCGTGTTAGTGGTGACTTCGATCGGCCTCACCGCGGGATACATCGTCGCCATGCGGCGCGGTGAGAGTCTACTGGCACTCGGGGCGGCAGCGGTCCTCACGTACGGGCTGATCGCCGTTGTGGGGATTATTATGTATCCTGCCATCGACCCAGCAACTGGAGCAACGATCAGCGAAACCATTGTCTCGACGCTCCCGCTGAATCTGATGTCAATAGCCGCCGCACTGTTGTTGCCGCTGGTGGCAAGCTACTTTGTCGTGCTCTACTCGGCGTTCAGTGGTCCCATATCCCCCGAGGAGGCTTACTGACAGTGGTCGACGCCAACGTTCCTGACGACGGGGAAGGGCTCACCGTCGCGTCGGACGAGCAATCGATTGATGCCGACCGAACGTGGCTATTGTCGCGCATTCTGCTGACGTGGGCTGAGCTCATCGTTGTTGGACTCGGTGGCGCGGCCCTCGGTGGAACGGTTTCCGGACCACCCGGATTGATCGTCTATCTGGGAACCGTCCTCGCCTCGGTCAGCGTGCTCCTGTACAACGTCGATCAGATGATACAGCAGCGGCTCACGCTTGTCAAAACGAACTAAGAGAAATGTGTCGGAAGGGCGTTACTCCGGGTTGGATCCCGATGGCGATAGATTGCCGATCAATCCTTGTTCTCGGAGCCCGATGCCGAGGAGGACAACCGCATTCGGCAGAAACAGGAGTGCACCGAGTGCCGCCACCGTGTCTTCGGTCTGGACGCCGTAGGTAACGGCGAGCCCAGCGATGACGAACCCCGAGACGCCGAGGAAGTACATCCGATACTCATAGACCCTCGCAAGCGCCTGTTTGAGTAACGTCATGGTTATATTCCTGTATATGAATTCAGATCATATATACAAACGGATCTCTGACGTCGATCTCATTTTCTCCCAGAAGCAGAGTCCGTAATTAGGAACGATGGGAACTACCGATAGTGGATGAGCATATATCAGATAGACTACTGTTAGTGTAGGCACCAATGAGTAGGTTCGAATCAAGTCTCCGAGTGCGTCCCTTGGCTGGCTGTAAATCATCCGCTTTTATTATTCTACACTACAGAATTTAATAAGAATTGTTAATATTGGGGGGTATTATAGCAGCCAGGTTAATAAGTTTGAGAGCATTCGTTTCACATAATGACATCACCACCAGAAGAAGGTGGTCACGACCACGAACACGACCATGACACTAACGGACAGGACACTGATAGCGTATCCTCGACCTCGTCAAATCGGGACGATGTTGCCCAGTTCTCGGTGCCCGAGATGGATTGCCCATCTTGTGCGGGGAAGGTGAAAAATAGTGTCAGAAAACTTGATGGTATTACCACTGTTGACCCACAGGTGACGACTGGAACACTCTCTGTTTCTTATGAGAGAAGCCAAACATCTCCGGACGAAATCGCCGACCGCGTCAAAAAAGCGGGCTATACGGTTGAGTACCAGGGCGAGACAACCGCGGCGTTCACTGTCCCCGAAATGGACTGTCCATCCTGTGCGGGAAAAATTGAGAACGCCCTTGATGATCTCCCGGGGCTCTCGAGTTACGAGACACAACCGACTACTGGGAAAGTAGTGACGACCTACGATGACGACTCCACTTCGCCATCGAAGATCACTGATGCGATCGAGAGTGCTGGCTACGAAGTGACCGACTCGACTGCGAACGACGCAAACACTGCCGAGAGTTCGACTGACGAACGGGAGAACGTTTGGACAAGTTCGCGGGCGATAAAAACGTGGATTAGCGGGGGGCTCGTCGCACTTGGGCTCCTCTTTGAGTTCTTCCTTACGGGCCAGAACGTCCTTGTGGCCGAGCTCGTCGGGCGCGAGTTACTTGTCGCCGACATCCTGTTCCTCGGCGCGGTTGGGATCGCTGGCCAGATCATTTTCCGCAACGGCTACTACTCTGCGTTGAACCGGAATCTCGACATCGACCTGTTGATGAGTATTGCCATCAGCGGCGCCATCATCGCCAGCCTCGTCTTCGGGGAAGCGCTCTACTTTGAGGCCGCCACACTCACGTTCCTGTTCAGTATTGCAGAGCTGCTTGAACGCTATTCGATGGATCGCGCCCGGAACTCACTCCAAGAGTTGATGGATCTATCGCCGGACGA
>NZ_JBHSXI010000002.1:52769-169189 GCF_042662525.1 Halorubrum trueperi
GATGTCGTCGTCGTGCGTCCGGGTGAAAAAATCCCGATGGACGGCGAGGTTCTTGACGGAGAGAGTGCTGTCAACCAGGCCCCCATCACAGGCGAGAGCGTGCCAGTGGACAAGACACCGGGTGACGAGGTGTACGCTGGCACAATCAACGAACAGGGCTATCTCGAAATCGAGGTCACCTCCGAAGCGGGCGATAACACACTCTCGCGCATCGTCCAGATGGTCGAAGACGCACAGTCCAACAAAACCGAACGCGAGCAGTTCGTCGAGCGGTTCTCATCATACTACACCCCCGTCGTCGTCGGCTTTGCGGTCCTGGTTGCAGTTGTCCCGCCGCTCCTATTCGGGGCATCGTGGCCGACGTTCATCGTCTACGGCCTCACGCTGCTTGTGCTTGCATGTCCCTGTGCGTTCGTTATTTCCACACCCGTCTCGGTGGTGTCGGGGATCACCAGCGCCGCGAAGAATGGTGTCCTCATCAAGGGCGGCAACCATCTCGAGGCGATGGGCGCGGTGGACGCCATTGCAATGGACAAGACCGGCACGATCACCAAAGGCGAACTCACCGTCACCGACGTCGTCCCGTTGAACGACAACAGTGAGGACGATGTTCTCCGCTGTGCCCGCGGGCTGGAATCACGGTCGGAACACCCCATCGGCGATGCAATCATCGAATTCGCCGAGGAGAGTGATATCGGAGCGCCGACAGTCGATGATTTCGATAGTATCACCGGGAAAGGCGTCGAAGCCTCTCTCGACGGCAAGAAACACTACGCAGGGAAACCGGGATTCTTCGAGGAACTCGGGTTCAATCTCGAACACGTCCACGCGACGACCGACGGCGGTGTCGTCACGACGAAGAGTCAGCAGATGTGTGAGCGCAACAACTGTCTCGACCTTCTTGAGGGGACGGTCCCCGAACTCCAATCACAAGGGAAGACTGTCGTCTTAGTCGGGACTGAGGACGAGATTGAGGGCGTGATCGCCGTGGCCGACGAGATTCGACCCGGAGCGAAGGCAGCGATCCAGCGGCTCCACGATCTCGGCGTTGAGCACATCGTTATGCTTACCGGTGACAACGAACGTACGGCCCGGGCGATTGCCGAGGAGGTCGGCGTCGACGAGTTCCGCGCAGAACTCCTGCCCGACGAGAAGGTCGAGGCGATCAAAGAGCTCGACGAACAGTACGACGGGGTCGCTATGATCGGCGACGGCGTTAACGACGCACCCGCGCTTGCGACGGCGACCGTGGGTATTGCGATGGGTGCCGCTGGAACGGATACTGCTCTCGAAACAGCAGACATCGCACTGATGAGCGACGACCTATCGAAGCTACCGTACCTCTACGAACTCTCGCACGACGCGAACAGCGTCATCCGGCAGAACATCTGGACGAGTCTGGGTGCGAAAGGACTCCTCGCACTCGGTGTGCCCTTCGGACTCGTCCCGATCTGGGCAGCTGTCCTTATCGGCGATGCTGGTATGACTCTTGGTGTCACCGGCAACGCGATGCGGCTCTCCAGAATCAAGCCAGATTCGTTACTGAACGAGTAATTAGCTTTATTGGTTATTAACATTCACCAGTTGGGGGGATGAAGCGCAGGTTTGGCGTCGTCGAGCGGTAAGCAACCGAATATTCGTCGAGCTCTGCCGCCTCTGCCGCGGCAGCTATAGCCGTCTCCCTATCTCCGATCCCGTCAGCCAAGCTGTTCTCGACGGCGGCAGCACCAGAGTAGACCTTCGCGTTGCTCAGATCAGTTCGAGACAGTGAGAGCCGAGAGCCACGCTCTGCGTACACGCTATCGATGAACGAGCGCTTGAGCGTCTCTACTTAGGCCCGGATGTCGTCACTAGTGAGGCCACCGACTTTATCAGGACCGATCGCCATAGGCAAGGGTACTCCGTCAGGTTGGGGGACTAGCGCGCGTACGCCGACGCTCCCGACGAGGCTTCCAGGTGTCACGTAGATCTCGTCGCTCGGCAGCACCGTGTAGTAACCTCCCGAGGCTGCGATGCTGCGGACGCTGGTAATGACTGGCTTCACGCGGGCAAGTCGCTTGACCGCCCGGTACTGTGATTCGCTTGCCGCGACGGCCCACCGCCGCTGTTGATGGGCAACACGACTGGATCAATCGAGCTGTTCTGCCGGACTGTACGTAGTTCGTGAGTCACATCGTCCGCGGAATTGCCGCTGATCGGCCCTTCAATCGTTACCACTGCGACGGTCCCACGATCGTCGTCCTCAAACAACGCCAATGAGGCTGTCGGACCGACCGCAGCACCGATCAGAAGAGCGGCAACAATAATAACTGTGTACGAGGTCAACAGCGTCTCGACTCGTTGATCAATCGGATTCGCCACGAGTTTAGATATCGAGTCACACAAGTAAAAAAACCGTGGCAACTCCAGAAATATGGGATTTGATAGATTCTATGTACGTTGCACTAGGAGACTGGCGCAGGGTTAAGGATCGATGGTGCCGATCACAGATCTCCGGCTAACGTCCAATATTAATCCCGTAGACGGTGGCAATACTGAAAATAGTCTTCACATCGTTGGCAAGCAGGAAACGATTACGGCTGTGGTCACCGATAAGGTCGTGGCAGCAATGCGATCATACATCCCGGATCGTGGGTGATTGGGAGGATCTCAGTCACTTTTCGTCGCCGCTTCTGGCTGTTCGACCGCGGGCTCACGCGGGAGATCGAGAGTGGCTTGGAGGTCATGATCCTCACCTGTGAGCAAGTAGAGTATATCCTCTAGGATGGTCAACGGTTCCGGGAGCTCGCGGACGACGAGGTAGGTGATCGCCATGAGCGCGACGACCGCCCCGAGTTGGCTGATGATGCGGTCGGAGATCAGAAACGACATCCGATGAGGGTCGGTTTCGCCGAACACAAACAGGATCGCCTCCGAGAACCAGTCCATCAACTGATTGCCGGTGACGATCGAAATGAAGGCGGTTCGAAACACGTTGATGCTTCTGATTACCGTGTTGGCCTTGGGGCTCGGTTCGGGCACGCGGGACATGCTCCGCGTGACCTTTGATATTTAAGCAGAAGATCGGTGTTCAGTCGTTCGATTGTAATGAATCACTCTTCAGTTACGGCCAATATGACGATTGGTGCGACTCGATTGGCGTCGTTTGTATGCCAACCAGTACGAGATCAGAAGCGTCACGACGAGGATCACGAGCTTCGCTTGCAGATGAGTGCATACTTCCGGAGGAGGCGGCCGGCTCGAAGGACTGCACCGCCGGGCAGATTGCCGACCGATTCGTGGTATCGTTCGAGCGAGTGGAGGAGGCGTAGGATCCTTGTCTCGGCTGCGACATCAGTGACGGCGCTTTCGTCGTTCTGTTCGTATCGACTGGGATACAAACCGTTTAGGGACGGTAGGAAAAGTATCCGAGTAGGGATACCCATGTACACAGAGACGGTGGATCCTAAACCCGTCGGAGGTGTGTGGGTGACTGACACCGACGACGCAGACGAGCCCGTCACGAACGCTACCGGTGACGCCGGCTCGGATCCGCGATTGACGATCGTCGTCCCCGTCGAGCCGTTGCCGACCCTCCGTGCGACAGTCGTGCACATCGTGGAGGCTGTCGTCGAAGGAAGTGAAGCCGACGGCGACGTCCCCCGTCGCGCCCGTGAGGGCACGCCGCGTCCCTCGCTGGTTCTCTATCGGGTGCCGCCCGCGTTACTGGCGATGTTCCTCGTCGCGGTCGCGCTCGGCTTCGGCGGCTACGCGCTGTTCAAGTGGTTCGACCCGGTCCTCATGGAGGTGTTCGCATGACTGACGTACCCATAACCGATCTACGCCCCCTACTGGCCGTCCTCGTCTCGTTCGTCGCGGCGTTCTTCATCGCCGCGTCGCACCGCTCCCCGAACGTCCGCGAGGGGTGGACGATCGCGGCGGCGGTCACGAAGTTCGCGATCGTCGCCTCGATGCTGCCGGCGGTCCTCGACGGCGCGGTGTTCGAGTGGTCGCTCGGCGCGTTCCTGCCCGGCGGCATCGAGTTCGTCCTGCGCGCCGACGCGCTCGGGATGCTATTCGCGTTCCTCGCGAGCGGGCTGTGGATCGTCACCTCCTTCTACAGCATCGGCTACATGCGCGGGAACGACGAGGTGAACCAGACCCGGTACTTCGCCGCGTTCGCGGTGTCGCTGTCGGCGACGATGGGGATCGCGTTCGCGGGCAACCTCGTGACGATCTTCGTCTTCTACGAGCTCCTCTCGATCGCGACGTACCCGCTCGTCGCCCACGACGAGACCGACGAGGCCCGCGCGGCCGGCCGGAAGTACCTCGCGTACACGATGTTCGGCGGCGGCGTGCTCGTCCTCGCCGGGACCGCCCTCGTCTACCTCATCGCCGGCAACGTCTCGTTCACGGCCGGCGGCATCGAGGAACTGGCGAACGCCGACCCCGGCCTCGCGATGCTCGCCTTCTTCCTGCTCGCGATCGGGTTCGGCGTGAAGGCCGGGATCATGCCGCTCCACCAGTGGCTCCCCGAGGCGATGGTCGCACCGACGCCCGTTTCCGGGCTGCTGCATGCGGTCGCGGTCGTCAAGTCCGGGGCGTTCGGCGTCTCGCGGGTCGTCCTCGACGTGTTCGGCCCAGAACTCGTCTTCGACCTCTCGCTCCCGTTCGGCTTCTCGGCCGGACTCGTCCTCTCGACCATCGGAGCGATCACGCTGACGGCGGCCTCGATCATCGCCCTGCGGAAGGACCACCTGAAACAGCGGCTCGCCTACTCGACGGTGAGCCAGCTGAGCTACATCATCCTCGGACTCGGCCTGTACGGCTGGTACGGGCTCGTCGGCGCGCTGCTGCACATCCCGGCGCACGCGTTCATGAAGCTCACCCTGTTCTTCTGTGCCGGGAACCTCCACGTCTCGACGCACACCGATTACATCTCCGAGATGGCGGGGATCGGCAAGCGGATGCCCCTGACGATGGGGGCCTTTACGGTCGCCTCGCTCGGGATGGCCGGAATCCCGCTGCTGGCCGGGTTCGTCAGCAAGTACTACATGCTGATCGGCGGGATTCGGATGGGCGCTCGGCTGACCCCGGTCGCCTACTACCTCGTCGGCGCGCTGCTGCTCTCCGGCGTGCTCAACATCGCGTACTTCTGGCCGGTGATCTACACGGCCTTCTTCGAGGCGGAGGACGCCCACGACGCGAAGCCGCTCGTCGACTTCCGGATGGGCGGCGAGACGCGGTCGACGCTGCCGGCGACCGATGGGGGCCGTCCGAAGGATGCCGACGACGACGTTGACGCTTGTAACGACGACGACCCCGACGTCGACGAGGTCGTCGAGAGTGCCGAGGGCGACTCGGCAATCGATGCCGAGGGAGCGGAGTCCACGGGCGACGACGCCGATGTCCCGGACGACTCGGACATCCCCGACGCGGAGATGGACGACCTCCCGACCGACGAAGACGGCGTGGTATGCCCGGACTTCGACACGAGCGACCGGGACTTCTCCGAGCCCGCAGAGCGCGTCGACACCGGCGATTACGCGGTCGACCAGCGCCCCTCCGACGCCGACGTTCCGTTTGGCGTGGGGCGCGGCGACGGCGATGACGGAGGCGATGAGACAGGGCATGATGCCCACGACACGAGCCATGACGATCACGCAGACCACGACAACCACGGCCACGCGGGCGGGCCGCCCGCGAGCGACTGGGAGCACATCGCGGGGCTCGACGCCCTCTGCGGGGGCGAGTCCACGTGGTTCACACTCGGGCCGATCCTCACCGCGATGAGCCTCGCGGTGCTGCTCGGCGTGATACCCTACGAGATGGGCTTCCTGGAGCTGATCGAGCTCATCGTCGACACGCGACTCCCCGAGGGGATGATGCGGCCGTGAACCCGATTCTCACCTCGGTGCCTCCGTACGTGCTGCTCGCCTTCGCCGCCCTCGCCGTGCTCGCGCTCCCGCGCCGGTCCGGTCACGCAGTGGCCGCGCTGGCGACGGCGTTCACCTTCGCGCAGGCCGTCCTGCTCGGCGACGGCGGCGCGGGGACGTACCTCGCGACACAGTTCCTCGGCTTCGACGTGGTCTTCTTCAACGTCGATCAGTTCTCGCTTTTGATGGGGGTCGTCGTCGGCTTCCTCGCGACCGCGGCGGTGCTGTACGCGTACGGCACCGAGGCGCCCACGTGGGTGACTGCGTTCGCGCTCATCTACGTCGCCTCGACGATCGGGACGATCTACGCCGGCGACTGGCTCACCCTGATCTTCTTCTGGGAGCTGATGGCCGTCACCTCGACGCTGCTGGTGTGGCAGTACGGCGGGGAAGCGGTGCGGGCCGGCTACCGCTACGCGCTGTTCCACGGCATCGGCGGGACATTCTTCCTCGGCGCGGTCGTCGTCCACGGCGCGGCGATGCTCGGGAGCGTGCCGGCCGGCGAGATATTCCTGTTCTCGTCGACGACCGGGATCCACGCCTCCGCGACGCTACTCGCCGCGATCGGGATCGGCGTCAACTGCGGGTTCATCTTCCTGCACACGTGGCTGCCGGACACCTACCCGCGCCCGCACGTCGCGGCGTCGGTGTTCCTCTCGGTGTTCACGACGAAGACCGCGGTGTACGTGATGTACCGTGCGTTCCCGGAGGGCGGGATGTGGCTCGCGTATCTCGGCGGGTTCATGGCCGTCTACGGCGCGTTCTTCGCGCTGCTGCAGTACGATCCGCGTCGCCTGCTGTCGTACCACATCCAGGCGCAGGTCGGCTACATGCTCGCCGGACTCGGGCTCGCGACTGCTGTCGGCGAGTTCGCCGTCACCGGCGGGTTCGCGCACCTGTTCAACAACGTCCTCTACAAGAGCCTCCTGTTCATGGCAGTCGGTGTCGTCGTCTACCGTACCGGCGTCGAGGACATCAGGGACATGGGCGGACTCTGGCGGGAGATGCCGATCACCTTTCTCGTCTACCTCGTGGGTGCGGCCTCGATTACCGCCGTTCCGGGGTTCAACGGGTTCATTTCGAAGGGGATGGTGATCTCCTCCGCCCACGAGGTCCACAACTTCGAGCTGCTGTTCGGCCAAGGGCTGCTGTGGTGGCTGCTGATCCTCGGCGGCGTGGGGACGTTCATGTCGTTCATCAAGCTCGGCTACTATATGTTCTTTCACGGGTCGGCGACGCTATCGCCGAAAGACGCGACGCCGTTCCAGACGGCGGGGATGCTCCTGGCGGGCGGCGCCTGTGTCTTCTTCGGCACGCCGCTCACCTACGGTTACCTCGTCGAACTGATGCCGTTCACTGCCGCGGTCGCGCCGGAACTGCACCCGTACAGCGCGAGCCACCTGACGGAGAGCGCGGCGCTACTCGTGACCGGCTTCGTCGGCTTCTTCGCGCTGAAGCGCCCGCTCGGCTGGCTCGCCCACCATATGCGCGACGTCGACGCGGTGACGTACCCGGCCGCATTCTACCTGAGCCGGGGAACAGTCTGGGGCGTCACGGAGCTGTGGGCTGCCGTCGACCGCGTCGTGATGCGGCTGGTCGCCGGCGTCAAGCGGACCGCGACGCACCCGCGAGCGGCCGTCTCGGCGCTCGGCGCCGACGTCGAGATCCGGGCGGGCATCGGTCGGAGCGTCCTCTTCTTGACGCTCGCGGCTGGTGTCGCGCTGCTCGTGTTCCTGCTCGGGTAGCGAGAGAGTTGAGCCGCCGGTTCGTGCATCTCACTCGTCCTCTTCGACAATTCGCCGATCCTGTTCGCTGAGCGAGAGGAAGACGATCACGCTGATGAACGGAACCACGAATCCGAACATTTCGCCGCTCTCTGCGCTGGTGTAGCGCATGAACAAAACCGAGGTCATACTCACGCAGAAAACGCCGACGTAGACCAGCGAATTGGCATCGGTGGCGTCGTTGTCAGAGCACATACGTCCCGGAAATTCTCGTAGCTCGTCTTGTTCCGTGATCGGTTGTCGTAGATCCGCGTCACTTGCTGTAGCATACGGTCTTCCATACCGTATGCCGCATATCTAGTCTGTTTGAATTCTGACTGCCTGCCATCATCTTCTGGTAGGTGACTTTCGCCGCCACTGATACATATACTCGTGTCCTCCCTTCGTATATAGAGCGTGACTGTAATGGCCGCGAGTGGGTCAACAGTATTACTCGCAGCATGTTTCAACGAAGCCGATATAAGGGTTATTCGAATTTCAAATTGCAACTTTCGATATGGTATAAACTCGCCGGGCCTTACGGTGCGACGGTTGCGGTGTCACCGGCTTCCGGATCAAACGGGAGGTTGATGACGAGTTCGTCAAACCAGACGACCGGACGTTTACTCTGGCCGTCTTCTTCAAAGAAGATGATGCCCAACTGGGCGAGCCGACTGAGTTCCTCGTGGACGTTCTTCACGTCCCGGTTGACAACCCGTGCGGTCTCGTTGATGCTGGATGGCTCTTCCCGACGGATGGCTTCGATGAGATCGAGGACGCGCGGGGTCAGCGTCCCCATGTTCGAGCGGTGGGAAACCGTTTTTGACGCCCCGTTCTGCGTGTTGAGCGTGCTCGGATCGGCATGGTCGTGGTCATGCCTGTGACTAGGCTCGTGAGACCCCTCTTCGTGTTCAGGGGTATGATCTATTGATTCACCACTTCCTGTCGTGGGAATCGTCGTCAGGTGAGATCATCACTAGCCGCTACAAGTTTATTAACTCGGCTGCTATAAATCGCTCATTCACTACCAATGTTTAATATACATACAAAGTTGAACTCTGTGTTTCCCCCATCTCAAACGCAGACCTAGGTACGGTTTGCTCGATACTCACCGTGTTTGGTCCCGAGAAGAGGTGTAAGGACTCCGAACACGATGAGGCCGACACTCGCCATCATGACTATACTGGTGGTCATCGGATACATAATCGTCTCATCAATAATGATGGCGAGCAGGGCCACGAACGTGATCACCGTTTTCGTTGTATTGAATTCCTTCTCCAGTTTGTTACTCAAACTCAATCACAGGTTGTTTCCGATGTCTCGGCTGTCGACATTTTAGGACGGGTATTCTTCCGAACGAAACCCTATCAGAGAAGCGCGCCAACAAGACACGGTAGTTTGGGATTCGTTGTACTTCTTGGTATTGTAATAGTTCTCTCGCGACTTGATCAAGCTGTCCAGATGTATTTTATACTATCACCAAATATATTTATATGATTGGACACCTTCTTTGTACTATGTGTATTTACTGTAACGCCTATGGAGAAGAACACTCCGATGAGGAAAGTGAGACGTCAGTGCCCAAAACCACCGATACACCCAATACTTCCTCAGACCAGCATACTGTTCAACAACAGTCTGAGGGAATTCTCTCCCGGATTCGCACCTCGTTAGTGAACCTATTTTGATTGACTACCTCTATGTATCAGGTACTTCATAGCACGATCGAACACGAAGATGATTCGAGAACTACACCAGCACCATCTCTGTTTTGAGCGCGTCACCACCTACTAACAGTTCTGATCGAATGGAATACGAAGGAGCAGCCGTGCCACGGAGTGGATCGCCAGAAGATACCTCAGACTAATTTGGGCATCCGTTTCTAACGACTGGCCGTCTCGATCTTCACCGGTGAGGATCAGTAGTGAGACAACACCGGGTAACGCCAGCGGTAGAGAGTGATTCTTTTCTATGGTTTCGGTTTCGCTTGGAATTTGAAAATCTAAACTCTAGTTGACATGAATAGGAATATTTCGTCATCGAAATACTAACATGGTTCTGAGCCCGCTATTGCCATTTATTCTACCCGAATTGTCCCAACCATTCCAGAACTTTCATGCGGAATACAACAGTACCCGTACGTTCCGGGTTGATCGAACGTGTGCTCGTAGTTCTCTCCCGGGGCGATGAGTCCCTCAGTAACCCGGTTCCTCGCAGCACGCTCTGACTCGAAGCCACCACTTGCGAAGTACACGGCCTCGGCCGGAATCCCGCCTTCGTACGCTGTGACCGTGTGCTGGATGTCGCTCTCGTTCGTCCACATCACTGTCCCACCGGTTTCGATCGTCGCAGTCTTCGGCTCAAACGTGTGATCGTCGGGCATCGTGACGGTCAGGGTCGACGGTGACTGTCCGTTCAAACATCCGGCGGTGCTGAGCGTCGCCAAGGCGGCAGTACTGAGTCGCAACACCGTCCGTCGATTGTGGAATTTGAGTGTCATTGGAACAGAGATGAGTGGTGCCTATCAGAGCGCCACGAAGAGGTCGGTCACGTACATCACGCCGAGGCCGAGCAGGAACGCGAGCAGGTTCGTGGCGCTGGCCACGCGACCGCCTGCATCCCGAACCATTCCCGCGATCTCCCAGTTGACCTGTAAGATTGCACCAACCCCGATCGCGAGGAAGAAGGCGCCGATCGTCGGTGAGTACGCGAGACTACCGATCCACCCGCCGAGGATGACGGGGGCACCGGCGATGACACCGAGCGCGGCGAAGTGCCTGAACGACGGGCGCTCTCCGCGGGCGACCGGTGCAACGACGGCCGGGCCTTCCGTCACGTTGTGGAGCATGAACCCGATCACGAGGAACGCGCCGAGCGACACACGCCCGAGTGCGAACGAACTCCCGATCGCCAGCCCTTCCGCGAGGTTGTGCAGGCCGATCCCGACCGCGACCAGATAGGCGATCCAGAGACCGCTACTCGCCCGACTGTCACCGGCGGCGACACGGCCCTTGCGCCACGCGCTGATTGCCTGAACGAGAGTGAGTGCGCCGAGGATCCCGAAGACGACCAAGAGGTTGCCCTCGTACGCGCCCGGAACCCGTTGAGCAAGTTCGAACGCCTCGAACCCGGCGTCGAACGCCAAGAAGCCGAGGACGCCAGCCGCGAACAAGAGCACGGCGTGCAGCCACCGATCGCTCATCGTCTTGATGTAGGGGAACCAGAGCATCCCTAATGCGACCGGGATCACGCCGACGAACAGCCCGATGACTGCAAGCGTCCAGAGCAGACTGAGGCTAAATCCGGGTGCCTGATTCGGAGCGACGATCGTATTCTCGAATGTCGCCCCGTCAGAGAGTACGAGGGCGACGTTGAGATCCCATCCCGGATTCCAGTGATACGGGATCACGATCTGTGCGCTTTCCATCGGGGCGAGCGTTTGGTCGCCACCGGCTCCTTCGACCTGAAAATTCCAGTAGGCCTCATCGACGAGGACCTGTGCTATCGTCACGGAATCGGGCCCGTTGTTCGTTACGTGTAACACGACCGTTCCGTCGCTCGGAAGCGTTGTGTGTGTGATCGTCACGTCGGGAAGCGGTTCACCGCTCTCGCTCTGAATACTGGCGAGTGGTGACGTAAACGCGAACACACCCAAGACGAGCACGAGCAATACGATCGGAAGTATCGCGCTGACCCATCGCGGTAGTCCGAGCGGCTGTGTGACCTCGTTTTCAGTAGATACACCACTGTCCGCCGTCGGTTTCTGTGTCTTATCCGGCATGTTAGACCACCTCGAAAAAGCTCATCCAGCCGAGTTCGGCGAACTCGGACTGGTGGGCGTGGAACATGTACAGCCCGGGTTCGTGGTCCGAGTAGTCGAGCTCGATGATACCGCGCTGCGCCTGCGTCTGCATGATCGTGTCCACGGTCTTGCGCGTCGGTGTCAGCGTCGTCCCGTGATCATAGTAATCGAAGAACTGCGAGTGCGTGTGGAACGAGTTGATGAGGTCGAACTCAGTCGCATTGGAGAGGTACACGCGTTGCCGTTCGTTCTTGTCGATCTGGATGGGACGCTTCGTCTCGCCGGCTGTCCAGTTGCCGGTGCCGTCGGTACTACCGACCCCGTATGCGAACGCCCGTGTGTTCGCCGCGTAGACCTCGTTCCCGCCGTCGAAGTTGGTGTCGAACGAGTTCATCACCATGACCATCTCGTTGACGGCGTCGTTTTCGGCGTACTCGTGGTTCCGGCTCTTCGCCTCTTCGACGAACCGCGTCCGCATGTCGTCGGTAATCGGGCCGGGATAATTGACGTAATCGCGTGGATTCTCCCTGACGCGTTCGGGGTCCGGATCGACGATGATCGTGCCGTAGAGTCCGCGGTGGATGTGTTCTTTCAGCGGGAGCGAGTGGCAGTGATAGAAGTGCGTACCGGCTGGTTGGGCAATCCACTCGTAGGTGAATGATTCTCCCGTATCGAGCACACCCGGCCCGTTCTGGGGGATCCCATCCATTCGCGGGTTAAGGTTCTTCAGATGCGGATGGATCGTGTGAGCGTGCCGTCCGAGGTTCGTGAATTTGACGCGAATTAGGTCGCCCTCAACAGCACGGATCGTGGGGCCCGGCACCTGACCGTTGAATGCCCACGCTTGGAACTCGACGCCCGGCGCGATGGTGATCGTTGTGTCGACCGCGGTGAATTCGAACTCCCGTACGGTTCGACCATCCTCCTCGTAGACCTGCTGCGGAACGTTATCCTGCCCGCTGTCTCCGGTATTGAACGCGGTGAGGAACTCGTGCGGATCGAAGTCCAAATCTCGGTATTCGCCCACCGCACCGAAGTTACCGTGTGTATCATCGCCCTCGTGGCCGGGTGACGCACTTGCACGTGAACTCCCGAGTCCAACGGCGGCACTTCCCGCGACACCAAGACTGCCGAGTACCGTGCGACGACTGACGCTCGTTTCACCGGTGAGTGATTCAACCAAACGCTGTTCGAGTCGTTTGGTGACATCTGCCGCACTCTCGTAATCTATCGAGGGCATGATCTCCTCGACGGGTTGACTATTCGGATACCCATATGTGATAGTGGATGATCCCAATATATAAATTAGACCCATCTAAACTTTGAGTAGATCTAAACTAAAAATGGACTAGCAGACTTCCGAGCTTCTCAGTGAGAACTCTGTGTGAGAGATTGGGTGGATATGGAACGTGCGACTTCTTCGGGTAGCGCAACCGGACCATCTCCGTTATCAGGGTCAAGTGTGACCATTCCGAATGGCGCAATCTCGACAACATCTACGACAGTTCCGGGATGAATCCCATGTTTGGACAGGTACCGGAGGAGATCTGGATCGGTGTCCGGAACCCGTACGATCTGAACGCTGTCACCCACTTGATGATCAGCAAGACGTTCACCATCCTTTGCTCCCGATACATCCAGATCCGCGGTGGGAATTGGGTCGCCATGCGGGTCAACCGCTGGTTGTCCTAGCTGCTCTGCAATCCGGTCGGCAAACTTACTGCTGATGTGGTGTTCGAGGCGATCTGCTTCGTCGTGTACCTCTGCCCAATCATACTCGAGGTGGTCCGTCAGATATCGTTCTAACAGTCGGTGATGGCGAATGATTTCGAGAGCAATAGGAACCCCAGTATCAGTGAGCTCAACTCCCTTGTAGGGCTCGTACTGCACGAAATCACGCTCTGATAATTTTTTCATCATACTGGTAACCGTCGATTGCTCTACGTCGATATACTCAGCGAGCACCGAAGTTCGTACCCGGCCGTCTGTTTCGTTCTGAAGAGAATAGATCGCTTTGAGATAGTCCTCCATGATCGCGCTCAACATTGGAAAAGAATTAGACATGGCTAAATTTATAATTTTCTTCATCTGTGTTACTTGGAGTGTCAATTATCAATGGTGTCTCGCTAGAATTCGGTTAGATCGTGTATCCGTTTGTTTCCTTGCTTGAGGGTTGAATACCATCTCTCTGATGTCTAAAGGCGTTCCGGCAGTACAAGGGCCGGAATCCTGCATGAAAAACTTCGAACCTATATATAGCGGACAAGCAAAGTTCACCATAAAATGTCAGACCTGATCGTCAAAGCAGCTGTGAAGGATGCACTGTCGGACCACAACGTCTCGGCCGATTTCTACAACTCCCTCAACGAGGAGGTCGCCGATCTCCTCGATGACGCCGCCGAGCGTGCCGAATCGAACGACAGGAAGACGGTCCATCTCCGCGACCTGTAGCTCCGGATTTCGCGAGGTCGACACAGAGATCGCGGACGACGTCGAGCGAATCAAGACGCTGATCGAGCAGCTGGAAACCGGTGAGATTTCGATCTCGGATGGAGAGGAGATTTTTCAAGTGGGACAAGACCGACTTGCGAAGCTCCGCGAACTCGTCGTCGATAGAGATGGTGAGATCAAAGAGTTAGAATGACAAGTTCGCTCACGAAGAATTAACCAACGAAACCCAATATCTCACCTGTGCTGTTGGTTAAGATGGTTCGATGTTATCTTCGGGCCAAATACCCCCGAGACATTCATAGATTAGCAACATTCTCCATATACAGAAAATATTTATTCCTCACCAAATTTTCCCATAATGTGTACCACGACTCCGTTGGTGCATACCCATACTCGCACGTATGATAACTCGGTCAGTTACCATCGAAGACATCGATGACCTGTACCTGATGTGGAACGACCACATCAACGCTTCCGCCCTCTATCGCCGCACCCTCCGCGAGGAAATGGAAGTCCGCGACGTCGACCCCGACGACCTCCGTGACCTCCTCGAACGGGCTCGCGAGCTGGGCCACACGAAAGAAGAAATCGTCGACGAGACCAATCGGTACGCCGATCTGAAGACACTCGTCGAAGACGCAGAGGAATAACCCGCAATGTCACAGGACAGTACACCCTCCGAGACGCCTGAGAATCGCACTGACAGTCAGTCCACGGCAGTGAGCAAAGTCTCCAGACAAGCCGTCCTTACAGTTGCGCTGTTGAGTCTGTTCGCTGTCCAGCCCGTCGCAGCACAGACCAGCGCTGTTTGCAGCGCGGACAACCTACCGAGTATGATTGAGGGCTTCTTCCAGCTGACCACTGGACTCGGCATCGTCGGCCTTGCCGTGGTCTGGCAGGCCGACTCCCTCATCGAGATGTTCACCCTGAACCCTGAGCAAAAGAAGGGCCTCAAGCGCCACAAGCGCTCGGCGATGAAGTCCGCCGTCGTCCTCGTTGTTCTCGGCCCGCTGTACACCGTTGCGGGGTCGATGATGGGGCTGCCGCTGGCACAGTGTGTTGACCTCGTCCCCTGGTAAGTCACTCTACCATCCCCGTCGCGAGCCCATGGAACAACGAGAGCTCTCCGTGCTCATGGCCGCCCTGTTCGTGACGAGCCTAGTCACGGGTGTCGTCGCAGCCGATCCACCACGCCCGGGTACTGAGGGGAACGGCCTTTCTGAGAACGAGTCAGCGACGCTCTGGTCTCGCGATGCGGATAACTATATCAGTCAAGAAGAGTACCGCCAGCGCTACGGAGAGGACCGCACGTCCGTCCATCAGCTCGCGAATGGGACAGACATCACGTTCAAGCGGCCGCCTTCAACCGCCGCAACGTGGACTCGAAACGATTTCGGCGACCTCGAAGCCGGTGGGTCAGATACGTCAGTTCATCCGCCTCACGCATCCCTCGAAGACGGTGTCTTCATCGAAGACGCCCATGCGACAGTGTTTGCGGTTCAGCCGTCGACTCGTGGTCACCTCGAGTCCGGTGATACCCCACTCTACATCGCACCGAATGGGACGATGCGTGGGTTCGTCGATTACCGGGTCCGTGTTCCAAATGGGAGTTCCTCCGGGAACAGGACCATCGAGTGGTCGCTTACGGAACACGAGATCGAGGAAGTTCGGCTGCAGAAAGACGGGGAGACCATCGCGAGGACTGATGGGTCGCACACGCCGGCCATCAACTACCAGATCACCGACGACTGGAGTGCAACCCTCACTCTCGAAGCAGAGATCCACGTTCGGCTGAAGAAGACGATACGGACCGACGTGGGCGGCGGAACCAACGTCGACGTCGTCTATCGTGAGGAGACGCGAAACGTTTCGGACTCGGTCGATGTCGAGATATACGACCTCTCTGCGTACCCCTACTACGCCGAGTACCCCAACGGCGATGCTGGCGTGGCTATCTTCCAGTCTCGTCCGTGGCAAGGGTACACACTCACCGACGAGGGGAACGCGAGCGTACGCGGTGTCTGGCGGTTTTACACGGCCCGCAACACCAACTGGGATACGCTCGTCAGGTCGAACCGAACCGACAGCGCCGAAGTCGAGTCCGATGCGATCCCCGTGTACGTCCACGCGTATCCGTCCCGAATCGGACCACGAGCTGAGCCCGTCCGGGACGGCCCCAAAATCATCGACACCTGGGGAACGGAACGCCCCTCCCCGCTGGAGACTATCGGCGAGAACGTCAACGTCGAGATCGTAAATCAGTCCTACGAGACGACGTACGGTGTCGCCGTCCGCGCCGAGAACGTCGACAGAGAAGCACTCCACGTCGCAGGCATCGTTCGCGGTGTGAACGCGTCTATCGTCGAGCCCGATGCCGGTTCTGAACGGCAACTTCGTCGTAGCAATCTCACCGTCGAGGTTCTCCAGCAAAACGAATCACAGGCGACGCTTCGGATTGAGCTACGTGACAACCAGACTGGCGCACCGATCGTCCTCAACGATAGCGCCCGCCGGTATCCTATCGGTGGCATCTCACGTGATGGCTACATCACCATCGCCAATCGGGAGGTCGAGACCAACGCCTCTGGCGTAGCCATCGTGACGATCACTGAACCCGGTATCTACACCGCTCGGTATCATCCAGGGTCGTGGCTCGGACACAATCCGGCCTACGTGAGTGATACGGCGACCGCCCGGTGGCATCCACTCGGAACCATCGACGGCTGGTTCGCGTTCATCTTCGAGGTCGGCTGGCAGTTCATTCCCTTCTTCGTAATGTTCTACGCGGGACGCCGTCTCCTCCGGATGCTCGGCCCAGAAGACATCTTCCAACAAGATCCATAGCCCATGACACAGAATTACCCACACATCAGTAGGCGAAACGCCCTCCGAACAGTCGCAGGCGCCGCGCTTGTGAGCGTGGCTGGCTGTCTGAACAACGGTGATAGCTCCGGAACTCCCGGTGACGGGACAACCGATTCAGAGAGCAAGGGGCCACTCAAGCGAGTCGCTGTCGACGGGACGACACTCGTCGTCGAGCTCTCGCCCGAAGCCGACGTCGACCAGGTCAACCTCATCCAACCTAATGGAGAGCTGTTCGGAAAGCGTGACGTGGCCGCAGGGGCCCAACAGGTATCGTACGAGATCGGAACCACGTACGAGCCCGGAGAGTACCGCGTGGTCGCTCTGAAAGGTGAGGAGACAGTCGTAGAAATTACGAGGAGTATCGAACCGGCAATCCAGATTCGAGACGTTGGACTCTACCGAAACAATCCTGACAAGCCATGGGATGAGGTCTACGGTGAAAGCAAAACTGACTCGAAGAAGAATGGAGAGGCATTTGTTACTATTCAGAACTCCGGGAACGGACCAGATGCGGTCGTTGAGCTCCGGTTTACTGGAGATGTCCCTAACCCTGTCGAAGATCCCCGCGGAAGTGGAATCTATGAAAAAGACAGCGTTGTGATTCCAGCAGGTGAGACAGTAGATCTCTTCAGTGATTCATTCCCATTCGGTTCGGAAATTGGTGACGAGGGTATGGGCTGTTCGACTGATGGAAACAGTGGGAAGTTCACGGTCGGGTTAGAAACTCGAGTCATTGGCCAAGAAGTCACAAAATCGTACAATGTAGAGTACACTGACTCTGACGAAATGCAAAACTGCGAAATCACAATCAGTGAGGCTTGATCATGGTTGATCTAATCGACGTTGTCTTAGAGGGGTTCAAAGACGTCGTTGACTGGATTATCGGCCTCTTCATGGATGGCCTGACGACGGGATACAACAAGCTCACCGAGGAGATGTTTGGGACCCCCACTCCTCAGACGGATGGAGCATTCGTCTTCGGGGAACCGACGAACGCACCCTGGTCAACGATTCAGGATGCACTCGTCGGTGGCGAAATAATGCTCATCGCGTTGCTGCTGCTCGTGATGAGCGTACAAGGGCGTCATACCATCCGAATATTCAATATCGGTAGTGCATACGAAGCGAGGAAAACAAAGAAAACTGCGTGGGTTGGTGCGTTTCTGATTATTGTCTGGTATTGGGTCGGTGTCCTCACGCTCTACATTGTTGATGGATTCTCGATTGCTCTGATGCCCGGTATGGCTTCGCTTCGTAACGCTATGTTGGGATTCCTCAGCGTGACGCTGACCAATCCTGGGTTATCGCTGTTGTTTGCGCTGATCGGAGGCATCTCAATGTGGGCACTAGAGGCCCTGTTTTACATCCGTGAGATTCTCCTCTATGTCTATCTCTACGGAATGCCGATTGCGATCGCCCTTGGGTATGGAAATATACCAATTGTCTCTGATATCGCCATGGGGTTCTGCAAGCGGTTTGTCCCCCTTGCCGTCCTACCACTACCAGCATCGATAGTATTCAAAGGCTATGACCTGATATACGGTGGCGGGACGCTCACTCCTGAGACTGCCTTTCTCAAGTTCCTAGTTGCTGCTTCTCTACCACTGGTTGCGCTCTACATAACCTGGAAGACGTTCAAGTACGCGACTCCGTTGACTGCCAAGGTCGTAGGTGGTGCGACGAAGGGAGCTGCCCTCGTCGGCGGTGTCGCAGCCGGTGCGTATGTCGGCGGTGCTGGCGTCGCGACGACGGCAGCACGATGGGGGCCAAAAGCGGCTGCTGGTCACGCTGTCGCACAGAAAGCAGCTGCTCGAGGAGGCCACAGCGGCGGGGACAGCGATCCTCCTTCATATCGCCGGACTGAGAACGATCCAAGCGGAGCAACGACAGAGGCATCGAGCACTGATCGTGGAATGGAGTTTGATCGAGGAATCCACTAACAATGTCGATGGATCAAGACGCAGCCGCACGGCGCATCATGGACCAGTTCGGCGAAGAGAGTCGCATCCCCTACCTCAACATCGAGGAGGGGGACGTCGGTGTGCTCATCGCCTTCCCGATCATGGGCCTGTTCATCGCTGGCCTCACTGGTATCGAGTCACTCGCCCTCCCGTTCGTAGCAGGAGGATTCGGGTTTGGCGTTGCCGTCATCTACGTCTCTCCTGACCACCTGAACGCGTGGACGTGGACGAAGGACGTCTATCGATACGCCAAGCGACCGCGAGTTACGTTCAGTGCCCCAGAGGAGCCCGACAGTACCACGAACGAGACAGAGCGGAATGAAGGCGGTCTCGCGAACTACACGCCGTTCAAACCGGACGAGCGAACGCAGGACCTCACGAACGTCAAACGAGCATGGCCTGGTGCTGGAGCGATTCAACGAGCGGACGGCACGATGGAAGCGTTCATCGAGATTGACCCGGGGAACATGGACTTCGCGATGTCCGACGACTGGGCTCAGCTCCAGGAGGCGGGCGAAGAGTTCGCCAACAAGGAACTTGATTCGAAGCTCAAACTCCACGCCACAACCCGATCATTTCCGGTAGAGCAAATCACCGAGACAATCGAGGAGCGGCTCAACGACGAGGACGTCAAACAGAACCCGATCTTCCGGGAACTCCTCGAGGAGTACCGCGAGACGCGTCCCAAAGAGATGCGTGACCGGGGCATCCAACAGGTGCGCTACTACATCGGCGTCGAGGTCACGCCGCTCGAAGTCTACGATAGATACCGAGACGAAGGGACACCCGCCGAGAAACTGACGCAGTTCCCCGTCATTGGGTTCCTGTTCAACCCATTCGTGACTCGTCGTGAGGACCTCACAGATGTCGAGCGCCGCGCCCAGATGTTCGAGAAGCTGGACAGCCGCGTCAACGACGTTCGCGCCGAGTTCATCCAGCAGGCGTCCGGGTGGTCTGCTCGCCGGCTCAGTACGGTCGAACTGTTCGTTCTGAATATGGACTTCTGGAACGGTCGCGAGCACGACTACGACGAGGCAGAGCGTGTTGTTCGCGAGCAACCGATCATCGGCCACTCGCGCCGGGAGGATGAGACCAATGCGTAACGTTGTCCTGCAGGCGGGTGGCGGGACCTTCACCCAACTCACAGAGTGGCTACGGAACCCAACGTCACCCGAGGGTGCGGCGATTTACCTTCTGTTGGTTGTAGTCCTCGGCGTCGTCGGGAAACTCCTCTGGGACTGGCACACCGCCGACGACGAACCCGAAGTCGATTTCTCGGACGTCCTCGACGAGGAGACGCTCGAAGAGGGTCACGCGGAAGGCCAGCTCCTCGACGACATCTCTGAGTCCCACAAAACGGTGACTGCGCCAGCAGCCATCGAGTGGGAGACACGATCCGCACGCGTCGGCGAGCAGTGGACGACGACGCTGTACATCGCGGACTACGCCGATTACCCGAACGACGGGTATCTGAGCGATCTCTTCGAGTTGACCGACGTCGAGTTCGACCTCACAGCGCACATCACCCCGAAGAACCAGCAGCGAGCGCGGAACGAACTACAGGACATCGCTGACGACCTCCAGGTCGACGCCGATCTTGAACAGAGTGTCCGCAGTGCGTACCTCCAAGAGCGAGCAAACGAGGCCGCTGCGACCTACAAGGCCGTCGAGAGCGGAGCGAACGTCTTCGACCAGGGGATGTTCGTCACGGTTCGCGCCGACGACAAGGAGGACCTCAGGGACTCAGTCCAGAAGGTCAAGAGCGCCCTCCGCGACGACCCAGCGAACCTCACGCCGAAGACCGCTATTTGTCGGCAAGACCTTGCCCTCCAGTCCGCCGCACCCATTGGCGACAACGAATTCGGTCGCGAGTCGATCGCCCTTGGGGGTGCCGTCGGCGCGTTGCTGTCCTCGCCGCACAACGCGACGATTCTCGAGGAGGGCGGCGTCGAGTTCGGGATTCACAAGGACAACCAGAGCCCGGTCGTCATCGACCCGTTCGCCCGTGACAACGGGTATGCGATGTTCACCGTCGGCGATACTGGGTCTGGGAAGTCGTTCAGTTCGAAGCAGAACTTCATCCGCTCTATCGAGCAGAGTAAGGACCGAATCGGCATCATCCTCGAACCGCTCAACAACTGGGCGGGGGTCGCCGAAGCGCTCGGTGCGAAACGCATCACCGTCGGTGGGACGCTCGGTCTGAATCCTTTGGAGATCCGTCAGACACCCGACCACGTCCAGCGGGCGATGGGTGAGGATGCGAGCCCGTTCAACGAGAAGCTCGACGACGCGATGAGCTTCCTGACGAACTTCTTCGCACTGCGGGGCATCTCGCTCGGGGATCGTCGGACGACGCTCGAACTCGGTCTCAAGCGTGCCTACAAGCGCAACGACATCACCGACGATATCTCGACGCACAGCAACCCCAGCCCGACTATCCGGGATATGATGGACGTCTTCGAAGACATGGTCGACGACCCCGAGGAGTTCGTCGTTCGTTCCGACGAGGAGGCCGGGAAGATTCGCGAGGACGCGACGTGGCTTCTGGACCAGCTTCGTCCCTTCGAGGAGGAGGGTCGCCACGCTAATCTCGGGAAGTCCTCAGAGTTCGACATTCGCGACGAGAAAGTCATCTACCTCGATCTCGCACAACAGGAGGGCAGCGTCGACAGCAGCACGGCACTGACGATGCAGTTGCTCATCTCGCTCGTCTACGAGCGGGCGAAAGAGACGGACAAGGAGGTCGTGTTCGTCATCGACGAGGCGCGGTACATCATGCAGGACGCTGCGAGTCTAGCGTTCCTCGAGACGGTATTCCGACATCACCGTCACCACGATCTCTCGATTCGTCTCGTTACCCAGACCGTCGACGAGTTCTTCGAGCACGCCGAGTCCGAAGCCATCCTTGATCAGTGTGCCGTCAAGCAGTTCCACCGCCTGGATGGAATGGATGACCAGTGGGCCGACGAATTCGGGTTGAACTACGCCCAGATGCGCTACGTGCAGGACGCGGTCCCCGGCAACGAGGACGCTGGGTTCTCTGAGGCGCTCGTCGGCGTCGACGGCGAGTGGCGCGGCATCAAGGTCGAGGCAATGCCCAAGGAGAAGCAAGTCATTGACTTCGACCCGACCGAGCAACGGCGGTCTTCACTCCCCGGCGCTGGCGAGGAGGCAGTCGATACAGACGTTCAGGAGTTCCGTGAGGAGCTGGAAGAGCAGGTGACGAACGGACAGTCGAAAGAGTCCGAAACCGTCTCTGCCAAACCTGACGGCGGATCGATGGAGGGGGAGGACGATGCGTGAGTATCTCCGAGTCACGCCCACATCCGAAGGCCTGGATCCTGAGGGGATTCCTCGAGTCCTCGAAAGCCTACATAAACTGACGACCACGGAGTCAACGGGACTCGCACAGAAGCTGAACCCACTCAACAGTGACACACCGCTCCGATTCGAGTTTCTCGCACTGAGTGAGGGAACAGACGACCCTGTCGAGTTCTTTTACGGCGCCGACGAGCATCTCGACACACTCGAAAAACGGCTCCGTTCGATCTATCCTGAGACATTCGATATCGAACGCGTCGACGTCGACGTCGCCTCTCGGCTCATCCAGCCAGTCGAATTCACACGAGCAGAGTTCCTCGAACACTACGAGGCGGGGCAACTACAGTACGAGTTTGGTCCTGACGAACAGCACGAGCTTGTCGATGAAGACCGTAGCCAAGACCAGACACTAGCGGCCGAAGCATCCCCCTTTGCAGATGGCGGCGCAGCAGTCGAGCCATCTGCTGGTCACTTCGTTGAGGTTGGTGATACCGCCCTTGAGCTGGCACCACCGAGCGAAATACCGGACGAGCAGCCACTGACGACGCTCGAAAAACCAACCGAGACAGACGAGGGAACGATACTCGCTCAGCCAACCATCGACGCAATCTCGCCAGTTGGTGTGCGCTGGTCCGGTTCGACCACCCGGAAGAACGACTGGATGACGTCATTGACGGCCTTCGCCTCTGGCGATGGCGACGACGCCTTAGTGGCTGTCGACCAGCCCGGCGCGACGCTCGCATCACTCGTCGACCACTTGATGGAGGCGGCTTCACCTGTGGCGTTTCAGGTTGTGTTCCAGCGACGGGCGAGCTGGCAGTCCGACGCTGAGGTCCGAAAAGAGGATCTCGTCGACGGGCGGGACACCTTCTTCCAAGAAGTCGTTGGATCCTTCCTCGAGGTCGAAGACCAGCGGAGCGACCACGACGAGAAGCAGCTCAGTGAGTCAGTCGAAAAACGCATTGAGTACATCGACGCGAAGAACCCCAAGCGGTCGTTCACTGCTAACATCCGAGCAGTCGGCGTTCCGACAGGGGATGAGGCTCGCGACGAACTCGCGGCCCAAATGGACTCACTTCGCCCTGTGTTCGACCCAGTGGACGGGCCCTATTACGAAGTCGAAGGAAAACGACTCCGGGCAGACGGTTTTCGTGAAAAGACGAAGGAGAAGAACACCCAGACAGCCCTCCGACAGTTGCTAGATCGAGAGATTACGACCGGCCGAGGGAAGACCCGACCGGATTTCGTCCTCAGTGGGACGGAACTCGCAAACTTCGTGCTCGTGCCATCCTCCGAGCAACTCACCGTTGAGGGGACGCGAGGAACTCGAGCTGAGCAGCAGAGCCGGAACCCGCTCCCGTGGCCCAATCCAGACTTGGTTCAGCAGTTCCAAGAGGGCATGGCTATCGGCTACGCGCTCGACGAGAACGGTGAGCCGCGACCGGACCCGATCCGGGTTCCGCCGGATTTGCTGACGACGCACTACGGCCGGTTCGCATCGACTGGCGGCGGAAAATCGAAAGCGATCATCAACGACGCGCTCTCGCTCCGCGAGACGACCGGCGGACCCGTCGTGATCGTCGATCCGAAAGGCGATGGGATGTGTGCGAACTACCTTCGCTGCCACTACGAACGTTTCAACGGATTGGACGACGTCTACCAGTTCCGCGTCCCAGAGACTGTCCCAGCGTTCTCCTTCTTCGATATCCGGCCTGCGCTCGAAGCCGGGCGGAACCGCGAAGACGCGATTCAGGACAAGGTCGACCACTTCCACGACATCCTGCGGATGATTATGGGCCGCGAGCAGTACGGCCAGGCGTTTGTCGCGAACGAGATCCTCAGCTACCTCATCAAGGCACTTTTCGACGAGGAGTACGGGAGCGACGTCTTCGGTCTGGACGACCTTTTCGCGGCAGCTCTCCGGATGCAACGAGAGCGAACTGTCCCACCGGTTTCGGCGGACAACAGGAACGTCGAGGAATCACTCACGCGGCACTTCGCGAAGGACGACCACCGGTTCCAGGTGTCTATGGACGCCGTCGGAAACCGTCTGGACAAACTCAGAGAAGACGCGCACCTGCGACGTATCTTCAGTCACGTTCCAGAACAAGACGAGAACGGCAAATACGTCGATAACCGATTCGACTTCCGCGAGTTCCTCGACGAAGATGCCACGATCCTGTTCGACTTGGGAGATCTCCGTCCGGAGGCACAACGGGCAATCACACTCCTCCTGTTGAGTAATCTCTGGGACGCCGTCCAGGTACGCCGACGTGATGGAAAGACAGACTACGAGAACCTCACCAATCTCATCATCGAGGAGGCCGCCCCCGTGGCCTCGACAAAACTCGTCTCCGAGCAACTGCTTCCACAGGGACGGTCATTCGGCCTGAGCATGGGACTGGTGATGCAGTTCCCCGGCCAAGTTCGAAATCGAAACGAGCGCGCCTACGACGAGCTCCTCAACAACATCAAGACGAAGCTCATTGGGAACATCTCTATCGAGCGCGACCTCGCCGAGTCGTTGGCCCACGAAGACCTGAGTCCGACTGACCTTCGAAATCGGGTCAATACGCTCCCCAGTGGAGAGTGGATTGCTCAACTCCCGAGCCCCTCGTTTGGGAAGACAGGGCCTGCTCCGTTCTCGGTGAAGCCGCTCCCGATAGCAGCGGGCCATCCAGAAAGCGACGAGGCGCTCTCTGTCGAGCAGGAGGACCACTTCGAGTCCGTAGCTCTTCCACGGCTGTCGGAGCGTACACAGACCCAGTACGGACTTGCTGGGGCCCTAAGCGAATCGGAGACAGCCGACGATGAGGGATGGGGGAGTAGACCGAACGCTGGACAGTCCGCATCTGCAGAATCGACTAGCTCTGGAGACTCGACGGAGTCGTCGTTCATCGGACAGGCAACCAGTGGTTCAGTAGCCGACGAAGAGAAGGAGAAAGACGCGGACACCATTGATTCCCTGTTTGGGAATATGGGATCCGTAGAGTCAGAAGAGTCGGCCACAGAAGAGGAGACGAACGCCGTCGACGAAAACGGACCTTCGCCAGTACAGGCAGGTGGCGTGACCGTCTCCGATGACGAACTCCGACGGCGCGGACTCACTCACGACGACATCCGGTTCTTGACTCGCGTCCTCGACGTGATGAACAGGGACGCACCGAATCATGGACTCATGGATTCAATGAGTGGGTTCAAGGACGACTTTGATGACCTGGACGTGCAGCGGCTCATCGACCAGGATCTGCTGGAAGAAGGACGAGCCTGCAGTCGGAAGTACTACACCGTCCTCCCGGCAGGGCGTGAACTGCTTGGCCAGAAGCTCAAGGTCGGCCCTGGTCAGGGAGATATCGGCGAGAAAACGCCGCACAAGGTCGGTGTGAAGCTGCTCGAACTATGGTTGGAAGCGCGCGACGATGTCGAGCAGGTTGAATCCTATTACGAGTACGATGAGGAGACCGTATTCGACGTCGCCGCCTTCGACGCTGACGGAGAACTCGTGTGGGTCGGTGAAGCGGAATTCCCGAGCAACAACAAACACGCACCTGTCGACGATTACGACAAACAGAGTGCGGTGGACGCAAACGCTGTCTGGGCGTTCAACAGACGTGAGACAGCCGTTGAGGTGTTGGATCGACTCGCAGAGGCCGACCGGATAGAAAATAGTGTGAGTGGGCGTGCAGCCCGTCGGTTCTCGGATATTCGAGAAGCCATCGAATCGTTTGACGCAGAAGGGATGACGACGATTCGGAGCTTCAACAAGCTCGATGAGGAGTTCAATCCATGAGTTGGCGCCAAGCTACGCGCGAGGAGATTTACAGGTACTACACGGAGGAGTTCCCCTCGTACATCGACGAATTCCCGTCGTTCATCACCGCGAAGGGACCAAAGCAGTACGCGCTCGCGTTTCGAGAACCCCACCCGGTACGGAAAGACGGAGTCCCAGACAAGGACTTCATCAGACGGGATACCTGGCAGACGAACGCCGCTGGTGATCGGAGCTCAGCAGCATTCCACGACTTCGACGACGTCCTCGAGTTCATCCGCCACCCAGCACGGAATGACCCGCTCGGACGGAGCGACTTCGCGCTCGCAGATCCCGATCTGCTCGAGAAACCAGATCCACGTCCCGATGCAGTGTATTACGCCCTCGATCACTGGGAACGGCCGTGGGTGCTTCTCGTTGATATCGACGCGAAAACGATAGCTCGGGAGCGAGCAGCGCAAGCAGTACCGGACGAGGATGTTTCGGGAGACAGCGAGCAACTACTCGATGCTGTGGGAGTTCTCGAAGCGGACCCGGCAGGCTACCCGTATTCCTTCGAGGATATCGAACAGGCCATCGAGTACGGCTTCGAGGTGCGAGAGATCTTCGAGGACGACTTCAGCGCCGAGGAGACGATGGTGGTGTACAGCGGCCAGGGCGTTCACGTTTATCTCCTCGATACCGACCCTGCCCATCGATATGACGCCAAGAGTCGAGAAGTGCTGAACGACCTTCTGCAAGACACCTACGAGATTCCCATCGATCCAGTGGTTACCGCCGACCGTCGTCGAGTTGCCCGACTCCCCTACTCGTTGCACGCTGACGTCTGCAGTATCGTCACGCCGATAGAGAGCCCGAACTTCGACGTTCGGTCTGCAACACCGGAGGTCATCCAGTCATGAGTCAGTCGACTCCAGTTGAGGACGAGCGTACCGCCTATCGCGTTGCGACGCTCCCGCTTGAATACGGCACGACACGCATTAACCAGCTGTTCACGCGGGGCTACAATCGCTACATCGTCGACGGTGAAGACCAACCAGAAGACCTGTTGAACGACCTCGAGCGGTTCGGGACGGCGGCGTTCAAAGAAGATGTCAGGGCCAATGCTGCAGAGGACCCCTTTGTCGACGAACCCGGAACACTCGCCGTCCTCGCGACGTTGAGCGCGATCTGCGTCAAGGCACACCCGAAGTTCGAGCACGCTCCGCCGCGGAAGGTACAGGTTCTCTACGATACTCGCGAGCTGTACGTCAACAATCTCGCTTCCCTACTTCAAGAATTCGGTGATGGGAGTCTTCAACAGGATATCGCAGAGGTACTGTACGCGAAAGGTCCCGGAGAGGACGGCCCGCACCCCGGCCGCGTTTGTACAGGGATCAAGGAGATGCCCGAGTTCGGTGAGGGATTGTATCTCGAAATCCCAATGGCTGCAGCATCGAGAGATTGCCTCGTCCACGCCGACACCGAGACAGGAGAGGCCGGAGAACTGCTCACTCACGTTAAGGACAACCGTCTCTACGTGCCGGTCGGTGATTTCGATACGAAATATCGCGAGTACGCCAGACGCGCGTTCAAGAAGCTCCTGCGAGTCCAGGAGGAGAACCTCTCCGAAGACCAGCTCACGTGGCTAACGACGAATGAGTCGGCCATCACAGACCGCATCGACCGATTCATCGAGACGGGACACCACGAACGGATCTGGCGAGACTGGAACCCTGGTGAACGGACTATCCGTGTGCTTCGGGACGCGATTCGAGACGCTCCAGACGAAGTCACCACGCTGGGGAATTTCTACTCAGCGAAGGAGCTGTTTGAAGCTGTGGAGGCGTACGATCCGGAAGCAACCTGGAAGCGAGACGTGTGTAATCGCATCTCCAGTCCACGGAGTCTCGGGAATCTTCTCGCCTCCCAGCGCGACCACCGGAGCCTCACTATCCGACAGCACGAAAATACGAACCGCTATCGGATTCAGGAATCTACGCGTGGCGTCCAGCCCCTCACCGTCGAATCAATCGAGGATCTGTTTGAACTCCCCTGCATGGCGAACATGGCCGAACGCCTCCACGAGAAGAAACCAGTCCGAAAGGACCTGTACAACTTCGCCCGGATGGTGATGTGGCTGCCACAGTATCAGGACAGCGACCTCGAGACCATTGTCACAGATCTCAAGGACGTCTTCTCGCGGTGGCCGTGGTACGATGAACAGGTCACCGACTACCAGATTCGCTACGAGTTCTCGAACACGATTGGAGGCGACACCCCGCTTCCGATGAACTGCGACAACGACGATATGCAGCGGTACTGCATCGGACAGGATGAGTGTCCATACTCGATCTGGGGGAGTCTCCCCTTCCCGGATGAGATGTACGATCGACTAAGTGAAACCGAGGGTAAGGGAAACGAGTTCTAACGCAGACAGTCAATTATCTGGAATCACACCATTATTCAGAAGACAGGAGTGTGACGGATATTAAAATCCCGTCATCCACTTTTCAGACCTTGTATCGACCAATTTGGACAAGAACGGGTGGGTCACTAGAAGCAACATCACGTAGCCCATCATTTGCCGTCAGTCAGTTATGCCAAGTCTCAATTACAATGTGAATCCGATTCTCTCGAATTCAAGGTCTTCACCACCCCGTCGAGCACAATTCCACCCAATCACCGCATCTTAGAACTCGTCGAGGACATCAATAACGGCTGAGAACTGCCCGACGGCCCTCTTGCTAAATCTAAACTCGTTTCATCCTATTCTGTACCTCCAGATTTGTCCAAAGGAAGGCTAGGGTACAACGGTGCAAACGCCGCTGGCTCTCTCGGGCCGAAGGGCCATCAAACGACGATCGTCTATAGCCGGTGTGTCATATTTCACTCAATAGATAGTGATGCGATTCGCGGTGGAGTTTGTCGCCCCCGAGAGGGGCGAGGGGCTGTCGTTAGCGCCCACTCAACAACCATGTCTTCAGAACACGAGCAACAGCGATCACGACTTCACGGCGAGCAAACTGAGCAACCGAGCGACGAACCGTGGACAGATCTCGAACTGACGATCCCCCACAACAGAAGTCCGACTGCCGTCGTCTCACTCGTCGAGTGCGCGCTCGTTGAACTCACCCACGAAGACGTCGGAGCCGAGGTCGTTTCGACGAGCGTTGCGGGAGTGAAGCGGACACAGTACATCGCCATAGATGACGTCGGCCAACGGTTCCAGAAGCGGTATTTCGACGAGCGGCTCGGCCGGCACGAAACGACTGTCAGTCGTGAAACGGTTCGTGACGAGCTGGTCAGCCGGCTCACACACCAGTCGTCACTGGGCGGTGAGGTAGGTCAGAATGACGTTGACGGTGGTCAAGACAGCTTCTGCGTGAAACCAGCTCGAGAGCTCCGATTTCAGGAGTGATGTTTTAACCAACACTTGGACAAGCTGATTACCCGATGTTGGTTAAGGCGTTGTCAACCTGTGGATCCCAGCCCACCCAGGTCAGGAAACTATTCCCTGAAGTAAGAACTATATCCTTCGCCCTGCAATTCCGAGTATGTCCGAAACAGACGCCACCGATGGGCCGCCCCCCTTCGAGGACGCGTTCAGCAGCGATGACGTCGAACAACGCATCTACGGCACCATCCTGCAAACCCGCGAGCCGACGACGGTGAGCGCGATCGCCGACAGCGCCGACTGTGACCCCAAGACCGCCCGGAAGTACCTTGGCTGGTTCGACGATTTGGGAATCGTCACTCGACACGATGGCCATCCGGCCACCTACGAACGGAATGACGCGTATTTTGAGTGGCGACGCATCAACCAGCTCGCGGCCGACCATTCCGTCGAGGACCTGCAGGATCGCGTTCGTGAGCTAACGACACGCATCACCGAGTACGAGGCGATGTACGACGTCGCGTCACCGGCCGCAGTCGACGCCATCGCCGTCGCGGAGAGCAGCGGCGAGCGGACCATCGACGACGTGTACAGCGACCTCGGCGACTGGGCGACCGCCCTCGAGGAGCGTGACCGCTACGAACGCGCGCGCCAGCAACGCACGGGTGGCGAGCGCGAACAGGCGTCCGGGTAGCCCGCTCAATGGTGCCACCGACAGGCGATGGCGGGAGCCCTGCCCCCATCGATCGTCCCATCCTCGAGTTTCTCCAGACGCGGCTCCAAGCGACGAGGCAGGTCTCCCGAGCGACCGTCATGGACGCCAGCGGCCATCTGGAACTCCACGTTGTCTTTGCCCCGTCGTACTACCCAGCAGCCGTCGACGAGGCACAGTTGACGGTCCGTTGGTACACGAACGACGACTTCAAACTCCACTATCGAGAGCAACACTCGGACCATACCTGGGAGTGCCGGTGGGACCGGCACCCGAATCCGCACAATACACGGGACCATTTCCACCCCCCGCCCACCGCCCCGACGCCCGGCGAGGACGCATCGTGGCCAGACGACCATCGTGACGTCGTTGCGCTCGTCCTCGATGAGATCGAAGACCGGATCGTGACTCTCTGGAGCGAGTAAGGGCTATGGTCTCGCGTGGAGTGTTTATCGGCGCCGAAAGGCGTGCAGCGCGCGACAGCGTGCGCGGCGTGACTCACTATGGTTGATCCCGATCCGAACGACGACACGAGTGCCGACTACGAACAGTTCGAGAAAGAGTTGCTCGCCCAGGACCGCGACGCCGCCAGGGTCGACACGGCGGACATCGACGACACGATGGCCCGTAGCCTGGTCGACGATCTCGTCGACGCGGACCTCGTCACTTCAGTTCCCGAGGACCGCGTTCTGGTTCACGAGCCGAGCGGCACCGCATTCGACTCACCAACGCAGCTAGCCGTCTACCATCGTGGCTGGACGGCCGCAAGCGACGCCGGCGAGGAGGACGAGTGATGCAGCAAATGCTCGTTGGCTGTGCCTTCTGCGACGCCCCGCCTGGCACCGAGACTGGCGAGGCGCACACCTGGGGCCAGGACGAGCGGGTCACCCACCCGATCTGTGTCGGCTGCGCTACCCAGACGCGGCCGGATCCCGATGAGCGCGATCACCACGCCTGCGACAGCTGTGGCCTCGTCGTCGACACGAACGCGGCGCTGACGCGGTTCCGAGTGGAACTCGGCCACCTAGAAGGCCCGCTCCAACTCTGCGCCCGGTGTAGTCCCGGTGGGCCAGCTACCTACTGGACGCGCGACCTCGAGGAGCACCTTGTCGCGGCGCCGGCGGAGTGACCCAAACACTCTCTACTGTTTCGCTGGAAACGGCAATTAGGAAGACCCGTGTCACGCACCTCGAATCGTACTGATGGCGACATCATCCGCGACTTCCTCTCGGTCGCGGACCTCCTCAAGGAGTCGCAGCTTGCCCAACTGTACGCGTACCTCGTTCACGAATACGAGGCGACCGTCCAGGACATGATAGACGACCTCGAGCTCGGGCAGGGGACGGCCTACAGCAACGTCAACCGGCTTGTCGACGCCGGCGTCGTCGAGGTCACCCACGACGAGCAGCCTCGGCGGTACGCCGCCCGCGAGATCGACCTGACCGTGACGACGGCCGCCGGTGACCGTGAGTACACGATCACGCCAGCGCTCATCGACGTGGTCGGTCGTGCCGAAACCAACGACGATATCGACACCTACGTCGACCGTCACGGCGTTGCCGGCCTCGCAACGGCACTGACCTACGCTGTCGCCCGCGAACGCGGCGATGTGACCCACCGGCTGATGGCTGAGGACCTCGATATCTCGCCGCTGGCTGCAGAGATGATCCTGCAGGCGCTCCGCCCCGTCGTCCACGAGTACTACGACATCGAGGAATTTGGAGCATCGTTCGATGTCGACAACTCCGACCGTAAGTGAGCTCTACATCGCCGATACCGGCTGTTCGTCGCAATGAGGAGTTTGTCAGTTCAACGGTGATAGACAATTCACATACTTCCTAGTTGAAACGACATTGGTGCCGTAACCACCAGACAGACTGGAACCCGACTGCCGCCCTAGTGCGCGTGGCTCGTCAAGAATTAACTGGCCTGACTGGAGAGCATTATTCAATGGCGTCTGAATCAAATTCGCTTCCTCCGGGCTTTCAGTTCTCGGAGAAGCTTGTCGCCGGTCGACTTGATTTCGATATCGTTCGCTTAGAGGATGACGAGCGCTTTCATAGAGGAGATCGAACTGACGGAATCTGGAAACTCACTGACGAAGCCAGAGAAGCAATCATTGCAGTCATTGACGAGTACTACGACCGGCGACCAGCCATTGAAGAAAGCGTCTCAGTTGGATCTGAAAGTTTCGCCTTTCGTATACTACCGGAAGATGTCGAGCATATTTCACACCATTTAGCAGCTGATCTTGAGATCAGGTTCGAAATCCCTGATTTTTCTCCATCGGGACTAGACGAAGATCCCGATCCGCTCCCATATTCAGACCTAATTAGTGACGTTGCAACTGTTCGAGAAGTATCTTGGAGTGAGATACCGGAGACTTCATTCGATGCCGAGGAGGACATAGAGGCGGCGATTCCCGAGGGACACACTGAGCCCGATTTTTTCCACGATGATTATCTCGACTATGTACTAGACTACCTCGTACCAGCAGTCGAAGATGCAGGTTGGCGAGGCGGTCACGCGTGGCTACTGAATCTCGGTATGCAAGAACTTCGGAACGGGCGATATGAGGAAGCAGCGTATGCGTTCGCAGGTGCCAAAGACGGCCTGACAAAACACAGCCTCTTCGACGAGTCACGGATACAGCCGCTTGTTAGGCGTTCGCTCAACACACTGCGCGATCTCTGTCTGCTCAAAGCCCCAGATGAGTACGATTTCAGTGAGTTTGATCTCTACTGTGAAGCTGGTGTACGCGATCTTCTTTATGTGCCCAAATTTGTTTCGCAGCCAACAATTGACGATCTAAATTTCCGGATGAACAATCCAGTTTGGATTGCCAATGCGCTCGTCCTCGTTCAGGGAGTTGCCCACGCAATAGGAAGGCCAACAATCTCGAGAACGGAAGTTGACCCGTTCGGGTCAGGTATGACCCTCCGAAATGCATCGTTTGTACTGAAGCTCGCTAACTCGTTAGTATCGACTGCTCCGGACGAAGCTGAGTCAGAGCCGATTCAGTATCTCGAAGGAATTGACCTCGGAAAATTCACACCCGATATCACGATCACGCGGACACTTCGAAGTGCAGGTTACACCATTCAGATGTATCGCAATACGACCGAGGGGGTGCGGGACGAGCTCAACGTTGATTTCGACTTAATTGTGGCTCACGGAGACGACAAATACCTTGTCCGCGCAATGCGCCCCGAAGACCGGGATCGGGGAACTCTCGAGGAATTAATTGAGCAGACTGGCGATCTTGATCACTCGCTCCTGTTGTTATATGATCGTGAGCTTGAGAGCACCAGCGTTAGCGAGCTTGATGAACAGGATGGTGTTGAAATGATGTACATTGACCTCCAAGCAGAGCGGCTCTCACCAATTTCGGCCGGCTATCCACGTTCGTTCGCTGACTTCGCGACGGATGAAGAGATTCGCGATGAGATCGAACGCCGGTTCGTAGCGGCACGAGAGGCTGAAACCACCGAATCCAAGGGAGATCGGTTGGAGGAGCTGATGGCATTCATCTTTGAGAAGGCTGTACCGGATACGCACGTGATGACGCCAAATAACCGAACTAGTACGGAAGAAATCGATCTCCAACTACAAAATAAGGAAGAGCATCATCCCTGGACTCAGTTGGGGGCGCCAATTAATGTCGAGTGTAAGAACTGGAACGAGTCCGTTGGAGTTGATGAGATCTATTCCGTCTACGGGAAGGCTAAGATGACCTCTCCGAATAGTAAAGGGGCAATTCTGGTCTCTTGGGAGGGTGTGTCAGATTCTCAGAGTGGCCGGAACGCTGATGGATTGCTTAGAGACATGCGCATCCAAGACCTCGACATCCTCGTGCTCGATCAAGACGATCTTTCAGAGATCGTTGAAACTGGCGATGCACAGGCGGTGTTCGAACGAGCATACACCAACCTGTATCAACGCTAAATTGCACTTCTGCGCTCATTGAGCTTCCAAAAACTATTCACAAACCGATAGAATCGGTTAGAACAGACATGGACCCAAGCGAACTCGAGAGGAGACCGACATCACTTGGCGGGTATGGAAGCATTGTTCCCTATCACGCACCGGCCACGTACGACCCAATCTATGGAGATGAAGGAGTTCGTGTCGATCTCCCCACTGAGGGGTACGAATCGGCGGATCAAATCCTCAACCGACTGACTCGCGCCGCGGACAAGCTTGATCTCAATACGGATCCCGGCCGTCTCTACTATTCCGCGCAATGTCAGGACTTCTCATGGTATGGGAGCGGAATCGAAGATCTTCGAGAAGACCTCCTCTCTTCGTGGGAACTCTCTCAGACGCTTCAGAAGACGCTTGAGGAGCGTCATGGAACAGAACTAGGTATCCATCGACGTGCTTCGTGATACTCGCACCAATACGATACGGCATCTTCTGGACGGTATTACGGGGATTCAAAAATAGTGACGAGGATGGAGAGGGCTACGAAACCGTCTATGACACACAAGCCGGCGTGTTGATGGAAAATCCGATTCTGTCCTGGCCCGCGTTAGAAGAATTAGTAGAATCAGATGGCCCGATTCCACTTGTGACAACCGAAGTGGAGGCTGTAAGCCTGCGCGGTGAAGACCGTCCGTTAGAGGAGGTGATACCAGTCAATCATGACCGAACTGGTGATGCAGATATCTTAGCTGCGAAGAACGTGTATGAGAGTGAAAAAACAGAGGCCAGCGAACAGATGCACGAAGCAGTTGAGCGTACTGCCCGACTATCCTACCGTATCAAGGGTGGGACAATCGGATTCGAGAAAGAACGAGAGTTCCGAGCAGAGGGGATGTCGTTGTTACGCCCTGAGGGGATTACCCTCGGTGGATGGCCGGTTGTAATGGGATCACCGTTCTGTAGAGCGATATCTGACGAATAAGAACCACTGCTCGGTCGACGAATAGATTCAGGGCTGATTCCCGAGTTTGAGCGCTCGATTTCTATCTGTGCTCCCAGATTGGGCGATGAGTTCTTGAGCTCGCCCGATTCCGTGAACATCGGGTCGTCGGACAGTTTGATAGCCTTCGAGGGTCTCTCGTAGATGACGTTCATGCCGTTCGATATCGGGTACCGCTACGTCAGATTCTTCGAATAGCCGACGATGTTGTGAGCGCGCAAACGAGACGAGTCCCTCAATTCGCTGGTGGTCGTTCTCATTCGGCTCGCCACCGTCAGTTCGTGCCTGGTCACGAGAATCATCATGGAGCGCCCAGAGGTCCTGTAACCGGTCCACGAAATCGTCGTAGGAGTCCGTTGTCGATCCGCTCTCGCGGATGACCATACCAATGTTCCGTGACTCGATGCCAGTTCTTAGGTCGTCCCACATTTTGACAGCTGAATGGGGGATTTCGTAGTAGTTCACTGGATCACCAATCCACCCGGACTGGTCGGAGGGGTCCTTGAATTTTGCCTGGACAGGCGAATTGGGGTAATCGGTTGGAATATAGAGTTGAGATGAGCCAGCCTCGATCGCCTGCACATCGATAAAATAGCACTCCGTCAGCGCATCGGATAATTGGTTGTCAGAGTCAACGACGGGACATGCGTAGTAAGCGACTTCACATGGCTCTCGGGTTGCAAGTGTCGTGATCTGCTGAGTATCGAGTTTGAACCGAACGCCCCTGTTTGGCTCTGCCTTGGGTGCTTTGTACTGGAAAAGAAGTCGCATCGCTAACGGGAGCTCGACGTCGTATCCTCCACCAGCCTGGTGTTCCTGATACCGTGTTGGTGCGATGGCGGTTGTCTGATTGTACGGCCCACGAATACGAGTCAGTATTTGGTGTGTCGCATTCACGACAAGCGAATTCTCGGATGGATACGACGCCATGTCTACGCAGAAACTGTGAAGACGAAGAATATGATATTTGTGTCAGAGTGGGCTGGAACCGAATGTTCTCAACCGAATCTAAGCTACACTGGGTTCTGCCTACCAACGACAGTCATCGTTTCCTAAAAGCCCTCGACCGCTCGGCATCCCGCGACCGCCGCTGCGCTCCTCGTGCCTGCGGTGCTTACGGGGTCGGGGGACGGCCGAAGCGGCCTCGCCCTTTCTGAGTCCACCAGGACGATAGATGGTTCGCCGAGCGACGCGGCCGGTTGGCCAGATGGTACGTAACGGCCCGCCCCGCTCGCCGCTGCCGCCCTCCGCGTCGCTCGCGACCGACCATTCCGGGCGTGCGGGCGCTCTCCGCACCGCCCGCGCCCGTTCCGGGCTAAAATGGATGTGCCCTCGACGCCAGCGGGTATCCCCGTCGGTTGCGCCCCTTGCGGGCTTTCGCGTTCCAGCGCTTGGTGCCGCCTGCGCTGTCGCGCGCCACACCACGGCGCGCGTTCTCGGCGACAGTCGCCCTGGACACGGACCCGCATATCGGGCCGGACACGAACGGGCATATCCCGCTGGCCGCTCGCTCCAGGCGGGTCGGCGCGCGGTGCTGGTTGGGTGGCCTCCTCGGGCGCGCTCTCGCTCGCGCCCCAGGGGGCGCTCGCGAAGGCGCGAGCGAGAGCGCGCAGATGGTTCTGTCGGTCGTTGTCGTCGGAAAACCGCGATGTAGCAGCATCGCGGTGTCGGGCGCTGAGCGCCTTCGTCGGAAATCACCTGTGAGTGATTCCAATGTCAAGTAACAACGCTACCAGTAATGTAGTTTCGGTCGATGAACAGGCATTCGAAAAAGCGGACGAAGCGGCGGTCGATGAAGACGGCTTCGAGGTCGTCGATGAGACGCCGGAGTTCCAGGCGACGGTGCAGATGGAGGTGCAGGCAAAGGTCGATGCGAACCACCCGGATGGGATGGTCGATACGAGTGAAGAGCGGATCTACGGTGCGACCCTCGAACAGGAAGAGCGCATTCGGGCCAGGGAGGCTGAGCTGGAGCGCATCAGTGCCCAGGCGGAGCTGGGGACGCAAGAAGGTCGGGAGAAGCGGACGCGAGATATCGCGGCGAAGCGGAGCGCTGAGCGGCGTGCTGAGTTCCAGAAGCGGGCGGCGAGCGTGGACCCGTGGGCGGACCCAGAGCGAGACGATCCTCGTGCAGAACTCACGCAGGAGCAGTTGGCGGCGGTGAACAAGCAGTCGATGCGGCTGGCCGAAAAGCTGGATAGCTGGTCGCGAGCAGCGATTGGTCGGCGGCTGGGTGAAGCCGTAGTCGGTGGGAAAGACCTGACGAGTGCAGTCGTTGGGGTGTTCGAGGAGTTGCAGACGGCGCCGGGACAGGTGGTTCCCATCGGGATGCTCGAGGACGTCAATCGCAAAGAGGTAAGCATCGAAGGTCGCGTGACGCAGCTTTGGGAGCCGTCGAGTTCAGCCATTTCCCAAGTCGGCCTCATCGAAGACGAAAGCGGACGAACGAAGTTCACCAGCTGGGTTGCAAGCGACCAACCCTGGATTGAGGAGGGCGAACACGTTCGTATTCACGGAGCGGCGAAGAACTGGTACAACGGGCGCGTCTCGGTGGCTCTGACCGGTTGGACCACGGTTCACTTCCCCGAGCGCGGTCGGTGGTGGGAAGCGTAGCCAGCGTACGCGGCCTTCTTTTTATTGTGTGCCGGACCGACCCAGACCCCACCTCCCCACCCTCCGCTCCGTGCTCGCTCCGCTGCGCGCGCAGCCACGACCTATGCTACGCAGAAATTCTCAACAACGTCGTTAGGCACTCTCATCGTATGTACCTATTATCAAGAGAAAGTGGCTCTATTGAAATCCTCAGCCGGTGATCGTTCTGAGCGTCCGTGCTGGATATAGAGCGCGTGTCTCCCAGCGGGTCGCCAGTGCACGAAAGACTACTCGTCTTCCATGGAATCTATGACACTCGACTTATGAATTGGAGCACTCGTTCCCCCCTTCGCCCACTATTCGGCCCCGTCGAATCGGTTGTTTCTATGCTGGAAGATTGGTGAAGTCGTCGTACTCACCGCTCCTCTTGACCTATCGAGTCACCAACCCATTCAACGACGCGTAGGAGTTCCACCATCGGCGATGGATCGGACACTTGTTCGATCGTGTGACGGGCGGTCCCGAACCCTGGTGGAAGGAGATCTGCTGAGACAGTGAGCGGACGCTCGCCATCTGAGGCCCACTGAACTTTCCGGTACATGATGTGATTTGGTGCAAGGTCACTGTACTCTGTGGACCGGTCATATACAGTCGGACCCTCAACCACGCACGGAGCGATTCCACTAGGCAGATTCACTAAGAGAACATCACCGGGGTCAACTCCTTCAACGAACGTTCGGATACTCCCAATAGCTTTCCCAGCCTTAATTTTTGTATCTTCATCGGGATATATCTCCTCATGCATAATGTCTCGAATTACATCCCACTGGATTTGACCCTTGAGCGTGTTTCCGTAGGGCTCGTGCACGGTTTCAGGGCTCAGGACACTACCGTCTGTAGCGAGCTCAACACCACCGGTCGTGGCAAGCGCCCAATCCGAGATCGTGACAACACCGTCTTCGAACAGTCGGTCAGCGTAGGCTTCTCGGTCGACGTCATGGTATGCGATATTAAATTTGAATAGTCGGTTGGATGAGACGACATCCCTAATTCGCCGCCATAGGGGCGTCTCCTCGGAAGTGCTCATACAGATACCAAGCGCCCGTTAGTCAAATATCCAGCGGACATTAGCCAAGGGCCGAATATAATATAGACATAGGCCAAACGCTATTTTACCCTTGGGTTTTTTCTACTTGGCCCCACACATAGCAGATATGGGACCTACTCCCCACTCCGAGGCGGTTGCAATTGCCTGCGAGAACAAGGCGGTACCCAGTGAATCCCAGGGGCGGTACAACGCAACTGGGCTTTTGGTCGTCGACTACAGCACAGGCCACTCCTTCAACAAAGACGACCACGACGGTAGCGCCTCAACCACAGCGTTCAACGCCGTAAGAGATGCCTCCCGCTACGGTGGAATCGGAACGATTCGAAGCCCTGATTCGAAACTGATCACCGTAGGTCGGTACGGAACTGACGGCATCCGGCTGCTGGACTCTGTTGGAACCAAGGACTACGACCTGAAGGGGCTGCAGTTCGAGGAGTACGCAGTACTTGGACCGGGCGACGGCCGGTACGGACGTGCGAAGGATATCTCAGGGACGCTAGGATCAACCGTTCGTCATCTTCCCGATGACAAAGCGGCTGACCTGCGGGAACTGCTCGCTGAACTCGAAGCTGAAGGGAGAATGCGGCGGCCTGTTCGATAAGCAAGCTACCCCATTACCAACGTATCACCCGGGTCGAACTCGAAGTCCATCTTGGGACCGAACAACAATTATCTGAACTCCCCACTCCGAGAACTTGTACTCATCTTAGCTGCAACCGCTTCAGTCGTGTACCTGTTCACCGACTACGTAGGCAATGTCCAGTGACCCGCTGAAAAACCCCTTTGCTGACCCCATTCTCTATATCCAGCACGCGGTTTCTGTCCACTAGTGAGGATTTCAGCAGAGCCGGGAAAGTAAGATTAGTGCGTTTCTACCCACATACGCCCCATTGTCGATAGTTCCGTCTCGTGTCTATTTCCGCTATCCCTTCGGGTGACGTACCCCTTTGTATCTAGGTTAGACACATTGTACTGAACTCGACTTCTGAATGATTCGCCATATTCTTCACCATTCTCCTCGGCCAACGCCTCCGCAAGTTCTGAGGTCGATTCGAACGTACCCTTCCCCTTGAGAAATCGAAGAACATGCTCCTCGAACTCTTTCACGTTGCTACCAGGAGATGACGGAAACTCAACGAACATATGCCCGTCACCATCTAAATCTTCCCGCGTACCCTCTGTCACGCCACTTTCATCGACCCGATCTAGTATGTCGGTGATCGCCTCATAGTGCTGATGTACCCGAAGGTCTTCGTACTCCTTCAGTTCATCAAAGGCCTCGGCCGCATCTTCCAACACATCAAGCATTTCCAAGACCAGATACTCCTTGGGGGCCACGTAGTACGTGTGTACGCGATCACGAATGTCCTCGAACTCCTCTTGTTTCTCAGCTATCAATGAGTCAGCAGCTGTCGCAAACGCGAACGACACCGTCCGCGGCATGGAGGAGATATTGACGTAGACTTCGTTCCCCTTCTTGATTTCCTCCAGAATGTAGTCATGCGCTTTGGGATAGAGCGTCTCGTACTCGTACATCTCCTCAAGATTGACTGCCTCAATTTCGACCTCTATGTCGATCAGCTCGAATGTACGCTCCAGTTTCCCGGTCATATTCTTTGCAAGCTGCGCTGCCCGGTCTGTCGGGTCATCGTCGGGCTCGCCTTCATGCGTGAGTAGCACGATCCGGTCAGCCTCCATCTCACCCTTTGATATTGGACGAATAAGGCGGTCAAAATCAAACCCGACTGGAATGAAATGAACCCTATCACTCATAGTTCATAGTCAGCCACCCCCGTGTTAAATCTCTCCGATATCGACCGCCTATCGCTACCATATAGTTTCGGCCCGCCTAGAACATAGACGATCTGTGTCCTATCTAGCCCACCTGTTTGAAAATTCTCCAACAGAGTTTTATATACCGAATTCGTAGAATGGCGGTAGGTGCCAAGTGAACGACCCGCACCATCGCCAATGAATTCGCACTCCATACAGAGAGATTCGCATAGAGGTCAGCAAACCCTGTTAGCCTCCTTGATTGCGCAGTACTCCCAACTTCAGGCGATTCTTCGCCTCGAGCCCAGCGGGAAGTTTCTCGATCTACTGGAGGCGGATCCAACGATTGAACACGTGATGGTGACACTCAGCGAAGCCGAAAGCGTTCTGAGAAATCATGGAGGATTCGATAACATCCTCCAGCCCCACCACAAACTCACAATCGTGGGCACGGAACCCGACCCAACAGTCACGGACAGAGGGCGATGGGCGGAAATAGACCTCTATGCCGAAATCACGCGTGAGGCGCGAATCATCCCGGACTGGTTATGGGTCTACCATCAGATGGAGCCAGAACATCAGTTAGAGAACGTGAGAAAGTACCTTGATCGATTCGAATGGCTCTACCAGACGGCCGAGGAGATGGGACTATCCCACGAACTCATACCTTTGGCTAAAGGGCTTTCTCAACCCCATTTCAAGGAGGCTCGTGAGACCTTTGCCCGACTGGGTATCGATCGGTTCGCCATGTACGGCGTCCAGACACCCAGCAACTACGAATTCCGAGATCGGATACATCAGGCGGCAACCGCCCTGAACCCTGAGGGAGTTTTGGTCATCGGTCGAGGGTCACCGAGACAGGTCGAAGTGCTACCGGAGGTTGTTGATGAGGCTGCTGGGTGGTACTGGAAGCAGGATTGCGGTCTGACGACGGACGGGTATTCACAACAGAGGTTAGCCATGTGGATTTACGAAATCAAACGAGCGCTAGAGACGGAGCGCACCGACGAGCAGTCGCGAATTGGAGACTACCTTCCGGACTCTGAGGTGGTTATCAATGGGTGACGGGACGACAGACGACCTGTACATTGACCCCGAGGACGATGACAGTGGTAGTGCCTCCGGTGACGAAGCGCCAGACGTCGATCCCGACCAGACAGGAGTTGACGAGTACACCGATGAATCGCCGTCAGAGGAAGCACCCTCCGAAGATTCTAGCCCCCAGCCAACGGAGACCACACCGTCCGGAACAGACGGTAATGGAAGCAGTGGAGGTGGAGGCGGAGGCGGCGGCATCATCGGAATCCCCGAGGGTGTGGAGGTAGGTGACGACTCCCCCGATGAGGCAGGAGAAGACCCCGATTCTTCAGAGCCCGAGAAGTCACAGGATCCCGAGACTCCGGACGAAGAACCGGAACAAGAGGAGTCGGAAGACGAGGATGATGACGACGATGAAGAAGAACAAGAACCGAAGGTTGTGCAATACTCAGACCCGTGGGATAACGTGGGGTGGGGGCTGTATCCCATAATACTCAAAATCAAAGAGCGATACGGACACGAAGTCGATACCGACTATCACCTTGTCCCCGTCCGCGAATTCGTTGACCCCGAAAAGATGGCATCGAAGTGGGAAAGAGACCGTCTTCGCCACAAAATGCCTATAGATACCTCCGTGTGGGAGGAGAATCCGCCGGAATCAACCGAACTCGCAAACCGCGCTTACCTGGCAGCGATGCACCAAGGGCCAAACGCCGCCCAACGATACCTTCGACGGCTTCGGACGGCCACCATGGTCGAAGGGACAAACATCGAGGATAAGGAGATCCTTTTCGAATTAGCGGAGAACGCGGGGCTCGATACCAACCGATTGGAGGAAGCTTGGGACAAAGTAGAGCCTCGTCAGACTAAACGTGATCTCAATCCGCCCTTCACCAAATTCCACGTCGACGGAGAGGAAGTCACTCAATCGGGCTATCTGCACTACGACGACATCGTCGATATTTTCGACCAATCAGGAATCGATAGTGAGGAGCCGCAACCCCTCTCCGGATTCGTTACCGAGCACGGTCCTGTTACGACTCAAGAAGTCATGACGGTCTACGAGTGGCCGCAGGACCGAGCAGAGGAAGAACTCCAACAGCGGGACGATATTGTGCCTGTTGAGATCGGAGTTGGAGCATTTTGGACGCGACACAAACAGGCAAGTGAGGGGATCTGAGCCGACTATGCTCGGTGATTTTTCGAGTCCTAAAAACAACGTCGTCGGCTCCTGCCGAGAAAATGACTTAGTGAGTGAATGAAACGAAGGACATTCCTTAAAGCGACGGCAGCTACTCCGATTGCGGCTTCAGGGGAGGTAACCGCCCTGAAAGAGAGGAGTACAGTAAACGATGTCGCCGACAGCTATTTCGACGCACTCCCGGAGACGAAAACCGAACGGAACGATACCGTAATTCAATGTGCTAACGAACTGTGCTCCGCACGCAAGGCAATTTCTGGAGAGACCCTCAATGCAGTGGTCGATAGTGGCGAGTCTGTGTCTGACGTCGTCCGTCGTCTCCAGTTTGGAGTTCGCCTCCTCAACGAGTACAACATCACCGACAAAATAGACGAGTCTATGATTGAATCGAGACGACGGGATCTTAGCAAATATACCCGTTATCTCCCTCTCATTGGGAGTTTCAACAACCTCTGCAACGCTGCGTGTGTCGTCGAAACTCCTGATCCAAACCCAGAAGCTATCAAGGGGTTCCTCTTCGCGTCAGCGGCGTTCGGTCTGGAGGTTGTCCTATGGACCATCGGTACCCCGTACAAGATGGCATGGAGAGGAACACGTTTCATCGCCAATCGCACATTCCTCCGGTTCGCCCGACACGGATGCCGAGGGTGTATCGCTCTACTGATGAGCGAACTCCACTGGGCGATTCGAGGCTCAGTCTACGGCGAGGCTGTCACGGACAGCAACGTCGAGTTCGTATGGGATCAAATTCAGAACCTCAAGACCGACGCGGAGGAGTGGAACTACGACGTCAACCTGGATTTCACCTACGATGAGATACAGAACTTGATCGTCCCTGAAGGCGGCTCGGCTGTTGGGATGTTCCCGCAGGAAAAGGAGGGGCTAATCGAACGATACATCCCTGATTTCGATTTGGAGCTTCCAAACCTTCCCGAACTACTCCCCTAGACGCACTAAAGTAATCGAGGACTCAAAACCAAATACAGCAAAGAGATCACTATGGGTGAGGATAGCGAAGATTCAGACACAGAGTCCGGGAAAGGTCCAAATCCCTCTATCTCTACAGGTTTTACTGTCGATATAGACGTTAGCAGCATTCTCGCGGCTCAGAAAGTGGCAGAGGTAGCGATCCAACCGGCAGCAGTCCAGTCGATGATTGAGACGCAGAAGACGGTAGAGCGGGCTGTCAAGCCGGCACTGGTTCGGGACGCAATTCAGATGCAGAAGACGATGGAGAATGCCATCCAGCCTGCACTGATCCGGGATATCGTCCAAATGCAGAAGATCGCAGAAAGTGTGGTTAATCCGGCGTTGGTTCAGTCAATCACCCAGACTCAGAAAATTGCTGAATCGGCTATTCAACCGGCGATGGTTCAGTCGATTGTCGAGATGCAGCAGGCACTCGACTCTGTGTTGGTGCAACTCAACGCACCAAGCATCGCAGCCGATATATCGACGATTGCCGCGACAGTACACCAGAAGAGGTCTACACCGGGTGTAGGCCAATACAAGTACCCAGCTTCGGACATCGATGAGATACGTCCGCCCGAATCGCACATTCACGACAAGCTGATTTGGGATGATGGGGACTGGTACCGACGTCGGACTCGAGAAATTTCGTACGATCTCGTCGACTACATCTTCTGGAAAGCGAAACAGACCGGAGAGCTGACCGACGCCTCTGATGAAGAGATAAGTTTCGGAGCCACAGTAGCAACGTTCTTCATCACACTCGCACTGACTGGAGGAAATGTCATTGCCTCTGCAACGGTTGCAGGATTCACTGGTGGAGCAACATTTCAAGGGGGCAAGGCGGCTAAGAAGCGCAGTGAGCGCAAGAACCTCGAGGAGAAGTTCACCCATGACAAGTAGAGCGTTCGCAGCATTTTGAATTCTGACAGAAGCAAGAGCCTCGAATCACAAAGTTGGAAGATCACCTATGTACGACTGAGCGGAAGGAATATACTTCGAGTGGGAAAAGGACAGTTGTGTGAGACCAAAGTGGGATAATCTCTTCTGGTACCAGCGTGCCAGCGATGAGGGTAAAGAGCAGCTGGAGAACAACACCACGAAGGGCTTCCTGAAAGTCCTGCAAGAATCTGATAATAGACTCACGGACAGTTTTCTAAAGCAGTTCCTTGGTCTCGCTTTCGAGGACGCCAAATTCGAGTACGACACTCAGGTCGGTTTGAACGAGATTCCAACATCTGAACATTCCGTCCACCTTGCTGGACTCTCATTTGCCGGAGAGAACGTCGCTAGAGAATCAGATCCACGTTCTGGAGACGGAACAGTAGATGGCGTAGTCACAGTTCATTCAGAGAACGTCCCAACGTCAATCGTTATTGAGGTCAAGACAGAACGGGACAGGCTGAGTCTCACTCAGATGGGGAAATATCGAGGTGAGCTTGGCCTCACCGATGACGAACTGTGTCATGGGGTCAGTTGGTTGGACATCTATGAACTGCTAGAAAATTACCGAGAGAGAACGAAGAATGACATCGACCGATTCCTACTCGAAGAATTCACCGACTACTTAGAACTGATGAGAATGGTACCATTCAGAGGATTCGACCGCGATAAACTGAGCGGTTCTGGTGTGGGAGAATATCGGAAGACAATGCTTCGAGGAGTCGACCAGGCTAACCCTGGAATCTTCTCTCAGGCGTTGTACGAGAGTAGGGGGAACTACGATCTCGGGAACTTCACCGCGACCTCAAATCAACGAAGCAGAGAGGTACACCTTGTTGATTCAGAGGAATTGGAGAACGGGATATTCCAGCGACTTAGACATTTCTCGGCAGGGTTCTGGCACCCAGCAAAGTTCTCTGTCCAACTCTACATCCCGAACCGGATTGTCAGCAATATCGTGAGACGGGGATCCTCTGAACTTAAACCGGAATTCAAGCGTGTGATGTTGGACGCCCTGTCCGAACTGGACGGCATCGAATTCACACGTGAAGACAATCCGTTCTATTATCTCCGGTACCAGCGGAACATCCAGCAGGCCAACGACAGAGAACGGCAGACCACAACCTTCCACGCAGATTCGGTCATCTACATGCCAGGGGTCGACAAAGCGAGTATCACGGATAGGTTGGGAGTCATCGGTCGGGCTGTGAGGGAGACGACCGACGCCAACATAGGACACGAGAAGTCGTTCGTGATCGAGAAGCAGATTCCATATGGCTCAGACCTCATCGAGAAGAAAGAGTTGGTAGACTGGACGCTCGAGTACTTCCAAACTCTCCTGCCTGTGTACGAGTACTTCGCTGAGTGATGCAAGCGGTCACCGATGGCGGCGTCGTAATCGACGACGAATAACCGGCCACGGCATACCCCGCTGAGAGTATGTACAGACGCTGCAAAGGCTCCCTGAGTAGTCAATAAATATCTTCCATAATCACATCCGCAGTTGTCTATCTCCCCCTGAGAGGGGCGCGGGGTGCAGACGAGACGCCTCGCGAACTACCAATGGCCACGAGAGAGATCTACGAAACCAGCTTCGACGAAGACGTATCGAACGACAACACGGCGTGTCCCGAATGTGACGGCCAAGTGAGAACAAATACCGTCGAGACGGTCTGTGAGGACTGTGGGCTCGTCATCGATGAACAGAAAATCGACCACGGTCCGGAGTGGCGGTCGTTCGCGACCGATGAAGAGACTCTAAATCGAACAGGTGCACCACTCACCGTCGCACGTCATGACCGAGGGCTTTCGACCGAGATCGGTCGCTGGAAAGATGCAAACGGGAACGAACTCTCCGGGCGAAAGCGGCAGCAGCTATCTCGACTGCGTCGTGAACAGACTCGTGGTCGGTTTCAGTCGAAAGCTGAGCGAAACCTCGCACACGGCCTGGGTGAAGTTCGAAGAATCGCGAGCGTCCTCGAACTTTCAGGTCCGGTCCGTGATCAGGCGTGCCAATTGTTTCGGAGCGCTCAAACCGAAGACCTGCTTCGAGGCCGATCAATCGAGGCGATAGCGGCAGCAAGCGTCTACGGAGTCTGTCGCTGTAACGGTCACTCGCGGTTACTCGACGACGTCGTCGACGCAGCACGCGTTGAACAATCGAGAGTCACGAATGCGTACAAGACGCTGAATATAGAGCTCAGACTGCCGACCCAACCTGTTGGCCCCAGCGAATTCATCCCCCAGCTTGCGTCAGAACTCGATGTTCCAGCGAACATCCGACAGCGGGCTCGGCGGTTGGCTGAACGGTCGGAATCGAGAGGGGCAGTGTCAGGCGTCAAGCCATCAGGATTCGCAGCCGCCTGTCTGTACAACGCAGGCCGTGAAGAAGGACGATGGCTAACGCAGTCGGAAGTCGCGGAAGCAGCGAGTGTCACCGCACCAACCATCCGGTCGCATCAAGACGTATTGCGCGAGTTGGTCACCTGAATCATCGTATTCAAAGGATCTCGTCAGTTCTGAGGTGTACCTGTCGTGAGCAGGAGATGATCGAATACTCCCGTCGTCGCATGACCATCGTGTGACCTGTAACGCCGTGGCGAGGCGGGAAAGATCGGAGGCGAAGCGCTCATCAGACTCGTTATCCTGTCTGGAACCAGTGACGCAGGAGATCGTCGAGGCCCTGTTCGTAGATCCCTTCGCCGTGATGAACACGGTTGGGCTCGTCGCGTTCGCCCTTGTCGGGGCGACCAAGGCAATCCGCGAGGAGTTCGATCTATTCGGTGTCACGGTGGTCGGCCTCGCAACGGCATTTGCAGGCGGGATGACCCGTGACCTACTCGTCAATCGGATTCCGCTCGCGCTCAGTACACCCACCGAGATCGCCCTCGGATTGCTCGGTGTCGGACTAGCGGTTGGAGTGAGTGCCGTCCTCGAGTCAGCCGACACGCATCCGGTGACACAGTTCTCGGATGCGATCGGGCTCGCCGCGTTCACAACGACAGGTGCTATCGTCGCAACGCAGGCCGGCATCCCCGCCTTCGGCGTCGTCGCGATTGCGACGATCAACGCGGTCGGGGGTGGTGCTGTGGCCGATATCCTGCTGGATCGCTCGCCATTTATCCTGCTCGACGATTTCTACGCCAGCTGTGCGGTACTGGGTGGGAGTGCATACTGGATGATCGTCGCTGTCGGAGGGGCGAACGGAACCGCTGCAGCGGTGTGTGCAGTGATTGTTGTAGGCACACGAATTGCGGCACTTATCTACGGCTGGTCACTTCCGACTGCACAGGTACTGGGACTAACACGAGAGTAGCGCCTCAGGGGCCACGGAGATGAAGACAGAGAGAGCGGAGGTTATCGGCGTTCCTTATCCCAGAGCGGCCGATCATCACCGACGGACTACCGTCGGTCTGACAGCATTCAGAGCCAGTCCTCACCCCACGCGTCGAGCGACTCGAACACGGGACAGAGGGCATCTCCCTTCTCTGTCAGCGTGTAGTAACTCGCCACCGGCGACTCGAACTCCTTCCGGTTCTCGATGAACCCTTCCTCCGCTAAGTCGTCGAGCACCCGCGAGAGCGTGTAGGAGCTGGCACCCGTCGAGCGTTTGAGTTCGTTGAATCGCTTTTCACCGTCGCGCAGGTCGTTCAGGACGATGAGCTTCCACTTCGCTCCCATCTCCTCGACCGCTCCGACGACGTTGCAGACGTCCGCATTCCGCCGTTCGACCTCGGTGTCTTCGTCCGTGTCAGCCTCGGGTGGTTGGGTCGCCATTACTTGGTTACACTATTGTTGCCTGAGCTATATATAGGTTTGGGAACAAACTAGGTAATGTAATGGAACTACAACACTCGACGGTGCTCGTGACCGGCGCAACCGGTAACATGGGTCCGTACGTGACGGATTCGCTGATCGAGAGCGGCGCCGACGTCGTCGGTACCTACGTCACCGAAACGGCGAGAGATGAAGTAGCGACCCGCGCTGAACACGCCGATGCAGTATCGTACTACCAGGTCGATCTAACCGATCAGGCGGCGGTCGACGCCTTCGCCGAGACGGTTGTCGATGACCACGGATCGGTCGATCACATCGTTGGCCTCGCTGGTGGGTTCTCGATGGGCGGCGTCAGCGATACCGACGCCGATGCGTTCCAGGCCGCGTTGAATCGCCACGCGACGACGGCGTTCCTGACCGTTAAGGCCTTCGCGGAGCACCTCGACGAGCACAGCGGAGTCGTTCTGTTCAGCTCTGACCGCGCCATAACCCCCGTCGGCGGGACGCTCGCGTACGACGTCGGCAAGGGCGCGGTTCGAACGCTGACTGAGTCGCTCGATGTCGAACTCGAGGCCCGCGTCAACGCCGTGGCTCCGTTCCTCATCGATGTCCCGGGGAACCGCGAAGCGATGCCCGACGCCGATTTCTCGGAGTGGACGGCACCGGAGGCCGTCGTCGACGAAGTTGTTCACCTGCTTTCGAACGCGGGTGTTACGGGGCAGATCGTCCAGCTGACCGGTGGGCAGCCGGGGGTCGAGGACTGATGGCGCTGGAGACTGCAGCTGGTGGGCTCGCGTTTCTGGTGGGCCGCGTCGTCTTCGGCGTCCTGCTCGGGTTCATGGGGCTCGGTCACTTCACGGGGCTCGACGGAATGAGTGGCTACGCCGAAGCAAAGGGCGTTCCCGCCCCGCGGCTCGCCGTCACCCTGTCTGGCCTCATGCTCATCGCTGGCGGACTTGCCATCGCGCTCGGAGTCTACCCACTCGTTGGTGCGGCAGCGATCGCGCTATTCTTCCTGGGCGTGACGCCAGTCATGCACGACTTCTGGACGGTCGATGACCCCGAACAGCGGCAGTCTGAGATGACGAACTTCCTCAAGAACGGCACGCTCTTCGGCGCAGCGCTCGTTCTCGCAGCATTCAGTAGCACCGCCTGGCCGTACGCGCTCAACATCGGTCTCTAAGATGTCTCCCATGACCACGCAAACAAATCCAGACGTACTCCCCCAGGAGGCACACATCGGGCGGACCGCGCTTCGCGTCAACGACCTCGAAGAGCTAACCGGGTTCTACCAGGATGTCGTCGGCCTCAGCGTGCTTCGCCGAACCGACACCGAGTCAGTACTGGGTATCGATGACACGCCGCTCCTCGTCTTAGAGGGTGATGCAGACGCACTCGGACGACACCAATCGGCAGCGGGTCTCTTTCACAACGCATTCAGAGTCCCCTCGCGTGCGGCATTAGGCGACGCGTTAGCCCGCATTCAGGAACACTGGCAGCTCGGCGGCGCGTCCGACCACGGCGTCAGTGAGGCGCTGTACCTGACCGACCCAGAAGGCAACGGCATCGAGATCTACCGCGATTACCCCCGTGAGGACTGGCCCCGCGCTGACAACGGGCGCATCCGTATGGGTACGTATCCTCTCGATCTCGGCCCGTTGGAAACCGCAGCCGCAGAAGCGTCAGGATTTCCTGCCGGAACGGACGTGGGGCACGTTCACCTCGAAGTGTCCTCGCTGGAGGCGTTCCGCGATTTCTACGTGGACACACTCGGGTTCGAGATCCAAACAGAAGTGCCAGCCGCCCTCTTCGTCGGGGCTGGCGGCTACCACCACCATCTCGGGGCGAACACGTGGCACCACAGAACGGGACCGGTCAGCGGACGTGGACTATCATGGTTCGAAGTGCTCGTGCCAGACGACGACTCACTCGAAGCAGTTCGGGAGCGGCTCGTAACCGGTGATATTCCATCCACCGAAACGGATGAGGGGGTCGTTGTTCACGATCCTGATGAGATCGAGATCCGCATTCGAGCGAACTCATCGAACCAGTAGCGTAGACGCAGGCAGTATTCGACGATCGAGAACCACTCTGTAGCACGAACAGGCCGCTTGGAGCGGTGCTATAATTTAAACCGGAAGACGAGCCAAATTCTCGGCAGATCGAACTATGGAAGGTCACTACTCTGATTTCAAGGAACTCCGACCGACCGGCGAAGCCACCCACATCCCAGACGATACACTTGACGACTGCGGAGGGGAAGAAGCCCAGCAACAGCGAGTAGCATCGAGCAGTAGAGGATATCCCAACCAGGCAACTACGGAGATCGAATGCCGGTCCTGTGGGGTATCCATTCCGGCGACGCAGACGAAGTGCCGATTTTGCCTCACCAACCACGTTGACGGCACTTCCTCAGTCAACGCGAACGACGCTCCAGAACAGACCCTCGTCGGCATCGTCCACCTGGTCGTCGAGTCGACCACGTTCTACGGCGCCGTGGCGAAGGGCGGCGCCGCAGCGAACCTCCTGTCCGCCAACGAGGCGGAGCCGGCCGTCGACGACTACACCCTCATCTACGATCTCGACGAAGCACCGGCGCGCCAGCTGGTCGAACAATGGCCCTCACTCCCCGACGCGGTACAGGTGTCGTCAGCGGGGGGAGAGCGGCTTCTCAGTGCCGCCCGTGACCGCGCTGGATGCCTCGGGCAGGGATCGTCGGAACGTCAGGAGCAGGCCCCGACGCGGCTCTACGACCAGCGTGGGGACGGCATCCGCAACGCGTCGCGTCTCGACGCTGTCCTCAACGACGCCGACGACGCGGTATGGCTGGTTCCAGCGATCGCGCTGACCGAATCTCCTGGCGAGGGTGCGGCTGATCGCCAGGTGTCGTCGGTGCCGACGACGCAGAAACTCGACTGTCAAACCTGTGGACGGACGACCGACCATCGGTTCAAGACCCACGAATCGGTCCCGGATGAGGCGTGGACGGGACAACCGATCTGGGAGTGCCAGGTGTGTGGCGCAGCTCGCTACGGCCCCAGTCTCGAGTAGGGCCAGTGCTGAGCGCCGATTAACCAACATTCCTGCAGTTAGCTCCGAATTTCGTTGGTTAATGCCGTGATCTCCTGCAAGCCCGACGCCAGTCTCGATGGGGAGTCTTTCCGCGCCGGCGAGCGGTGAGGCGCTTCCGATGGAGCAAGAGTTCAAACAAGGGTACCGGATGCATCGTATACTCAGCAATCTCAACCGGCTCGACGTCGACCGGTTGGACGACGCGGATCGAGAGCGAGTCGAGACCGCGAGAGCCCTCCTGGAAGAGGTGAGCCTTCTCACGCGGCCGGGCGACGGAGCCGGGGCGGACGCCCACGCAGACTCCTAGCTGGCGTCGCCGGCCACGACCAGGGAGGCAACTCTCGCGTCGGTTTATCGCCCCCGACAGGGGTGCGGGGGCGACCCCGTGAAGTCCAGACATGGCGACACTGCAAGCTGCGACGACGTCGACTGGTGCGATCGTATCGGATCCGCAGGCAGTCCGCGAGCTCTGTGAGAGCTACTGCTTCTGGACGCTCGATTGGGAGGTGACCGAAGACGGAGAGCTCACCATCTGGGGGTACGATGACTTCGAGGTGTACGAGGCGCGGGAGAACGGCCTCCCGGACTACGAGGGCGGTATCGTGACCCACGAGTTCTTGCGAGAACTCGCCGACCACCTCGAAGCCGACGAAGAGTTCGATATCCAGACGGCGGGGTTCACCAAGTGCCGCTTCCCAGTCCTGGCCAAGCGGTACGTCGTTCGCGATGGCGAAGTCCTCCACGCGGACCTCAGTTCCCCCGACCCGATCGACGAGTAGAGTTGTTCGTCCCCCGGGAGGGGTGCGGGGCGATCCAGTCGCGGTCGCCCCGTGAGGTGATTGCTCGATGGGACACCGCGCACTCGTTGCGTACGAACGTACAGACGGACAGTACACGCTCCACTACAGCCATTGGGGCGCAGCGAACCTGAAGCTCAAGCACCGAATCTCGGCTGAGTCGCCGTTCGGTGGCGACGACACCGACTCCAAGTGGGCGAAACAGTTGCTGGCGGAACTGGCCGATGGCCTCGAGGCAGATGCGGTCGACGGCTACCTCGCCGACGAGGATCGACCGTCGACGGTCGTCGAGCCGAAGCCCCGCGCCACCGGGCTCACCCTCGACGAGATCGTCGCTGACCATCTCGACTACCTCCACCACGAGGCGTTCTTCGTGGTGTCGACGACGTTCGAGGTGACCGCCTATCGGACGCTGTGGTTCGGACTCCAGTACGACTCGGAGACGGTCGAACAGGGAGAGACAGTCGGGAACGGCGCGCTCGCGACGGTGCGCTGGTACGACGGCGAGCCGGTCGGCGACGGCCACCTGCAGGGCCAGTTCGCGGCCCTCAAAGACGTCGTCGGCGATATGCTCGACAAGGGCGTCTTCACGCCGTCGACGGCGAGACAATACCTGAAACGGAAACTCGCCGAGCGAGTTCGAGACCAACAGGAGCTGCTCATTCCGACCGGAGAATCACCCTTCGAAAAGGCGAGCCTGAACCACTCCTAGTTGACTCTGTGATACCCTCAGCTGTGGATAGTTTTCTGAGGGTGTGCTGAATACAGTCGTGAAAACTCGTTTTCTACCGTTTTGATCTATCATCGGCAACATTCTACCAGCTGAGTTAGATTGGAAGGAGATCTCTGCCTACCTTGTCAGATTTGAAGGTGATATATCGCCATTCTACGAGAGACTGCATCGCCCCAGAGAGAAAGACGAAGTTGGAGATATTCCGATGAACGATATCTTCTATCTCTTCAAAGCTGAATTCTGTGTTTGCTGATGTTATTTGAACAACACTATTCTGACTGTCAACCAGATAATCCCCGTGTGCGAGGGCGTTTCGGAGGTCGGAATTATACTTCTCAACGATCAAATCGAAATAGACGGCGTTCGTATCCTCATCGGTGAGTTCCCGGCGAACCGATGAGGCATTCTTAGACTGTAGTACAGCTGGATCTACTTCCTCCTCACCGTCGAGAATTCGTTTCAACATCAACAACTGCGGGAATGCTAACTCAGAGAACTCAGCAATTTCCCGATATAGTTCCAAGTAATGGCTGGCAACCTCCGCAATGACATAATCTTCTCCTGGAACTTCGTCGGGGATATCCTTCCCCTCGGTCACTATTTCGTCGAACACCCGCTTCTGTTGCTCCCGACGGATCGAAGAAATGTCAGATATCGCATCGTGTATTGAATTCATATACTGTTGTTGTGCGATATCATAGTCGCTATCATGGAACTTCTCAAAGTATTCCATAGCAACTTCCAACTCATCGTGATCCATCTCAAAGATACACTCAATAGTCGGTTCAAACCGCCAGTAGTCCTCGTTCTCTTTGATATACTGAACTCCAGATCTGATGACTCCCTCAGCACTGCTTAGGGCTACCGGAACGGAAAGATCACCTTCAGAAATATATTCAGAGAACTTTGCCAGATAGGCAGTCCTCTCTTCAGGAGATAGGTCATTATATGACTCCATTTGTAGCGGGTCTTCCGATTCGAGAATGCGCTCCACTTCGTCAATATTTACGGCGTCACGATGTCCTCGGGCAATCTTCTCAACCGAGATAGCGCCGTCTTTCAGTAATCTATCCTCATCGTCGTTAGAAGTCATCAATTAGCGGGGGGATCGTTTCCCAGTCTAATCAAGGAAGGGGTCTGGCCAATACGCAAACCTACAGAACGGCTGTTTCGGCGCTGACCGTCACCGAGAGCGATGCCTCGCCTGCGACATCCACCCTCAACATTCAGCACGCGACATCTGTCAGGTCCGGAGGGATTCAACAAGGTCTCCTAATTAAATCTGCTTCGTGGCAGCTGCTGTTTTTGGGGGGCGGGAATGGGTGAGCCCCGGCATAGGCTCGTAATTCGATGACCTCAGACGACGATCCGTTTCACGACTGCGAGTTGGATCCCGAGGCGATCCTCGGGACACACACCTTCGAAGACGTCCTGTTCACCGACGACACGGAAACCCCGGTGAACGTGCTGACCGGCGAGACACCGGCACATTCGCAAGCAACCGTCGAGGAAGCGACGGAGTTCGCTGCAAGTATCGACACAGAGACACCCCAGATCGCCCTTCCGGCTTCTGTCGAGTCGCAGGTCGAAACACAGAGCAAGCCCTACACGGCGGCCGCATTCTTCCACTTCAAGGCGACTGGCTCGCTCGAACGGCACCGCGCCTACCACGCCGCCTACGAGGCGGACGCGTTCGCGGTCGACTTCGAGGCTAACTACGCGTCGGGCGACCTGGTCATCACTGTCGAACGAGCGGACGAAGCCTGAGAATCCGCCGTCACGAGGAGCGTTTTTCGAGCGCCGGCGATGGGTGCCGGCGCAGCTGGAGCGAGCAACGACACCCGGTGCGTCGGCGTTTCGAGGTGTTCAAGATGCACATGGTGATTTACACCCTGGTAGAGGCATCGACGCACGACGACGCGCTGGCCACCGGAAAGTCGGTGTTCGCCCGCCTGGTCGGCGCGGACCCAGACGCCGGCGCAGTCTTCGACTACTACGTCACGTTCGACGAAGAGGACACATCCGTTGCGGGGAAGGCGCGATGGGGAGAGTTGCCGACCGCGGCTCCTGTCGACTCCGACGACGGCCGGGATCTCCTCGATCGTGGGTGGGAGGCGACAAAGGAGGAGTTCGAGCGCAACCTCGAACGGGTGAAAGAGGCCATCGACGAACTCTCCGACGAGGAGATCATGCGCGACGAAGACCTCGCGCGGCACGCCTTCCACCAGGTCGGTGCGTACGACGGCCCAACGATCTTCCTGTACACTGAACACGGAACCGGCATTCGTCACCGTGGGCAGCTAGATCGACTCCTCGAGGAGAGTGAAGAGCTCTGGATCGTACCCGCTGACGTCCACTTCTGAACAATGCCTCGCATCACCAACTGGCGACGCGAGAGCAGCTCGCCGACGCTTGCGTATCGGAACACCGAGACCGGTGCGCGAGCCGTCCTGCATCGAGCGCCGGACTCGTACCGGTACAAATGGCGCGGGGTGATTCTCGTCGACGGCTACCCGGTGTGGTCGCGGGGGTACAAGACGAAGGACGCGAAGTCGTTCCGTGACGAGCTCCGGGAGCGGCCAATCCCGGCACTCAGCTGTCCGGAGTGCCCGAACGACGATATTGTCCTCGGCAAGAAGTCAGCTGATGGCGCGAAGGTACAGCGATGGTTGGACTGTCCCGACTGTGGCTACGAGGGACGTTCGAAAATCGTCTACGGCGCCGAGCGCTGACGACAAGAGCAAACCTGGGAGAGGTCTATTTTCGGGCCGAGAAGGGTGGCCCGTCCGGGTCGGGCCAGGTTCACAGATGAGTCTAGAAGTCATCGACCGCCACAGTGAGGCACTGTTCGAGTACCTCTGGTGTCCCGTATGTGGGCACGAGGTGTTCAACCACATCCCGTTCGAGGGGGTGTTCTGCAAGCACTGTAACACGCAGGTGGAACTCCAGGAATCCCGAGAGACACGTGGTTACGAGGAGGCCGTGCTCGCCTGCTTCGACACGGACTCGACCTGGAATCTCCACGTCGACGAGAAACTGCGCCGCGACCTGCCCGATGGGTCGGCGCGCGTGAAGGTCTTCGGCGCCCCGGGCGCCTACGACGTCGACTGGTGGAGTCCCGAGCCGGGTGAGGACTGGGAGCCGGTTGAGCAGGGCGAGTTCGACGATGCCGAGGAACCTGCAGACGTCTCCCACCTCGCGTAGGACAAAATGTCGACCCTCCGTTGGAGGCGGTTTTATTGTCTCTGTGGGAGGAAGTCCACGCTATGTACCCGACGCCCTATCGCTGGACGACTGACGATGGGCTCACTCACGTCTTATTCAACAATCATTTGCCCCCGAGTACCGGATTCGGATGGTCGAGTCTCTGTGATGACGTGCGCGTACCAATCGAGGGAGAGCACTTCGAACTCGATGAAGACGTGGCAGCGGCGGATATTACGTGTCAACACTGCCGGGATCGACTCGATCGGCCATACGTGGATCTCAACGACGAGTCTATGGCCGGCGTGAACGGCTGTCTGGTCCGTGTTGAGTGGGATGAAGAAGGAGAAATCACGTGGGCCGAGCGCGTCTGCCGCGAGGCACTCCATCTGTCCTTATCGTTCGAACCGGACTCGTTCAGCGGGAATCTAGCAGACCAGGTCGAAGCAGTGTGTAACGAGTGTTGGGAGGCATACGTTGAGCGGCAGTGGAGCAGTGACGTTGAGGGTGCGGAGTTACGGGTCGAAGTCTGGGCTGACGATGGTCGCGCGGAGTACTTCGCGGCGGGTGCCGAAGCGATTCGCGGTGGTCCTGAAGGAGTATTACGGTTAGTGAGTGAGAACGGGCTTGAAAAGGACGTTCGCCGTGAAGCAATCGGGTCTATTTCGCTTACGCCAGCTCAAAGGGTCGATTACTAGGGCCTGCTGCCCCCTTGCTGTAGATAATGAATCGAGTTTCGACGAGAATCCAGCCCGGGGACAGTTCGACGACATCCTCGTAATGAGTGAGTCCTGATTGCTGTTTGTCGTCCCCTGAGGGGTGCGGGGGTGGTCGAACGAGCCTCCCGCGAACCGACCTATGAGTGGAATCATCGACTCACAGTCGCTCGCACAGACACGCCCTGAGAGTGAACGCAACATCGTCTACGTTGGCTACCGCCAGCGAGGACGCGCTATCGTGGAGAAACTGCCAGAGCAGGAGCGGCTCACCCCGGAGCGGAGTCTTGAGCTGGCGAACCACAGTCCCTCGGGCTTCGAATGGGGATACGGTGGAAGTGGTCCAGCGCAGCTCGCACTCGCGCTCCTACTGGACTACACGGATGATGAAGAGGTCGCGCTGGCGCATTACACCGAGTTCAAAAACGAGGTCGTGAGTCAGCTGGACTGTGATAGTGCCGACGAGTGCTGGCGACTCACCGGAAGCGACATCGAAGCGGCTCTCCTCGCCAGTAACGATGAGGAAGTTGTGGCTATTGCCTAAAGTCGATCCTTTGTCTCAATCAATGGATTGATCCTCAACTCACGAAATCCTCGAAGCTCTCTGGAACTCCATCGTCCTCCTGTTCCTCATATTCGAATGAATTCGATTCCAGAACTCCGAGGAAGACAGGCCCCTCCTCGGTGACCGTAATCATATGATCGGCATCGTTGATGACGATGCGACCTCCGCCTCGAAGTCGGTACACATAGTCGGCCACCGATTCAATTTCTGGAGTTGTGATGAATTTGCGTCCATCTTCCGTATCTCGGAATGGCCGTCCCTCGGCGTTGACACTAATAGTTTGGCCACGTCGGGGGCCCTCATATGGATCGCCTCGCTCAAGGTCAGAGACATCGGGGATTTCAGGGGGCTGATATGGCGAGACGTCAGGTTCGAATTCAGGGCTTGGCCCAACGAGTTCACCCTTAATCACTTCCTCGCCGGTTTCCCATTTGTAGTACTCGTGAGTGCCGCCGATTTCAGCTTCCCAGTCAACTTCTTCAAAGATTCGTTCATCCACCGTATCCCGAGCATAGAGAACATGGAGCGTCGAGGGCATATCGGGATCATTACCCGTCCGAAGAATACGCCCGAGTGTCTGGATTCGCTCCCGAACGTTGCCTGACGAGACGCGGATGATTCCAACATCTGCTGAGGGGACGTCAACCCCCTCTTTCAGTGCTTGCACGCTCAACATGACGTTCGCGAATCCGTCGTCTCGGAACCACTCAATGGCCCAGTCGTTCCATTCGTCATTCTGATGCCCGGAATGGTACATCACAGGCGCGTAACTTCCCTTGAAGAAGAGATCCTCAAGGTCTCGGTTTACCTCATCAAGTTCGTTTTCGTACTGTCGGTAGAGGTCTGCGCGTCCACTCTCCTTAGAACCGTACTTCCCAGTTTGAGTTTCTTCATCCCGGTGATCGTACGGAGCGACCATCTGTTCAAGCTGCTTGATTCGCTCCTGGAAGACAATCGACTTCTTGTCCTGCTCAATGGCGGATTCGAGGAGGCGATGCGTGATCGCCTGCCGAGAGACGGCCTCGGCGATCAACTCACGGCGGCGCTGCGTGTACTCGAAGAAGTCCGAGATTGCAGGCGTAGGCGTGTCAGAGGTCTGCAGGATCGTCTGGAGTTTTTGTGGATAACTTCCTTTTAGTTCCCCTAAACGGTGGCTATACCGGGCTTCGATGTCCTGAACGGCTGAGGAAACCTTCTTCGAGAACTGTTCGTAGGTGTGGCGTTCGGCTGGAGTCAGTTCGAACCCGACGTAATTAATGGTGAACTCGGAGACAAGCCCTCGTTCGACACCCTCCTCGTAGTTCAGGTGATAGAACAGCGCTCCCAGATGGTCAAGTAGTAGTTCGTCGTCTTCTGTGAGCTCGTCCTCTTCAGGGTTAATTGTCGAGAGAGGGGTTGCAGACAGTCCCATCGTCGCCGAGTTCGGATACTTGAGCACCTGAGAATGTACGTCGCCGGTGTAGCGATGGCACTCGTCGGCGACAAGGAGGTGTTCGTCGGTATTAGCTTCCCTGAGTGAGGTCCTGAGGTAGTCGTCTTTGACGGCGGAGTTGACGATGCTGACGATGATTCGATATTCGCCATGAGAGTCCTTGTGACCATCACCTGCCCACCCGATATCTGAGGGCGGGATGTTCAGCTTCTCAATAAACTCTCGAAGCCACTGATGCATCAGTACCTTCGTCGGAACAACGACGGTAACTGCCCCATCAGGATGCTTCTTGAGCCATTCATTGATGGCACCGAGTGCCATAACAGTCTTCCCTGCTCCGGTAACTACCTGGGCGATTCCACTCTCAGCCGTGGAATCGCCATCATTGAACCATTGGTCGATAGCCTCTTGCTGCCAGTCAAACAGTGAAAAATCAGCTGGCGGCGTATAGGGATCGCGAGTTTCATCTACAAGGCTTTGGAGGTCGCGTCTAGATATACCCGGACTCGCTGTTGCACGAATTTCGCGTGCTTCTTGCTCAGTATCAGCTGCCAGAATGTCTTCGAGTGTGTCCGGATACAGACCCCCAAGTTCTTGCCCATCAATTCCAGGGAATTTCTCCTTAATATCGTCTCTCAAGTCTTCACGGGGGTCCTCGTCCTTCTGATATTTCTCCGAGAGATGTATCTGGGGGTTAGCAACATCGCTCTTCCGAGAGGTCTCCCGGATGTAATCCTCGAGGAATCGGTTATAGAGCCGCCGATGACGTCCCCACCCACCGGACTCTCGATACATGTAGTACTTCATCAAGGCTTTCTTGATCGTATCTCGGGGAACGTCAACAGTCGGTCCACGATGGTGGAGCCACCGTTCAAGCTTGAAGAAAACATTGGCACGCCCTCGCCATCGACCCTCGAACGTACTCGAACGAGGACCGGGAACGTATCCATCCTCAGTTTGTCGGAGTGCTTCGAGTTGAGTGAGCAGCTCTGGGTAGCCCCGAATACCGGCGTCGTTGTATTCGTAATCGAACTGTTCGGTCAATTGCTCGCGGATCTCTGTACTCGAAAGCGGAGCCTCAGCGTGAGTCACGACATAGTGTGTTTGTCGCAGCCCCTCGATTCCCTCCGGGAAGTTCCCTGCAAGAACCCAACTCTGTTTGATCCCACGCCAGAGAAATTCTGAATATCCGATTTCGTCGTCGTCAAATTCCTTGGCAAACTCCCACACAGTAATCGCTCCCCCCTTCTCGCGCACGACGCCAAGCTGGATGAAGGTCGAGAGAGCCCGTTCGATGTAACTTGAAGAGTAACGACTTCCATCGGGTTTCCGACACTCCTCGCGGCAGAGATCCTCAAACTGGTCGCGTGTGAGCTCTCCGTCGTGTCGTCTGGCTATCTTTACGAGTGTTGGCACCCATTCGGGGCCTCGTTCAATGCCGAATATCGGGGTGGTAAAGCGTCGTCCCATTAGCGAATTTGGTAATGACTGATCATTTCGAAGTGGTGTTAATCCAGCTCCATCGCAGTGTCAGTAAAGTACGTCTTGTCTTTGACGACAGCCTTCGGCACGAGACCGCTATCATACTGGCTGAGATGGCCGAAGTACACGGGGAGCAGACCGTCGGGCGCAGACTCGCTTTCCATCCGTTTCAGACGCCGAGTGACGAGTCGTTGCTCTGCATTTGAGGCAGTCTGTTGCCACTCTCCGTAGGCGTTTCCAATCCGATCCCGTTCGCTTGCCGGGACGTCTTCACGGTTGATGTTCCCCCACACGTGACCATGCTCGTTGAGATAGATCAGCCCGCCCGCTGGTCGGAATCGCTTGTAGGTCTCAGCTAATTCCGGATGGTCAAACGCTGACTCGAAGTAGTAGTCCTGCCAGCTCCATCGGAGGACGTCGTCGGAGCACACTGCCCACGTCTCGCCGTGTTTAAACGGCAAACCCGTCCAGACGCTTATCTCACCGATACCGCTAGGAGGCGTTGGATCATTCGAGAAGGCCTGGAAGTCGAACGTCCCGTCGAGCTTTCCGACGTAGACCGGGATGTGGCCACGGCTGACAGGTGCTTCACTGACCTTCCGATACTTGTCGGCGGGGACTTTTGTGAGAACCTCGCCCGAGGCCGTCAACCGGAAGCTCCCCCGACCATCGGCTTTCCCGAGGTTCTGCAGAGCGTCTTTGAGTCCGCGTGGCACTCCCGTCATCGCCTGGATATCGCCCATGTGGCTCCACTGCGCGACATCGCCGTGCTTTCGCGAGGAGACGATACTGTATTCCGAGCCGCGATACGCTGATGGCCACGGGTTTCCAGGCGTGACTGTTACCTGTCGGCCACCATCCATGGGGACCTCAGTTGATTCACGTTTGAGAGCCGTTTGTGTACCTCGTGGGCTCATTAGCGTCCCTCCCCAGTATCATCGAGTTGGTGGTCCTCTTCCGAGAGGTCGCTCTCCTCGTATGACCCCATGTGAGCGGCCCAAGCCTCGAGGGACGCCTCTTCCTGCTCACTAAGCGGGTCCGTAAGTCGGGTCGGCTCTTCGACCTCTATCGGGCGGTCGTTTTGCTCGAGGTGGCCCACGTAGACCGGTAGCATATCGACGTTCCCCCGGTCACGTCGAAGCTTGAGTATCCGCTTCACCTCACTAGGGAGGTCTCGGAACTGCTCTCGGACGTCCGGCGGTGACTTTGCTGTCGGAAGTTGCGTGAGGACATCCCCGGCTGGCGTAATCTGGAAGGAACCGCCATCTGGACGGAGTCGTTTTAGTTCATTGACGATCCTGCTAGGGAGGGTTTCAGCGAACGAGTGGTGAAGCTTGGTTTCACCATTTTTCCACCAAAACCGCCCGCCATTAAAGGAGTATTTGGCACCATCGTAGATGCTCGTCCACAGATCGCCGGGGTCCAGGCCATTCGGACTAACCGGCACGGAGCGCTCCGGGTTCTCTGGAGGAACGAGTTCTCCGTCGAGATCCAGCTCTCCGATGTAGACGGTTTCGTAGTCGCTCGAACGACTCTCCGTATCGGTCTCTAGTTGAGCAATGACGGTGCCAGCTTCCGTGACTCTCACAGCACCCCCATTGCGCTTGACGCCGAGAAGATCCTCGACGAAGTCGGTCGGAGTGGGATCGAGTTTCAGCCGATCAGTACCGTTATAGACCTGCCACCACACCTCTCCGTCTTGATTTGCACTCAGTCCATACCCTCGGTAGTGGAAGGGCCACTCGTCTCCGGGAGTAAAACTACTCGTCATTGTCGTATCCATGGACTCTCGTTTCCTGTCATTCGTGTTTAATTGCTAGTTGTTGGCCGCAAACACGGTCCCCTCATTGAGGAACGCGTCACCTTCGGCTGTTAGTTCGTAGGCGGTACCTCGTTGACCAACACGACGCCGATCGACTAGCCCGAGTTCGTACATCCGGCTGGTAAGCCCAGATCGAATGGTCTTGGCCTGGGAATTCGACCAGTTCGGGTTCAGATACGCCACTCGTTCCGTCAACGAAGTAGGACGATCATCGCCCTCTTCGATGGCTTGAGCAACCTTCTCCATCGCTTCGTGCTCCTCAGGCCGAACGTCCCGGACGTGCGAGACGTAGAAACGCCGTTCCGCACGCGAGAGTGAATTACTTGCATCGAACCCTCCGTCGAGCAGTGGATTCTCCAATGAGGCGAATTCACGGCCGGCTTCAGTAAGCCCGATCGTTCCACCATCCTCTTGCTGCATATTGACGAGCAGCAGATGAGGAGGTGCCCCCGTCAGGTTTCCCCCGTGTTCTACCCGTCCAACGAAATGCGTCTGGAACCGGTCCATCGATTTCTCGGCATCTTCTCCGGTAGGGAGCCCCGCCGCGAGTTTCTCTCCCCGTTTACGGCCTTGTCGCTCATCGTGAGATGCGACCTTCTTGCCGACAGTCCGAGCGATTTCCGCAACGTGATTCTCGAACTGGGGTAGATTGATCCACTGGGACGATTCCGCACGCTCATCTTCAACACGCTCGAGTTCGTTGGCCAGGCAACGCACGACTAGTTTCACCGGGAATAGACGGTTGTACTGTCCCCAAAGCGGCCCCTCGTCGAGTTGAGCCGTATCGGGTCGAGGAACAGTCTCAACCTCGTCGTACTGACGTCGCCCAATCGAGGTACCCGTTGGGTTGGATTCTCGTTCGGCCTTCTGGACGTCTACCTGTGGCTTTTGGTCAGAGCCGTTCTCGCTTTCGTTCTCGGCGGTTATCTCATGGCTCTGCTCCGCTCCTACTGTAGCGATGGCTTCCTCGAGTGTTTGGGCATTCTGTTGATTAGTCTCGCCTGACTCAAGCTGGTTCTCGACAGCTGTTGTTACGAACTCGCGAGCGTCGTCGTACTCGCCGCTCTCTATAGCGACACGAATCTGCTCCACGAGCGAATCGGGCACCTCGATTACGACCTTCACCTTGGATTCCCTCGTACCCATCACGTTATCATACGACTACTAATAATTATGGGTGAGTTCGTGGGGTTTGTATGAGTATGTGAATTTTGCTTGCTTTCCCAGCCCTAAACGACGAGTAGCGGGCCGGTGCTGTTTCTCGTCGCCTCAGGAGGCGTGGAGGCGACCAGCAGTGAGCGATACAGGAGAGCACGACTCAGATTCGAGCGAGCTATCCCCGGAACAGCGCGTCGACCCGCCGAATACGCGACTCATCAACGCTGGTATCGTGACGATCAACGACATGGAGACGCTGCGAGCGTGCGTCGCCTACGAGAACACCCACCAGCAACGCGTCCAGATCCTTCGCCGGCTCAAAGACCGGGCCAGCGAGCTTCGGGCAGACGATGCCTGACGGGACTCTCCCGGGCTGTTTGTCGGCGCCGTCACGGGTGGAGGCTCGAAATAGATGAGCGACCGACCCAAGATCCAGATTCAACGACAGACCGCGTTCGGAGAGGATGGCCAGCTCGAAGTCACGGAGACGAGCGTCGAGACGTCCCTTGATGACTTTGGTGCAAACGTCGGTCATCGCGACCGGGATTCACGGCTCGATCGACCCGAAGCCAGTGAGTTCGGTGTCGACGATCGACCCGAGGTAGCTGAGTCTGTAGCGGGTGATCAGTCTACGCTCTTCGCAGATACGGACGCGGATCAGCAGACGCTCTCAGGTGACGAGGCAGCGATGCAGTGCCTCTTCGATGATCGCTCTTATGTAGAAACGCGGAAAGCCCGTATAATTACACTCAGACAGTTCTAATCTGGCGATATGTCTTCCACTGAGTCAGCGTTCGGCGGGATGTTTCGGCAGCTAATCGAGCTCGGAGTTATCGAGATCAACACCGAGAAGCGACGGAAGCATGGGGTTCTGGTGGTTCAACAATCCGCTCGCGTCGGCGTGCTCGCGGGCGTACGTGAACAGCTGGTCGAACCGAGGTTGGTCGCGGCGCCGGAGCGCACGGCGATACTCTCCCCACCGCTCTTCGATAGCGCGAAGCGCATCCCGGAACGTCGGATTCGTCCGCCCCACCGTCACCGACCTCCTGTGTTGGCCCACGCGTCAAGTAGTGGGTTCGTGGTGAGTGTCGTACTCGTGCCGTCGGCCATGACGCCGGTCCCGATATCGGTAGTTCCGCCGGAATCTCCTGGGGTAGGGGGTGACGCCGGCTGGAGGCCCACCTGGTCGGCACGGGCAGTGAGCATCTTTCGCCAGTACGCGAATGTGGTCTGGTAGTACGCGCCGCCGTCGACGGGATAGACGAGCGTCTCGAACTCGTCGCCAACGAAACGTGGCCCCATCCGCGTCTGTTCACACTCCAGATGATGATCGGCGGTCGTTTCGATCGGCGCCGTGAACTCGTTGGCAGTCGTGCGCGTGACGAGGACGGGGACATCGTAGCCCCGTGCATAGGTACTGAGACGAGCGAGAGCTCGCGCCTGGAGCGTCTGCGCGTGTTCTTCCCCCAGGGTATCGTCGTCCCAGTACTGGGCATCGAGCGCCGGGACAACGATGAGCGACGGCGTGTGTGGCGAGGTCTCCTGCTCGTGGCTCTGCCGTTCTCGGTGCGTTGCTACAGCGTCCGCGGCCGTGGCTTGCTGGACGTGCTGGTTGACGGCGTCGGGCAGGTCACAGAGCGCGCCGTAGTGCTGGTAGGCGGTGAAGCCGCGGGCGACGTGAATCCGGTCGAGTAAGCGCTGGCTGGGCGTGAGGCGGGCGAGTGAGGTGGTTGTCGCGTGGCCGTGGGCGTCGATCCAGAAGGCCGGTCCGTCGCTCAGCAGGAGGTGGTCGAGCACAAGCGACTGGAGAATGGGGACGCCACGCCCTCCCTCGATATCGAGGAGCGTGATGCCGTTATCGAGTGAGGGAAACAAGAACTCGTCAGGCGGCTGGTCGGCCGTCCCGGTGAGTGACTGCTGATTGCGGTCTGCGCCACGCGTCGGCTGGTTCACCGCCAGCTCGCTCTTCGTTGATCGCGACCTCGATGGAGATCCCTCGGACATACCTCACTAGACGGAGAAGTGTCCGATAAGGCGTGGCGTGTCGTTTCCACGTTTCATAGAACGATAGAGCTGGTAGTCTAAACGGCGTGCAGTATTCGGGTTATAGTTCTCTGAACCCACGTTTCCGGGTTGTTTCAAGAATACGCTGGCTGACGAGGCGGAAAAGGGTCAACCACACAGATTTATAACTCGACTGCGAATGTGATTCTCTATGCGGAATGTGAGCTTGGACGTCGATGACCGACGTCTTGACGACGTAATTACTCAGGTCGGGAAAGGAAAATACCGCATTCCAGAGTTCCAGCGAGAATTCGTCTGGGACCGAACCGACGTCGTCGATCTCTTCGACAGTATCTACAAGAGTTACCCCATTGGGAGTTTCTTCTTCTGGCGAGTCCCGCACGATATGTGGGACTTCTTCCGAGATGTCGACGAACTCCAGCAGCCCTCACTTGAAGAAATCCAGCGGTCCGAATTCCCCGAAATCAGTTTCGTGCTTGACGGCCAACAACGGCTAACCTCGCTCTACGTTACGCTCAACGGAATGAAATATGCGGACACGGACTACAGCCGCATCGTCTTTGACCTTGACGAAGAGACGTTCAAAGTTGCAGAAGGCAAAGCCGACCACCTTGTACGAGTCTGTGACATCTGGGACGACAAACGGGAGGTTCGCGACGAGTTAGAGGGCGATCGATATGAGGCGTTCACTGATTGCAACGATGCGCTGACGAAATACGAACTCCCGCTTATCATCGTCAAGACGAACGAAGTTGAGAGCGTCATAAACATCTTCGAGCGGATCAATCAGAAAGGGACGCGACTCAGCCGCTTCGATATAGTTAACGCCAACATCTGGTCAAGGGATTTCAATCTTCGTAGCCGCATCGACGAGGATATTTTCGAGCACTTAGACCAGATCGGGTTCGGGGAGATTGACAGAGGTACCGTGACCCAGACCCTGGCTCTCAACATTGATGGAACGTGCAGCACGGACGCTCAGAAGAATCTCGATCCCGATGATGTCAGAGAGAACTGGGAGGATACCAAGGAGGCTATGATCTCCGCGATTGGCTATCTCAGAAAACAACACGGAGTGAAACGGTCCGAGTTCATTCCGTACGAAGGAATGATTCCTGTGCTCGCATATTATATGTATGAGACAGATCGCAGGAATGTCGACCCAGACCACCAGGAACAGATAGACCGCTGGTTCTGGCGGGTCGCTCTCTCGGGTCGGTACAGCAGTTCTGCACAGACCAGAATGACTGAAGATAGCAAACTGATCGACAGGATCATCGCAGGAGAAGATGTTGAAATCAACTTCACGCCGCAGATTAGCACAGAACGCCTCAAAACGACCAATATCAAGCGGTCCACTTCAGGCCTCAGGAATGCATTCCTCTGTCTCCTTGCACGGAACCGACCTCTTCACTTCGAGGACGGCTCAGAAATCGACCTAACGGAAAACGAGTACGCTGACTTCCGTCTCAACAAGCATCACATCTTTCCGAACGCCTATCTTCGGGGGTTAGACTACTCGAAAAAGCAGCGGAAGAGCATTATGGACATTACCTTCATTCCTGCCGAGCTTAACCGCCGTCTCTCGGACACCTCCGCAAAAGAGTACTTTGGAAGACTCGCAAATGATGTAAATGAGTTTGAGCGAATCATGGATTCGCACCTTATCCCCCATGACGAGGACTCGGGTATCTGGGACAACGATTATGATACGTTCCAGGAACAGCGGGCGGAACTCGTATACTCCGAATTCATGGAACTAATCGGGGAGTATTCTGCTCTCGAGTCTGATCTCCGAAATGACCCTCAGAGCGCCGTCAAAGAGACGGAGGTTTTGGTTCGGGACTTCATTGATACAGAACTCACTCTAGCAAGCGATGGAGGCACGTTCTGGGGTGAAGTCCCGAACGATGTGAACTCGAACGTTCAGCGGCGTATTAGCGAGGAGCAAGACAGTAATCCCGAGTTCACTGTCGACTCTGATCGAGACAAACTTGACTTCTGTAACGTGATGGACTACGCAAAGATTATCAACGCTCGCTGGGACGTTTTCGGGGATTATCTACCATCGAAATCAGCGGTTCAAACCCGGTTTGAGGACTTCGCAGAATTCCGCAACGCCATCGCTCATCATCGAGAAATCGATCGATTCACCGAAATGGATGGCCAGGTCGCTATCGAATGGATAAACAGCTGCATTAGCGAAGAGTACTAAACCACCTTCGGTTAGGGGCCGAAGAAACGCTCTCCAATATTCAGATTCTGACTCTCGGAACGTACCGTCTAGAAGCGGTTCAGGAACTGAATTTAGGTACACGGCAGCCACCTGTATTAACCAACACTCCGTAGGGTAACTCCTAACTGTTGGTTAACACTGTTGACGGCTTTCCTGCTCTCATTCTACGCCGCACAGCTACCATACTTTGATGCTCACTCTCCTCGAGAAGGGAGATATGTGTGGGCGAAACGCGCTGTTCGCCACCCAGGAGGACCTCGAGAAGCACCTTGAAGCGGAGGTCGTCACGGATGGCGGATACGTCCCGAGATACAATATCGCCCCTGGAGAGCAGCTGGACGTCATCACCAACCGGGCCGCCGACGAGATCGACCAGTATCATTGGGGCCTCCTCCCGTCGTGGGCGGACGACCCCGGCGAGGGAATTATCAACGCTCGCTCTGAAACGGCAGCCGAGAAACGAGCCTTCCGCGATGCCTGGGATTCGCGCCCCTGTCTCGTTCTCTCGTCGGGGTTCTACGAGTGGCAGACGCGGGACAGCGGGCCCAAACAACCGTATCGAATCTACCGCGAGGACGCCCCGGCGTTCGCGATGGCCGGCCTCTGGGAGGTCTGGGAAGGAGAGGAATCAGCCATCCCGTGCGTGACTATCCTGACGACCGAACCGAACGATCTGATGCAACCAATTCACGACCGGATGCCGGTTGTCCTCCCCGACGGCGACGAGGAGACATGGCTCACTGCTAGCCCGGACGAACGCGAGGAATTGTGCCAGCCCTATCCGGAGGAGGACTTGACTGCGTACGAAGTTTCGACGCGGGTCAACAGTTCAGGGAATGACGACGCCACAGTAATCGAACCCCTAGATCACGAACAATCGGGACTCGACGAATTTAGCTCGAGATGACCGATACTGATTTTCGGATAGAATGTCTACTTAGCAGGTTCATTTCGAAGGAAAACTGTACCAGCTTCGTCAACCAATGCTGGCTATAGTCTCGTCATTACCTCTAATCAGAGCTGGCTGATTCCACTTCTAGATTTATTGCAATTCTGCCTCTCGTCTTTCTGCTCAACTGGTTCTGTCCACCAACGGTTGAACTGTCTATCTAAAGTCTGAGTAACACGCATAGGGAGCTCGGAGATGATCGAGACGTTCGTATCTAACGAGTTGAAAGACGTCCCCAGTATCCAACTCCGGCTTTTTTCGGTGATAATGAACCGGTCGTGAAGCGGAGTTAGCTTCGGACCGCCATTCTGGTCCATGATCCTTAGAATCTCCACGGTTTGTCCCTGATTCTTGTACCTGGTCAATTCGCTTTCCAGCTGCGATGCATTTCGTAATACCGAAGTTATGAACCAGACATCGATATCAGAATCTAGACTGTCTACGAAGTCCGTCAGACCGTCGACATCCAGATACGGGTCAACCACCTTTACGGTTGAAGAAACATCTCTTTGAATACTGTCAAGTGCCCTATCCGCAACGGCACTCTCTGCCTCAGTTATCCACCCCCTTGACGTAGTCCCGCCTCCGAAATCAATTTTCCTTTTATCCCAAATCTGCTCCCCAGCTACTATAGTGGGATGCCCACTGAGGTCTGATTCTGGATACAGTTCGGGCGGATCTTCATCGGAGCTAGAATCACTTTGGCCAGTGCCACCGATGGTGATATCGGTGACTACTCTACGAGCCACGGGGAAATCCTGCTGATTTACAGTTTCTCCATTGATTAGGACTTTGATGAGTTCTTCACTTGATCCATTTGCCTGCTCAACCTCGCAAAAACCAGTGCTTTCGTCGCCACCATACGAAATCACGACTTTTCGCGCTCCTTCACCGCCACCAGAATCCTCCTCAAATTCAATAGAGTCCTGCCATAGAAGCTCTCCGTACTCCCTTCGTTCCAATACCACAGCAACGTCTTCCCGACTTACGAGGTCGGCGTTCAGGTCTACTCTCCACTGATTGTCGAACTCAGCGTCGACTCGGAAGTCCTCAAACTGGATAACCAAGCTTCCCCAGTAGTCGTGATACCGAGTCAAATCAACGCCAATCTCCTCTTCAACTATCTCATGGGCCTTCGCCTGCTGGTCGTCTGAGAGTTCTGGAATCTCATCTTCCCTCACCCAGTGCTCAAACTGTAAAGCCGGTCGCGTCGAACCCCATTGTAGATCATCATTCGGGTATACACGCTCCATCCTCACATCGCCCTGAAGCTGATCAATAACCTGCTCGTCATCGGGTGTACTTCGCTCCAGCGTCGACTCAAACCGATCGACTCTATCAGTTGGATCTACCGGAATCAGTGTTAATAGATCGCTTAGGGGGACAGGATCGACCGCCACGAAACAATCTTGACGCACTTCATGGACCGTTTCATCCAAAGATTGTGTCGTCCCAAGAGCAAAATATACTCTCCAGCCACCATCAACCTCTGCCCACACTTGGAGCATAGACCCCTCAGCGCTATCCTCCACACATTCATCGATCCAACTTTCAGCAATTCCGCGCATAGAGGATAGATTAAAACAAACACCACTTATCCGTTCCCACTAGAAAACAGAATTAGCATTCCTAACCATTCTATCTAAAGGGTTCTTATACTACTGATCTCTCTAGGCATCACATTTTCAAACCTATCGTATTTCAGTCGAACCGCTGATGGACATTTCATAATATCACTTGGTTCGAGCGTTTGCCGGCTGGGTGTAACGAAGATATGAGAACGTGTCTATGATATCTTGGATTTTCGCAGCTTATTGGGTTACTGATGGTGCCGTCGAATCGACGAGCGAGTACTCGCGGTCACGACTCGTACCCTCTGCCTCGAGGACGTTGTACTGCGTCATCTTCGACAGATACGTGCGGATGGTGCGTTTTGTCCGTGGATCGTCGACTTTCCGCTTGTAGTGGTCGTAAATCTCACTTGGCCCGAGGGGCCCGTGTTCCCGGACGACGTCGTAGACGACCCGCTGGTGCGGGATAAGCGAGTCGAGATTCTTCTGCTTGATCTGAGCGCGAGCGTCTTCCGCAGCGTTGAGGAGGATATCATCGGTGATTCGCTCTCTACTCTCGCGGTCGGCTTTGCTCGCGGCGGTCCGAAGGATGCCAATCGCGAGACGAGCATCACCAGCAGCGGCGTCGGCAATACGGTCGAGTTGGTTAGTCGTAATGACGTCCTGGTCGAGCCCTCCTTTCACACGAGCAGCGAGGATGTCGTGGAGTTGCTCGTCGTGATACTTGTCCATCCGGACGTGTTCGCTGGATCGAAGTCGACTCACGAGGCGGTCGTCGACGCGGCTGAAGAGGTCTTCTTCCTTATTAGCGATACAGATCACCGCGAACTGCGGCAGGCTATGCAGGTCGTAGATAACGCCCGGATCTTCGAGCTGGTCGACCTCGTCGAGGATGATGACTGTCCGTGGCCCGTCGTACTGTTGGAGCCGATCGATGAGTTCGTCATGGGGCGTCGACTGTCGGTGGATATCGATGGTTTCGCCGAAATCATCGAGAATCTGGTAGAGTGTCCGATAGCGCGTATAGTTGCGCCAGCAGTTGACGTAGGTCGCTTCGACGTCCAGGACCTCCTCGCGAAGGCGCTCGGTGACGAACTGTGAGATACAGGTTTTCCCAGTGCCGCTCGGTCCAGTGACGATGGCGGTATCGGCGGGTTCACCATTCGTGATGGGTTCGAGAACGCTGGAGAGGTGGTTGACTTCGGCGTCACGATGCTCGACTTCTCGAGGGACGAACCCGGCGCGGAGGACGCGAGCATCGCGTATCATGAATTCGGTATAAAAGTGATTCTGCGGCAGGTCATATAAGAGTGACCGGGTCGCTTCCGGAAAGGAAGCACTTGTAATTGGGTTCTACCCGGATACTGTATCGCTGGCAGGCGATTCTGCTGGAATTGCACCTCATAGTTTTCCGGAAATTCCAGGAAACACGAGCCTTCCTGAATAGATACCTATCTTCGCGGAAGATAACCGATTAACTACCAGGGGCTGTAGGTCAGCGTATGGTTGAGGTTCCAGAGTCGCTCCAGAGTCTGTTTAGCGCAACTGTAGAAAAACGAGGAGAGACATATACACTCGAAGTTCCGCAAACTGAGATTGATCACGGCGCTATCTCTCCTGGTGAAACATACCGGATCGGCGTACTCACGCAACGACAATCCTCGACGAAGACAGCTGACGAACGCACAGCACAGGAGCAGCCCGCTCCGTCCGAACGAAATTCTGGACCACCTACCCCACCGGTCACTGAAGGGGAAGTCCGTGACGTGACGATCGAGACAGTCGGCGATCAAGGCGATGGAATCGCGAAGGTCGAACGCGGCTATGTCGTTATCATTCCAGGTGCGCAGCCCGGTGACGAGCCGACCATCGAAATCGACCAGGTCCAAGAGAACGTCGCATTTGCCAGCGTTGTCGATACCGGCCCTCAATCACTCTAACTAGGCTCATAATCCGGTGTCTGCCCGGCAGGGTGGAGGAGGCGCAACGTTGAAGCCTGCCGGGCTTCATATTCTATGTACGAAATGCAGGTATGAGTTCCACACAAGAGACCCAAACTATACGGCAGGGACTTTCGACCCGTGAGAGCCGACTCCTCTCGCATCTCGCCGCGGAGGGCCACCAAATCATCTCGATCGACGATATCGAGGCGACACTCGAGGTCGCGCCGAACACCGCCCGCGAGATCGCCTCCCGACTCACCGAGAAAGGGTGGCTGGATCGGCTGCTCCCCGGCCGATATCTCATCATCCCACTCGCTGCCGGTGAAGAGGCCGTATATACGACCCACGAGTATCTCATCGCCTCGCACGTCGCTGAGCCGATGTACATCGGCTACTACAGCGCCCTCAGCCATCACGGGCTGACCGAGCAGGTTCCTCGAACCGTCTACGTCGTCACCCCAACGCGAGCCCAGAGTCGCGAGATTCACGGCGTCCCCTATCGCGTTGCGACGGTCACCGAGCGGAAGTTCTTCGGCTACGAGCCGACGTCCATTGAGGGGACCGCCGTGAACATCGCCGACTTGGAGAAGACGCTCGTCGACTGTGCCGACCATCCCGAGTACTGCGGTGGTATCCGAGAACTCGCGAAAGCAATGGTCGCCGCGGACGACCAGGACTGTTCGTGGGCGACCGTCGGTGAGTACCTCCAGCGACTCGACAACGGTGCGGCGACCAAGCGAATCGTCTACCTTGCCGACCAACTGGATATCGACCTCCCAACGCGTGAGACGCTCGTCGCGTCGTTCACGAGCGGGTATTCGCTGCTCGACCCGACGCAGAGCGAGCAGGGATTATACGACAGTGAGTATCGCCTCCGAATTAACGTTGACCCGGGCACGCTCGGTCCGACGGAGTCCTGATTCTAATGATCAGTCAAAACCGACTCCGTGTCCTTGCCCGTGAGCTAGGTGTCCGCCAGGGCTATGCTGAGAAGAACTACGTCAACTCCTGGATTCTCTGGGGTATCTTCACGAGTGACTTTGGCGAGAACCTCATGTTCAAAGGTGGAACGGCGCTGAGCAAACTGTACTTCCCCCAGTCGTGGCGATTCTCAGAGGATCTCGATTTCGGCGTCGAAGGTCAGTACAACGAATCAGAAGACGACCTCCGTGATGTCCTTGACACAGTTACCGAGCGCTCCGGGATTGAGTTCACCATCAGCGAGCACCACGAGTCCCGCCAGCAACACTATCCGACACACTACGTCGACATGAGCATCCAGTATCGGGCGGTGCTTGACCATCCGAATACGACCAGTCTCGACGTGATGGTCGACGAGTACGTCGCATTCGACTCGGTTCACCATACGCACTCCTACGAGGATATCCCGGAGTTCGAACTGCAGGCGTATAGTGTCGAAGAGATCTTCGCGGAGAAACTTCGGGCGATCTTCCAACGGGGTGCTGCCAGAGACTACTACGATCTTTATCAGCTCTTAGAGACCGAATCTGTTGAGATTGAGTTCGACGTTGTCCTGCCTGCCTTCGAAGCAAAGTGCGACCACGACGACCTTGACGTCGATCTCACCACAGGTCTGCCGGGTGACCAGCGCGAGGACATTCAGCGCCAGTGGGAAACCTCACTTCCAGACCTGACCGGTGATCCACCGCTGTTCGATACTGTTTGGAAGAGACTGGACGAGGCCGTCATTGACAAAGGGACGGAGTAGGTACGAATCCTCTCGCCTGCGGCACGTACTAGCCCTGCACTATTAGGGGTATTCTGAAATCGGATACTATTCTAAGATAGCATCCTATTCATAGAGATTTTCTATCGATACTACTTATGCTATTTTAACAATTCAGGCTACCTTTGCTACTCATACTATTCATGCTATTCTTACTATTCAAACTATTCGGTCTATCTTGGCGATTCGGGCTATTCACTGCCCTTAGTTATAAGAGGGGATAGGGCACTATTCCAGAATAGCATGGCGGGAACGAATAGCGGGAATAGCATAGATAGCACGAATAGCCCAAATAGCCCGTACGAATCCGTGGATACAGCGGGGAATTCTCGGGCTGTCTCAGTCTGCATGCTGAAGGGTGGCGTTGGCAAGTCAACCATCGCAGTGAATCTCGCGCGTCAACTCGCCACCCACGACCATGATGTCCTCCTCATTGACCTCGATCCGAATGGACACGCTTCAGTCGGTCTCGGGTTCGATGACCACTATCACAATACAGACGAGGGCATCGGTGAGGTATTCTTCGATGAGGCAGATCCAACCTCAGTCGTCTACGATACCGAATATGAATTCGATATCCTTCCCTCGAGCGAGGATCTCGAGCAAGTCGAGCGAGAAATCGTCGTCGGTGACGTCTTCCAGCCGTCTGCTCTGTTGAAGCGCGAAGTCGTTGAGCCGCTGCTGGGCGACGAATACGACTTCATCGTCACGGACTCGCCCGCATATCGCTCGCGACTGACCGACAACGCTCTCGTCGCGACGTCTAATCTTGTTCTTCCACTAGCGCCCGGCAACGAGGCGATGTCCGGACTGGAACGCACTATCGAGCGCCAGATTGCTCCGCTGCGAAAGCACATGGACGTCGACGTCCTCGCACTCGTCCCGAATATGCTGGATGGGCGTATCGACCAGCAAACGCAAGATCGCCAGCTCCTCGAACGGCTGAACTCCCACAACAGCTTGCAGGACCGTATTCCGAACTTCGCTCGAATCACGGATTGGGAGGCTGTGGGCAGCGGCGACATTAGTCCGACACCAGGTATCCGAGACCGAACGAGTATCACGAAAGCGTACGGTGAACGCAAACCGCTATTGGACTACGACGCCAACTGTGATCAACTGAAGAATTTCGACGAACTCGCGCACATCGTCGAGGCCGGTGAGGTGGTCCGGCATGGCTGACGACGGTGACCCGTTCGCAGATCTTAGTCAGACGCTGGATGACGATGCTGACGATCAGGACGAGACGAAGAGTGAACAGGAACCGCGCGAGCCACCCGCCTCAGACACGACAACCGAACACGTCGACGAACCGGATGAGGGGGACGTCGAGGAACTGGACCCGATGACAGATACTGCCTTTTCATACGAGGCAGCCAATCAACGGCCGTTTTACGCTCGCGAAGAGACTATCGAGAACTTCGATTCCTGGCTGAACTACGAATTAGAGCGCGAGCTAAGTACTCGCGGCTATCAGAATATCGTTGTCCGTGAGATGACTGATGCGTTGCTGCGCACGGTTGTAGAGGAAGACTTGGTTGACGAGGTGGCTGAACGGTTCGAGCAAGAACGAAAGAATGCGATTTCAAAATAGTCTGAATAGCATTCTATTTCTTTTCAAGGAGAACGACGGGGGGATGTCCATCTCTTCAGGAAGGAGGTTTACTGGAATAGGTCAAATAGCATGAAAAGTATTCTATTCATATATGCACCTCCACAAGGGCACGGGACGCATGAATTCTGGATGCGTCCATCGCTGCCCGACGAACTATATTCGCGTATCTGACCAGAGAGAACGGGTTTCTACGTTATAGATCGGTAAAACAACTCGAAAATGGACGCCCACTGGTAGTTGAGACTGGCCGTCTCAATGTATACGATTCTCGAACTGCTTCGACGAGGCTACGGGCGGAGTATCCCCTTCAGCCATTTCGTCGCTTTCACACCTAACACTCATTACGATTGACACCGTATTTCTGCTCAACGATGTCCATCGACCGAGATACCTTCGAGAAGACGAGCGAGGACGAACTCGAGGAACTTTCCGTCCCGGATCAGGTGCTGGGATTTCTCGCCGCCAACGATGATCGCGCGTTCAAGGCCCGCGAAATCGCCTCTCAGATCGGTCTCGATGAGGGCGCGGTCAGCACCGCGCTCTCGAGACTGAAGGACCGCGATCTCGTCGAACACAAAGCGACGTACTGGGCGATAACCGACGACACAGAGCGACTCGACGGATACAGCGGGTACGAACGAGCGACCGCCCTGTTCAACCAGCGACTCGGTACAGAGGACAAGGAGTCCTGGCGCGAACACGCACCCGAGGAACCACATCCGAGCGTCGAGGACGAACAGTGACCGACGAAGAGACACCGATTTTCGAGCGTGACGACGTCGTCTACGGGGATGATCCGTTCAAAGGTGAGAGAGATGCTCGGCCATGGATCATTCTCTCGAATCACGAAGGCCGTCCGTTCTACGGCGATCAGTATATCGCGCTCACGTTGACGTCGAAATCTTGGATGGACGGCCTAATCGACATCCCCGGTGAGAGTTGGCTTCGTGGTGGGATCCCGGATGAGAGTCGGATTGTTCTGTGGGGAGTCCAATCGATCGTCCGCGAGGATATCGATTTCTGGCAGGGCCGCCTTGACAGCGATCTATGGGAATCGCTGATAGTAGCGATTATCGTTGATCTCCTTGATCGTGATCTTCGACGGGACATCATCTGGGAAGTCGTCTAGTCACTCCTCACCTTCGTTTAAGCTTGTCCCCTCTTCAAGCCAATCGACCTGAGCCGTGAGTTCCTTTCGCCGTTGGCGTTTGATGATCGTTGAGTCAAGTACATCTCCGATGATCGCAACGTCAAGCGCGAACTCCGTCGTTGCGACCACTTCGCTCCCGTTAGGATCTGATGTGACGGTGTACGCTGTCCGCATCTCCTCGAAGATGCCCTTGCGCTGTTCGTAGGCGAGGTCGGCGTCAGGACGGTCAACGAGTTCAAGCGTGAGTTCGATAGTCGCGATCCCCATTTCGTTCGCGACGCGAACCGTTTCGCCGTCTACGTGAACCTCATCGAACCCCGACGCTCGCATGAACTGATCGAGTTCGTTCATCGATTCGCGGACAACAGTCGGAGGCGCGTCGATCGTTCGCGAAAGCGTTACCGAATTCATGGGTCGGACTTGTCTTTCGAAAGCGGCCGAAACTCTTGTACTGGATTGGTGAGCATCCGATAATTCAGATCTCAATTCCGTCTCGTTTCACGGATGTCCCGAACAAGTTCGGCTGAGGGACCATCTTCCTTCGCGACCGTACTCGATCCGAGAGATGGTTACCGAAATCGACCTGCGGGATTCCTCGCCTCGCGAGTTCCAAGACCGGATCGACGACGCGTTCGACGAGATTGAGACGGGTACCGAAGTCCTCGTTATCTCTGATCGAGACATCGACGCTCATCTGCTTCGGTACCAGATCGAACGGAACCGTGCCCTCGACTGGGCCCACGAGGATCCTGACGCCGAACCGCGCGAGGTCGGGGTGTCCAAACAGGAACCACTCGGTGACGGGGAGTTAGGGACGTTCGACGTGCGTGATCTGATACCGCAGCGGCGACACGAGGTGTTACTCGATACGTTCAATCGCCTCGGATCTGGTGAGGGGTTCGTGCTGGTCAATGACCACGACCCGAAGCCGCTCTACTACGAACTTCGATCGATGCACGGCGATGTCATCGACTGGGAGTATACAAGTCGTGAGTCGGGTGAGTGGCGCGTCAAAATCGTGAAGACCGACGCTTCGATAGCCGACAACGAGGGCGTAATCACGCGATACGATGTCCGGGAGATCCCGAAGCCGGATCGCCACGAGACGATCCACCACCGGTACGGCATGATACCCGATGGCGAGACGATGGAACTCATCGCTCCGCACGAGCCGCGACCGCTCCGTCGCGAGTTTCGGGAGCAATATGATGACACGTTCGACTGGGAGGTAGTCGAAAAAGAGCCCGGTCGCTGTCGGGTACGGATCACAAAGTCTGAACGAAGTGAATCCACAGCTGACGGTGAGGATCCCACATCCGCGATGTCTGACAATGACGAGGTGTCCACGGAAGCGTCCGTCGAGATCCCAGAGAGTACGGCTGAGCTCGACGTCCGCGACCTTCCACCCGCGCAACGACACGAGAAGATCTTTGAGACGTACGCAGATCTCGACGACGGAGAAGGATTTACCCTCGTGAACGACCACGACCCGAAGCCGCTGTACCACCAGTTCGACGCCGAGGCTGGCCCGGAGTTCTACTGGGAGTATCGCAAGCGTGACCCCGGCGAGTTTAGAGTATTGATTGGGAAGGCCGAAACGCATGACGACGACCCGACTGCCGCGGAGGATCCAAACGCACCGTTCTGACGAGGCTGTTTCGAAAACGGACTGATCCGGAGCGAGACCCGAATCGCGGTACCGATCACGCAGTGGCCGTTGCCCTGGGGGGACCAGATCCTTTCAGAACGGAGCGTCCGGCGATCCGCGGCTCGGTCCCTCGTTTTTCATCGAACGTTCCATCGGGTTCGACCCGATTTCGGTGTCGCCCTCCGGATCGGCGGTCACGTCTCCCGTCTCGAGATACGTCTGCTCGAGGTCGGCGAGCTGCTCGTTGATCGCCTCGCTCTGGTGGTGCATGGGTGCCGCGCGGACGCGGATGAGGTCGTACTCATGTCGTTCAGAGAGCCCATTCCACGCGCGGAACGACCCGATCGTCAGCGTGTGGGTCTGTGGACAGAATGGAGTCGTCGGCGTGAACTCGGCACGGAGTACGCGGTCGATGTCGTCCGCCTCGACGGCGTCATCAGCGTCGTCGCGTTCGACGGCGTAGCGGTAGCCGGCGCTCGTGTGCCGCGTGTCGAGATTCAGCCGGGCGAGATTGTAGTTGAACGTCATATCGTACACCTTTCGGTCCTCGAAGCAGTCGCGCGTGAGACGGTGAAACGCGACGTGGTCCGCCCCGGTGAGCAGATCATGAGGTTCGAGGAACTCGCCCGGCCTCGGGACGTGATCCGAAACGAACTCGTCGTACCCGTCGAACAGGTCGCTGTCGTCGGACCCGAACAGCGACGGAAAGCTGGGCATACCCAGTTGTTCGAGATCGTGAGGGGTACTCCTACTCCCGTACATGTTCGGATGGCGGTCTCCTCGTCCGAAAACGGTCGGGTATCAACCGTTCACAAACCGGCATCCGAGGAGGTAGCCACATCCGATCGCACCGATTACCGACCCGAGAATTCCGATCACGCGTACCGGTTCGTACTGAAGGGCAACTCCCACCGATTGTACGGCGACACCGGCTCCAAGCAATGCGATCGTCACACGTGCCGCGCGTGGGTTCGCCCCCGTGAACTGACCGCCGGTAATTGGGAAGAATAGGTACGCGTATCCGACGATTGTGAGCGGAAAGAATCCGGCGAGGATGAGCGTTCGATGGACGGCGAGCGATATCGGATCCCCGAACCCGAACGCCACCGGAACGACCGACACGACGGCGGTCCCTCCTGCGATCGCACCGAGTGCGATCCCGGATACACCGACCCGTCTGCGATTCGTTTTCAGAATAACGAATAGCACGAGGGCTGCATACCCGAGCATCGCGAGTGTCGCGAAAACGCCGCCGACCCGGAACCACGGATCGATCCAGAGGAACGTCCCCAGAAAGGCCGGCGCCAGGGCTCCGGCCACGAGCACGATCCAGACGACGGGGCGAGGTAACGAGACGTGGAAAAACGCCGTCAGCAACCGCATGCCGAGCGCGTAGATTAGCAGCGTTGCGAACCCGGTGAGGTAGTAGTGGGTGACCTGTGCTACTGTGACCGTCCCGATTCCCAAAGGGGCGACGGTCATGAGGAGAGCAACCGTTCCGACGAGGAGATAGCAGACAGCAACCGGAATCATCGCTGTGGCCAGTCGAGTCGAGCGTTGGGATCGTCCACTTCCTCCAAGTGTTCCAGCTACTGTGCCGACCGCAGCTGGACCGACAGTCGCCAGCAACGACCCGACGAAAATGAGGACACCGGTCGTCCAGAGCGTCACACCAAGGGGTCTCAGGAGAATCCCCGCCGTAACGAACTGATCCGCCACGAGAAGGCTGACACCGACATAGGCGAGCCCGAAGTGAATCCCCGCGAGTCGCTGATCGACGAGGGTCTTGCCGACGTACGAGGGAAGCAGAAGGTACGCCATTCCGAACACCATCGGACAGACGAAGCCGAACACGCCGATCAGGACGGCAACCTTGTTTGCCCCACCGAGCAATGCGAGAAGCGAGCCCACGAACGACCCGACGCTCGCCACCGTGAAGCGTTGTGTCCACGTCCACAGTCCAGTTGGTCCCGTGTTCATGAGTGTTGACCTACGCTCAGGACGATCCCCGGGCGTTCTGCTGGCAAATCTAGTCGTCGGCCGCCTCATCGAGATCGTGCGCTCTGCGCGGCGAGAATGACCCCAACACGATCCGATCAATCGAATGCGGGCTGTGACGGACCAACATGAGGACCAAGTTGGACACGAACGCCACGACGCCGACGCCCACTAGCAGTCCGCCGAGGTGCCCCGGCGTTCCGGCGACTTCCAGTAGGTTCGCGCCCACGATCAGTGCGCTTCCGCCCCCGAGGAGTACCCCGTCGATCGCGGCGATCCGATCGTCGTAGAGGTCGTCGATCATCGGGACGTCCTCTAACCCTAACAGATCGCTGTACCGGTTGACCCAGATGACAAAGGGAATGATGTGATACAGCGTCCCCACGACGACGAACCCGATTGCACCCAACAACAGCAGATGACCAGCGTTCGCCGCGCCGAGCAGGTGATCGCGCGTCAACGGGTCAGATATCCACGCGGGTTCTGTGACGGCGATCCACAGCGCGAGCGCTCCCACTGCCACCATGTACCGCGTGTGCATCGGGGTCCGTTCGACCTGCATCTCGTACAGTTTGCGTGCCAAGATGAGAGAGAACGCCGACGCGGCGAACAGGATCAGCAGACCGCCGACCCGCGCGGCGGGGGCGTGACCCACGAGTCGACCGACCGCGAGCACGACCACGCCGATGGGATGCGCGATCTCTTCGATGGACCGGAGACGGTGGTCGATTCCGTGGAGTTCCGTCTGCGTGAACATCGTTCCGAGCTGGTACAGCGCGCCGTACACCGTCGTGAGAACGGCACCGAAGACCGCGAGGGTCGCGTGGGCGCCCACCACCCTGGACCGGCTGACGCCGATTCGCGAGAACGTCGGAACCGTGAAATCGATCGCGAGGAGGACGCCCAGAACGGTCAACAGGAGGAAGAAGCCGAGCGCGCCGAGGAAGTGCCGTTCGGTGACATCGTACTCCTCGACCGTGGCGAGCGTTCGGATGATGTTGTACGCGAACGCCCAGAAGCCGACGAGCATGAGCGTGGCGAACGGGATCAGCCACGCTGTCTCGACCAGGAGGAATGCGACGACGAACCCAGAGAGACCGGCGACGACCAGCCCCAACTGTACGTTTGCGAGTCGCTGCGAGTGGAGGGTCGCGCCCGACCAGACGGGCACGAACTGCGTCATCGCCCCCATGATCGTGATACAGATCCAGCCGGCTAACAGGAGATGGACGTGAGCGAGCCGGCCCAGTCCTGGGACAGCGTTCAGATGTAAGCCAATCCCCAATCCAATTCCCGCGACGAGAAATACGAGACCGACAACAAAATGCCGTAATGGGACCGTCATTGGGGGCTGTTGGTCCGCTTCGATATTCCCCGGGATGGCACCCATAAATCAGGGTACGTTCTCCATATACCTGACAGGACCACCGAACATGTTCTCCTGTCGCCGACCGTGGAACACGTTTTAATGGTGGAGAGCACCTCTGGATCTGGCTACGCGCTCCGGTTTCGAGCCGGAACGACAGGCGACGGTTTAGCCGTTGGTGATAACAAAAATGAATATCAACACGCACCTGTTCGTTCCAATTTCACGATAGTGCCGGCCCAGCGGTAGCTGAAGCCGCAGTACTCGAGTTATACTGCGAGTGTTTCGACGAGAATTGCCACGAGGACGGCCCCAAGAAATGCATTCGAGGCGTGGAAACTTCTGTAGGCGGCCGCCTGTTCGTCTTCGGAATTTCGCTCATTGACATCATACTGCTTGACCACGCTTCGAACAAACACTGCTCCGAGCACCGTGGTGGTGAGGGCATAGAGTACACCAAAACCTGTGATGACCCCCAATAACACCGCGACGATCAGAGTGAGTCCGAGCCAGGCGAAGATCCGCTGACGTGCGGTCCGCACACCGGCGACGACCGGTAACATGGGATACTCGGCCCGTGCGTAGTCCTCACGGTGGGCGATGGCAAGATTGTAGAAATGTGCCGGGGTCCAACAGCAGACCACGAGCGCGAGGAGAACCGCCGAGAGACCGACGGTCCCGGTCACGGCACCGTACCCGATCAGCGCGGGCAGCGCTCCGGAACCGCCCCCGATCACGGTGTTCCATCGGGTCGTCGGCTTCAACACGACTGTGTAGACGTACGCGTAATAGATGATTGCCGCCACCGTGAGCACGGCCGCGAGCGCGTTGACGAACGTCACCATCACCGCCATCGAGGCGACAACAAGCGCGACGGCGAAGCCGGTGGCGCGTCGAACTCCGACCCGATCGGTCGCGATCGGTCGATCAGCGGTCCGTCGCATCTTGCGGTCGCGGTCGCGCTCGTACACGTGGTTGAACGTCCCCGCCGCACCGATCCCGAGGACACCGCCGCCGAGGGTCGCCACGACCGTCACGCCGTCCAGTTCAGCGCCGGTCGCGACGGCCAGTCCCATTCCCGCCAGCGCGAGCAGGCACAACAACCACATCAATCGGGGCTTCGTCAACTCGAGATACGTCCGCATCCGATCGCGGACCCGAGTTGACCCAGGTTCGGACACCGGGGACGGAACGTCACCGTCAGACGCGATCGGCGTTACGCCGTGATTCGGCCCGTTCAGTGTTCCGCTATCAACCGGTCCCCCCGCGGTCGTCTCTACTCTGATTACGAGCGTCGCGAGGAGGAAGGAGAACACCGCGATCCCGCCCAACAGGTGGACGCCGTCGAACGGCACGACGTTGGTTCGGCCCGCCAGCCCAACACCGGCCTGTGCCACGTACGTGATCACCGCCACGATCGTTCCGACGCGAACACCACGCGAGGCCGCCGAGTACTGGGCGAGAAGCGCCGTGGTGGCGAGCAGGCCCCCGACGGCCACCGCGGAGGCCTGGTGGACCGCGGCGACCAGCGAGCCGCCGTCCGCGGCGGCGGTCGCTCCGAGCGCGACGAGCAGGTACGTCCCCACGACTGACCAGGTCAGCAGCGTCGTGAGGCGTGGTCGATCCATACCTCCGGTCCAGCTTCGGACCCTGCGTCGTTTCCGCCGAACATATTCGGAGGTACCCTCATGTCCGGTGCACGTCGGACGTACGATAATGGCTATCGACCACGCACAGGCGGACGTCTGCGGCTGCGTGCGGCCCACCGCCTGCGTCGATCGCAACGGCGGGCTGTACCTCGTCGCGATCAGGCGGATCGGAACAGGTCGCGACGCTCGAGTTCGGACCGGTGAGGTGAGCGATCGCCTCGACGTCTCGCCGTCGAGCGTGACGGAGATGTTCGATCGATTTGCCGCTTCCGGACTCCTCCGATACGAGAAGCAAGCCGGGGTCGAACTCACCGATCGGGGGAGGGAGGTCACGCTGGAACTCGAAGCGTGCCAGTGTGCCGTCCGGACGTTCTTCCGCCGTCGAACGGGGTTCGATATGTCCCTCGAAGCGGGCTACCGTATCGGATACGTCCTTCTGGACGAGGCGATCGAACGCCTGCGAGCGCTCGTCGATGGTACGGCAAACGCGTGTTCCGCGACCCCGCCGAACGGAGCCGACCGATGCCCGTTCGCGGGAACCGAGCATTAACCGCCGCGGACGGTCGCGTCCCCGAATACGTTCGGGGGAACACGCACCTCCCCGTCGATACTTGAACGGATATGGCCACTGAGCGAAACGAGATCGATCGTCGCCTGGATGTCCGAGAGATCGACGGCGAACCGTTCGGCGACATCATGGCCGAGCTCGAAGCGCTCTCCGACGACGAGACGCTACTGTTGATCAACAGCTTCGAGCCGGAGCCGTTGTATCAGGTCCTCGAAGAACGCGGGTTCCAGTATGAAACGATGTCTGACGGGTCCGACGTGTGGTATATCGAGATTCGACACGAGTGACCTGATTCCGAGGGATCTGTCGATTCCCAGTATGACCGCTTCAGGACCGGTACCCACGTGAATTCGATTCCCCTCGAACATGTTCGTGTAAAGCTTATCCTTTGGACAACAAGAAATATATCCTGATGGTTGAGCATTCAGATACTGCACCGCTGTTCACCGCGACGCACGGAACGAGCGATCACGAGACGTTCGAATTGGAAGACCACCTGGGTGACGGACCGATCGTGCTCGCGTTTTTCCCAGGCGCGTTCACGCCACCGTGTACGAACGAGATGGTCGCGCTTCAAGACAATCTCGAGTCATTCCAAGAGGTCGGAGCGACGGTCTTCGGCGTGAGCGCCGATTCACCGTTCTCTCAGGGTGCTTTCCGTGATGAACACGGAATCGAGTTCGATCTCGTTAGCGACATGAGCGGTGATGTGATCCAGCAGTACGGCCTTGAGATCGATATCGAAGAGCTCGGACTGTACGGAATCGCGAACCGAGCGGTGTTCGTAGTTGATGAGACGGGAACGGTGACGTATCGCTGGGTCGCAGACGATCCAACAAATGAGCCGGATTACGAGGAGCTGCTCGAGGCCGTGAAGACGGCAACCGAGTAGAGCGATTCCACTACGACAGACAGATCCTTGCTCATGATCGCGTAATTCTCCTTCCAAGGCTACTCTACATTCGACTATGACCTCTGAACGGCATAACACGGAACGACGGCGAAATCGTCGCGACAACGTATCTGATACTGGGATCGACGTCCGCTGCGTCCGGAGACGGTTACAACATCATACGGCACGGATCGAACGCCGTCAGGTCGGAGAGGCGCTCTCCAAACTCGAGACGCAGGGTGGCCTCACCGACGAACAACGGCAAACCGTCCGGCTGCTCGGGGGTACTCTCGCTTGGCGGCTAATTTCGAACTTCGAGTCACCACTGAACGGACGTACTCAAAACAAGCAAGCAACCGCCCGCGCTGTCGCACGATTGTTTAATCTCGTTCCAGAGAGTCATTTTGATGATAAGTGCGAGCAGCCGTGATACACTCATCTTCGTGTGGCCCGGGTGTGTTCATGGACCGCGGCTCGAAATTCACTTCCGTCCGATTCCGTACTCGACATACTTATTAAGTATTTAAAACCCCGTATATGGTGGTAGATGGCCGTTTCAACCCCGATATTGGGGAACAGTATATATTATATATGTCACTACGATGCCTCTGTTGAGATGGGAAGCATCATGTCACAAGACCTCAGCAGGCGGAAGATGGTTGCAGCGCTCGGGATCGGAGCGGTCGGCGCGGTGGCCGGCTGTATCGGCGCGCCGGTGAACGCGGAAACGCCCCCACCGGAGGACCCGAACGAAGAAGTCGTCCCCGAACTGGACCCTGTACGTGACGTCCACGTCGACCGGATCGCGGCCGATCCGACCGACGTCCCGGCGCCTGTGAACTGGGACGAGCCGCGCGAACACGACGTCACTCTTCGAACAAAGGAGCTTGTCGCGGAGGTTGAGCCCGGAGTCACGTTCAAGTACATGACCTTCGAGGGACAGGTTCCCGGGCCGATGATCCGCGTCCGGCGGGGCGACACCGTCAACCTCCGGTTCGAGGTCCCGGCCGACGACAACAGCGACATCCACAACGTCGACTTCCACGCCGTGTACGGCCCTGGTGGCGGGGCCGTCGACACGACGCTGGTGCCCGGTGACGACGCGGCGGAACTGAGCTTCCGCGCCGAGTTCCCCGGCCTGTTCACCTACCACTGCGCGGTGCCGGCGATGGACCACCACGTCAGCTCCGGGATGTTCGGCGCGATCCTCGTCGAGCCAGAGGCGGGACTGCCCGCGGTGGACCGCGAGCTCTACCTCGGTCAGCACGAGCTGTACACCAAAGGCGACCTCGGCGAGAAGGGCCACCACGCCTTCGATCACGGTGCGATGCTCGCCGAAGATCCGACGTACGTCGTGTTCAACGGCGAACACCACGGCTTCACCGAGGATCGGCTCGGACCGATCGGCGCCGAGGTGGGCGAGACCGTTCGCGTGTTCTTTGTGAACGGCGGCCCGAACCAGTCCAGCTCGTGGCACCCGATCGGCAACGTCTGGTCGCGGCTGTACCGCGACGGCGACCTCGTCTCCCCGCCAGCGCGATACGTCGAGACCACGCCGGTCGCGCCCGGCACGGCGACCGTCGGCGAGATGGAACTCGCGGTCCCGGGCCCGATCAAGATCGTCGACCACGCGCTCTCACGGGCCGGACGCCGCGGCGCACTCGCGGTCGTCGACGTCGAGGGGGAGCCGAATCCGGACGTGTACGATCCCGGATCCGACGAGTAGGTTCGGATAATTCGTTGGGTTTTGTTTCCAAGAAGCTTGTCCGATGTCTTGATTCAGGACGGTCGAATGAAGAGGATATTCGTGGGCTCAGTTGTCAACAGAGGAGTTTCGGCTCTGACATCCCGTCTTTGTCGGCGAACATGTTCGGACTAATTCCCATTAAACAGGGTTTGTCCGGTCCCCTATTTACATGAACTGGCTAGCGCGTACATGGTTGGTGACGAGACTGGACGATCCCAGAGTGATGTTGCACGGCGGCGATTTCTCGCGGCCGTGGGTATCACCGGTACCGCGGCGTTCGCGGGCTGTTCCGCGAAAAGTATCGGCGCTCCGGTAGCTGCGGGCGACTCAGAAGACGCCGAAGGAGTGTCCGACGGGACCCATTCCTCACCGGATCTCGAACGGTGGGTCGACGAAATACCTCGTCCGGGTGTTATCGAACCGAGCGGAACGAAAGATGGCCAGCCTCATTACGAGGTGGAGATGGCCGAGATCGAACAGAAGCTCCACCGCGACCTTCCGCCGACGACCCTGTGGGGCTACGGCGGGCAGTTTCCCGGCCCGACGATCGAAGCCGAACAGGGCGAACCGATTTACGTTCGGTGGCAGAATCACCTCCCGGACGAACACCTGCTCCCGGAGGATCCGACGATCCACGGCGATATCATCCCGTACGACGAGCCGGGTGCCCGCGTCGTCCCGCACCTCCACGGTGGCAATGTCGAACACGAGAGCGACGGGAAACCGCAGGCGTGGTTCACCCGCAACTTCGAGCGGACGGGCCCCGACTTCGAGAAGAAGGACTACTACTACGCGAACGACCAGCCGCCCGCAACACTGTGGTACCACGATCATTCGCTCGGCATCACGCGACTGAATGTCTACGCCGGCCTCGCGGGGTTCTATCTGATCCGGAACGACCACGAACGAGAGCTCGATCTTCCGACGGGCGACAACGAAATCCCACTCGTGTTGCAGGACCGGAGTTTCAACGAGGACGGCTCGTTATACTACCCGACGGACGTCCCAGCGACAGAAGAGGATGAAAACGATTCACATCTCGACCCAAGCATCGTTCCGCAGTTCTACGGTGACACGTCGACGGTCAACGGGAAGGCGTGGCCCCGACTGTCCGTCGATCCCGAACAGTATCGGTTCCGCCTGCTCAACGGGGCCAACAGCCGATACTACAACCTCAAGCTGCTCGAATACGACGATGAATCGGGCGACACGGGTGAGGCGGGGCCGCCGTTCGTCCAGATCGGGAACGACGGCGGGCTCCTCTCGAAACCGGTCGAGACCGCTGACCGTCTCGAACTCGGATCGAGTCAGCGCGCGGATGTCGTCGTCGACTTCAGCGAGTACGCGGGCGAGACCCTGCTCCTGCATAATAACGCCCCGGCGAAGTATCGCGGGACGAGCGGAATCGGGCCGGAGGACTCCGAACCCCTCCCGGAGGTCATGCTTATCGACGTGGCAGCCGCGGAGAGCGAGCAGGAGCCAACGCAACTCCCAGACGAACTGACGCAGGTCCCCGAGATTCCGATCGAATCCGTCGACACCGAACGCTTCCTCACGCTCGCCCGACAAACGGACGAGTACGATCGGCCCCTCTACGCACTCGGGACTCGCAACGAAAAGATCGGGTACGAACTCACGGACCCGGTCACCGAGACCCCGACGCTTGGGGACACCGAGATCTGGAGTCTCGCCAACTTCACGGGGATGTCCCACCCGATACACCTCCACCTCGTTCACTTCCAGGTGTTGGGACGGCAGTCGGCTGCTGATTACGATCCCGCCGAAGACGACATCGATCTGGACGCGCTCGATGCCCCCGAGTCGTACGAACTCGGGTGGAACGACGTGGTCACCGTCGACCCAGGTAATGTGGTACACGTGATCGCACACTTCGGGGAGTTCAAGGGGCTGTTCTCCGATCAGACAGGTGATTATATGTGGCATTGTCATATGATCGAACACGAGGACCACGACATGATGCGACCGTTCAAGGTCCGATCGCCCGATGACGAGGGTGGAAGCGAGTAGTCGTCGACGGGGCCGATCTGACGGGAACATGTTCGTCCCAACCCTGTTGTCGATCCGTGCCACACGTTGAGACGCATGAATTTAGGCAAACCTAAAAACTATCGAGCGGACAAGTCATCCATAGCCAGCGCCCAAGCGGCGGTCCAGACAAACGACCGCGGCGCCTGCCGAACGGGTGATTCGGTATGACGGCCGTTGACTTCGACGCGGAACGGACGTACGACGACGAGAAGTTCTCGACAGTCGAAGTATTTCGGAGCGAACAGATGAAAGTCGTCTGCGGCTATTTCGAACCGGGACAGTTTATCCCGGTTCACGCTCCATCAAGTGACGTGGTGATCGATGTCCGTTCCGGCACCGGGCTCATCCGCGACGGGGATGCGGAACACCGCGTCGAACCAGGAGATGTCGTGACCGTCGGAGCGGACACCGACCGCGGTGTCAAGGCCGACGACGACTCGCGGCTCGAAGCGCTGCTCGTCACCGCTCCACCGCCGACCGACGCCGAACACGAACCGGTCCGCCGAGGACTCCGAACCGACGAATTCGATCCGACCGATACATGACGACGATACACACCCTCAACGAACTGGACGGACAGCCCCACGCCAACGTCTTCCCCGACGCTGAACCGAAGACGATCAGACTCACTCTCGACGCGGGCGGCGAAGTCGCTCCTCACTCGCATCCCGACCGCAAAATCGTGTTCCATCTCATCGAGGGGGCGATCGAGTTGGAACTCGACGGCGAGACACATGAGCTGTCGGCAGGCGACGTGGCTTGCTTCGACGGGGACCAAGAGATCGCTCCCCATGCCGTCGAGGATAGCACTGCACTAATCGTCTTGGCGTCTCGGTCAGACGAGTAGCCAGAGGAGAGTGGTACTGCCTCTGTACACGGAAGACTACCTCTGGTGAAACCTCGGTCTTCAGACGCACTATGGTAAGGAACTACCGGTCGCTGAAGACTGCAACCTTGGTCTCAGAGGGAAAATGCGTCGCGTCTGCCTCTAGATCGCCAAGGCAGAACGCTTGCTCCAGTATCTCAACTACATCTGATCCGTGATGCTATGGAACTTTGCCCGAGCAGAGACACCTAACTTCCGCTGAAATCTCCACTTTTCGAACTTATACTAGAGGCGCGACGAAGAACACTTTATTCCGCTGTCTGCGACTACTCCGGTGCTACAACATCTTCACACACTGGACACTCGGCCCACACGCCCTTGGTGCCGTCGTCCTTCTCATATTCAACAAGAATCCACGCCTCCGAGATGTCCTCACCACATTCCGGGCAATGACCGAGAGATGATTCGTCAGCGGTCATGGAAAGGGATGGAAGAGGCGTGTGACAGTGTTCCTTCCAAACAATTGTCAATCGGCCTTGAACGTAAGCCTTTGGCGGCTACTCGGGTCGAACGCACCGAATTTCTAGGGAATACAGATCACCAGTAGGATTAACTCACAACCACCAGAACTCTGGATCCCATGAGTGTCCGCACAGTACTTACACGGCTACTACTCGGTGACAAGACTGAGGTAGTCGTGGAGAGCCGCCAGTGCGGTGAGAATCTTTCATCGGGGGCAGATGAGTGTCCCACATGTGGGTCGGATGAAATAGAGCGCCTCCAGATTTGAGTAGACTACCGCGGTTGGGATACATCGGTTAATGTCGTCAATCAGGAGAATTTGCGTGGCTGCGAGACTCTTCTCGAAACCGTTTCCACCAGTGACGTGAATGGACAAACGTGACGTACCTCCGTTTGATCCTAGTTTACCTGAATTGAGCCGCTAAGGCCCCTTCCTCAACGAGCGACCGGAGGGAGCGAGTAGGGAGGGGATACAGCGCCGCACGATTCTCAGACACGTTCGACGCTCGGACCACAGGGCCACCGCCACATTTATGTTGAAATTAAGTGTAAACACAGGCGATGGATAAACACGAAATCGAAGGCCACGAAGTCATCGACGGGACGGCCAAAGCCACCGGCAACGGCGCTCACGTCCTTGTCCCGAAACGATGGCGTGGCGCGGACGTGAAAGTCGTCAGAACTACCGACCCCGACGAGTAGCACCACCCGATGAACTACAACTACAGGTATCGACTTCGACCGTCCGACGCCCTCGAAGAACAGTTAGCGTGGACTGTCGATACCTGTAGACAGGTCTACAACCACTTCCTCCACCGCCTGAATCGGAACGACGACACCTCGTCGTACTCTGAACAGAAACTCCTGCCGAGTCTCAAGAAGTGGTGGAGCGACCTAAAAACCGTTCACTCGAAGGTGCTACAGAAGGTCGTTCAGCGGTTGTACGACAACCTCTCGACACTCCAGGGCCGGAAAGAGAACGGCTACCGCGTTGGGACGCTCAAGTGGAAAGCACCGGGTGAGTACCGCAGTTTCACCTACAGTCAATCCGGCTTCAAGCTCAAGAACACGAGCGGTCGGACCCGACTGTGGCTCTCGAAGCTCGGAGAAATCCCCATCACCTTCCACCGCGACCTCCCCGACGACGCCGAAATCAAGACCGTCACCGTCAAACGCGAACCGACCGGTAAGTGGTACGCCATCCTCGGTGTCGAAACCCCAAACAACCCACCGGAGAAGCCGGAGAATCCCGAGAAGTGCGTTGGCATCGACGTGGGGATTCTCAAGTACGCCCACGACACGGACGGAACCGCCGTCGAATCTCTCGACCTGTCCGCCGAGCGGGAGCGGTTGGAACGCGCCCAACGCAACCTCTCGCGGAAACAGCACCGGTCTGCGAATTGGGAGAAACAGCGCCGAGTTGTGGCCGAACGCTACGCCGAGTTGAAGAACAAGCGCCGCGACTTTCTTCACAAACTCTCGAACTACTATGCCCGCGAATACGACCTCGTGGCCGTAGAGGATTTGGACGCAAAGGGGTTGGTCGAGCTACCGGGCAACTCTCGGAACCGCGCAGGTGCAGCGTGGGGGACGTTCCTGCGGATGCTGGAGTACAAGTGTAAACGCGAAGGGACACACTTCGTCGCTGTGAACCCGAGAGGGACGACGAAAGAGTGCGCGTCCTGCGGCGTTTCAACCGAGAAGCCGTTGTGGATCCGGGAACACTCGTGCCCGGCGTGTGGGTTTGAAGCGGATAGGGACGCGAACGCGGCGTGGAACATTCTTTCTCGCGGTATCAGGAAGCGGTTAGGAGCGGGACGCTCCGAATCAACGCCTGTGGAGACTGCGCTCCCTGTGGATACCTCGGTATCTGCAAAGTGCGTCGTTGAAACAGGAAGCCCCACCCTCAAGGAGCGAACGGCGTCAGCCGTGAGCGAGTAGGGTGGGGTAGTTCACTAGAAGTACCCCGTTTAGATAAGACGATTTGATACGGCCGAGTTGACCGAGAAGATCATGTCGATCGTGCCCTGAACACACTCGCGATGAGGTACGCGTACCCGAACGCACCAAAGAGCGTGAGCCAACGGCCGAGAGTGATCGCTTGTGTCGAAAGAGACGCCGTCGAGGAATTGAAGACGGCGATCACAGCGGCACCGAGGATCTCAATCCCGAGTCCGCAAGCGAGCGCAGCGATCGCTACGCTCGCGGAACGGTTCGACGACCCGGGAAACGCGCCCAGCCGCGGCGGATAGAACTGAAACGATGTTCCGACGATCATCAGGCCGAGAAAGCCGAGCAGGTTGACTCGGAGGTGGGTCTCGATCAACGCCGGAGACGTTCCGCCGACTGCGAAGAGACCGCCGAAAAGGACGCCGATGACGCCGAACGTCGCGCTTGGGAGAAGGGCGTACAATCCGATTCGGCGTTTGTCGGACTGGAACCACATTCCGAAGACGACGAGCGCGAAGCCGACCATCGCGATCACCATCAGAGCGGCACCGAGTGGGAGCAATCGTTCGTCGACGAACCCGCCGGCGATGATCCCGGGGGCAGTCGCGGCAACGGGTAGGACAAGGGCGGCCGACGATCGGGTCGGATGTGCGCCGAGGAACCGCGGAAGCAGTCGAAAGCCGAGCGTGACCACGAGCAACGTCGCAGCCCCGGCGGCCAAGAGATGCGTTGCGGCAGCCTGGACGCCGATCAGCGGCGGGAGTTCGCTGGCCTGTCCGGCGACGTTCTCGTAGCTACCGGCGAGGAGATACAGGAGAACGATCGGGACGAAGCGATTCGCGAATCGGTCGAGCGGCCGTCGGTCGGCGTTGTGATCCCCGGTTCCAGTCGTCCCGCGTCGGAGTGGTCCGGCGATCGTCAGTACGATTGATCCGACGAACACGGCGACGCCGACCGCCCAGAGCACACCGCCGAGAACGCCGAGGTCGACACGGAAGCGACGAACGAGAAGCGGGTCGAGCGCGAAACACGCAGTCCCCATAACGATGAAGGGAAACTGGACCATCGGGGCGTGTTCGAAGACGAGATCAGCGTCGAAGTACGCCGGCACGAGGGCGTAGGATTTGCCGAAGATGACGTGGAACACGAACCCGAACACGCCCAACGCCACCGTCGTGCGTCGCGGGAGGCCAGCAACAGTGGCAACCTGCCAACAACAGAGTGCGATCACCCCGATGAGAACGTATCGACGCGACCAGCGTGAGATTTCAGCGGCCATGGTTCACTTCTGCTATTCTCGAGGTACTTGATCTGTTCTGTCAATTGCCCGTTACTCGTCGGCAACCGATTTTGTCCGAACGTAGTATGGCCCATCCCAATTTCGGACCCACTCCGGAGCAGCAGGGTGCGATTGTAACTGATTCGCCTCGTACGATTCGTCCGGGAACACAGTTCCCTCCTCGTCAGTTCCGTCCTCCCAGGGTATTTCGAACGTTACTGGTTCCCGATTTTCGGCGGGAGTCAGTTGTTTGTCTGCCCCATCGTCTAGGTGGTACGGTCCGTCGACCCATTCTTGTGGATTGAATGTGACTGCTATATCTGATTTTGTATTTGTCATGGTAATCGATATTCCGGTGTGTTCTCATATTCTCGCAGAAAGACCGAAAAGGGATAGGATGACTCTCACTCCGTGAGATATGAAGCGGTACTCGTCTCCAAATCCACATGAGAGTCTCCGATCCCTTCCTATTTGACGAATCCGTATTGACAGAGATTGGGGCACGAAGACGAATCCATTTTGCCCCGTGACAGCGAACAGACGATATGGCACAGGCTCGACTCAATGTTGACTTCCCAGACGGACCGTGGGTCGGTGAGGTCTCTCGGGACTTCCCGGAAGCACGGATTCAGGTACTCAGTGCGACCCCCGGAGACGGTGCGGGGTTCGCGCTCGTGAAGATCACCGCTGACGATATTGATGAAATTCTGGACGCGATAACGGTCCACGACACGATCGAGGAAGTCTCGGTAATGGCGTTGAGTGACGGGGTTGCCACCGTCCAAGTCGAGGCACATGCACCGCTGTTGATGGCGGCTGCACGGCAGGCCGGCATCCCGATCGAGATGCCCGTTGAGATCGAGAACGGAGTGGCCCGAATCGACGTCACCGGCGCCCACGAGCGCATCGCCGACTTCGGGAAGATGCTTCGAGGCGTCGGTGCGGAGTTCGATGTCGAGTACGTTCAACAGCGGCTGAACCCGGCTGAATCGCTCACCGAGCGGCAGCGAGAGCTGTTGTTCGAGGCGGTCGAACGCGGTTACTACGACGTGCCACGCACCTGTACGTTGACAGAGGTCGCCGAACACGTCGGGATCGCGAAATCCACGTGCAGCGAGACACTCCAACGCGTGGAACGAACGATCGTCCGGGAGTTCGTCGACGATCTCCCTCGAAATCCGCTCGAATTCGATCCCGGCACAGACACCGATACGTAGAGCGTCGGTCTCAACGATTCGTGACGAATGGGAGGTCGTCGGGATTGCACCCGTGACCCCCGACCTGGCTCTCCGCAAAGCGGAACGTAGCGAACATGTTCGCACAGACATGGAGGCGTGTCCGTCTCATACATATTCTCATGTCCACACGGAACCAGCAATCAGACCGCGAACGTACCACGGCTGCCTCCGAAACCAACGAGTTGGCACCCTCATTTCTCGATGAGGAGCATGATGCGTCGTGGTCCGCAAACCTCGAACAGGAACGGTACGCTGACGATCGAGAGACGCTAATCGAGCACGCCCTTGCGGCGATCAATCAGACGGAACCTGACTACCACGTCAACCTCGTCACGCATCCGAACCACGGCACTCCCGAGGAGTACCTTGAGGCGCCGATCCACGACCACTACCCGGACGCAGAGACCAGCGTCGTCGATCAGTGCGGTTGTGGCGGCTACGTGTATCGCGTCCAGCAGTGAGTTGTGAAAAAAGCTCCTCAGAAAGACCTCTCGACTTACATGCGTTTACTGGGCCACGACATCCGGCTTGAGCGCACCGACTTCATCGAGGATCGCGTCGACGTCGTCCTCGGTGACACCGTTCTCTCTGAGCGCTTCGGCGAGGTATGTCGCAACGCGACCGAAGGCTTCCCCGGTGATTCCCATTCCCTCGTGAGCAGCCTGCATATCGGCGCCGTCGTATGATACCGGGCCGCCTGCTACGGCACTTATGAATTGTACTTGGTGAGCGTACAGCGCATCACGGTCGATATCTTCGAAATACGGCTGAAGAAGTGAATCTGAGAAGACACGATCATAAAAATCGGCCACGACAGATTCGACAGCTTCATTTCCGCCGATCCTTGCGTAGATTGTTTGCGTTTTCGCCACTACTGTCACTTAATATCTCAAGAATAAGACTGCTCCGAAAGAACATGTTCGGTGAATGTCTTCCGGGATGTGGTTAGGTGTGATCTCGTAACGGTACCCATTTACCATCCGCCCGGCCAAAATCCGACAATACGGTGGGATCGACCCCCACTTTGAGCGACTGAAATGACCAATTCATCCGGAATCGACGACCGGTCTACCTCTGTTAACAGGGAGACACTCGCTGCCTCTCTCGGTAGCGCTCTCAAGATACTCGACCCGGCATACTTCGGATTCGTCATGTCGACTGGGATCGTCTCAATTTCCTTCTTCGAGCTGGGTATCACAATTATCGCGCGGCCGCTAGCGGTGTTCAACGTCGCCTGTTACGCGTTGTTGCTTGCGCTGTTCGCAGTTCGAGCTGCGGCCTTTCCCAAACGCACGCTCGCCGATCTACGGAACCGAGACCGACACTGGGGCACGCTGACCTTCATTGTTGCCACGAATACCATCGGGGTTCAGTTTCTGCTGTTCTTCGATATTGTCGCGGTGGCGGCCGCGATGTGGGGCGTGACCGTCGTCGCCACGCCACTGCTGCTGTACTACCTGTTTGTAACCGAGATCATCGGCACGGGAAAGGCGGGTGTGAGCGAGCGGATCGACGGCGCCTTCTTGCTCGTGATCGTCTGCATGCAGTCGCTCGCAGTCCTCGGCGGGTTGCTTGCTGAACCGCTGGCAGGGTACGGAAACGTAGTCGTCCTGTTGAGCATGAGCTACTTCGGCTCTGGGTATGTCCTCTACTTCGTCGTCGTTACTGTCGTCAGCTATCGACTCCTCGATGGCCCCATCCGCCCGGACGATTGGACCGGCCCGTATTGGATCACGATGGGCGCGGCGGCGATCACGACGCTCGCGGGGACGACGCTCGGCCCGGGGCTGGTGGCGTTTCAAGGCTGGGAACCGTATGCACCAGTGATAGTCGGCGTAACGTTCCTCGCGTGGGCGATCGCCTCTTGGTGGATCCCCCTGCTGCTCGCGATTGACGTCTGGAAGTTCCTCACCGATGGGGTCGACGGCCGACCGCCAATTTGGGTGATTGTGGCCCCGTGGTTGCGGCTCGGATTCGGTAGGGGGGTTCACACGTACTCGCCGACTGCGTGGGGGCGGGTGTTCCCGATGGGGATGTACACGGCGTGTACGCTGAATCTCGCCGGGATTGGAACCTTCGGACTGCTTTCCGTCGTGCCTGTGTACTGGAGTTGGTTTGCGCTGGTGGTGTGGGCGCTGACGCTTGTCGGAATGGCACGGGCACTCGGACGGGTGTTTTTCAGCATCGATCCGACGGAGGAACCGGCTCGGGAGTCCGTGTGACGGACGCTATCTCGGGTAGAAGAGAGCGGTCACCCGATGGTCTCGTAGCGTTTTCGCCGGCTGGAAATAGTAAGGCTAAGACCTCGTCATCAGGGCGGAGAGAAGATAACTCTACGTGAATGGCACCCTTCATGCCGACCACCTCATGCGGTGTACAGACGTACGTATAGGTGCCAGACCATTCGTCTTTAGTTAAGCTTGAGAGTGATACAATTCTCAAAAGTATGCTTGTCAGTATTAGAGGCGGGAGAAGATACAGATGAGACACCAGTACTGGCGAGATCGAGCGATAAGTAACCATCACAAACGCCCTTCTATTGCCGTAGCTGGTGTGGCTAGGCCGTATTTGGGCGAAAACCACGGCTACCGAGTATTACTGATAGTATTAACTAAAGACGGATGGGGTGTCAGTTTGCGTGATCGATGTACTGGTTTTCCCACTCTACTCGGGCCTCGATCTCTCGAGTTCCTCGACGAGTGGTGGTATACTCGTTAGTTCGTCGATCACGCTGACTTTTTTCGACCAGCCCCTTCTCGACAAGTGTGTCGAGATTTGGATACAGCCGCCCGTGATGGATCTCTTTTTCGTAGTAGTCTTCGAGTTCGTCTTTGATTGCGAGCCCGTGTGGGTCCTCAAGCCCGGCAATAACATACAGGAGATCGCGCTGAAAGCCAGTGAGATCGTACATCGTTCGCGTCTCGAGTTATATTCATGAAATACTATCGATTTCTGGTATATCGGAAGTAACGAACCATCTGGGGAAGATCTGTTGTGTTTGGTACAGGCGTGAACTAGCGATAAGAGAGAGAGAAGAGTCTGATAGACAACAGACGTACCAACTCGTCACGAGCGTGGTGGAATCCGAATTTCGTCACCAACCTCATACAGATACCCCTTCAGGAGTAGCTGTTTGATTATATCGCGTCCGTCGGCAGGCTTGATTCCGTGATCTTCGAGGTATGTGATAGCTATCTCACGCGTAAGCGGGTTGGTATCGCCCAGTTCTTCGAGATATGCCTCAAGATGATTGAGGACATTTTCTTCAGCTGGTGCGATGGGCCGCCGCGAATTCGCCATTGCCAGTACCTATGAAACGCAGATAGTAGGACATTGGGATCATCGCCAGACCCCCACCTCCACACCGGTTTTCCAGTGTTCTCACTAGATTTCACGACTCTGTAATTTCGGTACACGGTGGCGGATTTCACGGGTATCGGACGCTCCGGCGAAGGTTATAAACGGTGTCTTTCAGCAGCATTTCGCGGAACTTTAGTGACGGTGTCGCGTTGGTAGCGGGTGCGGGGTCGGGGATCGGCAGAGCGACTGCGGAGCGATTCGCCGACGAGGGAGCCGATGTCGTTGTCGTGGATATCGACGACGAGGCTGGCGGAGAGACAGTCAGCCGCATCGAAAACGACGGCGGGAACGCAACGTTCGTCCGCACTGATGTCAGCGACTCCACTGAGGTCAAGGCGATGATTGAGCGTGCGCTTGAAGAGTATGGCCGCCTCGATTTCGCAGTGAACAACGTCGCCACCGGAGCCGATCCCGCGCCAGTAACCGACATCTCCGAGCAGGATTGGGACCGCGTCACCAGCATCTCCCAGAAAGGCGTGTGGCTCGGGCTGAAACATGAGATACCGGCTCTTCTGGACTCCGGTGGCGGGGCTATCGTCAACACTGCCTCACACGCCGGGATACGGGGCAGTCCCGGTCGGACGCCCTACAGCGCGAGCAAACACGGCGTTGTCGGGCTCACGCGGTCGGTCACGCTCGAATTCGCCGCAGACGGTATCAGAGTTAATGCAGTCTGTCCGACAATCGTTAACACACGTGCCCTCCAGTCGATGTCTCCCGAGGAGCAGGATGAAGTCACCGCCGGCGTGCCGATGGGTCGACCGGCCGATCCCGCCGAAGTGGCGAGCGTGATCGTGTGGCTCTGCTCGGACGACGCTTCGTTCGTCACTGGGCACGCGCTTCCCGTCGATGGTGGCCAGACGCAGCGGTGAGTGACGGATCCAGCCGGTCACGAGAGTCGGTACTGTCCGTCGTGCAACTGTTTGAACTCGTCGAGGAGATCCGGCGGAGGGCTAACTGAGGGGTAGTTTTCGTCGGTTGTTGTTCTAAACCAGCAGGGTGGTCGTCGAACCACACCTACGAGCATGCCTCCGGGGAAACATCTACGAAATCACGCTGCAGCGCCGCAACGTACGTCTCCTCAAGGAGCTCAGTCATGGTGATAATTTCTTCCCGGACGTCCGATGCCCAGTGTAGTCACACTCCGTGGTGAATTGCTTGGATGTCAAACCACGTGGCTTTCACCTACACCGTTTGTAATAATCTGCGTCTTTGGGCTTGTGAACATAATTGGCTCACCGTGAACGTCCTCCGGTTCTGATTCAGGGCGACCACTCCCCCATAGCGGATGACTTACGGGGAGCGCTCACCGAAAGAGTAATAGAGCGAATGGAATGGATACGGAAACTCCGGAACTCGCCAGCAACAGCCGTGATTTTCGCGAGTACGCTCGTCGCTGTCATGGGTGTCTCACTCATCAGCCCTGTACTCCCAGCGGTCCAGGAGGCATGGAACATTTCGGAGGCACAGGCCAGCCTCTTGCTGTCGGCGTTCACGCTCCCCGGGATCTTTCTCACTCTCCCGATTGGACTGCTAACTGACCGCATCGGTCGAAAACCGATTCTAATCCCGGCGCTTGTTGTCTTCGGACTCAGTGGGGGCGGTATCATCTTCATTTCCGACTTCACCCTGATCTTGGTCCTGCGAGCCATCCAAGGGGCGGCGAGTAGTGCGATTGCGATGCTCACGGTCACGCTCCTCGGCGACCTCTATTCCGGTGAACAACGACGAGTGCTAATTGGGACCAACGCGGCGATTCTCGCGGTGGGTGCTGCTGGCTATCCGTTACTCGGCGGTGCGCTGGCGACAGTCGCTTGGTCGGCTCCCTTCGCGTGTTTTCTCCTCGCGCTGCTCGTCGCTGTACCCGGCATAACCTTGCTCGAGGAGCCACAGCGCGACGAGAACAATACGAATTCGAGTATCCGTGCATTCCTCACCGGACCCACATCGATGACCCCCTTCGTCGTGCTCTATCTCGCTATCTTCGGTATTTTCGTCATCCTCTACGGCGCGCAACTCACCGCCGTTCCATTCCTGCTCGCCAACGAATATCACCTCTCATCAGCGAGTATCGGCCTTCTCGTGGGATTACCCGCGGTTACGATGGGAGCGACAGCAATGCAAGGTGATCGCGTGCTTCGGTCGCTCACGAGCTTCCAATCGATCGCGCTCGGATTCGTGAGTTACGGGATCGGACTCGTCGGCGTCGCCGTCGCAGACTCTATATACGTAGTTGCTGGTGCACTCCTTCTATTCGGACTTGGTCAAGGACTTGCAGAGCCGATTACGGATACGGCACTCAACGAACGAGCACCGGACGAATTCCGCGGGAGCATTATGAGTATTCGGACAAGTGTTCTCAGACTCGGCACGACGGTCGGTCCGCCGCTTAGTGTCGGGGCTGCAGCACTGTTCGGCTATCGTCAAACCCTGTTAGTGTCTGGTGCCGCTGCCTTCTTGATCGGAGTAACGTGGTTTACGGTGAGACGTCAGTGAACACTCAAAGTCAGCTAACAGATTGGAGACGGAATGTGTTCATTGGTGGGTATCCAGAATTCGACGTACGGTGACCTCGGCAAGCTGTGTGAACCCCACTGTATCCGGCATAACATCAACAGCGATCCCATGCTTGTCGACAGCACGTTTTGTTGTGCTCCTATCGCTCCAACAATCGTCTCCTCTAGCTCGCGTTGGAGTGCAGCGACAGCGTCACGTTCAGTCGCAATTTGAACGAAGTGCTCTATCGTCTTTGGCGAGGTGAACAGTATACCGTCCAGCTTACCGTCTACCGCAAGTGAAACCGACTGTCCCGCAGTCTCCGGTCGTTTCAGGCGATATAAGGCTGTTTCGCTGACAATTCCACCAGCTGCTTCCAGTCCTTCAACAAGTACTTCGCTGCCGTGTGCACTCCGAGCAAGTTCAACGGTTTGGCCCTCGACTTCAGTAGATAACTCGTCGACGAGTCCTGTGGATGTGAACGTCGATGGAACGATATCGACTGAATAGCCCCGATTGCATAATGCGGTTGCAGTCTGATCTCCGACAGCACAAACAGTGGTGCCTCGTTGTTTCCATCCCGCTGTCGCAGCTAGATCGACACCGGTCTCGCTTGTGAAGATACAGTAGTCCGCATGTTGGGGGAACCTGACCGGTCGGTGTGATTGCCAGCATTGGGTCTGGAATCGGGGATACATCGAGTGACTGGAGATACTCGACCGCCTCAACGATACGGCTGTCGTCGGGTCGGAGAACAGCCACCGTCGGCTGGGACATATTGAACAGTTAGCTGATGCTGGACTTGTGTGTATCGAGAATCGGCGACCCGTCTCGAACGATTCAAACCGGCATCCTGCTAATTGCCGGTATGGACGAGGAGTCTCACGACCACGTTGTTCCGGGAAGTGCTGAAGAGTTGACCACGCCAGACGTGCAGGGCTACGACTTCCGTGGCGAATTCGATTTTCAGGAGATGCTGGAAGCGTATGCAACGACGGGCTTTCAGGCGACGCAACTCGCAGAGGCCATCGACATCGCCGAGCAAATGCAAGACGCCGATGCCACGATCTATCTCACATGCACGTCGAATATCATTTCGTCGGGATTGCGTGAAGTCGTCGCCTACCTCGTTCGTGAAGGGTACGTCGACGTGCTTATCACGACCGCGGGATCGCTGGCGGAGGATGTTATCAAAACGGCGAAGCCGTTCAAAATGGGAGAGTGGGATGCGGATGAAGCAGTTCTCCGGGAACAGGGAATCAACCGTCTTGGGAATCTGTTCGTCCCTTCCAACCGTTACGTTTGGTTGGAGGAGTACCTATACGACTTCTTCGAGGAGTTCTTCGCTGAGGAAAAGGTTCGGACGCCGACATCGTTTGCCCGAGAGTTAGGGGAGACACTCGACGATCAGGATTCGGTTCTGAAACAAGCAGCGGACAATGATGTTCCCGTCTACTGTCCGGCACTGACGGATTCCGAGGTTGGGAATTTTCTCTACTATTACCGACAGGGGTACGATTCGGAGGTCGGAATCGAGATTCTCGACGATTACGACTCGCTCATTGAGGACGGAATGCTCGCCGATACGACGGGTCTGATCGCAGTTGGAGGTGGCGTGCCGAAACACCACGCGATTATGACGAACTTGTTCCGCGGTGGGGCCGATTACGTCGTCTATATCTCGACCGGTATGGAAGGGGATGGGTCACTCTCTGGCGCACCCCCGAACGAGGCAGTATCGTGGGGGAAGATCAAAGATGATGACCGGACAAATTATACGCAGGTCGAAGCAGAGGCGACGCTCGTCTTCCCACTGCTCGTGGCGGGTGCTTTCAGCGAGTAGAGATGATACACCCGAACATGAACCACGCAGCCGGCTTGTTGCGTGATCAGTCACGAGACGGATGGGACTTACCAGTATCCTGTACAGTGAACCGACCGGCCATCGGTAGCAAGCCCCTGTGTCTGGATCCACTTGAGCAGTTCTTGAGAACAATATAATAAGGTGGTGGTGCGCCTGTAGGCCGAGCGTCTAACGTGTTTGATACTTGTGCGGCGCTGAATCCTTCCCTACTCGCTCGCTCCACTTGCTCGTTGAGGAAGGGGCCTTAGCGCCTCAATTCAAGTAACCAATTTCTTCCGTATTTCAAACTATTTATTGTTTTTATAGAAGATTACTTACTATCTCAGTGAAATATGCTTGGACGGCTCCGAATGTGACTCGCATGGTAGCGGCCCCAAATCCAAGAGCGATGAAACTCACCACGACAACGAGATCAGCCTTCGAATCGTTGGGACTAAGCAAGAGCGTGAGCGCCACAAGCGTCCCCGACATCGTACTGATGAAGAGCCCTGTTAGAAATGACAAACTCGTGAAAAATGGATCAGTGAAACCCATAACGGAGTACGTTGGTTCATAGATTCCGACGTAAGATAAACTGAAGCCGATGACGACGTATCCGATAAAGCAGATAGTGATGAGGATAGTCCCGGGGCTAACGAGTTGATACAGTCCAAACAGTCCCCGTTCAAACGGGGTAGTTGGCTGTCGGATCCGTCTGAGTGGGCGATAGTCCATCTCCCTACGGCCAGAGCCCCCGTACCTCGTGGGATTCAGCGATCCGTGAGAGCGCAACAATATAGGCTGCATCACGCCACGTGACATCGCGGTGCTCGTATTCGTCTGTGACTGCCTGCCAAGCGGCTTGCATCTCCGTTTCGAGTTCGTCGTTCACCCGTTCGAGCGACCACGATCGGCGATTGATATCCTGGAGCCACTCGAAGTAGCTCACCGTGACTCCGCCAGCATTAGCGAGAATATCGGGGATAACTGCAATGTCTCGCTCTGCGAGAATCGCACTCGCCGTCGAAGTGGTGGGACCGTTTGCGCCTTCAACGACGAGGTCAGCGGCGATCGCACTCGCATTTGCTTCGGTGATCACGTTTCCGAGAGCGGCAGGGATGAGTACGTCAACATCGAGTGTGAGCAACTCATCGTTTGAGATCACGTCGTCTGCGTATTTCGTGACGGCTTCAGGCTCCTCGTCGTGTGACGGGACGGTCGCCGTCTCGATCCCGTCTGGGTCGTACATTGCGCCGTTCACGTCACTGATTGCGACGACCATTGCTCCCCACTCATCAAGCAGCCGGGCGGCGTTCGCACCGACACTCCCGTAGCCCTGGATTGCGACCGTTGTTCCCTCGAGATCGCTCCCATAATATTCGCAGGCCTGCTTGGTGATGATCGCGACACTCCGTCCAGGCGCTTCCTCACGACCTTCACTCCCCCCGATGACTGGTGGCTTCCCGGTGACGACTCCCGGTATCGTTTCACCTTCCTGCATCGAGTACGCGTCCATCAGCCACGCCATCGTCTGTGGATCAGTACCCATATCCGGCGCGGGAATATCGCGATTCGGTCCGATAACATCGCGAATTTCCTGGGCAAACCGACGAGTGAGTCGCTCTTTTTCTCCCGAACTCAACTCTTTCGGGTTGACTGCGACGCCACCCTTGGCACCCCCGAACGGGAGATCCATAACAGCGCACTTCCAGGTCATCCACATGCCGAGTCCGACACACTCGTCTCTACTCACCTCGGGGTGATACCGGAGCCCTCCTTTAAACGGGCCTCTGACACTGTCGTGTTGAGCTCGGTAGCCGGTGAACACATCGACCGTACCGTCATCGCGTTCGACTGGGACTGTTACTTCGTGGACTTTCTTCGGATATCTGAGCCGTTCGACGATACTGGGGTCGATATCCAAGTGACTGGCAGCATGATCCAACTGACGGCGGGCGGTCTCGAGTGCCGACTCAGGCTCGATTGGTTCTGCCGCCTCGTCGTCCGATCCGTTGTGGGTGCTCTCAGATTTTGATGCCATAATTATTCAAGTGACATTCGCCGGTTTCGCATCGGGCCGCCACAGTCGGGACATTGGCCTGGGCTGTCTTCTGCGATGATGATGCTGCCACACTCGAAGCACTCGTACGGGGTTTTTTCGTCTGATTCAGGGTCGACATCTATCATAGTGGGTTCACGAGTGCCAGCCGGTAATATAGGGCACTCTATGTACGTGTAATAAGTGTATAAGGGAATATTCAGCTGTTAACCACCAAACACCCTCTGAAATTTGGAGTTAGTTATTGAACTCTTCGATTCCCGAAATTGAGATATTGTGCTCCTCGAAGAGCGTTTCGAACAGTTTGCGCTGGACAGTCCGAGAGTGTTTATAAAATGCTGGAGGGGAGATTCCGAGTGTCTCCGCAACATCTTCGCCTGTGTTCTCGCGTGGTGACTCGAAGAACCCGCTGTAGTATGCCGTCTGGATCACCTCGAGTTGCCGTGAGGTCAGTTTCTCGAGGAACTTCGAGTACAAGTCGCGTTCCATGGACTGATCCAGCGTCTGCTTCGAACGGAGTTCGACGGTGGAGAACGTCTCTCGGACGAGTTGGGTGATGGTCCGGACATCGATACTGTCCGGAATATCGATGACGAGGCTTGTGGATGTCGGGTCGGCGGTTGCCTCGTGGAAGACAGCACCATGATCGGCCAGCTCGAGAGCGAGAAACGGTTGGGTAAGCCGCAACCGGAGCACACTCCCCTCACCATCCGTACTAATCTGTTGTACGTCGTCAATCCCGACCAACTGCGAGGCGGCGTCTACAACGTCAGTTACTGCTCCGTCGTCGACAGTCACAAACACGTAACTTCCCTCTGTGGATTGTTGGACTCCACCTCGATACGAGAGTGTACACGCTGCGTCTCGAGCGAGCCGTGAAAGGATAAACGCAGGATCATCGATGCCGAATTCGACCCGCGTCACCGATGTCGTGAGCAGTGCATTCTTTCGTTCAATAGCACTGAGCGCAGACGCGATAGTTTCGCCGAGTTCAGCGAGGACAGCCTTCGTCGTGTCGTCGAACGCGTCCTGGGTCGGTGCGTAGACAGTCAACACGCCGTGCGTAAGGTCGTTGTACACGAGAGGGATGCTCAATACAGAGAGGTAGTCACGAGCCAGTGCGGCCTTCCGCCACGGCTCGTCGCGGAGACCAGCGGCGACGTTCGTCACTATCGTCACGTCGCCAGTGGCCGCGGTTTGCCCGGCTGGCTCCCCAGCTGATGCGTCGATAGCGAATGCTTGGCTATCCAGATATCCCTGTTCGCTGCCTGCCCAAGCCCGTGGTTCGACGGAGTCAGTTATCCGGTCAATCGTCCCGATCCAGGCGAATTGGAATCGGTTCTCGCCGGTCAACAGCTCACAGACAGTATGGTCGATTTCCTCCCGTGTTTCCGCTTGCACGAGAGCTTGATCGATCTCCCGGATTGTCTCGTTGATCCGATTCAGCTCGGTCAGCTGTTCGTTTTGTTCCTGTAGTGTGCGATCTTGCTTTCGAAGTCGGGACTCGCGTGTGACGCGGTCAAGGGCTGCCTCGGCGGTTGCAGCGAGAAGATCAGCCAGTTCCCGGGTTACGTCGTCGAAGACGCCGACTCGGTCCGAGCCAGCGACGAACACGCCGTGGTTACCGAGTGGAATGTAGGCTGTACTGCGGAGGTCAGTCACCCGGTTTTCGAGCCGGTCTGCCTCATGAACATCGTCAAAAAACAGCGCTTCGTCCTCGACGAAACTGTAACCCGGAAGTGTTTCGCCGTCGGCGTGTACGGTGGGGAGCGGACCGTTGAGTTCTTTCATCGTCGCCGAGTGCGCTGTGGGTCGAAGCTCGTTGGCATCAGCATCAAAGAGATAGAACGCACTTGCATCCAGATCGAGGACGACAGGTGTGTCGTCGACGACATGCTGGGCGATTTCCTGATGCGTTTCGGCGTACAGAAAATCACGGGCGGTCTCTTGGAGGGTCGCAAGCGCCTCCTCGCGTTGCTTACGTTTCGTGATATCCCGACAGCTGAAGAGAAGCGTCCCGTCTTGAATCGAGACCTCGCGAACGTTGATCAGAAGCGTGTGCTCACGACCCGCTTTGTCCGTCGCGGTCGTCTCGATGTTCTTAAGCACGCCGTCTTCTGTGAGCTCCTCACAGTCGAAGAGGTCCGTACCGAGGAGGTTGTCGATCGTCCCTTGCTCGTGAATCTCGTCGGCCGTGTAGCCGAAGATGAAGTGGACGTTGGGACAAACATAGGTGTACTCGCCGGCCTCGTTCGTGATGAGGACGGTATCGGTCATGTTGTTGAGCGTGACGCGGTGGAGCTCCTCTGATTGTCGGAGGTCGCGTTCGAGATCGACGCGCTCGGTGATGTCTACGCCCTCAACGACGATTGAAACGAGATCTCCACGCTCGTTCTCGACTGGACGCACGGAGAGATCGATGACGCGTGGATCCTCGACGTGTGGCGGCTGTGTGACGACCGCGTTGCCGAATCTCCCATCGAACGCGTTCTCCACGATTTGTTGTACGTCCGTGCTCTTCGTACCGGTCTTTGCCCACCACGGAAGCGTCCAGAACGGTTCACCGACGATCGTTTCAACATCCACATCGCTCATTTCCCGTGCTGTCTTGTTCACACGCGCAAGTGAGCCAGCAGGATCGAGCACCCACGTCGCGGTCCGCGAATCGTTGAATATGGCGTCGAACTGTCTGGCCCGGTCCCATCGCGTGGCTGTCCGCCGTGCGGATCGGACGGCACGCTCGGTTCGTTCGATGAGTTCGTCGGTCATCTCTTCTACCGGCTCCGTGAGCACGATGTAATCCGTGACACCAGCCTTGATAGCGTCGCTGGCAATAGCTTCGCTCCCAGCGGCGGTACAAAGTACGACCGGGAGCGTCGTGGTTTCGGTGCGGATCTCCTTGAGGAGTTCCAGCCCTGTTGCCCCTTCGAGCGTGTCTCCGGTGATGAGACAGTCAATGGTCCGATTTCGGACTATATCACTCGCTTCCGCCTTGGTTCCAACTGTATGTACAGTCGCGTCAGTCCGTGTCTCAAGCGTAACAGCGAATTGCGTGAGCCAGTTATTTGTTCCGACGAGTAGTACCGTCGACGAATTGAGGACTAATTGAGAAGCGACCATTATTCGATCAGTTGAATACAGGGAACGCTTCCCTCGAGCCCGGTTCGAATTCGTCCCCAATTCTGCTGCTGGCCTAGGCCAGAATGAATGTACATTGGTGGTTAACCATCTAACAGTAAGAGAATAAAAGGATTTACCATCTAACCCTTAAAGGTATGCGGAGAGATACATAACATGGATACACTATCGTCAGAATTCGTTACAGGCACCTGTCGATACCCGATTTCCGTGGTTCACCGTCCGTCCACATTCTCGAGTAATGACTACCCAACCGACCCCCCAGCATCAAGAACCCACTAATAGCGATCCACACCAGAAACATCAGTCAACGTGGGGTATCGTCGCCGGCGCGAGCCTCATCTCGACAGGGTTGGCAGCCTACGAGATTGTGCCCGCGAGCGTCTCCCCGCTTATTCGTGACTCGCTGGGTATCGGGCCAACAATCGCAGGCTTCCTCGTTGGAGTCATGTTCGGTACTGCAGTGATTGCAAGCCTTCCAGTTGGTGCGGTGCTTGACCGGACAGACTCTAGAAACGTGATGGCACTCGCCGTTCTCACACTACTTGTCGCCGGAACGTGGGGATGGATCGCTGGACGGCAAGGGAACTACCGATCAGTGATTGCGTCGCGAGCGCTTGGGGGGGTCGCCTACGTCGTCGTGTGGAACGCTGGCATCGATATCGTGAGTCGAGCAGCGACTAGCGGGAATCGAGCAACCGCTGTCGGCATTTTCACCGCAAGTGGCCCGATCGGATTCGCGCTCGGTCAAGGAACCGGGCCACTCATTGCGCATCGATTCGGGTGGCCTACAATCTTTATTGCGTTCACGGGGCTCACAGTCATGGGTCTCATCGTATTCTGGCCAGCAAGTCGAGGGATCGGGACGAGTCAGGGAGATGCCCCCTCGGTTCAGGAGTTTGGTGCAGTTCTTCGGAACCGGGAGGTCTGGTCTGTCGGATTGCTCGGGTTTCTCGGCTATTCGCTGTACTTGTTCGTGAATAGCTGGGGCGCGTCGTATCTCACGACCGAGCTTGGCCTGTCACTCGCTGTGAGTGGACTCCTGGTGGCAGTGTTCCCCGCAATCGGGGTCGTCTCTAGAATCAGTAGTGGCCTCCTGTCTGACCGCGTCTTCGGTGGTCGCCGCCAACCCATCGTTTTCGGGTCCTTCGCAGCTGCTGCTCCGCTCGTATTGGTGTTCACTCAGTTTCGGTCACTTCCATTACTCGTTGCGCTCCTGCTGCTCACCGGGTTCGCGGTTCAGCTTACGCTGGGGCTGTCTTTCACGTATGTCCGGGAAGTCGTCGATTCAAGAGTCGCTGCGACAGCCGTCGCGTTCCAGACGAGTGTCGGGTTAGCGGGGGCGTTCCTTGCCCCGATTGTAGGCGGCGTTGTTGTCGACCGAGCGGGGTTCGATACGGCATTTCTACTCGCTGGAGTCGTCGCTATCTGTGGAATCGTGGTTGCATGGCGAGCTCCAGAGCCAGGTTACTCGTAGAAAGGGTTCAGCAACTGTCTTTCACGCTGTCAAGTCGTGGTACTCGGCGCTGAACAGCTGTTGGTGCTCTTCAACTGGAAAGGATTCTGCGACAGTTCGGCTCTCGGTGATGAACGTCGGTACGTCGGTGGCGCCGTTTTGACGTGTAGGTTGAAACCCTCTGAAGTTGATAGTTTTTCATCCTCAATCGCTCAGTACAGGGGACTCATGAATCGCTCAGTACAGACGTAGCGACGAGCGATTGCGGAAGTGAGTATCGCAGATCGGTAGTAGCGATTCGGTATTTAAATAGTCGCTAGCGGCGCCGACGGTCGATTATAAATGGCAGGCGGTGCGGTGGCGCGCCTCCGAGCGGCCGGAGGGAAGCGGCGGCCGCGAGCCAGCCCTCGAGGGACGCCGCGAGCGCCCATAAAGGCGCGAGCGGCGAGGCTGGGGAGGCGTGAGGTGCTGTGCGGTGCTGTGCGGTGCTGTGCGGTGCTGTGCGGGGCGGGACTCAAAGGGGCAGTCGCGAGGCGGGCGCAGGCGACGTAAGCACCGCAACGAGGGAGCGGTAGCGACCGAGTGAGGAGCGCAGCGAGCGTGCGCCCGCCTCGCGACTGGGGATTTGAAGGCCCTCACCGCAGCAGCGTCGACCGCTTATAAACAGCCGACAGCAACACGGTGATCTGACTTATAAATCCCCACGCCATCACACTGAGCGACGTACTACACCTACTCCCGCACAAGATCAAGAAACACTATTCAGTAACCGGCTATCTCAGACGAGAACATATCTGAAGAAAAGGATTTCAACAGAGCCACATATCCGGCTCTGATGGGATGAAAGCCTGCTAAGTCCCCAGCGTGCGTGAAGAGGTACTGGGGTGGTCAAAGGCCGATGATTCAACAGCGTCATAGAACGCGTGGCTCTGATTGGCCTACCTGCCAAGGACGCACTATCATGGGAGGCCGCCCGGATGCCGTCAGCATCCGGGCGGCGAGCCCGAATAGGTGTGGCTCCCTTCACGCACTTCCCACTCCAGAGGAACCATGTACTACCTCGGAATCGACCTTCATAAAGATGAGTCGCACGTCGCTGTTTTGGACGACGATGCCGAGGTCGTCGAAGAGATTCGCGTCACAAACGCGAATCTCGACGACGTTGCCGAAGAATACGCTGGAGCCAAAGCGGCGCTCGAAGCAACCAGCAACTACTACACAGTCTACGACACCCTCGACGAACACCTCGACGTGGTTGTCGCAGATCCTACACAAACCAAGGCGATCGGCTATGCTGAGGTGAAAAACGACCGGCTCGACGCGAAGTTGCTCGCGCAACTTCGCCGAGCCGGCATGATCGCTGAGAGTTACGTCCCGTCCGAAGAGCTCCGAGAGCGCCGCGCACTTGTGCGCGGCCGGAAGAGACTTGTCGAAAAGCGTACGGACTTCAAAAACGAAGTCCACGCCCTACTCGACAAACACGGGATCACCTACGACTGGGATCCGTTCAGCGTGAACGGGCGAGAAATCCTCGCCGGCGAGGATTTCTCGCTCGGTGTGGTCGGTGATCAGTTGATGGAGTCGTTCCTCTCGATCATCGACGAGCTAACTGCTCAGATAGAAGAACTCGAAACGTTGATCGAGGAAACCGCTGCGTCTCTCGAGGAGACGCAGCTGTTGATGACGATTCCGGGCGTGAGTTTCTACTCGTCGTTGCTGATCACCTCGGAGATCGGTGAGATCGACCGATTTGACGAAGCAAAGCAAGTAGTGAGTTACGCAGGATTGGATCCGGTCGTCCGCGAGTCAGGGGACTCGCGGACGGAAGGATCGATCTCGAAGCGGGGAAGTGGAGACTTACGCTGGATCCTCGTTCAGTGTGTTCAAACGGCGGTTCACCGGTGTAACGATCCGTATCTTGGACGGTTCTACGCACGACTGAAACAGCGGAAGAACCATCAGATAGCGATTGTCGCAACAGCGCGAAAACTGCTCGTGTCGATCTTTCATATGCTTGATCGCACGGAGGTGTACGATCCACCAGAGGTGAGTGCCTGAGGGCCGCCGGCTCGGCGGCCCTCATCGGCCGATCGCAGCGGGTGTGAGCTACAGCTAACGCGTTCACGTTCTGACCGCCTGCCGGCTGGTTCCTGAGCCATCTCCGTGCCTGCGTGTGGTTTCTCTCTCGTGACTAAGCTCGGATCGATCTCGGCGAAAAATATAGTATCGCAGACGTGGTTTGTTGCGCTAGCAGGCTTTCATAGGTGTTGAACCCACATTCTTCAGAGATACGATAGGCTGAAACAGCCGGTTGGTGAGAGCTGCGTGTGTTTCGTCGCTATCCGATGACGAAGAACCCGCTCCACACGAGGATAGAGGCGAGGATCGCGGCGATGAACACTACCGCCGTAATCACCTGCGAACCCCGACGGTTGTTTTGACGAGCGGCCACGATTGCCGGAATAGCAGTCACCACTACAGCAGGCACCACCGTATAAATCACTGTACTGGGAATGAATTGGTCGAGTCCGATGGTATCGAAGACGATCAGTGAGACGAATTGTACGGGCAGTATCGCGGCGACCGACACGATACACAGGAGGGAGAAACCGACATCACGCAATCCCACATTGAGGGTCTTGGAGGACATCGCCATATGAATAATCCATAGTGCTCCGACAAATACTTACACCCGAGAAAATCGGTCGGCTTTAGGTAGGTTAACTCCCTGTGTTGACCGCAACCGGGCCAGAATATATCATTTGTTGAGGATTTCAACAGAGCCACTTCTTGTGGATCAAATTCCTCCATGCGGTCAAGCACCTAGCAGATCGGTACGAGCTGCTGCTGCGCTGATGGGTGGTGTGTGCGTAAATGGAGCAACACCTATTCGACCTCCCATGATGGTGCTTCCTTGGCACGTAGGCCAATCAGAGCCACGCGTTCTGAAACGCTGTTGAATCATCGGCCTTTGACCACCCCAGTACCTATTTACGCACTCTGAGGACTTAGCAGGCTTTCATCCTATCAGAGCCAGGAGTTCTTATTGCTTGAAGAACACGTGCTACGTGACGCTGAACGGCATTACCAGCCAGTATGTCGGGCGGCGGGGAAAGCGTACTGTTAATTCCCTCAAATACCGAGATCGCGGAACGTCCAGTCATTCGAGAGATCGGCATCGAAGCCCATCTCTTCGACGAGGTCTCGGATACGCTGTTCGACTGTCTCGTCGAGTTCGAAGGCGTAATCCAACTCATCGTACCAGTCGTAGTACCGTGGCATCCCCGGCCAGTGGCTGTCTGTTTTCAGTCCGTAGACGCAGTCGAGCAGGTAGCGACGATATGGCATATCGTCACGGGTGACGCGAGGGAGCGTCCCATTGATCGATTCGTCTCGTACCAGCTGTTCGAGCAGGTCGACGGCAGCGTACTGGTCAGCGTAGAAGGCGTGTTCGACTGTTGGGCTGACGGAGAAGATGTCCTCCGTCGTACGGGCGTGGAGCTGGTCGACGACTGAGTGGTTTGGATGTCCGATTCCCCACCCATAAGCATGGACTTCCTCGCGTGCGACATCGTCGCTTTCGGGAGCGTTGACCGCGACAGTGTTCAGATATTCGAGTGCCTTGACCGGAATCGCCTCGACACCATCGGTTATCCGCGTTCGAATAAGATATCGCCCGACAGCGTTTGCTATTGTGGGCGTGACGAGCGGAAATTCGGCCTTCTCAGTGGGCTCATGCGCATCGATTACATCCGCAAGGAATGGCCAACCGTGTACTCTCGTTGCATCGTCGAGTTCGTTGCTGACGCGCTCGTAGTATGGCCAGAAGACGTCCCGAAACGTATCTCCACTGCTGTCTTCCTCGACTGCAGTCGAGAGTGCTGCTTCGAATTCGACGACTGCGTAGTGTAGGGCATCCACGTCACCGTCGGAGAAACGATCAAGCAGGTTATCGAGTTCGGCAACCTCTTTGTTCCGTTTTTGGCTTGGAGATGAGTCAGATTTAGACCTCCCCGAATCGGTCGAGGCCGAGAACGTGTCCGATTGGACATCGCCACAGTCGTGAAGTCGGAGATGAGTGAGTGTCTCGAACGACTCCCCGCAATCGTCGCACTCGTGAGCCATAGTCCGACTAGAGGCATGTGGAGGAAATGTGTTCCCCCTGGAACCGGATTGCGGAACTAATCTCTCTCCCCTAGCGAGTACCGACCTTCCCCAATCTCGATGTCTCTTATCGAGATGGACGAGGACTTCTGCGTGTCCGAGTCAGTATCTCGTAGTGGCTTCGACTCCCGAGTCTCGTCGAACGATCTTTCGACGTATCGCTCAGCGATCGTACGTTGAGTGGCCGGCGTATGATTCGACACCACTGTATGACCGAACGTCGCTCGCGGGACTGGAATCAGATGTTCGGACGATTTCGGAGACGTGGTTCTGCCACGAGTGCCACAACTCGGTCGAAAAGTTCGTCTGTTCGCTGCCGCTCGCTTACTTCAAATTCGAGACCCATGACCGCTATGCGGGATCGACGAGCTACGAGATGGACACCCTCTTTCGAGTGTTCATGTTGAAAGAACTCCACGGATGGGACCACGAGACAGCACTCGTCGAATTCCTCGAGTGCCACCCTGAATTGCGTGAGCAACTCGGACTCGAGAGCGTTCCGAATCAGTCGACGCTCTGGCGTAGCTGGCACGAGCGCTTCACGGGTGAGTTACGCGAGACGGTTGAGACGGCTGCCCGGACGGCCCTGATCAATGCCCAAAACGCGGGTGTGAGCGTTCCGCGTGACCCGGACAGGACGCTCCCTCAGCGAGGAGACAGTACCGGAGACTCCGATCCGGACGAGCAGACCGTGCTGGAACAGGCGGGAACGATCACGGATCACGTCAGTCGCGTTGTCTTCCCGGCGTTCTCGATGGATCGCGGAGAGGGCTGTGAGATCCACGAGAATGCCTACTGGGACTTACAGACCTATCTCGGCCTCCGCGAGAACTTAGCTGCCAATGAGGGGGCTCGGAGCTTCATCTACGAGTCGACGCGTAGTCGGACACCTCTGGGGCACGCCCATCGTGATCAGATTCGTGACCTCTCGATAGCGGAGATTCGTGAGATGTACCGTCAGGCCGTGAAACGGCTATTGGATGAAGTCGCGGAGACAGAGCAGTTCTTCCGAGCCGGAATCGTGGCCATCGACATCACTGAAGCTGAGCCCTTCACCGGTGATAGAACAGGTCACGAGGATGAGATCATCGGGACAAAAGAGAAGACCGACGAATACGCCTATCAGTGGGCGACCGTCCAGCTCGTCGGTAATGCGGTCCCGATTGTCTTAGACGCAAGGCCGGTGCGGCGTGGCGAGAGTCGGCTGGAAATTGTCGAGGATCTACTTGACTCGGCTGAGGACCTCGTCCACGTCGACAGCGTGCTGATGGACAGAGAATTCGACAGCCAACACGTCTTGGAGATGATTAGCCAACGCGGGCTCACGTACGTCGTCCCAAAGCGGATGCACACGAGCGAGAGAGCCCAGGCGAAACGACTCTTGAAGAGTGAGACAGATCGATACGTGAACGACCGTAAGCTCCACTTGGGCAAGAATGAGTGGCACCAGACGACGCTCGTGTACCGTCGAAACGAGAATTCTGAACACACTGACCACCGGCAGTATTCGGTGTTCATGTGCAACGGTAATGTGGGACTGCTGAGTGAGTACGGCTATCGCTGGGAGATCGAGAGCGGCTACCGGAGCATTAAGCGGTTCATGGCCGCGACAACCTCGAAGAACTTCGTACTGCGATTCTTCTACTTCGCGTTCGCCTGTCTGCTGTACTCAATCTGGCGGGCCGTCGACCTCCTCGTGCAAGTCGAGTTGACGGGTGAGTACGAGCATTCCCCGATTGTGACTGCGGACAATACGCTCACACTGTTGAAGAAGGAAACTGGAGTCGGGTAATCGCCGATATTGAGCCAGTGAGAACAGGAGTAACGAGCGGCAGCGCTGTTCTGATCTCTTCAAATACGCAGTTCTAGTTGGGATACTAACTGGAAGTGGTGTCCCGGCCCGAGTGTGAACCGTGTCAAGTTCGGTGGTTCGGCTGATATCGTGCATACCAGCGGTGCTATAGCCGCCGTAGTCTCAACTTCACAAGTTCGGAGGGTAGAACTCGTACAAACACATAGCGGTATAATTTGCTGGTTCGAACCGATATCAGCTCTCAGCAGAGATCTGCACTGCCCGTTCACGAAAATATGATTTAAAACTGGTAGGTAATGGCGGAATTACCGGCGAAAAACAAATACGCGTCGCTAGCCGCACTCAATCAACGGTGAACAAATCAGTGCTCGTCAGTCAGGTGGATCAATCTCACCATCGCGGAACATCAACACCAACGCTGATGCCAAGAAATCAGGCATCGGCAACAGCGGGTCTAATCGCTCATCGAACTTCGATCTCCCATACTCATCGAACACCTCTGACGCGAGTCGCTTCAACGAGTGATTCGTCAGCCGCCACAGATTATACAACAGACAGCTGAACACGAACGAGAAATATCGCATTCGGTAGTCTTTCGACGCGATTGATGGGATAAGCGGCTGAATCATCTTATACTCGATTTCAATGTCCCACCGTTTCGAATATCGGTCGGTAAATCCTAACGCGTCCATCGGAGACACGTCATCTCGGTTTGTCACGAATACCGTGTATTCCACGTCTTCCGTCTCAGTGATAACCCAGTCGTCGCTGTCTGCTGGAACGTACATGAAGTTCACATCATGACTATAGTCGTTCTCTCCAACAGTGTCATCGCTCTCTGTCTCTACGTATCGTGTCCGGTTTCCGTCCAAGTACAGTGACGCGGGGCGAACCCGACTCTTCAACGACGGGTCATACTTCACAACGTCCACTTCCTGCTTCAAATTCTTCGAGTTCTTCGTCTTCGGAAGCAAGTAATTCACGTCGTGGTACTGATCGAGTACGTGCGCGACTTCGTGGGTGTCAAACGCGCGGTCTGCCATCACAAGGTGAATATCTACGAGTTCAGTTGCTTGCTGCATGAGTCGGTCAACGGTCTCTGCCCACGAGACTGACATGCCTGATTCAAGTTCCCATCTTGAATCGTGCCGGACCGGCTCAACAGCCAGCACGATCGGATCATTCCTGCCAACAATCGTGAGTGTCGCGTACTCGTACCCGTACGGTTTGTTATCTCCCCCGTTTATCATCTCCGGATAGTTATCTTTCGGAACGCGAGAACCACCATTATCGAAGACTACTTTTGGGTCGTCTGGTTCGACATCTGCTTCACCCTTATACGGGGTGACGCTGACCGGGACACGGATCGTATCAATTGCAGCTACAACTGGTTCAGTGAATTCGTCTGCGACTTGAACGTGATCAAGCACATTCTCTACCGCGTTCGAGAACTGTGGTTGAATCGTGTCTGCGACTTGTCGCCAGTTCGGAGTCGGTCGGTGTTCCCCACTGTAGTCGTCGAACGTATACTGGTATGGTGACGGGGTTCCAAGTTTTTTCACCGCGCGGACATGCGTATCGTGGTGTAATGGCCTTGTGCGGAATTTGTTGAACGTGCGGAACGCTGATCGTGTCCCTGCGCGGTCAGAGAGGCTCATCAAGATTTGGTGCTCCCACACCGTCCGATCTTCGTGGACGACGTTGTGCCGTCTCCCAGTATCGAAGGCTGGGTAAACATCGTTCAACGCGGATGTAATGATGTCCGGTGCGTGGTCATCGACGTAATGATGGAGGGGAGTCGGTGTCTCTTCTATCTCGTCTGGTGACGGATTCTGGTCAGGTGATTTGAGGTCTTTCCCGGTGTGTCCTTGCTGAAGGCCTGC
>NZ_JBHSXI010000002.1:169249-192325 GCF_042662525.1 Halorubrum trueperi
GATGGTGTATGAAAGTGTTTGCTGCGTTGGTGCTCGATCGATACCAAACCGGTGTTGAAGGAGTTCCCAGTTCCTCACACGCGCCGTAACTTCTGACTGATCCATCTTTGTAACCTCCTTGAATAGGTAGAGACGGATCATCGCCTCGAAATCGAACGAGTCTCTCATCGTGATATCGTACTCGTCGTGCAGTTCGCTCATCGGTAAGTCGAGTTTCCCGATAACTCGTGAAGCGTTATCGTTGACTTCGAAGAGCGATTTGGCTTGGGCAATTACCCTATCTACAAGGGGATCCGCCGAACCGTTAGGCATTCAGCACCTCTGACGAGTCAAAAATGTCTGTACCTGTATTGGAGTGAAACCCGAGAGATTTCACTAGGGTAGGACTCTCTTCCAGCTCCTCAGCTAATCGAATTGGAGAAAATACCTTAATTTCTTTATAGAGAAATATGCAAATCAGCACTTCCGTTTTGAAATTCACCCGATTCTGTGCCCGGTAGTCCGTAAAATGATTTGCCGGGATCGATACTTCTCCGATTGTTTCCGAAAGATGCTCCTCATTCTCACAAATTATTCGTGTATGTTCGACGACTGATTCAGCTATTTCCGGTAGTCCGACCATTCAAAAATAGAAATATAGCGTTCTGAGACCAAGCAATTCAGAGCTATGGTCGAAGATTAGTATCGGCCATAGCCGTGTTCCAAATTCAAAGTCCACTTTGATTCGAACCTACATACACATCTCCGACACAGCGCATTAAACTTTGCTATGGAGTGAAGTTCGAATCAAAGCTATTGGAGAACCAAACCGTTATCCGGATTCAAAATAGATCCTTCAACAACCAGCTTTTGCCTTAGAATGGAAGATAATCGTGATATAGTGGATTACTTAGAGTCGAAAGGGGCGATAGAGATACTTGCGGAGATCGGCGAGGAGAGTGCTTGCCGCCATTTCCATCTTAGACACCGTATCAACCTGAGTTCAAGTACTCTGAGCAACCGATTGAAAGAAGGTGTCCAGATTGGATTATTAGAACAAACTCTATTGACGACACCAGACGGTCAAAAAGAAAAGGGGTACAAATTAACGGAGAAGGGAAAGAAGATCTTCGAAATGATTGAAGGTACTGAACTCTCTGAAATGTATAGGGAGAGAAAAAGGCTGGAAGATTCTATTAGCAAACAGGAGAGCGATCTATTAAACACCATTCAGAAACACGTTTCCAATTAATGGGTCTGTTGGGGCTCTGTGGAAATTCCATTCTTCAGACAGAATATAGCACGAAACAGCTGTTCCCTAAAGGCTGCGTAAAGACCAAACTGTTTTTCGGCCGGACATTATTCATTTGAAGTCACACAAGGCATTTAATCCGAACTCCACTTCGATCAAACAACATGTTCACGCTAGCCGGGGACCGTCGTCTCACTTTAGCGATGCTCGGTGGTGTGTTAATCCCTCTCGTTCTGGGCCTCAACGAGGCTGCACAGGAGTATATCGGCCTTGCTGTCGTGGTGCCAATGTTGCTCGGATTCGGACTGATCGAAATCTACCGCTCATACGGAGACACTTACGGGAGTTCCGGAAGAGCAGGCGTTCTGTTGACCGCTGCCGGTATATCTCTCTTGGGGCTCGTTGTTCTCGCCTACGCACTACTGCCACCGATGTTTGCGCTCCTGTACATCCTTGCCGTCCCGTTCGTCGCGGGGTCAGTCTCTCTCGCGCTCGGGTCAGGATTGCTTGCACTCAGTCTCCGAAATGCTGGCCTCATCTCGCGCCCGGCAGTAGCAGGACTCGGACTCGGTGTAATTCCTATTCTTGGAGCGATATTCTCGGCTAGTTTCGGTTCCGGCACTCCATCTGCAATCTGGGCAGTTCTCATCGGAATTCCGTACGGTTTTGGATGGGTTCTTACTGCCCATGAACTGCGGACAGCACCTAGAGATCGTGATCGCCAATCGTCCCAAACTCCTGTCGGAAGGACCGTCATACCTCACGTAGTCGGTGCCGGTCTCGTTGGAGCGATATTGGTACTCCTCTCAGCCGGACGGTTTCTTCCGCTAGGTGCGCTCTCAACCACACCGTGGGTCGGAGAGAGCTTCGCATTGGACATATTACATCTTGGGATTGGACTCCTCGGTCTTGTTGTCGCCGTCTCGGGACGACCCGAGAAGGTGCGGACCTACGATCAGATTGTTGGTATCGGCGCACTGTGTCTGGTGGGTATCACACTGTTCGGGACGTTCGTCTCAGTACCCGGAATACACCGTCTTGCGGCTGAACTTGGGTTGATTCTTACGGACATCATTCTCTATGTCCCCATCGGAATTATCCTCACGACTCTTGGGTTCGGCGTTACTGTTGAGGATTCTTGAATCAACTGTATTGACCGTTCAGAGAGAACGGTCAAGGTTGTGAATGAGACAAGCCATGGTGAGTTCCGGAGCTGCTTCCACTATCGTCGGGATCGTACTACCGCACCGTGCTTACGTTTGAGCGGTTGATGACGTCGGAAGTTGGGCACAGGGTAGCGACATACATGAGTTAATTTAGATATTTTGGCCGCCGAGATCGTCTTTTCCCGGTTTATCGGCATATAAATGTCAACTAAACATCGATTTGTAGGTTTGTACCTTCCGAACTTGTGGTTTCGCCAGTGCCTAACTGTTTGGCTTGTTATATAATTCAATGTCTGTGAAATGAAGGAGAGCGGCGAGAACCAGCCGCGATCCGGTCGACGAACCCTGCGACTCACCGATCCACTACCGACCAACCCACCCTCGACTCCGAAATCATGGCGAAAACAGGGTGACAAGGAGACTGCTGTCGCTCACCACTTTACCGCGAACCCGGAAACAGTGGACCCCTCAGCCGCCGGGGTCGAACAGGCAGAACCCCACCAGCTCCACGATCTCCCCCGCCAATATCGGCGGATCCTCACCCAAATCCACGTCCACCTCGTCCCGCAACAGGAAGTTCGCCAGCCGCCACACGTTGTACAGGAGGACGCCGATCACGAAGTACAGGAACCGGTTCCGGTAATCATCAGACGCCGACATCGGGATGAAGTGCTTCTTGATCGACTTGTACTCGTTCTCGATCGTCCACCGCCGACGGTACTGCTGAGTCAACCCGAGCCCCCTGTCCGGCGAGACGTGGGCGTTCACCGTGAAGATCACGTAGTCGCCCTCGATGTACTCCTCGTTATCCTTCGCCGTGTCCTTCGGCATGTAGATGAACGACATCGGATGCCGCTCGCCATCGTACTCGAGCCACCCTTGCTCGACGCTCACATCCGCCACGTCGTGCTCGATGGTCTTCTCGATGGCCTCCCTGTCCGCTTCCGCCTGCTTCTTCTTCCCGACCACGTAGAACGCGTCGTGCTGGTCGACGACGTGTCTGACCTCGTGGCTGTCGAACTCGCGGTCGGCGAACACCTTGTTGATGTCCACGTGCTGCTCGGCCTGCTCCAACAGGCGGTCGACCAGCTCGCCTCGCGTGCGCGTGTCGGCGTCATCTGATTCCCACGCCCGCTTGTCGCGGACGGGTTCGATGGCGAGGACGATGGGCGTGTTCTCGGGGACGATGGTGAGGGTGGCGAACTTGTACGCCCGCTGGTGGCTCTCCTTCACCCCGGAGACCATCACCGGGTAGTCCTCCCGGGGATACACTTCCCGCGTCGAGCCGTCGCTATACTCGACTTCAACGGGTTCCTCCCACCACTCCACATCCTCCTCGTCGCGGAACGGTGACGCCCAGTACGGCCACGTCGTGATGTCAATTGCGGCGTTCACCGGCTCGCGGACGCCGCTGCGGTCACGCCCCGCGATCTCGTCGAGGATGTTCTCGACGCCGGCGTGGAATGCTGGAAGTACTTCGTCGCGAATCAGCCGCCACTCGCTACGACCCGTGCCGTCGATGTAGTCCCAGAGGTCGGTTTCCGGGTCTGGGTCGGCGACCTTCTTCATCGTCCGATTGTGACTGGAGCCGGCGGGCACGGAGTCGCGGTTGCTGAGGCGGGCGAATCGGCGGCTTTTCGTCGTCGTGCCTGCATCAGCGAGATTGAGGTATCCCTGCCGTTCGAAGTAGGCTTGGAGGGCGTAGCTCGTATTGCTGGCGCGTGGGTCTTGGAATTCGGTGAAGCCGAGGGTGGTGGCCCGCTCGACGGCATCCATGATCTTCTCCTCTTCGATGTCGCTACTATGGATGTCTGCGGGTTCGAGTGCGGGCTCGTACCCTTGGTCGATCACGTCGTGTTCGTAGCAAACCTTGCGGATGCGGTCGGCGGCGTCCTCGATCAGGCTGCGATCGCTCCGCGTGAGGCGGTTGCGCCAGTTGTGGCTGATGCCGGCTTGAGTGATGGGGCGGGGGAGGTTGAATCGAGTGTAGACGTAAGCGGCGCCGCGGAGTCGGCGGGCGGTTTCGGCCTGGCTGAAGCCGTTGAGTTCCTTGTAGAGGAACAATTTAACGACGCCCTTGAGAGGGAAGTCGGCGTCGCCAGACTGCTCGTAGTCGCTGAAGGTGTCAGAGGGGATGTCGAGATGTTTGATGACGCGAGTGGCGTGGTCATGGATATGGCACAGGTCGTCCGCCTGCTCGGCGAGGGCAGCCACAACCCGATGTTCTTCTGTCATAGGTGGACTCTTCCTATAGTGTGGAGGGCCGTGAGTGGACGCATGCAATAGTCTGTGAACCACGGTGCCAAGGAGGCACGCAGGCAGGATAGCCATGGAGGTCTCCAGCACGGATGCGCGTCCAGTGCGCCCCTCGGAGTCGTTATCGCATGGCGCTGGACGCACCACCATGCAGTGCGCCCGCCACATTGCTGATGGATCCCGAAGAATGCTGGTGAGTGGACAGCCGCACACACGGTCGGTGAAATGCAGTACTCCTCATAAAGCTATTCTCCTACTTCAGGCACTACCTCCCCACCGAGCGGGCGAAGTGGGTGCGGAAACAGGATCAGTCATCGCGTTTGAGAACAACCAACTGTATGCGGGGCGAGCGAGGGACCGCTTCTGCGTATCTACAAGTACGTTAGCCGGATATGTCTCCACTTTCACAAATATCTCACTCTCCACCTCAATATACACTCTATATACGTACAAAATTCGACTATTCATTTCTAAATATGGCTTATACAGGAATATAGTGCTCGTATATGATTCGATACGGGATATTTACCTGGAAAACGAGAAAGTATAGAACCAGAAGTTTACACTCGAGAGATATCTCGGTGTACCCAGAGTGTAGATGCCGTACGGATGGTGTCCCCTCCGGGAGCGGGGTGACTACGAGGACGCCGGCGTCGTCACCAGTACTCCATGAGGACAGTAATTCGGTCGATGACAGCCGTTTCAGCGATTCTATCTGCCGGGAGAGGGGACTCCTCCGTCGGTCGGAAACTGCCCGAAGCGGTCGGAATCGACGTGATTTCGAACACCGCGACGCTGTCAGCTTCCGCGTTGGGACGGGTCGCATCCCAGCCCATCCATTGATCGGGCCTCGTCTGGATGAGCCCGCTAACTGACGTGAGACGTGAGAGCCGTCCCTCTGGTGCTCCTCGGCGAGAAGGCCTTCGACTGGCGGGCCAACCGTCGGGAGTCCGTCACCACCGCTCGGACGATAGCGGTGGCGCCCTGGCCACCCTCCCGATCGGGCCGTGCATCGGCCATTGTGGTTCGGTCACTGGGGACACCACACGCATCGAGATCGGGGTCGGTCAGTCACCGCGAGGGCTGGCGAGGCGCCCACGCAGCCACTTCCAGGACGCCTGGCGATAGCTATTCACAACATAGTGTGATACGTACCCGAATACGGTCCATCTCCTCGGTGAGAAGCGGACGCAGATACCGCCGAGCAGTCGCTCGCTCGCCAGTCCACGCACGGTGCTAACCGTCGCTGGTTCCACGTTCCGTTGGTTCATCGTAGAAGCCGCACAATAGCCTCCGATTCGGCCTATCCGACCGCTTCATCCACGACCTATCAGGTCGTCCGCCAGTTTGGGCGCACTCGCCGCCGTGTCCCTGTTGGCTCCGAAACCGGCAGCGTCAACCCCCGCGAGGGTCCACCACAGTACGCCGTTGGTAACGTTTAATTCGGACGCACTCGCACGTTCTATCGCGTATGAAAGTACTTGTCACCGTCAAGGAGGTGGCCACCGTCGAGGACGAGTTCGAGATCAGTGGACTCGACATCGACGACCGCTACCTCACGTACGATCTCAACGAATGGGACGACTACGCCATAGAAGAAGCCGTCCAGATCGCTGAAGAAACCGACGACGTGGACGTCGTCACGGTCACGATCGGGCCCGAGCGCGCCGAAGAGACCATCCGGATGGCCCTGGCCAAAGGTGCAGACCGGGCGATCCGCGTGTGGGACGACGCCATCGAGGGTGCGGCGTACCTCGACGTCGATTCCAAGGCGGCGCTACTGGCTGCTATCGTCGAAGAAGAGGATCCGGACCTGGTCCTCTCGGGCGTCCAGTCTGGGGACGAGTCCAACGGTGCCACGGGCGTCGCACTCGCCGAGAACGTCGGCTTCGAGTGGGCAGCCGTCGTCAACCAGCTCGATCTCGACGTCGAGGGCGGCGTCGCCTCGGTTCACCGCGAACTTGAGGGTGGCGTCGAAGAGGTTACCGACGTCGAGACGCCGGCCGTCCTGACGATCCAGTCCGGCATCAACGAGCCGCGCTACGCGAGCCTGCGCGGCATCCGCCAGGCACAGTCCAAGCCGCTCGACGTCCAGACGCTCGACGATCTCGGCGTGGATTTGGACATCCTCGAGAGTCCGCTGGCCATCACAGACATGTACGAGCCCGAATCCGAGAGCGACGCCACCGTCTGGGACGGCAGCCCCGAAGAGACCGCCACGGAGCTTGCGACCTTCCTGCGTGACAAAGGGGTGGTCGAGGGATGACGGACGTGCTCGCAGTCACCGAGCACCGCCGCGGTGAAGTCCGTGACGTCAGCTACGAGATTGCGACCGCCGCGCGCCAGTTGGCAGACGAGACTGGCGGTTACGTCCACCTGGCGGTCATCGGCGGCGACGTCGATACCGTCGCAGACCAGGTCAACCGCGAGGGCGTCAACGCCATCCACACCGTCGACGAGGGCGAGGAGTTCAACCACGACATCTACACGCAGGCCGTCGAGCAACTCTACGCCGAGCTGGACCCGCAGTTCCTGCTGGCGCCGAATTCGGTCAACGGCATGGACTACGTCCCCGCAAGCGCAGAGGGGCTTGACCTGCCACTGGTGACCGACGCGGTCGATCTGGAGTACAACGGTAACCTCACCGTCACGCGCGAGCAGTACGGTGGCAAGGTCGAGACGACCATCGACGTCGCCGAGGACAACGCGGTCGTCACGATCCGCCCAGCCGAGTGGGCCCAGGCAGAGGGCGCGGGCGACGCCGACGTCCAGGCGTTCGACGCAGACATCGACGAGAGCCAGATCAAGACGACGGTCACGGGCTACGAGGAGGTTGCCAGCGGTGACGTCGATATCAGCGAGGCGGAGTTCCTCGTCTCGATCGGCCGCGGGATCGAGGAGGAGGAGAATCTGCCGCTCATCGAGGCGCTCGTGGAGGCGACGGACGCGACCCTCTCCTCGTCGCGCCCCATCGTGGACAGCGGGTGGTTGCCGAAGAACCGGCAGGTCGGCCAGTCGGGCAAGGTCGTGACGCCGGACGTCTACATCGCCATCGGCATCTCCGGGGCGGTCCAGCACGTCGCGGGCATGAAAGGCGCCGAGACCATCATCGCGATCAACACGGACCCGAACGCGCCCATCATGGACATCGCCGACTACGCCATCGTCGACGATCTGTTCGACGTCGTCCCGCTGCTCATCGAGGAGTTCGGCGGGACACCGCCCGACGTCTGACGCGGACGGAGCGGGTGGCTGCAGCGCGGACGCTGTCAGGCGCCGGGACAGCCACTACCCGTTTTGGTGTTCGATGAAGTAGAGGACGTTGCCGCTGGGATCGTGGACGCCTGCCATGCGTAGGCCCCAGTCCTCGTCGGTCGTCGGTTCCAGGAAGAACGCGACGTCCTCCTTTCGGTTTCGGTAGGTCTGGTCGACATCTTCGACACGCACGGATACGTGATCGATGCCGACGGGGTTGTCAAAGAGTTCTGCATCGCGATGGGTCGTCGTTTCGTTGTCGATTTCGAACACGTAGAGGGACGCCGACTCCGGGGCTGGTCGCACGGCTGCTTCCTCGGACGAATACCGCTCAACCTCGAACCCCAGTTGTTCGTAAAACGACACAGCCGCGTCGAGATCGGTAACTGCAGTCCCAATGTTGTCTACGGTCGGTGGCACAAGGAACCCCGACGCGTTCGACGTCCATAAAATCGGGGCTGCCGACGCCGACGATGGAAACCCGAAACAGAGGCGATCGAAGCGTTACGTGACCATATTCAAACCCCAGCCGTCTCAGCGACGATAGCGGTTACTCTGGTGAGACGGTCCAGTACAAGAAGCGGCATCCCCGGGTGAAAGGCGCTCCCCCAGTGGAGCTGAATCCACCGATCATAGCTCAATGTCACTCGGGATAAGACTGGCGTGTCGACGGAGCGTTCCATTCGCGTCGTACACAAGCAACAGTGTCTTCTCGAACACCGTGACCGTCTCAGCGTTCGCCTGCATCACTATTCGATACGCTGCTTCGTGACCGGTACGGTCTGCGTACTCTCGTACTGCCTGTACGAACTCGAGAATCGGCTCCTCTTGCGTTTTGATTTCGAGCACGTATGCGCCGGTCACACGGTCGCTGAGACTGAGAACGCCCTCGTCCGTCCCATCGCTCGGCGACAGGCCGCGGAACGAGACATCGACCGCCTCCTCGTTGATATCGTCGGGCAGTCGCTCGCTCAGCAACTCCTGGAGCCGGTCACGTGACCCATCGAAGGCGAGTCGGAGTACCGGCTGACCTGAATCCGCACCGGTACCAGCCAACCCCGTGGTGGTGAACCCGATGGTGAACTGGTCGCCCTGCATCTCCGATACGTGGTGATAGCGAGTGAGAACCCTTGAGGGTTCGCATCCCCCGTGACGGTGCGGATCTGCAGTCTCCAATGAGTCGTCACCGGCCTACCACGACGATACTGTCCCCGATAGCAGAGACAGGAACGGAGGAGGTGGAACGGAGGGAACTTGAAATCGCCATGTCGACGAATCATAACTCGGTGACCGTCCAGTCACACGACTCACTGATGCAGCGATATCGGTGCTGTCCCACGGAACATGATAGTCGGATCGGGATGGTCGTCTTCGGCATCCACAGCATCCGACATAATGATACGGTCACTCGAAGTTTCGGAGAGCGACGGCCACGGGCATCGCGAGTGGCCGTTTTTGGGCTAGATTTGAGCGTCAATCGGTGAGAGGGAGGGTGCCGGAGCCTCGACGCATTCATACGGCGTGATTCGTAACAGAGCGGTATGGAACGCGTCATGGCACAGGGAACGTTCGATATCCTTCATCCGGGACATCTCCATTACCTTCGTGAGAGCGCCAGCCTGGGAGACGAACTGTATGTCGTTATCGCACGGGACTCCCGTCAGACGGCTAAAAAGGACCTCTTCATGGATGAAGAAAGTCGGCGTACGGTCGTCGACGCACTCGAAATCGTTGATGCAGCGGTGTTGGGGGCAGAAGGAAGCATCTTCGATAGCGTTGATCGAATCGTCCCGGACATCATCACAATCGGGCACGACCAAGACTACGAGCCGCCCACCCTTGAGGCAACGTTGCGAGAACATGGGTATTCAGGAGTCGATGTTGTTCAGATTGGCCCATACGATGACGGCGGGGTTCAGTCGTCGAGCGACGTGAAAGACCGGATCGCACGGCGGCGAGGTGTAGAGGTGTTCGAATACACACATGAAAAATAATCCAGCCCGAGACGTATTCACCGTGCTAACCGGATCTGCGATGTGTTGACTGCAGCCTCTGCCACGCGACCCAAGAATCCCCTGTTATGAGGTTTCTCTTTCAGTCGCCGTTTGTCTGCTCGGTGATTGTATTCATCTCGTCAACCAGGGTGATCGACGGCTCGTGATGCTCGTCTTCGGCGTACCTTGCATACGACATGATGATAACGATGTCGCCCGGCTCGGCGAGCCGGGCGGCGGCGCCGTTCAGACAGACCTCGCCATCGTCCCCGGCAATCGCGTACGTCTCGAACCGTTCACCAGTCGTCACGTTCACGACCTGCACGCGTTCGTGAGGGACGATATCAGCGGCCGCCAGCAGTTCAGTATCGACGGTGATACTTCCCTCGTATGCTTTGTCCGTCGCGGTCACCCGCGCCCGATGGATCTTCGATTTCAACAACGTTCGATGCATGGATTCATCTGCGTTCCCTGTGGGTACTATCGATCAGCGGGGTCATAAATAGCATGGATCGTCGAAGGACACCGATTTACTGCTCCTCTCGATCTGCGGACAGGTCCCCCTGCGGCTGCCAACAGCTACATGATTGCGTCAAGAGCGGGGCGCTCAGGACGCACGCGGTAGCCGTCTTCTGTGCGCTCGACGAGCCCGTGGCGATCGAGGTGGTCGAGGTGCGCGTACGCTTCACCGGGCCCGTGCAGGATGTGGATTCCCTCCAGCTCACCGAACAGGTGGGCGCTCACCGTCCAGGCATCGGCAGGGCCGTGCTCGCGGAGGATGTCGAGAACCCGGCTCGCGCGCTCGCGGTGATGGGCGATGATCTCCCGAGCGCGGGCAGTGGGGTCCTCAATCACGTCGCGGTGGCCCGGCCAGACCCGCGCGAACTCCTGGTTCGCAAGTCGCTCGAGCGTGTCGAGATACGTCGCGAGCGGTTTGTCGACGCGGACGTCCGCCCCGCCGACGTTCGGGGTGTACTTCGGGAGGATGGCGTCACCGACGAACGCCTCGCGCCCAGAGTCACCGTCAAACGCGAAACAACAGAGGCCGGCCGCGTGCCCCGGCGCGTGTAACACGCGAAGGTCCCTCGCGCCACCGTCGATCGTCGCGCCCTCGGCGATGGACTGGACGGTCGGTGGCTGGCCGACGAGGTGGTCATCCGCGAGCGCCGATCGGAGTTCGTCCTGCGCCGCCGGTGGGATCCCCCACTCGTCGAAGTACACACGCTGGCAGTCGTGGAGCGCGTCGAGGGCGTCGGGGTCCCGTCGGACGAGTGGCGCATCGGCCTCGTGAACGTACACGGTCGCTCCGCTCTGGGCCTGGATGTCACCGGCGAGCCCGGTGTGGTCGGGGTGCCAGTGCGTCAACACGATCTGGTCGATGTCCGCGAAGCCGAGGCCGCGCTCGTGAAGTTCGGTCGCGAACTGCTCGCGGATGCGTGGTGTCGCGATTCCGGTGTCGATGAGCGTGACCGATCCTGTGTCGGACAGCAGGTAGGCGTTGTTCCGTCCCTCGAACTCGTGGTTTCCGAACGTCAAGACGTGCACGCGTACGTATACGACTCGGAACGGTGATAGTGGTATCGGATACGGTCATCTGTTCTTCGGCGGATGACGGCGCGACCGGTGTGGGGCGCGTCGTCTCGGCCCCTCGATTTGGCCTGCGGTCGGAACAGTAAATCCGAATGGTGGTTCACGCCTGCCACGGCATCGTCGTCAGAGCGGGGGTTGGCCGGTACGCTCCCGGCGTTAACGGCAGACGGCGGTGTCTGGCACACTAGCTTTATCCGTCGGTTCGCAGTACCGTGTCACATGGAGTACGAGTACGTCCACGAGGACGACGTACCGCGCGTCGACCTGTCCGAGAACGACGACATGCCGCCGGACCACGACATCCGTTCGATCGACGAGGCCCTGGGACTCAAGAACATGCGGGCGAAAGTGTGGTACATCGAACCGAGTGACGAGATCGGCTACCACGCACACAGCGAGCAGGAAGAGGTGTTCTACGTGCTGGAGGGCACGTTCAGTTTGAAACTCGGCCGGTCCGGCGAGACCGAGACGGTAGAGGCCGAGCCTGGAACGTGGTGGGCAGCGGAACCGATGGTCGGCCACGGCCATCGGAACGTCGGCGACGAAACTGGCATCGTCCTCGCGTTCGGCGCACCGGCCGTGGACGACGCAGGCCTGAATCCCCAAGAACTCGACGAATGAGCGCTGACGACGGCTACCAGCCGTCGGACATCGTCTGTTCCGCGACGGCGACGCGACGAACAGTGACCCGCTCCCGACCGTGACCGAGGTCGACCATCGGACACATTCCTCGTTCGCGTCGAGTACCAACGCGGAGTACTACTACTCCCGAACCAGCCAGTGCGCCATGAGTGACGGTACGGCCGAACTGTGCCGGAGCGCCGACGGACCCCGGACGACCGGTACCGTTTTTTCGGTCGCTGCCGCATCGACGAGCATGCATGGATACTCGCACACGCCGGGAGACCATTGCGGGTCCGCGTCCCTCCGGAATCTAAGTGCATTCCACGACTGGGGATTCGACGAACCCGCCTGTTTTGGACTGGGAGCGGGCATTGGCTTCGGCTACCACGAGGAGGGCCCCACATCACGGATGATCGTGGGCCAGAATGCACACCTCGAACGGGCGTTCTTCGACCACCTCGGTCTCCCCGTCACCCACAGGGACGGTCAGCCCCGCGACGCCACCTGGAAGGCGCTCGAGACACGTCTCGAGTCGGGGCCGGTCCTGTGTTTCGTCGACCTCTACTACCTCCCGTATTTTGGGAGTGACACGCACTTCGGTCCCCACACGGTCGTCGTCGCTGGGGTCGACGCCGACACCGTGACGATTTCGGACAGCGAGTTCCCGGAGCCCCAGCCGGTCACGAGAACCGAGTTCGACGCCGCGTGGAGTTCCGAGTACGGGTTCGGCCCCCTCGACCGTCGCTGGCTCGCCGTCGACGATTCGGGCGAACTAGCAGCCGTCGAGGACGCAACCCGCGACGCCGTCGAGTCAGCGACGAAAACGATGCTGGAGGGTGGTCGAGGGTTCGGTAGCGGTGGCGTGGACGCAATCCGGGCGTTCGCGGACGAACTGCCCGAGTGGACCGCGTTCGACGACGTGCAGTGGATGGCGCGGTTCGCGTACCAGAACATCGAGCGTCGCGGGACGGGCGGCGGCGCGTTCCGCCGGCTCTACGCCGACTTCCTCGAGACCCTCGGGACGGACGCCGGCTTCGATCCCCGGTTCGGCGAGCGCATGCACCGCATCGCGGACGACTGGACAGTCCTGGGCGAGGAGTTGAAGGTCGTCAGCGAGACCGACGACGAGGACGAACGAGCGGAACGCCTCAGTGACGCGAGCGAGCACGCACACTCGCTTGCGGATCGCGAGGAAGAACTGTTCGAGGATCTCGCGGCGGTGATGTGACCCGCTTCCGGGGCACGCGGCTCGAGGCACTGAACGGCTCTCGTCATCACGGTCATTCCCGGTCGTTTGCCCCTGCCTCGGGGTCGTTTGGACAGCTTCGATTTCCGTGATGACGAGCTAGTCCGTCTCTCGACCCGCTTGACTCGGGGATGGTCCACGCGGTTCGTCCGGCGGGTGACGTCCGCGGCTGGACCGGGTAGATGCTTTATGAGTCTCTGCACAGAAGAACAAGCGTATGCCACGAGCCGCGGTGGTCGGGGCTGGCATGAGCCCGTTTGGCCATCACGACGCACCACTCGAGGAGTTGTTCGCCGACGCTGCCTTGCCGGCGATGGACGATGCCGGCGTGAGCGCCGATGAGGTCGACGCGTTCTACTTCGGGAATGCGTTGGCCGGCCAGACCGAAAACGACACGCACCTCGCGCCAACGCTCGCGACGCACCTCGGCTTGCAGGGGATACCCTGTCAGCGGTTCGAGGACGCGTGTGCCACGTCGTCGAATGCGTTCAAGCACGCCGTCCAGGCTGTCGAGTCGGGGATTCACGACGTCGCGTTGGTCGGTGGCGTCGAGCGATGTACGCCCGAAACCGGGCTCGACACGGACGCGATGACACGCATCTTCGCGAGTGCGTCCCACCGTCGGTACGAACAACCGACCGGACTCACGTTCCCCGGCGTATTCGCCCTGCTCACCAAGCGACACATGCACGAGTACGGCACGACCGAGGAGGAACTCGCCGCCGTCGCGGTGAAGAACCACCAGCACGGCCAGTACAATCCGAACGCGCACTTCGGCCAGGACGCGACTGTCGAGGACGTCCTGGAGAGTCCCGTGGTGGCCGATCCGTTCCACCTCATGGATTGCTGCCCGTTCTCGGACGGCGCCTCCGCGGTGGTCGTCGTCGCCGACGACCTCGCGGAGAGTTTCCGGGGCGACCCCGTCGCCGTCACCGGTGTCGGTCACCGGACGGACGCGGTTCCACTGGCCGATAAAACCGCCATCACGGCGACACAGTCGGCGCGCGACGCCGCGTCCGACGCGTACGCGCAAGCGGGCATCGAGGCCGCCGATGTCGACTTCGCCGAGGTACACGACTGCTTCACCGGGGCGGAGGTCATGGCCATCGAGGCCCTCGACCTCGTCGAGGACGGTGCGGGGAGACACGCCGCCGCCGAGGGGACGACCTACGTCGACGGCGAACTGCCGGTGAATCCGTCCGGCGGCCTGAAGGCGAAAGGCCATCCAATCGGAGCCACCGGTACCGCACAGATCGTCGAACTCACCGAACAGCTCCGCGGCGCGGCCGGGAAGCGACAGGTTGAGGATGCGTCCACGGGGGTCGCACACAACCTGGGTGGGGATGCCGCGACGACCGTCGTCACCGTCATGGAGGCACGAGCATGAGCGAAGAACTCCCGTCCGAGGACGCCGTTCGCACTCTCGACGACGTGGACTACGAGGAGTGGCGCGAACAGCTGGAAGCGGGCGTGTTGCTCGGCCTCGAATGCCGCTCGTGTGGACACGTCACTGCGACCCCGAAACGCGTCTGCATCAATTGTGGCGCCCGGGAGTTGGACGCCGTCGAACTCCCGACGCGCGGGACGGTGTACAGCGAGACCACCATCGAGGTCACGCCCGAGGGGTTCGACGGTCCCTACCAGGTGGTAATGGTCGAACTAGGGAGTGTTCATTTGCTGGTACGCGTCGATGGCACCGTCGAGATTGGCGATGTGGCCGAATTCACGGGCACTGTGGTCACAGAGGACCTCCCAGCCCCGGTCTTCGAGCCAGTCGAGTGAGACTCCCGCCGGCACTTCGGACCGGGGCTGGATCGCACCGTTCCAGCGTCCGTATCCAGCGAATTCTTTTAGCCCTCGTCCGTGTTTCATCCCCACATGGAGTTTGAAACGCACTCGCAGTCAGCGACGTTCAACAGTCCGCTGGCGGACTTCGAGGCGGTCACGGAGACGGTTGAGGTCCGCGAGGACCCTCTCACTGGTCGCATCGCACGGATCGTCGACGGAGCATTCGTCATGCCCGACAACTACGAGATTGACGCCGTCGTCTCGGACGACGAAGGGTGTTTTTTCTGTCCGGAGAACGTTGAGGAAGCGACACCGACGTACCCGGACTGGATGGACGTCGACCGTGGATCATTCGGGGAGGCGACGTCGTTTCCGAACCTCAACCCGTACGGGAGTTACTCGAACGTCGTCGTGCTCACCGAGACACACTTCCAACCGATGGAACAGCTCACGGCGACACAGTTCGCCGGCGGACTCACCGCGGCACTGGAGTACGTGGACGCCGTCTTCAACTACGACGAGGACGTCACTCACGCCTCTGTGAACATGAACTTCCTCCGGTCGGCCGGGTCGAGCCTCGTCCATCCCCACCTGCAGACGGTCGTCGACGACCGCGGAACCAACGCACAGCGGGAACTGCTGGCGGCGAGTCGGCGGTATCGCGACGCCGAGGGGTCGACGTACTGGGCTGACCTCGTCGACGTGGAACGAGACGGTGACCGCTGGATCGGAACGGCTGGCCCGGTCGACTGGCTGGCCGCGTTCGCGCCGAAACACCACCGGCACGTGCTCGCCGTCGCACCGGACACGAACCGCGCCGAGCTGGGGCGGGAAACCATCGAAGGGTTCGCGACGGGGCTATCGAACGTCCTCGCCGCGTACGCGGATGCGGGTCTCAACGCGTTCAATTTCGTGCTGCACCTCGTCGACGACCCGGCGCTCCCGCCCGTCATGTCCGTCGTCGCGCGCTCGGTCTTCGACGAGTACTACTGGTCGGATTCGCCGTTCTTCACGGTGCTCCACGACGAAGGCGTCGTCGATACCCCACCTGAAACGTACGCGGAACAGGCACGTACCGAATTTTAAGCCCGGTGAACGTGGACCCCCTTCCGTGCGGTGCAGTATGAAACGGACCTACGGCACGAACGAGCGAGGTGATACACTGTGAGCTTCGAACCCACGCCGACTGCCACATCCATCTCTTTCCACAGCGGCTGAGACGGGCAATTCGTGGATCGCTCAACGACGCGGCGGGCGGGGAGTTCCCGCACCCCGACGACCCGACGGCCGTCGAAGCCACGCTCCGGGACGCCGGGACTTCGCACTACTCCCCGCTTCCGTACGCCCACGAGGCCGACATGGCCGCCGACCGCAACGACTGGGAACTCGACTGGGCGGCCGATTCTCGAATGTGCATTCCATCCGCTACTGCCGACCCCGAGACGTCGGCGCAGTCGTTCGCGAGGCCCTCGACCGTGGTGATGGGGGTTTGAAGTTCCAGTGTCCGGTCCAGGACTACGCGCCGGATGCCACCTCTCCCGACTTCGACCCGGCGTTCGAACTCGCCGCCGAGTACGACCGGCCAGTGCTCTTTCATCCAAGCACCGCGCCAATGTACGAGGGCTCCCCGTGCGTCGGCGCCGACCACTTCCGGTCGTTCTGCGGGTCGTCTTCACAGCGTGAATTCGTCGATCTCTCCACACAGGTCTTGGACCTGGTGGACGAAGCTCAGGACGGCTCCCTCATCGCGTCGACCTCGACGCGATCTGTGCGCTCGGCACAGATCGTATCTCCCTGAGTATGTAGAATCTCTCTTCGACTAGGAATTTATGGCGCTCAAAAGTGTGCCAGTGAGTTCGTTGAACTGTGAATCGCAGTCACTGCAGCGATATGTCTGGATATCCTTGCCCGTGGTTCCCTTCTTGATGAATCCTCACTTCTGCAGTAGAGATACGCCACCATAGCGTCGAATTGGGCGCAGCGGAGGCGTCGTAACACACCTCCCGTTCTGGAATGAACACCTCGACTGACTTCCTGTCCATCACTAGTGACTACAATCTCCAGATTCGTAGAAATGATGTCTCATCGTGAAGAGCCAATACAAATACTCCCGCGAGATCGAAGTCCGAGACGAACTTCCGAAAGACGAGGTCGGGAAGATCAAGCGGACCGATCTCCGCGAAGAGGCCTAGCGCACCGGTTCGAGCGCGTCTGTCATCGCCTTTGGTCGCGGAACGAACGCCCCCGTATCGTCACAGCATCCGTATGCGATCCGGCCTTCGATCCGCCGATCGTCGTCGCTCTCACCGTCGAAAGCGACGGCAAGCGTCGTGTCATCCACTGATTCGATGCTCCCACGGATCGTCATTTCGTCCTCGAAGCGGACCATATCGTTGAACGTCAGGTGCCACTCCCGGGGCTGGAACGGCCACCAGTCTGTCGCCTCACAGAGACCGGCCAGCGACGTTCCGGTCGTTTCCAGATACTTCTCGAGTCCGGCGGCGACGAACCGTGCGTAGTCTTCGAAGTATCCCAGGTCGACTGCCTCGATGTGCGGGGTTCGGAAGGTCCTTCGGACCGCAAACGTCTCCTCTCCGGCGGCGAACGTCACTGGATCGTCGTCAACAGTAGCGAGACAGTCGTCGCGGTCGAGACCGTCTGTCAGCGCACGGAGGCGCTCTTTGACGTGACCGGGGAGGGGTTCAGGCGTGCCATCGGGGGCCAATGTTACGCTGACGACGCGAACTCGACCGAACCGCTCGTCGCCAGTGACGCGGGAGAGTTCGTACTCGACCTGGAAACTGCGGTCGCTGACGTACACTGGAACGCCGGTAATCAGAACGCGGTCGCCGTAGGTCGGGTACCGATCCATGCGGGCCGTAACATCTACCGGTCCGTACGGGATCCCTCCCTTACTGACGATTTCATCACACGTGTAATCCAGTTTTTCGCCCAGTTCTTCTATAGCACAGATGACCCAGTCGAAGACCGTCGCGTAGTGGAGACACGGGCCGTACGTGGTATCACCGAACCGGACGCGCCGTTCTAAGAGGTCTGCCGGCATATCCATCGTTATACTTCGATTGGTGAAAGGTCTATCGCCGAAGGGATACTGGGCACCGAACCTTTATGATAATGGCATTCAAGGACAAACTCATGTTTGGCAACGTACCAAGCGAGTATACGCCGTCGGAAGAGCACTGGCCCGACCTCCTGTTCACAATGCCCGAGCACCACATGATCCGCAACCGGTCGTCGGTGAATGCCACAACCGAAATCCTGGAGCGGCCAGTCGAGGAGAACGGGTGGGAGGACGAGACGGCGTTCATCCACGTCGACGAGGATCGGGCATACACCCACGGCGAGTTCATCGAGATGGTGAACCGATTCGGGAACGCCCTTCGGTCGCTGGGCGTCGAGCCCGGAGATAGGGTTTTATGGCGAGCCAACGAGCGCCCCGAGACGATCGCTTTCAACTTCGCGATCTGGAAGATCGGAGCCATCGCGACGCCGGCGACGCTGACCCAGAGTCGTCGGGAGGTTGGGTACGTCGTCGATGACATTGAGGCACGAGTCGTCGTCGGCCAGACGGACACGATGGAGGAGGTCTATCACGCGGTCGAAGGATCGGAAACCGTCGAGCACGTCATCGGAACGCCGACCGCCGATCCGGTTCCGAACGATGTCGATATAGACGTCGAGGTACACGATTACGAGCGCCTCGTCGCCGACGCCGACACGGAACTCGACGCAGTGGATACTGACCCGTTCGACGTGGCCAACATCTGCTATACGGGCGGGACGACCGGCAAACCGAAAGGATGTATGTGGACGCACGCGAGTAACATTTCAAACTCCGTCCTTACAAAGCGCGATCGGGCACTAACGCCCAATGACCGCGTGTACACGCACGCTCCGATTGGACACGCATTCGGGATGGAAGAGCGAACGTTGTTCTCGTGGCATGGCGGAGCGACTCAGATCATCAAGCAGACCCCGAAACCGGTCGACGTACTCAAGGTTCTCGACGAGTACGACGTCACGAAATTCGTCGGCGTCCCGACGATGTGGCGACTGATGCTTGACCGGGAAGACAACGAGGAGTACGACCTCTCCAGTCTCGAACTGGTCGGCCTGTCGGGCGAGATGACCGACAAGGAGACCTTCGATCGGATCACCGAACGGATCGGGTTCGAACCGTGCAACCTCGTCGGCATGACGCCGACGGGGAAGTTCTTCATCGTCTCTCACGAAGGAGAACAGAAGGTGGCACCGGAGAACTCCGTCGGCCGGCCGGCACCGGGCTACGAGGCGAAGGTCGTAGACGAGGACGGCGCCGAACTCGAGCGCGGCGAGATGGGCCAGTTGGCCGTCCGGGGCCCCACCGGCATAGCTTACTGGCAGAACGAACACCCCGAGATCGAAGAACGGGCCCGGAAAGATTCACTCGGCGGGTGGAGCCTCCTCGACGATATCTACTACAAGGACGAGGATGGGTGGTTGTGGTTCGAGACACGGTTGGACAATATGATCGTCTCGGGCGGGCGTCAGATCGCCGCCCCTGAAGTCGAAGAAGTCCTCAACGACCACCCGGAAGTCACCGAATCGGCCGTCGTCGGCAAACCGGACGAAACGAGAGGCGAGATCGTTAAAGCCTTCGTCTCGCTGAGGCCTGGAACGGAGCCGAGCGACGAACTTAAAGCCGAACTGCAGGAGTTCGTCAAGGACCGGATGGCGAAGTACAAGTATCCTCGCGAAATCGAGTTCTTCGACGAACTCCCGAAAGACGAGGTCGGGAAGATCCAGCGCGCCCAACTCCGCGAGCGAGAGCGCGAGTGACGACAAACCGCTGATCCGTTTCCGGTGGCTATCTGTTATCGGGTCTCCATCCCCAGTCACGGTTCGATCGTCGTTCGCACCTCGACGGTCGAAGCGTCACAGTTTCGCTTATCCGGGGGCTATTACTCGGCGAGAGCCTCCTGCAGCTCCGGTGGAACCTCGATAGTCTCGAATGTCTCCATGTCGACGGTAACGTGTGTCTCCCCTACTTCGAAGGCCACCTCGTCGTTGTCGGTATATCCGATAACGTCGAAGTGGACGGATGTCTCGCCGGGATCCGCAGTGACCTCGATCCGGACCAAATCGCCGTATCGCAGAGGGATGTGATACTCCGCCTCCGCGTGGACGACCGGCATCCCCCACCCCTCTTCGACGATCTCGCCAAACTGAAAGCCGATGTCCTCCATGTAATCTTCGACGGCGCGGTGAGAGGCCCTGAAGAGTTCAGGGTAAAACAGGACGCCCGCTCGGTCGATGTCGTCGAATCGGATCTTCCAGTTGTACTCGTATGACATTACGACGGTATTCGGATAGGCCCCGAATAGTTCTACCGGCTCAGCCATCCCTGCAGACATCGCTGGTCCGCCAAACCATCAGTCCATCGTCCGAAGGCACCGGACGCTGATTTCACACCTTGGTACCGTTCAGGGCTCGTCATAGTCGAGCTCACGGTCTTCGGCGAACGCCACAAGCCTCTTCGTGCTCCAACTCGGACACGCACTCGACCTGCTGTTTGACGGCGCGCTGCTGATACTCTTCGAGGGAACTGGGTGGATCGTTCAGTCCCTTCGTTGTCCGAAGAGCGCTCGCTGAAGGTCCTGGAGTCGTTCTGCCAGCGCCATCGCCTCGGTGGTAGGGTCGTTCCACTCTGTGACGGCCAGCCCCAGATCGACAGCCTCCTGGGCAGTGATGTCGCGACCCGTTAGCAGAAACCCCCTGACTTCGGACTCGCCGATCAGTCACAAAAGGAGCCAGCCGCCTCCGGGCACGGAACCGGTCCCATCCTGACGTGTCCCTTACGTAAGTGAAGGGCGGGCCCGACGGGTCGCGTTAAGTTAAGCAGAAACGCAAGACGGCAAGGGTATTTGTCGAGTTGGAGCACATCTGTTTATGTGCTTGAGACAAGCAGCGACGATAGGATATAGAGATTGGCCTTCTCAGATTTCCTCTCGGTCGATCGCCGTAACAAGATCTGCAACAAAATTCCAGTGTATTCTAGTCAAATCGTGTGACTGCAAGCACATCGATACCTAACTTAACGCGACCGCCCGACGACCAGCGGGTCGTCCGCGAGCGCGAAGTCACACCTGGGACCGATCGTGGGACCGTCAATGGTCGCGATAATGGGCCCATTAGTCTCCCGGAACCGGCTGTGGATGACCTGTATTTGCCGGATGAACGCTCGGTACTCGTCCGGTGGTTCGTCGCCCTGGTCGAACATCTCACGCAGATCGGTCCGGAACAGAACCCGTCACCTGCCCCGCTCAGGATGACAGCGTCACTTCCTCGTCCTCCGTGGCTGTTCGCAGCGCGTCGTTGAACTCGTCGATCGTCTACTTTCCGAAGGCGTTGTACATGTCGGGGCGATCGAACGCGATCGTGGCGATTCCAGCCTCGCAGTCGAGTATCACGTCGTCATACACAGTGTCCGATTCACCGTCGGTCGCTATAAAATCACGGACTACCTGCGACACCGTCCTCGCTGCCGGTCCGGTCGAATTCTCCGTCCCACCGGTGTCTACTCTCCGCGGAACTCTGGATCGCGATCGTTGACGAACGCGTCGAGCCCCTCCTCGAAGTCGGCCGTCTCGAACAGGCCGTATTCGAGTTCCTGTTCGTAGGCGAGCCCTTCGTCGAGACTCATCTCCGTGCCCTGCGTGACCGCCTGTTTGGCGGCGGCGTAGGCACGGTGTGGTCCGTTCGCGAGTCGCTCGGCGTACTCCTGGACCTCGCTCTGGAATTCCGCCGGTTCGACGGTTCTTTGGACGAGTCCCAGATCGGCAGCCTCCTCGGGCGGGACTCTGCGGGCGTTGAGTATCATGTCTAAAGCCGTCCCACGGCCCACTTCCCTCGGGAGTCGTTGGGTGCCACCGCCCCCCGGCATCGCTCCGATTTCCGTTTCAGTACATCCGAGTTGCCAGTTGCCATCGGAGACGATCCGTTGATCGCACGCGAGGGCGAGTTCGAATCCGCCGGCCAGACAATGGCCGTCGATGGCGGCGACGGTCACCATCGGGAGCCGTTCCAACGTTCGGAACGTCTTGTGCATGAACGAGACGAAGTTCTGGAGTGTCTCGTCGTCTGCATTGACGTACCACGAGAGGTCCCCGCCGGCGGAGAACATCCCGTCGATCGCACTTTCGACGAGTAACACGGCTGGACCGGCGTCGCGTGCCGCTTCGAGAGCGTCATGAAGGTCGTGCATGAACTCGTGGGTGAACCCGTTTACGGGGGGTGATTCGAGCGTCACCCGTCCGATATCGTCCTCCACGGAGAAGCTTACGTCTGGCATGACAGTCGCATGTTCACTGCCGCTTCATAAATAACTCAGGATTTCGGCTTGGTGAGCCAGACATAATCGCACAGAACGTCCAAATCAGAAACGGGCGGAGCCGTATCGGATGACAGCGCCCTGGTCTCTTGTCCAGCGCGTTCTCCCTCTTTCTGGTGCCCCGCCGCGATCGAAACCCCCTCTGCGGCGGATCTTGTCCTTTGAACCCTGGACACACCTATTGAGTCTCATCGACTTGCGTGGGGCCACTGACAGTCTGGGAGATACGATCCCGGAGAGTCGGAAAGCCCCGAAGAAACGCGGTTCCCCCTCCTTAATCTGGTCGTAGAGCGTCTTACACGACGGAGACAGCAGGAAGGCGATCTGATTGATGCTCAACTGCGTATCAGCGTAGAGAAGGAAGGTGATGAGGAATTTGCCGTGGGTGAGTTCCGAATCGTAGAAAAATCGTACGTGTTTACCCCGAGGTCTCGACAGCCGGCACAGCGTGAGCCCGTGACATAACCTCATTATTGCTGACGACTCGACGAAGTTCTTCGTATGGATTGCGTCCCTGCTGGCGCCACGTCGCCAGC
>NZ_JBHSXI010000003.1:0-9322 GCF_042662525.1 Halorubrum trueperi
TGCAGACCGGGCGATCCGCGTGTGGGACGACGCCATCGAGGGTGCGGCGTACCTCGACGTCGATTCCAAGGCGGCGCTACTGGCTGCTATCGTCGAAGAAGAGGATCCGGATCTGGTCCTGTCGGGCGTCCAGTCCGGGGACGAGTCCAACGGTGCCACGGGCGTCGCACTCGCCGAGAACATCGGCTTCGAGTGGGCAGCCGTCGTCAACCAGCTCGATCTCGACGTCGAGGGCGGCGTCGCCTCGGTTCACCGCGAACTCGAGGGTGGCGTCGAAGAGATTACCGACGTCGAGACGCCGGCCGTCCTGACGATCCAGTCCGGCATCAACGAGCCGCGCTACGCGAGCCTGCGCGGCATCCGCCAGGCACAGTCCAAGCCGCTCGACGTGCAGTCGCTCGACGACCTCGGTGTCGACGAGAGCGTCGTCGACAGCCCGCTCGCGATGACCGGCATGTACGAGCCCGAATCCGAGGGCGACGCTACCGTCTGGGAAGGCAGCCCCGAGGAGACCGCCGTGGAGCTTGCGACCTTCCTGCGTGATAAAGGGGTGGTCGAGGGATGACGGACGTGCTCGCAGTCACCGAGCACCGCCGTGGTGACGTGCGTGACGTCAGCTACGAGATCGCGACCGCCGCGCGCCAGTTGGCAGACGAGACTGGCGGTGACGTCCACCTGGCGGTCATCGGCGGCGACGTCGATACCGTCGCAGACCAGGTCAACCGCGAGGGCGTCGACGCCATCCACACCGTCGACGAGGGCGAGGAGTTCAACCACGACATCTACACGCAGGCCGTCGAGCAACTCTACGCCGAGCTGGACCCGCAGTTCCTGCTGGCGCCGAATTCGGTCAACGGCATGGACTACGTCCCCGCAAGCGCAGAGGGGCTCGACCTGCCACTGGTGACCGACGCGGTCGATCTGGAGTACAACGGTAACCTCACCGTCACGCGCGAGCAGTACGGTGGCAAGGTCGAGACGACCATCGACGTCGCCGAGGACAACGCGGTCGTCACGATCCGCCCAGCCGAGTGGGCCCAGGCAGAGGGCGCGGGCGACGCCGACGTCCAGGCGTTCGACGCAGACATCGACGAGAGCCAGATCAAGACGGCCATCACCGGCTACGAGGAGGTCGCCAGCGGTGACGTCGACATCAGCGAGGCGGAGTTCCTCGTCTCCATCGGCCGCGGCATCGAGGAGGAGGAGAACCTGCAACTCATCGAGGCGCTCGTGGAGGCGACAGACGCGACCCTCTCCTCGTCGCGCCCCATCGTGGACAGCGGGTGGTTGCCGAAGAACCGGCAGGTCGGCCAGTCGGGCAAGGTCGTGACGCCGGACGTCTACATCGCCATCGGCATCTCCGGGGCCGTCCAGCACGTCGCGGGCATGAAAGGCGCCGAGACCATCATCGCGATCAACACGGACCCGAACGCGCCCATCATGGACATCGCCGACTACGCCATCGTCGACGATCTGTTCGACGTCGTCCCGCCGCTCATCGAGGAGTTCGGCGGCACACTGCCCGACGTCTGACGCGGACGAATGGGTGGCTGCAGCGCAGACGCTGTCAGGCGCCAGGACAGCCGCTACTCGTTTTGGTGTTCGATGAAGTAGAGGACGTTGCCGCTGGGATCGTGGACGCCTGCCATGCGTAGGCCCCAGTCCTCGTCGGTCGTCGGTTCCAGGAAGAACGCGACGTCCTCCTTTCGGTTTCGGTAGGTCTGGTCGACGTCATCGACGCGAACAGATACGTGATCGATGCCGACGGGATTGTCAAAGAGCTCCGCATCGCGATGGGTCGTCGTTTCATTGCTGGTTTCGAACACGTAGAGGTACGCCGACTCCGAGGCTGGTCGGACCGCGGCTTCCTCGGAGGAATACCGGTCGACCTCGAACCCCAGTTGTTCGTAAAACGACTCGGCCGCGTCGAGATCAGTAACTGCAATCCCGATGTTGTCTACTGTCGGTGGCATGGGGGACCCCAACGTACGCTACGTACATAAAAGCGGGGCTGTCGACTCAGGCACTGTTCAGACTAGTCAGACGTGTATCTGACGGACTTTCTCTGAGAAAGACGTGGGAATTTCTGAGCACCCATGTCGGAGATCGCCCACCTCCGCAGCCGTAGTGACGCCATCCCGTAAAATTTGTGTACCAAGTTTTCACGCCGAAACCCCGATTGAGCGAGGGATCCAACTCCGCTTGAGCGGATTGTTACTGAGAAACACAGTAAAGATATTACTCGGCTTTGCACGTTGAGAATCTAACACTTTATCGACCGAAAATGGCGGCTAAGACGGTGTTCAAACGGAACAGAGTGGTTCAGGGGGTCACTCTACGCTCTCCGCTGACGGATCAAACAGCATGAAGCTCGTCTTCATCGTCTCCACTGATCTCTCGCATCTGTTGGGTTAATTCGTGAATCCCGTGTAGAACGCTTCTTACGCCGCTTTCGACAGTTATAATGTCAACTCGACAACGTGCAAAGCTGAGCTTGATCTGGCCCCGAGCATCCTCGGTGTCGTTCAGGAGAATGTTGTCGGTGATGCGCTCAAGATTCTCGCGGTCGGCCTTGCCGGCGACCGCCCTCGAGAGCGTCTTCGACAGCGAGGAGGCATCGTGATGCGAACAATGCCTCCTGATGACCTTGGAGACGTTCAGCTCTCAACCGTGATTTCGCCGATCGTCCCGTTCGTTCTGTGAGGGATACAGACGTAGACGTGTTCTCCTGGAGTGGTGAAGGTATCACTGAATGTTCTGAACGAGGCTGTAAAGGCCGGCCGTACACTCAACAAACGCTTCCAAGCAGTTGATTTCGAAATTGACAGGCAGTGTGTCCGAAGACCTGACCTCGGGAGATCGGTCCCCGAGTAGTTATCGCGTTTCCCCGCTTGTGTCGATGAGGGAGAGGGACCCATCGTCGTCGAGGTACCTAACGTAAGCCGCCGTTACATCTTGGAAGTATTTCGCCGCCATTCCGGATTCCGGTTCGAACACCTCGACCGCGACTTCTCTGAGGTCGACTGGGTCCCGCAGGCGATCCGTGACGGTCTGGACCTGGTCGATCGTTTCATTGACATTCGTTAGACAGTTCTCGATGAAGCTAGATACATCGGTGATTGGGTCGCCGTGAGACGGAATCAGCACTTCAGCCCCTAATTCCGATAGTCGCTCGAGCGTTTCGAGGTAGTCGCCAACGCTCGTGTTCACCACCCCCACGTCAAACCTGGCAGAGGGCATCACGGCGTCACCGACAAATGCGACCTCACTAGACGGGCACCAGAGGGAGAGGTGATTGTACTCGTGGCCAGGCGTGTGGAGGACTTCGAACCGCATGCCATCGATATCGATGGTATCCCCATCTGAAACCGACGTAGACTGGGTCACGTCGTAGTGGGGGAGGTCGGGCGGGAATTCTTCACTGACGAAGGATTGAGGGTATCCTTCCGAATTCCCACTTCCGTGGAGGTGGTCTCTCATCCTAGCCATCCGAGCCTCAAGGTCTGTTAGTTCGTCGAAAACCCCCTGAAACGCGACGTGAGGAAGGCGAGCGATGGACTTGAGACCGATGCTCGCCCCGACGTGATCGACGTGTGAGTGGGTTAACACGACCCGATCCAGTTCTTCCTGGTCGCGAAACCACCGGAGCGTTGGTTCCGACGGGTGGCCAGTATCGATGACCGTAGATCCAATCACGAATACATTGACCGGGTCTACGTGTGGTCGGGCGAACGCGTGACGGACGAACGCAAGATCGCCAACGGTCAGTCGTTCTGAGTGAACACCGTGGGCCATCAATACGACCGGGGTAATCCAAGGACGTGTTGGCCGAGATAGTTTCGAATCATCTCTTCAGTCACAGGCGCGGTCCGAGAATGCCGGAGGAAGCCCCACGCAGCGGCAATTCCAATCTCGGCCGATGCGGACATCCCACCAAACGTGGTCATAGCCGCCTCGGCGGCGTTCCACGCTGCCTTCCCGGCTTGGAGATTCGCAACGTTGGCGGCCTCGCCCACGTTCCCCGCCCCTTCGTCATACTGCCAAGCCGCTTTGCGGACAGCGAGTCTGGCTGTTTCCAGATCGGCGTGGGCGTCTGCGAGCGGGTGCTGGATCGCCTGGTGAGCACCAATCGGCTCTGACCAGACGACGCGTTCGTTCGCGTAGTTGACTGCTTGATCCAAACACCATAGTCCTGCCCCCAGCGCGCCTGCCCCCGTTGTGATCCGCTCGGTGTTGAGGGTGTCGAACACCTGCATCATCCCGTTGCCCTCGTCCCCGAGAATCTGATCTTCGGAGACCCGGAGATCCGTAATGTGTACCTGAAACGTTCGATCGGGGAAGTACAGATCGAGGGGAATCTCGTTATACTCAATTGCGTCATCGGCAGGGTCCACGATGAACATGGTTAGTCCCTCGCGAGGATCGTCACACTCGGCCATCGGGGTGGTCCTCGTGAGAAGTAACATTCGCTCCGCCTCGTCAAGCCCCGAGATGAATTGCTTCTGCCCGTTGATCACGAACTCCTCACCGTCTCGTTCGGCAGACGTTGAGATATTCGTTGTATTCAGTCCTGCGTCCGGTTCAGTCACCCCTAATGCCCACGTTTCCTCGCCGGCCGCGATAGGTGGGAGGTATTTTCGTTTTTGCTCATCGGTGCCATGGGCGAGGACGGAAAGTCCCCCGAAGACCGTGCCAGTAACGAACCCTACAGCCGCCTCCCAGGCACCTTCCTCTGAAAGAGCTTCCATCAAGAGGACGAGATCTAACAGGCCCAGGCCTTCCCCTCCGTACTCCTCTGGAAACACGATGCCGAGCCAGCCTCCTTCCGCGAGATCGTCATAGATTTCAGTGGGGAACCGTTGTTCCTCGTGGATTTCCTGCCAGTAACTCTGGTCGTAATCGGCCGCTATCTTCCGGATCCCATCCCGCATCAGCTCCTGCTCGTCGGAGAGTTGAAAGTTCATGAAGAAATGTCCTCCCGTTCGCGTAACACACTCCGGTTTAGTTTCCCGGTGTTCGTCCGGGGGAGTTCGTCGACGAACTCCCACTCACGAGGACGCTGGTAGTTGCCGAGGTTATCGTTGTTCTTGCACCACTCGTCAAGCTCCCCGACCGTAACGTCGTCGCTGGTGACGACGAACGCCTTGACCGCCTCGTTCCACTGATCGTGTGGGACTCCAATGACGGCGCATTCAACGACCGAAGGATGAGCTTCGATAGTACCCTCGACCCCCTCGGCGTAAATGTTAATCCCGCCACTGATGATCATGTTATCGGTTCGCCCTTCGATGTAGACGTTTCCATCGTCACCGACCCGTGCAAGGTCGCCCGAGAACCACCACCCCTCCTCGTGGAAGATTTCGTCCGTAGTCTCCGGGTCGTCCCACACTTCCTCGGCGATCGATGGACCACGAAGGATCAACTCCCCAGCCTCACCCTGTCCGACTGGGGCCGACGGATCGTGGGAGTCGGGTTCCACGATACGAACCTCGGTATTTGGCACCGGTTTCCCGACGCTGGCGAGTGTCTCCTCCGTCACCTCGTGGGGGAGCAGTGCGATACCACAGTCCATCGTCTCCGTCGTGCCATAGACTGTGAAGAAGTTCTCCGTGATGTCCTCTCTGAGCCGTCTGAAGAGGTCCTCACCCATCGTTTCACCCGCGTAGCCTCCAAGCCGGACCGACGAGAGGTCGTACCTGTCGATATCTGCGTCAAGTAGCATCTTCCACTGGGTCGGCACCAGCAGGATGATGGTTACTTCTTCGTCTTCGACCATCTGGAGAATCAGCTCCGGGTTCCATTCCTCGACCATCACTGACTTCCCTCCGGCGTTGACGATTGGCAGGGTCATGTTCTGCCAGCCGATGAACGAGGGAGTAAACGGGTTCAACATCGTATCATCACTGTGGGGGCTGAAGATGAATTGGCCGGCGTGTGCGCATTCGATCGCCTCTTCGTGCGTGTGCACGATGCCCTTGGGCTTCCCCGTGGTTCCCGACGAGAAGTTGATGAAGGCTGGATCCGATGGGTTAACGTCAACGCCCACTGACCGGGACGCCCCTTCATCTAGGAGAGTCGACAACGGCGTGCCGAAGCCGGAAATCTCGGCCGTTCCGTCTCGATCATATTCGACGATCAGGTCCAGGCCGGTGTGGTCGCTGATAGCTTCGGCGGTATCCGCGAATTGAGGCTGGAAAAACAGTGCCTTCGCTCCCACTTGATCGACAAGGGAAACGATCTTGTTTGGTGCTTCGCGATTGTGGAGCGTTGCAGGGATCGCGCCTACCTTCTGGACGGCGAAGTAGGACAGGGCATGTTCGACGGTCGTCCGGCTGAGGAGTGCAACGACGTCACCTTTACCCACCCCGTTATCCGAGAGTCCGTTCGCCAGACTCCGTGCGATTTCGTTGGCCTCGCTGAACGTCTCACGCCGTCCAGTCTCCGCTTGGACGAAGGCCGTGTGATTCGGGCGCCATTCGGCCAGCTGTTCGAGTGCAGCGTTAACCGTACGAACGTCAGTCATCTGTGTTCCCTGTGTCGTAGGATTCAAGTCCGGGCCGGAACTCTCGGTCTTCAAACTGTTTCAGCGCGGTTTCTATCCAGTCTTCGCCCTGGAGGTAGCTCATCTCCTCCATCTTTGCCATCTCGTAGTCGACGGAGTCCTCGAAGGTCATGTACCGGGATTTCTCGAAAACTTCCTTATTGAATCGAAGCGTGACAGGGTTCTTCTCGAGTAGTGACTCGACCAGGTCGTCTACTGTTTGATTCAGTTCCTCTCCCGGAACTGCCATTGTGACGGCACCGTACTCCTCGGCTTCGTTCCCGGTGAACGTTTCGCCGGTCGCCGCATAATACATTGCCTTGCGCCGGTTCATGGTGTGGACAGTCGCCCACATCGTTCCGCCACCAGGGAAGATGCCGAAGTTTATCTCCGAAAGTCCGAATGTCGCATCGTCTCTCGCGATGGCGAAGTCACAAACACCCATGAGTTCGTATCCACCTCCAAACGTCCAGCCGTCGATTTTGGCGACTGTGGGGATCGGATAGTGTTTCAGACGCGTCATCGCTTCAAGGATCGCTGCGTTCGCCTGTATGAACTCCTGCGGCCCATCCCGCCGAGGCCGGAGGAATGCTCGTTCGAGGTCCATCCCCCCACAGAACGCGTCCCCGTTTCCGCTGATCACTAACACACGCCCATTCTCTTCCTCAACCGTGTCGAGAGCGTCGAGTAACTCGTGGTGGAGTTCCGGACTCAGTGAGTTCTGCTTCTCTGGGCGATCCAGAACGAGGTTCGCAACACCGTTGTCCGTGATTGACAGCTTTATCGTGCTATATGATGCCATCACCCAATCCGTAGCGCTCACCCATAATAAATCTTCGGCTGCACCGGATTATACAATATGAATCCGGCAGCGCCGGACGATTTTAAAGGTTCGTCCAGGCAGCGTCCGAGTGGGCGAGATTTACCTGGATTACGTCCGCTGCCTGTAGGATCTCCTTGCCAATATCCTGGATGTTGTTTTCAGCGAGAATTCGATTCTTGGGCCCACAGACACCAATCGACCCATAGACGGTCCCGTTACTCAAAATTGGCTTGGCAACGCATCGGACTCCCTCGACGTCACCAGCGAACCCAACCGTATACTCTTCATCGCGAACAGCCGACAGTCTGTCTTCCAATTCCCCCATTTCCCTCGATATTTCGTCTTGTTCTGCCTCAAGTCCGTAGTGTTCAACAATTTCGGCGACCCGTTCATCAGGAAGATAAGCCAGAATGCATTCGCCCATCGCGGATGTATGTAACTTCACGTGGATTCCGGGGTACGGATCGATCGTTACTGCAGTATCTCCACTAGCGAGGTGCAGCATCACTCCAAGACCGTTTTCCTCGATCATCATCACGGAATGTTCGCCCGTTTCCTCTGCGAGCCGATTTATCTCGCCTTTCCCGGCCTCGTAGATCTCCATCGTGTTCCGCAACCGTATTCCCAGTTCGAGATACCGTGTGCTGATCATGTATTGTCCGTTTTCGTTTGTTACATAGTTGAGTTGTTCCAACGTGCTCAAATGGTCGTGTACGGTACTTTCAGCGAGACCTACCCGAGTTGCCAGTTCTATAGGCCCTGCGCCGCCCAACTCCATCAACGCCTCGAGTATCTGGTACGATGTCTGGACGGCTTGCACGGGAACGTCCTGTGGCATATCAGGATTATCAAAATCCACGCATATAATATATTCGCTATCACCGGATTACTGGAACGAGTCTATCGCTGTTACTTGCCGGATTGACATCCTTCAGTGGTTACGCTACCCGTTATCGATTAACCTCTAGCTCGTTGGCGGTGATCACCGCCGAATTGCGGACTGACGTGGTCGCCACCGGTAGTGACGTCGCTGAAACCTAGATTCAGTACCTCACAAAGCCGGTTAGTTAGAACGTCTGCTTGCTGCGAATGTGCCTAGCAAACAGCAGCAAGTAGACAGTGAAATCCGAAGACCAGCTCCTTAACTTCCTCGTCAACCGCCTTGACGAGGAAGTTTCTCTGAACCTCGCCAACAACGTTGAAATCGATGCAGAGGACATCTACGAGGCCCTCTTCGGCGCAACCGCCGACGGGACCTCGATCTCGACACTGTGCAACTCCAGCGAAGACTCACCATCGGCGAACACAATCCTCTACCACCTCCAGACGAAGTTCGAGCCCGAACGGCTCGAACGACTCGCTAACACCCTTCTTCGCCGAGACATCGTCGAACTCCTCCCCGAGCAGGTGGAGGTCTGCGCAGACCTCCACCTGCGGCCCTACTACGGTGACGAAGACGACACAGACGGCCTCTATCACTCGGAGGAAAGCGTGGGACCACTGCGTTCCACGCTTGCCACACTCTACGCACGCGTGCGGAACAAACGCTACACGCTGGCGGTGCGCCGTCTTGACGACGGCGACACCGCCAGCAGTGTCCTCGCTGAGTTTCTCGGTGTTCTCGACGGCCTTGACACCGAGGTCAGGGCCGTCTACCTTGATCGCGGATTCTACGACAGCAAGTGTCTCACGCTGTTACAGACACACAACTACGCCTATGTGGTCTCGATCATCCGGTGGGGTGAAGCGATTCAGCAGGAACTCTCGGAAGGGTGGAGCCGCGTCATCCAACACGACCTGACAGGGAAACTCGACGGTCACAGTTGGACCGTCGAGTTTCCCGTCAACATCGACTGTACGTACCTAAACGGAAAGTACGACGATCACGGCGCGGCGCGTCACGGCTACGCCGCTGACGCGCCGTTCATCGACACGCCACGGGATGCACGAGAGCACTA
>NZ_JBHSXI010000004.1:0-52576 GCF_042662525.1 Halorubrum trueperi
GATCTTACAGGAGACGCTCGCTACCGCTACGCAACCGAGGTGTGAGGCTTAGCTAAAGACGAATGATCGTATTGCTATTCGTAATATCGCACGGGCGGACGACGAGAGAACACTGATTGCGACTGTGCTACCGAAAGATGTCGTTACCGTTCATACACTCATGACGGTTCGACCATATGCAGTCAATCCGAGCGAAGAGGATTTGAGCAATTATCCGATGCATAGTGCCTACGAGCGGGTCTTCACTGATTACGAACTGTTCGTCTTGACCGGCCTTCTCAACAGTATCCCATTTGACTACTTGATGAGAACAAAGGTAGATAGTCATATTGTCCAGTACAAATTCAATGAATCTCAGCTCCCACGACTAACCAAGGGAGATGATTGGTTCTACTACATCTCAGAACGTGCTGCAAAATTGAACTGCTACGGGGATGAATTTGCAGATTTGCGGAAGCGATTAGGAGACATTGACCCGGTCACGGACGAACAGCATCGCCGACAACTCCGTGCTGAGATTGATGCTGCAGCCTTCTGTGCCTACGGTCTAAACCGTAGGGACGTCCAATTCATCTTGGACGATTTCCATCAAGTTTCCTCTCCACGGATGATGGACAACCAATATTTCGATTTGGTATTCGAGAAGTTTGATTTATTGATGGAGGAAGGACCTCACCCGTAGGCTTCTGAGCCCACCATAGTGCCTCCAGGCGTGGCAATTCAGCTAATTCCCAACCACACCCCAACACACCAACTTCGCATTCACCTCACTCTCTCCGACGAGCGTATCTTGGTACTCCGTCGACGCCTCGATGTTCTCTTCGACGAATGAGTCCAACTCACTCAGGAACTCCCTCGCCGGCCAGTCGGTGAATGACTCGTACTGCTCGTGATGTCTGAACGTCTCCCGTAGGATTCGGTCTTCGTCGGTACTCCCGAGCTTCACCGTCTTTAGCTGATCGTGGAGATCGTCTGCCCACTCCCCCATTATCTCATACTCCCCCTCTAAACACGGCTCATCTCCGTAGTTCGGCTGGATGTAGTGAGAGAGGAAATCCAGAATCGTCTCTTGCTCTTTCGAGAAGGAATCACCCTGCTTGAAAATCTGCTCAGTCTGTCCTTTCTGTATGGACTTCAACCGCTGATCGAGAACAGCCTCGATATCCTCCCGATTCGCCAGCACATGATCGACGTTCCTTGTCGCTGGCTCACCCTCTATCGAGGGCGTCATCGAGAGCGTCTGGACGGACCGCTCTTTAACACCGTCACTGAAGGGTTTATAGTAGAACGCTCGCCGCACACGTCCCAAGGGAGCCTCCTCTTCGTTGTCGAACCAGAGATGAGCGAGCCCGAACACGCCCGGCCGCGGCCCTTTCTCGTGATTGATCGCGTTCGTGTAGAGGAACTCCCGCTCTGCAGGATCGTCCTCAAAGAAGTCCTCGGCGTACTCGAAGTCCGAAGTCTCCAACCCGTAATCCTCGTTCAGTTCACGCTTCAGGAGGAAGCGGTCATACGCAGCCTCTTCGTTGCTTCCGGCGTTCCGCAGCAGCGGGTTCTTCGAGGTGTCGTCAAGCTCGTTCACGTCGTCGACGTCTCGTGAGTGACGCAGGGAATCCTCGATCTCTTCGACCTCCAACTCCCCAATCGTCTTCTGGGTGTCGACACCAGCTTGCTCCAGTATCTGGTCCTCGTTCGGGTCGAGGATGTTGTTCTCCTTGCCGACGATGAGGGCGATGTCGTTGATCTTCGCTTGGAGGCGCTTCAGAAGCTTAATCGCCGCCTCGATATCGCCGTCAGGGTAAAAGTTGTGGACGTGCTTCTCGGCGGTACTCCCGATCCGGTCGATACGGCCGACACGCTGGACGATGCGCATGGGGTTCCACGGGAGGTCGTAGTTGACGGCGACATGAACGTCCTGGAGGTTCACCCCTTCACTGAGAGTGTCGGTGGCGACGACGTACTGGAGCTCGTTCTCGTCAGATTCTGCCAGCGTACTCTGGTACCCGGAGGCCTGTGGGGCAAACCGCTGAATGATGTCCTGTTTGTTCTCGTCGCCGCCTTTCACCACAGCACTGTTCGACGCCGTCAACGGCGAGTCAGGATTGTCTCTGAGTGTCCGGTAGACGTAGTCGGCAGTCCCCCGGTACTGGGTAAAGATGAGGACCTTCTGGTCGTGGCTCTGGAGGACATCGGCGAGGCGGTCGATCTTCGGGTCACGGAACCCACTCAAGGCGAACACTGCCTCGTAGAACTCCTCAGTCGACGTCTCGACGCTCGTGAGGTCGCTGTGCGGGTAGAGAGTGGGGTTCAGTTCCTCTTCGGGGACATCCGGCAGAACACCCGCGTCGTGCTCGTGGAGCCACTGACGGACCGTGACAGCTTGGTCACGCACCGTCTCGGCGTCACGGGCGACGTCACCGATGAACTGCGTGAGGAAGTACGCAAGCAGGGTGAGATCCTCTCGGATGTAGTTCCGAACCTGGCCAATCGTCGCATCCGCTAGTTCGTTCTCGACATTCCCGGAACCGTCGTCGGCACGGACGACGCCTGAATCGAACCCGAACTCCTCCAGTGTCTGTTCGAGGTCTTCTGCAGCGTCTTCCCCTTCCACGAAGTCGTCCAACGTCGATGGGTTCTCGCCGTTCTGCACCGAGCGCAGGACGTCGACGCCCTCCTCTTCGGGGAGGCCCTCCAGTAGTTCAAGGAGTTGACGTTCACTCTGGTGGAGTGTCTCAATGGATTGGACGAAGGCATACGTCGAGGACTCCAAGCGCTTCAACAGATTGAGCTTGTACAGCGCCTTCAGCGTACTTCCGGCTTGGGGGTTCTTCACCGTGATGTGGGGCAGGTGGAGGGCATCCATCACGTCGGGTAACATCCGATAGATCGGCTGGTAAGCCGCCGGCAGCGAATACTCCTGCTTGTTGAGCACCGGTGGCTTGAAACTCATCTCGAAGTCCTCCTCGTCTTGGATTTGCTCCTTAACGTGCTTGCGCGTCCGCAGGACCATCACCTCGTTGAGGATGTGGGATATCTCCTTTGACTGGCGCTGGAGTTTCTCGGCGAGCTCCTGTTGGTCCTCCTCAGAGACTTCTTCTTTGCCCGCAGCGATCTGCTTTCGCTCTTCAGAGAGGTCGATGTACTCATCGAAGGCGTCGAAGTCCAGTGAGGCCTTGTTGCGGAGCTCTTCCGGGCTCGTGAACAGGCTGATGAGGTTCTTCAGGTCGGTGGCGCTGTTGTTGATCGGCGTCGCCGTCAGCATGATCATCGTCTTCCCACGAAGCTGCCGGAGGTTCGCGTGCCGCCGCGTTCCTTTGTAGTCGTCGTCGTGCTCGGGTATGGGTCGCCACTTGCCGAAGTTCCGGAAGCGATGGGCCTCGTCGATGAGCAGTACGTCGAATTCGTCCTGCAGGTCCTGGACCTCCTCGTAGGAGAGGTTCTGGAACTTACTGATGCTCATCACGTCGAGGTGGGTGCCGTCAACCTCCAGGCCGAAGTACGGCTCCCCGTCTTCGTCTGTCCCGTCTTGGAGAAGGTCCGCCCACTGGTCGGTCAGGTTCGCCGGAACGATGAGGAGACACTGATCACCGCGCTGGCGGTAGTCATAGAGGAGCTCCCCGCCGATGAATGACTTCCCGAGACCGACGGAGTCGGAGATGATGCAGCCATCGTACTGGGCAAGTTTCTCTCGGGCGCTCTCGTAGCCGAGTTGCTGGAAGTAGTAGAGGGGGCTGTCTCGCGCGTCGACGTTGCCGTTGAGTTCATCGTACGCCAGCAGTTTGTACAGCTCGAAGGGTTCGAGGTACGTCCCGAGTTCGGCTTCGGTCTCTTCGTCCTCAGCTTGTTGCTCCTCTTGCCAGTCCTGGTACTGATCGCTGTTCTCGATAACCCGGATGAGCTCCTCGCTGAAGGCTTCTGCATTCGCCCATTGGTTGTCGTACCAATCTTCGAAGGCCTGGGTCTGAAGGGCGTCTTGGCTCGTCAGGTTGAGTTCGATGTTGTTGCGGTGGCCACTCGCTGAGAAGTTCGACGAGCCGACGATGGTCGCGCAGGGTCGGGTATCGTGGTCTGCATTGGTCTCGAACTCATCGTCTTCAGGCGGGCCACGGAAGGCAGCACCCTTCGCGTGGAAGTATCCGTTCTCAGGGTTGCGGACACGGACCTCGACGAGACCATCGGCGATGAAGTCCCGCAAGCGGTCCAAGCGGTCCAGCTGTGCGTTGTTCAGTTCCTCGATGTCCGCTTTGAGCTCGGAGGTGAACTGTTCCCGGAGACTCTGGCCTTGTTCAATCTCGGAGACAGTCTGCTGGTTCGTCTGTCGGCCCATGAGGATGCGCAATGGGGCACGACCCAGCTCGTCTGGATCGGCGAGTTGGTCGAGGTCGTCCCGGTAGAGGTCGAATCCTGAGAGGTAGAAGTAGCCGGTTGCGATGCGTGCTTCCTCAGCTTGTGGAAAGACCTTCTCGTAGATGTCTTCGAGATTCGCCTTCGCGTTATCGACAAGCGGAGGAAGCGAGATCATGTTAGTTATCACGTCTTCCCATCTCTGAAAGTTAACTATTTGGCACGGTTCTGCTGTCCGTTAGCTGGACGGGTCGACGACCGCTTCGTCGACACCATCCGGGGCTACCTCATTCGAAACCATGAGTGAGACACAGCTGCGAGAGGTGGGGCTGCTCGGCCACACCGTCGAGTACGACATCTCCCGGAGTGCAGATGCGAGCAAGCCCCGAATCGACGTCGACATTCGGAGCGTGACGGTTATGGTGCCGAGAGTTGCTGACATCGACCCCGAGGGGTTGCTGCAGGAGAACGCAGCCTGGGTCATCGAGAAGAAGCGAGAGTTCGACACCCATCGAGACCGGATACCTGACCGGCAGTACGAGGACGGCGAGCAGTTCCCGTATCTCGGCGAGCCCCACACAGTCGTTATCGAGCAGCGACCGGTTGTTTCAGACGAAAATATATCTGAAGAACCGTATTTCAACGAAGATGAGAGAGTGAACTCATCTCAGTTGATGAGTCACGAAAACTCCGGCCGCTCAGCATACGTGATCGGATCGCGTGACCCAGCATTCCGGAACGCCTCAAGCCGGAACGCGCACGCATCACACGTCCCACACGCCGGCTCCTCATCACGGTAACACGACCACGTCATCTCGTACGGCACACCGAGATCCAATCCGCGCTCCGCGATCTCCGTTTTCGACCACTCGACGAACGGCGCTTTCAACTCGATCTCCGTCTCTGGTTTCGTCCCGACATCGATCACGTTCTGAAACGCGTCGAAGAACGCCGGGCGACAATCAGGATACCCGGAGAAATCTTCCGAGTGCGCCCCGATAAACAGCGCCGCCGAGTCAGTCGCCTCCGCGTACGACGTCGCCATCGACAACAGGTTCGCATTCCGGAAGGGGACGTACGACGTCGGGATCTCATCACTCTCAAGATCCGCGTCAGCCACGTCCATCTCCTCGTCCGTCAGGCTCGACGCACCGATTTGCGAGAGATGCCCCGTTTCGATATGCAAGAAATCCGCAGCTTCAACCTCCTCAGCAAGCGCTTGCGCACACTCGAACTCCTTGTCCTCGGTGCGCTGCCCGTACGACGTGTGCAGGAAGTACGGCTCGTACCCTTGCTCCATCGCCTCGTAGACAGCCGTCGCACTATCCATCCCGCCGGACACCAGAATTACCGCGCTTTTGTTGCTCATGTCTGCTCAGTTGCGTTGTATCGATTATTGCTCTGTACACCACACCGTGTGGGACATCCACGCCGTACTCCCGGCACCACACGACATCGACCGGAATGCCCCTGGGCGACGATCATGTTCCCGGTGCGTCGTTCCACAGGTCAACGTGGAGTCGCGGCGTGTACCGGTACCCGTACTCCATCGCTAACTCGGCGACATCGCTACGCGTCCCATCTAGCTGCTCCCGAGTCATACCCTCCGGCATCAACAACACGTCATCATCCGCCACGGTCGTCGACGTCGCTTTTCGAACCTGATCAACTAGATCCGTGATTTCTGCGAGATCCGACTCGTCGGTCACGACGAACTTGAGCTGCGTCTCGTACGCGTCAACCATCTGGGAGAGCGCGTCCATGTCGATCCGATTTGCTTCGTGCTGCTCTTCGAATTCGCCGTCGCCTTTCGGGTCCCGATCGGGTGTCGGCGTGCTGCTCGCCAGTTTCGGGCTGATACTCGCCAAGTCGATCGGCGCGTCCCGGTAGATCGTCCCGTTCGTCTCCACCGTCGTGTGATACCCTTCAGCGGCCAGTCGTTCGAGGAGTTCAACAGACTCCTCGTGAATCAGTGGCTCTCCGCCCGTCAGCACAACATGACTGGCCTGTTCGTGTGACTGTACTTCCTCGATGATCGAGTCGACATCGCGCCACGCGCCGGTCGGCTCCCACGACGTGTGGTAGGAATCACAGAACCAACACCGCAGGTTACACCCAGAGGTCCGCACAAACACCGAGGGGACGCCAGCAAGCGTTCCTTCGCCCTGCAACGAGTAGAACACCTCGTTGATCGGGAGCCCCTCACCAGTCGCGTCAGCGTCCGTCGCGGGCTTCTCTCCGTCACGTGCGACCGGCATCAGTAGGTCGCACAGAGCTCGCCGGTTTCGCTCACCGACACCGACACGTCCGACACGGTGTCCGGGAACGCATCGAGCATTCGTTGTTCGAGGAGGACGCTCATCACCTCCGCCGTCGGCGGATGCTCCAACACGACGAGTGCGTCGCCGTCGCCGGAGGCTTCGAACGCGTCGACGAGCGGATCGCCCTCTTCGACGAGGAACCGGTGATCCCACGCGTCAATAACATCCGTGACATCTCCTTTGTCGACGACCCACCCCTCCTCGGTGAGTTCCCCAGTCACTTCCACAGTGATCTCGTAGTTATGGCCGTGCGGCCGCGAGCACTTCCCATTGTGATGCAGTATTCGATGGCCCGAACTAATCTGAATCGGGTTGCCCGCTCCGATTTGGAGAGTACGTTGGCCTGCTTCAGTCAGGTCTACCGCTGTAGAATCATCTTGTGGTATGATTTGAGGCATACTCGAAGAACACTGGGTACAACTATAAGCATTGAGTTTTGGAGGAACTGTCGGATTCTAGCCCTTCAGACGGGTTCGCAAGCAAAGCAGTCATCAACGAGCACATATTGACCACCGAGTTTCCCATCAATTCAGAGGGTTTTCTGATTGCTATGCGAGATACAATGCGCAAGTGTGGCACAAGCCGAAGGCTGATCTCCCAAGGGTGGTGAACGGTCAGTACAAGGTAAACATTAAGCAAGCAGACGCCGACACCTTGAGTAGAATGGTAATAAATACTATAATACCGGGTATCGTGGTAATCTATTTCATCATACATATAGTAGTTCTTCCAATGTTTGTTTGGTATGATACAGTCGATCGAGGAGAATCCCTTTGGTGGGTAGTTCTAACGCTTTTGTTCGGTATGTTAGGAGCCCTACTTTACTTGATTGAGAGAAAAAATAGTGGAGTAGTAAGACGATATCGATGTAAAGAGTGTCTGTACGTTTATTATAAAGAATCTGCTGTTGATCGGCATAAGCGAAAGACAGGACATACAGTTGTGATTGATCGAGAATCCACAAAAGAAAATTAACTTGATTCTGTATAAATTTCCAGTAAGCGACACGTTCTGACTCGTTTGTGTCTGTATGCGAGATCCAGATACTGAGGTAGAGCCTCGACTTACCTACATTATGTCCGAAATCAAATATGAAATACAGAAGTAAAGTGAGAATGTGCGATGTATTTTGCTCCTGTATAAGTAGAATGTCTTGAGATCACCCTCTCTTTGTAACTTCGACTGATTGGAGAATTCCTATCGGAAATAATGGGCTCTGTAGAGACCCTCAGAAAATGATACGTTATGCCCCTATTCCGGTCAATACAGGGGATCGAGAGTTCGCTCAGTACAGATGATCTACGGAAAGGCTATTGGTCTCGCTTCTACGGTGAAATGTAATCGACTTGTTCCAAAGATTGTAGATGTTGAGATGTAGAAGATTACATAGCAAACCCCGGAGTGGATTAAACAGTATCCTTATATTCTTGATTATAAATACAAAAACACTACAGCTACCATACCTAAAGATGCGAACAGTCCCCCCAATGCGATAGTGAACCGCTTCTGTCCCTTCCGAATTAAATCGAAATTGTCGTCTGCCCACTCAAAATAGACTATCATCATCACTTTTTGATATTCACTCGCATCAAATTCGTCTCTGATGGCTTTGCGTGGATGTTGGCTATTGGGTCCAAATGTTATCGAAGACAGGGTGAAGTATCCATGGATGAATATAATAGCGGAAACAAGGAGTGATATGAAAGGAAGGAAAATCCAAGTAGGTTCAGTTGTCATGCTAAATTGGTTTGACCCAAACTGGAATATCGCGACATAGAAGGACCCCAGCAGTAAAATAATTTTCAACATCTCTATTGATTCAGCCCGAAGTGTTTGAGCTTCTTCAAGCGCTCTTTCAAAGTTACTGATGGCTTGTCTATACAATTGGTTCCAAAATTTTGAGTCATCTATCTCAGAATTCTCTCCATCGACGCTCAGTTCCTCGCTATTGTTTTGATTGAGAAATTCCTCAAAATCACTCATATCAATGGACAAAATAGCAGAGTAGAAAAAACGTCGGTTCGATTAACTGCTCTAGGTCGGTCCAGATTGTCTCCTCTGCTATATTTGCACCAGGGTCTTTACGCTCTTTCTCTCGTTGACCGCTAAAAAGAAAGATCCATGTGCGAAATGTCGTCGGGCCCTTCGTTCAGAGTGAATGCGTCGTCATCCTGGTGGGAAATACGCGAGCCACAGTTGGACGCCTGCGAAGAGGATCAGCACAACGGACGTGAAGATGATCCCTTTCTGAAACTGCTTAGGGCGCTTCACCGTCGAAACATAGTGTGAGCGATCCCAAACGCTGAACGCGCTTGTAGGGTGTAATGCGTATGTAGAATCACCAGGTTCGAGAGCCCTCGGCTTGCTTTTTATATTGATACCGGATGAAATAGAAAATCCGAGCACTGCGTGGCCTTCATAGGTCAACGGTCCAGTTTCAACGATCACGGTGGCCGTTTCGCCAGGCGCAAGCTCCGTGTCCATTTCCACGTTCTGCGACCAGACCACGTCGTCGTCGATCTCGATCCAAAAGTGGACTGCCGTATCTTCTCGCCACGGTACGTCAGAGTTATTTGAAAAGGTGACCTCGATAGTCGGCTGAGAGTCCGTCCACAAAACCGGCGACGGTTTGTCTCTGGGTTCAGCCCCAATCTCCAGTCCATACAGTTCGTGCGTCTGAATAGTGGACATATACTTCTCGAAGCGGCATACATCAAGTTAATAATTCACCAAGATTTGGCACTACAAAATTAACAAGCATGTGTCGTGAGCAGTAGATCCACGTGAATACATCTCTAAAGAAGATGGTTCCGACAGAGCCAGATAAGTATAAAATTGTTCTTGCTCGAACTTGGCTCGGTCAGTTCCGAAAACTCGTCCTGAAATGCGCTGTCAGAAACATCGCAGTCAGCGTCAGCCACTCCTGTCCGAGAAATCACGCATCTCAACAAGGCTGAATTTTTAAATAGGTGATGACTTGTTGGGGCTTTACTGCTCTTCAAGAGTCCAGTTTGCTTTACCACCACAGGAACATTTGAAGGCTACCTCATCAAATCCATCTTCGACTAAGGATAGACAGGAGTTGCAGTTACTACACCAGAACAGGTCGTAGAGTTCTTTGAAAGCGTCGACGACCGGCCGGAGTTCTGCTACGGAGAACGTGGCCCATTCGTTCTCATTGAAGTGTACGTTGGGATTGACTGCGCCCATCTCCCTCTGGAAATTGGAATACACTTCGCTTCTCTTGTTATCCAAGTCATTGATCTCTGAGATGTCGTTCCCCCAGGAATTACCGGCACGCTTCGATTGCTTGAGTAGTTCCTTGTACCGTGACATTCCCGGTCCTGTAAAGTCACCCAGCGTCCAACGGGAATCCGATTTGAATCGCACTTCCGCCCCAAACTGGTGGCATGCTTCACGAAGGAACCACTCCGCAGTATGCCTAAGGCGGGATGCTGCTGCCTGGACATCACCCTCGTCCATGAGTTCTTCAATACGGTCCCATTCATCGCCGGAACGGCCGAGTATCTGAGGACCGTCTTCAAGAGACCAGTTCGAGAACTTGATCGTACTTTTCCGGGAAAGCACGCCGACCGTTTTCAGGTGACGGTACCAGAGTTCGTCGTGTGTAGTAATCAGTATCTGGAAGTTTGAGGAGATCTCTTCTTTCAAGAGATTTGCGAGAGGCCGTCTATGCTCAGCATCTACGGACATTACGACGTCGTCAAGCATTATCAGGGGAAGTTCGCCGTCTTCCAAGTAATCACATAATGCGAGGTAGAGGCAGAGACCCATACTATCTTGATGGCCTTCGCTGTGTAGTGCGTGAGGCGGATGCTTGCCCCGACCGTGGAATCCGACTTGGATATCTAATCCGGTTTCAGTTGGACTTATTTCAGGCGAAAACTCTTTTTCCTCTCCGTGTATCGCCTTGTAATATTCCTCAAACTTCTCCGTGATAGCTTCATAGGTTTCGTTAAGGACGTTGTCACGTGCGTTGATGAACTCCTTCTGGACTTCGTCCATTTGATCGGCGGCTTCTCGGTATTCTTCTGCCACCTCTTCCAGTTCCAAGACCTCTTGGTAGTTTTCGTAGGCCGAGTTCAGGACGTCCCAAGCATCCTGGAGTGCGTCGAGTTCGGGCAGTTCCTCCGCTCTACTCGTTAAATCCGAGATATAGTCTACAGCGTCTTCAGGACAGAGAACCGTCTTTCTCTCGTCTCTAATGGACTCCTCGTGGGGTAGTTCGTCGATAATACCATCTTCCAGCTCCTCTTCGTACGTTTCAAGCTCGCCAAGGAAGATGTCGAGATCCTCTGTATCGAAGTCCTCGTGTTGGGCTAAAACATTTACAAGTGATTCTACCGCGGTTCGGATCTCGGTTAGTAGGGGAAGAGCGTCCTGTCGAAGATCATCTAACTCTTCCATCTTCTCGTTAGCCTTGGATGCTTTTTCCTCTCGTTCGGCTAGAAGTGCTTCCAGATCTTCTGCATCCCAGTCTGTAAGGCAGAGAGGGCAGCGGTCAGCGTCTTCATCAAGGAACTGTCTGCCGTCCTGGATCAATTCTAAGACGTCTAATGCCCGTAGTGCTTCCTTGTCGGAGCGTACAGCCACTGTTTTCTCTCTAAGCTCTGAATCTATCTCAAGGAACCCTTCAACCTCGTTCTCGAACCACCCCTTGATTTTTTCTAGTAGCTCCCTGGTCTGCTTTGACTGTATCGGACTAGCACTGGCCCGATCTGTCGGTGATTCTAACTCGCTTCGGAATGGTGTATCTGGATCTAGTTCTTCTAGGGGGTCGCCGTCTAACTTCCCTCTCAACTCGTTAACCTTCTCCCGAACATCGTCTAAGTCCGACACCTCTTCCTCAAAAAGCTCAAACAAGCGACGTTGACTGCTTTCGTATTCTCTTTCTTTCCGGTCTGCCTCAGAATCCAAATTGTCCGCTGCGCCTTGGAGCTCCAACCGTTTCTCCTTGATATCGCTTAATTTGAGAAGGGTTCGAAGCTGCTCAGACCGGTTCTGCTTCTGGGAGACAATGAAATTAAGTATCTCATTTCGAGATAACAGATGTTGGCCTCTCTCCGCAGCGTCCATAAGAAGCTCAAGGGAGTCAGGAAGATCACCATCGTAGTCTAACGAGTTGTCATTGACTGTCCGCTTCAACGTGGTTTGCTCGGAGCCGTTCGAGAACGTGATCTCCACCCACGACTCTTCAGGCTCGCTGTCTACATGCGGGCCATGATCATCAATTGAAATATCGCCAGTTCCCTCCCCAGTCATTCGCTGAATCTCGCCGGTGAGCAGAAAATCCACTGCATCCATGACGGAGCTTTTCCCTGCCCCATTCGGCCCAATTAGACCGATGTTCTCGCCTTCTGGCTGTTGCTTAAGTTCAGGAATGCCCCGAAAGTTGTGGATCTTGAGTTCCTTAATCTCCATCTTCACTCACCGCCTCTAATGCCAAATCTGCAATTTGATCTCGGCCTCCGAAATCACCTTCATCGGATAGGTCAGAGATAGCACTCGAAACCTCCTCCGAAACCTCATCGGACGACTCTAAATTGTCGAGGAACTTGCTTACGATGTTATCCTCAAGCGATTGCGAGTCATCCGTCATATACAATCCTAGTCTAGCCTGAATATCATAAAACTACGCTAAAGTTAGTACACCAGTCATCGTCTACGATTAAGCCGGATACGACGTCACCGCCGTCATACAGTTCAAAGTCGAAGGAGACGCACTCGGATAAATCATCTACTCGCTCAAAAACTACCAGCCAATAATCTTAGTCTACGAAGTCACCGGATACTACGATATCATCGCTATCGGCAAATTCAAAGATACGGACCGCATGAACGACGAGATCAAATTCTTGATCACCGATCCCAGTATCAACCGATCTAACACCAGTATCGTCCTCAACGCCGTCAAAGAACACAACCAATTCGAACTACCCACATAGCCACTAATCCCTCGCTACCAAGCAAGCCCTCTACGCGTAACTGCTCGAACACGGTTTCTGCCCACTTCCGTTTTGTATCGACAGACGCCCCGCTCAGCGTCTCGTCGTACGACTCTATCGGGTTTCCGTCCGGGTCGAGCAGATGGTGTTTTGCAGAGAGAATATACCACGCATCGTGATTCGCTTCAACGTACTGGGGAGCCTTCCTGAAAAACCCGACTCAAGATACAGATCCTTCGGTTTCGCTGCCTTCTCGCGCTTACTCTTTGTACAGCTGACGAGCCCGACCTCCATGCGGAGTTGTTGAGTCGTCGATCCTATAATCGTATTCGATAGGTGCCTGCGAGTACGCTGTGAGTAGTGGTGCCCCGATCCCCCCAACTATATCATCTACCCGTCAGTGGACAGGACAATGGCAGTCACGCTCGCCGAGCCAACAGTGCTTGCTGCCGCGAAGGACACACTATATCCTGATATCGACACGAGTCCCGATCAGTACGCGGTCACGGAAACGCAGTTCACGCAATCCACGTGGGGTGGATGGACAATTCCTGATGCGCTCCGTGACCGGCTCGCGCCGTACAACACGATTCGACTCAGTGCTGGCGAACCCGATTTACTCGGCGTTGGCATGCCAGCCACCGAGGTCCTGAACGGCGACGCGGCCACGACACCAGTCACGGTGATCGAAGCGAAAGGCCACAACACCAACCCGGCAGCTGCGGACGTCGCCCGCGGCATCACGCAAGCACACGCACACCTCCCCGAAGTCAACCTCGGGTACGTCGCCGCACCAGCCCCCAGCATCACCGACACAGCACGCGCACAGGCCAGGAATCTCAACGTCGGCGTGATCGCCGTGGAGGATGCTGACTCCACGCGTGTCGTCGAGCCCGCCCGTGTCACTGGAGCCGGTGAGTTCTCCACGACGATCGACGCGGTGCGACTCCAAGCCACCACGCACCGACTCACCGACGGAAGTTTCCCAGTGAATCACCCGAAAAACTACCTCGGGTACGCGCTCGCACTCGCTGCCGAGGGCGACACTAACACCGTGTACGCCGACAACGTCATCAACGCGATCTCTGGCGGGCGACGCGGCGCAATCCTATTGAACCTCGTCGACGACCAACCCAACGGCGACTCACTCACGCACCTCGGCGCAGAAGTGGTGCGGTTCGCCCGCGACCAGCACGGCAGTGTCACGGCTGCACTCGCCGAGTTCGACACGTGGACTGGTAGCCGAACGCGGTTCACCGAGCTCGCTCCGCGATGGGCACAGCTCGCGCGTTCAGTCGCCATTCAATACGAGCCCACGAGGCTCATCATCACCGCGCTTGAACGGCTCCATCAGAACGGGGTCCGTGATGCGACGCTCGCCGATGTCGCACTCGAAGCCACACGCATCAACCAACCACTCGCCGTCGAAGTGTTCTTCACCCGGGATCGACGAGAGGACGTTCTCACCGCAGACGGCGATATTAACCAGTCCGTCCTCAGAGACCCGACGATCTACAAATCTGGCATCCACTTCCAATTCAAATACCAACTCTATCACCTCGGAATCCTCACCACCGGCGGCACCGATGATAAGGACACAGTCCTCGAAAATGAGTGGCGATTAGAGCAACCAGTTGGTGGCGCAGAACGACCTAATTAATGTGTTACAGATCGCGGTTTCAATGCCAGTATCTGATTGATTAGCTATCTTCAGACCGTACGTGGTAGTTGATTCATATCAGCGACCGTGGTATGAAGGCAGTACCTATATTTGATACTCCACCATGAAAGACTAGTGGTAGATGATCGGATTCGATGAGTTCACTGAGCGGTACAAATCATTTGTTGCGGAACGCGATTGGGACCAGTTCCACACACCGAAGAACCTCGCTGAAGCGATCAGCATTGAAGCAAACGAACTGTTAGAACTCTTCCTCTGGCATGACAATCACCCGCCTGACACTGTGCAAGCCGACACCGAACTTCACGACCGAGTCAAAGAAGAACTCGCGGACGTGGTTATATACTCGGTTGCGCTTGCAACCCAGATGGATATTGACCTTGCTGACGCTGTAGATGAGAAAATGACTGCCAATGAAGCCCGATTCGATGAAGACACTGCCGCAGACATGACTGCAGAACTCGAACGCTGGCAGAGAGACTAACCCGCAGACGGAGTTGCAAACGCTCTACCATCTCTCCTCGCTTCTTCGATAGCATCCATTGATACGGTTGGTTTGTGATCTAAGGCGGATGGCTGCCGATCCAGAGATTTTTGCTCGGCAGAATCATGTGTTATATGACATAGGCGTTATAACCGATTCCTCATGAGTAACGGGGCTCCCGCCGAAGACAATCGTGAGCAGACCGAACGCCGTGCGTGGGTTGTCGGGTTCAACAATGAAACGTGGTGTGACCTGTTTTTGCGTGAAGATAGCGTTAGTATGGGATGGCCGGACGTCACAACTGACATTTCTGCATTAACATCTCACGATGCAATTGTTGACGCGACGACGGCACGCGACTCGGTGCACCCGCGGAACCCTGCCGTGCAACTCCAGAAATTCGCACACGAAGCCAGGATCGGCGATATCATCGTTCTCAAAAACGGGCTTCGTTACCACTCAGATGACGAGTGGCATGGAAACGCAACAATTCGAGCGATCGGCGTCATCGACGGCAACTACACGTATCAAGACCCAAATGACCGGTACGGTGAACTCCCACCGACCGCACGAAACTCTCTCAACACTCACCATCGGGACGTCAACTGGATCCTCAACTTCGACGAACTGATCGGTGGAGCGTTCACACCCGACGTCCCGATCAATCGCTGGACATTCGAAGAATTCGACGACTACCCGGAATTAAAAACCCAGCTGCAATCCTCTCGCGGACTCACCGATCACTTCTCCGAACTAGAAGCGTACGCCGACCAGGCGAAAACACAGCACAGCGACGACCAACCGACAGTATGGATCGAAAAAAGCTACCACAACCGTGACGACCGCGACGTCGACGGATGGGGGCTCGGTGACGCATTATGGTGCCCGCAAACACGGACCGACGGTGGGAGATCCGTGTACTACGACAACGCGACCGACGTGCAACCAGGCGACGTCATCTTACACCTCGATCAACATCAACGAGCGTTCACCGCTGCGTCACTCGCTGCAGACACGTACGAAGAAACGACGTGTCTCGAAGACACCGAGTGGGACGACAAAGGCGTATCTGAAATGGGGTACAACTCCGGGCAGCGCCCCGCATACCGCGTCCCACTCACCGACTACCAAGAATTCGCTACACCTCTCGATGTTGACGAGGTACTCACAGAAGCCAACGAAGACATTCTGCATGACCTCCGCAACGACCACACCGTCGTATACAGCAAGAACCTGAACCTCAACCAAGGCGCATACCTCACCGAAGCCCCGCCCGCCTTCGTCGAACTCATCAGCACCGCCGCACGCACCGCCATCGACGACACACTCCCACATCTCGACCGAATAGACCCCGCTGAACGCACAGAAACCCTACTGATAGACCCGAGCGAGACAGAGTCTGACGACTCCAAGCAGTACGACCACCCAACCGACTTACTCGTCCAGCACGTCCAAGACAATGGTACCACTATCTACGGGTTGACAGCACCTGCGGACTACTGGGTGACGGCACTCAACTACCGAGCCTGCGGCTTCGAAGACACACACCACACTCAGTGGGCGGATATGGACCCGGGCGACGTCCTCATTTTCCATGCCGGCGGCGACCCAATGCATCCCGAACTGTCACAACCCGACGGGTTCGTCTTCGGCGTTGCGATTGTGGGCACTCGCTTCGAAACCGACGAGCAATGGTGGTACGACGATATCCAGAATACCAGAACGTACCCGTACCGCGTCGCATTCGACCAGCTCTTCCTCACCCCTGGTGCCGCCGCCGCGACAAACCTTCCAGACGCAACCGACTCTGTCCACGAACTAACAGACGCTATCAACCAACTCCAACGAGAAAGCGTTCCTATCGGCAGTGTCAACGAACGCTGTCACGACGCCACAGGCGATCACTTCCCAAGCCGGCAGTTCATCAGCACATTCGATGATGACGCCGAGGACGGTCGTGGTGAGGCAGTCATCGACCTGCTCGTAGGCACAACAACAGAATCGTCGCCAATTGCAACGACGATCGAATTCTCAGGGACAATCGATCCGGACGCGTTCTCCGGCATTGTGTTTCCCGACGCGTACGACGTCCCGTCTGCTGACGAGCTGGCTGAGCAAATTACGGCCGCTGTCCGCGCCGGCGACCACATTATCTTCACCGGGCCGCCCGGTACCGGGAAAACCGAAATCGCCCAGCAAGTCACTGAGTACCTGGCTCGCCACTACCCGCACCTGTACAGCGGCTACCAAGTCACCACCGCCACCGCCGACTGGTCCACGTTCGACACCGTCGGCGGATACATGCCGACCGAATCCACTGATGAAGACACGAACGGTGACCTAGCATTCACCTCTGGTGTCGTTCTCAACCGACTCAAAAACGCGAAAACAGGTGTTCAGGTTAACGAACCGATCATCATCGACGAGCTCAACCGAGCCGACATCGACAAAGGATTCGGCCAGCTCTTCACCCTGCTCTCCGGGCAGCCAGTCCAACTCCCGTACACCAAAAACGACAACGAAATCGAGTTACTCACAACCGACCACCTTGACGGCACCCCTGCCGATCATCAGTACCTCGTCCCCGATTCATGGCACATTTTCGCCACTATGAACTCATACGACAAGACGTCGCTGTACGAAATGAGCTACGCGTTCATGCGTCGCTTCGCGTTCATCCGCATCCCCGCGCCGACCCTCCCCGCAGACACTGACGACGACGCACTCGACGCTCTTGACGACGGGATGCGACAGTACGTCGCCGCATGGGACGACCTCGACCCGACTCCCGAAGAACTACGCGCAGTCGGGCTTGTCTGGAAACACACCAACCAGGCCGTCGACGACCGCGCAATCGGCCCCGCAATCGTCAAAGACATGCTTGGGTACATCACCAACCACCACGGCACCGGAAACGGCACCCTCCCAAACCGCGTCACTAACGCCGTTATCAGCTACATCTTCCCACAACTCGAAGGCGTCCCCAAGCGGGACAAAATCGTACGGCATATCACCGAAATCAACGACCACGAGCAGACCGCCAATATGATCGACCGGGACCTCCTAGAGACGGCCGCTCGTGACATGCTGCAAGTCACACTCGACAGTGAGTCATGAACCGCGAGGATCTCATCGACGGCCTCACCCAAGACATCCTCGCGTACGTCATGAACGGCGGGTTCCCCGAACGCGAACTCGCCGACTCACTCACATTCGACGGACTCGACGAACGATTCGAAGACTACGAGCTTCTCCTCGACCTGCACTTCATCCTCAAACCCGAGATCGTCGAGTTCGTCGAACAGCTCTCACAACGCCTCCGAAACGTCCGCACCGAAACGAAAACCGTCGCCCGTACACAACGCGGCGGTATTGACGGGCACATCAACTGGGGATCAACGGTTAAGGCCCGGTACTCCACCAATCCCAACGACCGTTCGTTATTCGTCACCGAAAACCGCTCCGAAGACTACGACATCCCCGAAAACATCGTCCTCAAACGCCTCCTCTCAATCATCTACACAACGCTCCGCGACGCCGGTGAATATCTAAAAGACAACTACGATTGGGTCACCGATCGGTGGCAAGCCAACAACGACCTCATCGATGAAGTCCAGCGGACCGTCGAACGCAACGTCCACGTCCGCCGCATCCGCGACCCAGAAACGTACGAACCAACCGAACGCATGCTCACCACTGCTGAAAACTCTCGACAGGAAATCTATCGAGAAGCAGCTAAACGCCTACGTGAACGGCAACAACTGTTCAACGGCGATCGTGAAGCCCTCCACACCCTCCTCAAACAAACCGCAATCACCCCTGACGACCAAGCTCGACTATTCGAACTCTACGTCCTCTTCCGATTCATCGACACGCTCGAAGACCTGCAAGAGACGTCCCCAGTCTTCCAAACAATCCAAAGCGGACGACAAGAAGTCGCCCGAATCGACGGCAAACAAGAAATCGTGCTGTACCACGACACGTCAGCCGCCGACCGCGGTCTTTCGTTCCGCACCGACACTGTGCCTGATGACCGAGACCCCACCCGCGCCGAACAAGTTCAACAAACCGCCCGTGACGTCGCCAGCAACTACTTCGACAAGAACTTCCAAAACCACACCGGCCGCCCCGACGTCATCGTCCTCGAAATCAAATCAGACAACCCGATCACATACGAGTACCTCATCGCCGAAGTAAAGCACAGCACCCGCGAGGAGACGATCCGAACTGGAATCAAGGAAACACTCGAATACCTCGGCTTCCTCCGCATCAACGAAAAGTATGTCTTCGGGCGAGAAACCGAAGACAAGAACGATATCTTCGGCAGCGGATGGAACGGACTCCTCGTCGTGCAAGACTTAGATCAAAATACACTGTCTGTCGCTGAACAAAAAGATGAACCCATCACTATCCTCCAGGCTGAAGAACTTGATGAGGAGCTCCCGGTAATTCTAAGGAATGTATTAAAACAACAATTTAGCACTTAGATATGCTATCAAGAATATTCACGACCAATTGTCCACACGGTTTGACATCCAATATTATCATGATAAATACCTCATCACTGTTTCAGCTCCTCAGTGTGCCTTCTATGCGACTCCAAATGGCAACTGTCTCCCCTTAGAGCCGTATACCGACCCTCCGATATCTGTTTATTTCCCTCTACAAATACAGGAATAGATGCTACTCTTGGCACTTGTAACCTACAGCCCATTCATAACGGATGTTTGTATGGGATTCGATCAAAGAAAGTGGGCCATGGAGTGGCATCTCAATTGCACAGCGAAACTGGGACTCTGAAGTTTTATTTTTAGTTGCTAGGCGCGTCCTTGGTAAGGACGAGACCCCGAGTTCAAATCTCGGCCTAGGCTTGGGGAAAAAGGGTTCGAATCCCTCGTACCCTGCTTATACGTCAAATACGCGATCGGAGACTTCGAACGTTATCTAATGACGGCGAGAGTCTGGAGAACGCTTATTTGATTAGCCCATGAGAACGACTTTTCCCGTATCTATCTGGTCCCTGATTGTAGAATCATACGCTGGATACATACTGAAGTCCTTGGCCTCACCTGCTTCGAGCTTCTTTCGAGTGTCTTCATCGGCGATGACCTCCCCATCTACATTATAAAATTTCACAACGAGATGTACTGGTCGATCTGTCCCAGCATTCGTGTTCTCGATGCGTCCGTGGACTCGAATGGTAGGATCGTTATCTGTCGGTAGATCTATTTCGTGATCCACAAGCTGGACTCCGTTCCACGGTGTGGCTGTCTTATTCGTATTAGGCTCCACTACTCCACGGAGCACGATGTCATCTGGTGAAGGGGCGTTACTAAATTCAATGGTAGCTTCTGTCTTCCAGACCTCGCAAGGATCCAATGCAGTCATCCGCAATGGCACTGCTTGGAAGAAATTCTCTGTCTTGATGCTGTCCTCAAAGAATTCTAACCGAACATTGGAATACCGTATTCGCTGATCAGTGATGTTCTTGATCTTCCCCGTGATGCGAACGGTATTCTCGTCAAGCCAATCCTCATTCAATTCCGCAAGATGGAGTTCAGGATCATCCGAGGTAAGCCGATTCCACTGGTTGGCGATCCATTTCTTCAACCTCAGCCATCTTCCAGGATAGGTGTGTTCGACCTCAACATCTTGATGCCCCACATGATAGAGGATCTTCCCTGATTGTTCAGCGTGTCCACGACAGGCAACGGTGTACTCTAACTCATACGTCCGCCCGCGTTCCATCCGAGCACCACCGAAAAAGATTCTGAACCGTGCACCTCGGTGTAGAACGGTATCGACGAACACTTCGTAAATCCGTCCTGGGGACCCGATGTACCCCGTTTCATTCTCGTTGATAGTCAGTACTGAAGCAGGCCGATCATCAGATTGCCTGTGGAATTCCCAGTCATTCAGCTGTATATTGATATAGATATCTTCGGCCTTCGCTCTACCGTGATTCTCCAAATACATGGTCGGCGTCACTCGCATTACATCGAACGCCTGTGGTCGTGATGCTGCCTCCGCTTCTGATTCCAGGGCAAGATTTGGTCCAACCAAGAAGAATCGGTACAGCACTACCAGACCGGCAGCTGCCCCAAGTAAAGGGGCCCAATGCCGGAGCCAGTTTGATACCATAGATAACTCTTTGATGAGTTCAGTTAGAAGAGAAACCAGATTCGGCAACTGAGATACTATTTCTGAAATCATATTTCTGTACCCTGGGCCATTCGCGAAGTAACTTTGGAAATACGTATGCCAAAATAACTGATACTCTGCAAATCGATGTTTGGTTACATGGGCCTCCAAAAATTAGCAAGGGGCCTTACTCAGTTCAACACGAGGGCAAAAACTAGTTTCCGCACGAATCCTCTTGCACATCTTGCTGCGAGTTCGCCATCGTGCGAATCTTAGCATACCAAGATATAAAGACAATAATTTGATAGAAAATAACCGCTGTACAGCGGTACTGTGGTACTGAATATATATGTAGGAATAGGAGTTCAAGTGGTATGGGCATCTGTTCTTAGTCAACGGCAAAAAACGACCCTGTAGGGAAAGGGTCCTCTCGGCCGCTTAGGGCGGCGCAAGGGTGGTAAGACACGCTGTAAGGCGTGTATCGTTTCTTACCCTCCGTGTCGGCTTAAGTACCCAGGCGCACCCACCCTATAGATCGTTGGTCGCCGTTACCGACCATGAGAACAACAAACGATGCCGACACCAGCGAACACAACCAGTCGGCCCAAGCCCGTACTGACCCAGGTGGTCTCGAAGCCGCCAGCGAACACCGCGAGGACCTCGAAGCCCTCGCCAAGAACCATCTTCCTGCGAGCAAGTGGGCTCAACGCTTGCTTGACCTGCTGGACGAACAGAATAGACACACAGGCCGCGGAGGTGACGGACAGTGACCCATACGACAGCCCTCACTCCATCGAAGCGGGCGATAAAGGTGACTGAGCCCATGACGCAACGGAGGCGGCGACGAGCTGACAGTGTCCCCAGACGGAGACAGTACTCCTACCGGCCCACGCTCCCCGCGAGGACAAGTTCCACCAGCCCGTCGTTACGGGGGCGCTGTTGCCCGTCTGCGGGTCGTTCGACAGCGCGGGAGTCGAGCGTCGGACGGCGGAGCTACGCGACCGTGGCTATCGTCGCTGCCGGCTGTGCTGGCCTCAGTCAGATCGGCGTGGGTGCATATCGCAGACCGAGGGTGACCAACAGTGAGCACCGAGACAGACAAGGACCCTTCCCCGTCCGACGCTGATTATGACGGAACCGCAGACACAGGCATCCTCGCCGACCGTCTTGACGAAGCCGGCTTCGGGACAGGGCACATTATCGACGTGCTCGACGACGAGAAAGGATCTCCAATCGAACACGACGACCCGGCAAATCGTCACGAAGACCCACGTGACATAGACGGTAATTATGGGGTGTACGCGACTGGGGACTGTCGCGGCGGCCTCGCTCTCCTCGACGTAGATGACTATGGGAGAACACCGATACAACGGATTTGCGGCGCTCCAGGAACTCCCCGAGACGCTAACCGACGAGACGCCGCATACCGACGGCGAATTCGGCGGTCATCATCTCCTCAAGGTAGAGTCCGGTGATCAGTTCGAGACAGCCCAAGAGGCGCTCGAAGCCGTTACAGGCAACAAAAAGGCGTGTAAGCCGACCTGGGGAGACGTAAAGGTCTGTAACGGTTACGTTGTCGGGGTGGGGTCGCAACTCCAAGGATGCGATAACGGGTGATGTGACGAGTGCGAGACGCCCGAAGGTGGGTGGTATCGGATCTCCATCAACCGTCCCATCGCTACTATCACCACCGACGAATTCGCCGACCTCCTTCGTGCCGACCCACAATACGCCGAGGAGAACGAGCAAGGGGTCTTGGATGCGGCGAACACAGAGTGTGCCGTCGGGGAAGCCGAAGGTACGGGAAAGGGGTTCAGCGGGCTCGACGCTGACTTACTTGAGCGGGCACGGGATGTCAAGAGTGGCGAGCGGTTCTATCAGCTGTTCGATCGGGGTGATACGTCGAGCTACCGCAGTCACTCCGAGGCACGGATGGCTCTACTATACGACCTCGCATTCTGGACTGGCGGGGACCCTAAGCGCATGGACCGATTGTTCCGTGAATCCGGCCTGTACCCCCACCAAGGGAACCGGGAAAATGGGAGCGCCTAGAAAACGACGAAATCAGGAAGGCAATTAACGGACAAGGGGACTTCATCGTCACAGAATACTTAGCTGACGTTGAGATTAGCACGATTCACGAGTTGTCGCTTTCCGAACCGGCTCCAATAGCGATTGCAGTCGCGTATATCCTCATTGTCTCGGTTCGTGCGGCAGCTGCACTCGGTGTGATCGCTTCGATTCTGAGTATCCTGTTCGTAGCGTTTGATAAACTTCGCGGGAAAAAGCCCGTACGATAACCCCGAATAACCCATCCTCTCTATCCAGCACACACCCTACGTGACGGTACGCACGATCCTCGTCGTGAAGAGGACAAGAGCGATCGTGACACGGCTATCCGTGTTTGGTCGGGGCCGTGAGCACCTATTCACCAAGCCACACGAAGTGACCGTTATTGCAAATAGCTGAATTCGGGGCCGATACCAGTAGATCTGGATCTCGACCGAGCTAGAAATAGTACTGTCCGTGTGAATTAAAACGAATGGATCAGCCTCTGTTTTTCTGATAGATTATAATTCGTCATCAATCTACACTGTACTCCCGAAGCAAGTCAAGAAATGTCTGGTCATGTTCGGCCACTGCTTCGGTCACTTCAAGGGCAAGCTCCCGTGTATTGTCACCGGCCTGAAGGGCAGTTTCCAAAATCGACATGGCTTCTTCATCGAACTGCAGATAATCCGGCAACTTTGGTTGCTGAAGAAGTCCAGCATAGATTTCTATACAACAATGAGGATAGGTATCCACCCATTGTGCCAAGTACGTTTCTAGCGTTTTCCATCCTCGCCGATTATATACAAGGAATGGGGCAGTGTCCTGTAGTATAGACTCAACTGTAGGCGGGGCGATTTCCGCAGAAATTAAATCAAGCCATTCCACGAACCATCCGAACTCCTTTGCATGATCTTCGTAGTCGTCACTAACCATGTCTAACCGCCACTCCCACAACGTCTGGATCGCATCCCAGTTCTCATGGAATTCTGGGTCCTCATCTGCCCATCTCCATAACTGCCACGCCGCGCTTCCCGCTGTGTCAGGAGTTGTATTTTCGTAGAAATACGGAAGCAAACTGTCGTCCGCTGTTAACTGTTCATCTGAATGAAGATATGTGTGAAGTGTATGCGCAACAAACCGATTTCCCTCGGTATGCCCAGTGAATCGTCCCTCGCTGGCATGGAGGTCAACAGCGTGTAGGTATCGTTCCTTCAACTCTTCGTAGAGGTCTCCGATCCAAGGAGAGACGCTGAGATATGCTGCCCAGGCAGCACCAAATCGATCACGGGACTCGTCATCCTCATCTATTGGGAAGATGGTGTCAATGTTTTCCTCGACCAGTTCCCTGTCAAGCCAGTAAAGATTCCGAAGCCGTTTTCCGAATACACAATGCACAGCCGTGCTCGGATCCTCCATCTTTTCAACAAGACATCTTCGGACCTCTGTTTCCAACCCTGATTCCTGTTCTTCGTCGGATCCATCAAATCCTTCGACCTTTGCTCGTTCCAGTGCGTATATAATTAGCGTGTCAACGGCAACTGGGCGAACAGCATTGATCGCTGTCCGCAGTGGGTTATCGTGTGGAATATACCTTTGATCCTCGTTTTCGAGACGGGGTTCGAGATCTTCTGAAAGAGTCAATAGTAATTCACGGACTGTATCTTGATGATCTAACAGACCAGAGTCCTCTTTTGAAAGCCCTTTATCCAGTAACCGGCACACGCGCTTACGGCTTGACGATACCTGACCATTGTCGCGTTGTGCTGCCTCTTTACAGAGTTCAAGCACCGTACTCCACTCGAAGCTTCGGTCCGCATCAAGCGCATTTTGCAATCCATCAAATACTTCTGAGATATAGACGGATTCGGCCTCTGTAAGTATAGCTAGGTGGGGCGTGAACTGTTCAGGGGATTCCTCAACGAGAGTTTTAACCTCCTGTGCAAGCCCGCGCGGAGAAATCTCTGTTAGAAAATCTGTGTCATCCTCGTTTTCTTTCGGATCCCACTCCACACACAGTTCCAACACCTCTTCCGCAGGTAGATCACGTAGCTCCTCTTGGTCCATCGGTCCTTCAAATGAGACTGCTCCCATCCTAGCTGAGCCCCCTCTCTCAAGATGATTTGGTTCCCCGTACGTCTCTACAAGTTGTTCAATTCGGTCAGCGTAGCTGCCGGAAAGGTAGCCGCGGAGCATCCACAGTCGCCGTAGCTGCCATAAGTCGATTTCTTCATCCACTACGTCACCAATATCACGGTCAGGGAACCGATCTGCCTGTTCTTCCGCTACTTCCAACAATTCATCCCTTTCAGGACCATCATCAATGATCTCTAGAACACGGTCCTGCTCCGTCTCAGATAAGACTGGAAACCCATCCTGAAGTAACTGGAAGAACTCTTGTCTAACTTCATACGCATCGTAGATTTCCTCTGCGAGAAGTTCTTCTCGGACCAGTTCAGGATAAGCGTCTGCGTTCTGACTAAGTAAGTACAGGCCGAGCCGCCTAAAAAGGTGTATCTCATCTAGATACCGAGTGATCAGGTCGTGCCGATCAGAATCAGAGGGTGCTGCAGCAATCCAATCTTCAAGAAACGACCTTAGTCCGTCCAGAAGTACTTCCTTCAGTTTCGTATTGTTCAGATCTGACCCTCCTGCATACAGTGGCCATCTCAGTTCTTCAGGTTCTGCATCCCACACCTCCGCTTCAAGTTTGATTGCCTGACGAAGTTTTTCTTCCAGAATATCAATGAATTCGATATCGTATTCATCCAGAAGATCGGTTGCTACCGTTTCGATCGCAGTTTCAATCGTATAGATCCTGGCAGGTGCTCTGGCTTCTGTCTGCCACTTGTGCACTAAGGTTTCACCATTCTCAAGTTCTCGTTCAGTGACCTCCGGTTCCGGCGGCTGCGGTTCAACAAGCGCAGAGAGAAGTGAAAATGCACTTCCCAGGGCATCCTTCTCAACTAGACCCTTAATTAAATCAGTGTATTGGACAGTATATGGTCCAGCCCCAATCTCTGCCTCCGAAAGCCATTCAGTGAAGACCTCCACGCACTGCGTCGCATGTTCTGCAGGGAGTTGCCCTGCGATTTTCACAAAGATTGCTTGGAAGTTCTCGTGGTCCGTGTCTGTGTTCTGGATGATTTCAACAGTTAGATCAGGGACCTCGGGTCCGACTTGTTCTAGATATGTCATCACTGGGCCACAGGGGTCATCAAACTGTCCTCGGTTATGGAGTATTGACATCCAAGCAGCGGATTCAAGATTCGTGTAGAAGTATTCGCAAAACTGCTCGTTTTCGTTGATTTGGGAGAGTGCCACATCTATTACATCATCATCGACTTCGGCTGGATCCCATGTCGAAATCTCGTCAAGGATACGCGACACCGCATAGTAGTTGAGGCCGTCAACGGATAATGCAGCGTCAAGGAATTCCATCGGGGGGGAAGGCCCTCGCTTTACGAGAATCCGTAGCATCCAGCGAAATACACCTGCGGCAACACGTTCGTCGATCTCTTCCAGTACCTCTTGGGGTGTGGTCCATCCCAACCTGTTCACTGCATTCCACGCATAGAAATAGTCCTGCAGTTCCTCATGCCGGAATCGGTATCGTTCCCCAAATTCGTTGATGATGACCCTCCGGCTGATGAGACGCTTGTCGGGACGTTCCCGGCGGAGACTGATCGGGAATACCCGTGACCCGTCCTGAAGCCCTGTCTGTGCTAGTTCGATCGCACGAGCTCTAACCTCATCTCCAGACTGTTCATCCCATTGCCCACCTTGAGTTTCGCGTTCGGCGAGTGTCTCCTGATACCGGTCCCATAGCTCTACTTGAGATTTTATCGCAGTGAAATTAATCTGGGAATGAGTCGTCTCTGCCTGGAGCTCAGCAATGATTGAAAGATTCAGGAGATTCCGGCCGATCGTCAGCAGCTCATCACTATAGTCGGTGACCTCTAGGTCTGCAAGAACGTCACGAACCTCCGAAGAGGATAACTGCGATACTGTAACAGTGGTAAACGTCTCTTCGTTGGCGAGATCTGCGTAGACTCTCTGGTTTTCCAAGTCCCAACTGCGACATCCTGCGACGAGATGAACTCCGTCTTCCCCGTCTACAGCCCTGAGAAAATCAGTGAAGACCTCAGCGGCCGGTGTCCCCCCGATATTGTCAAGCTGGTCAACTACCACCAAACAGCTCTCGTGTCGACCAACACGGCCAACTGCATCTGAAAGAGATCCATTGAAATCAAACGCTTGTCGAAGTTCAGTATCCGTTGAACACTCCGAAAATCGCCGAGCATCGATAAACAACTCTGGACCGTCAGTCCACTGGTCTACGATCTGGGCGAGGACTCCAGTTTTCCCCACACCACCTTCTCCAGTTACAATTACCGCGTTCCCTTCAGTGAGCTCGGTATGGATCTCCGACATCTCTGACCGGGGAAGCTTCCGGTCAATCTGTGGAATGGTCCCCGTGATACCGGACAATGTGTTATCAGTTTCTTGCTCGAACGCACCAACAATGCTCTCATAGTAGTCACCGTTCAACGGAGGAATTCCGAGCACCTCCTCGATTAGTTTCTCGTGATCCGGTTGTGTAACCACATCCGCGAACCATGTGCGCTCGTAAATGATAAGTTCCCATCCATATTCGTCTCGAATATCTCGTTTCCACTCTTTTTGAAGCGTATTCTGGACTTCTCCCGACGTGACAAAGACAAAGGTGTCGATGTCGTGACCCATCTCACGACACCGTTTGCAGTCTCTCTTCAGCTTTGATTTTGTATTTGTCTTGGAGATGGCAAAGGTAACGTTATCCTCAGTTATTGAAGGTAAATTCTCGATCGGTAGTTCCTCTGTTCGAGCGTCTTGACCGAGGTCGTCCTGATCCGGGAGTGGGTTCAAGTTAGGAAACAGCTCTCGCTTGAGGAGGCGACGGGCAAGCTTCTGAAAGTCGAACCCGTTCATCTCGTCTATAGCAGAAAGGACATCTTCTTCTCGCCCCATATCACAAACGCATATCCAATCTGTATAACCTTGAAATGGGGTGATTTAGGTAATAAGTCTATCAACTATGATTTGCCAGAGTGAATTCAATCGGTTTACTGACCTCATTGTCTGTATTCAGCACACGGCTCCTATCAGTAAGTGGTTTAAACAAGGCCAGATCTCCAAACATAGCTCCGTGTTTTACGAATCGACTCCTATCCGGCTAAGAAGAGCCGTTTTCACGTCGGGATCATCAAGCAGATCATCGAGTGCGTCAAGTTTGTCCTGTGTATCCATGTCGTCGGGATGAGTCTCCCGGTACGACTCCTTCATGTCCGTACCAGCCTCTTCCTCTAGCTCCCCGGCAGTCTCTTGGTCCAGAGCAAACCCACACCGCATACAGAACGCAGCGCCGGGCTCGTTCAACTCTTGGCACCGCCCACACCTCCGCACCTGTGGTTCATCGCTGTCCTCCTCCAGCACGTACAGTCCGTGCATTTCGTCGTATGCATTGTCGATACCGGCGCTCTCCATCGTCTTTTTCAGGATTTTCTCACGGATGTACCGATAGCCGAGTTGGTTATCGGAGCCACCCTGCTGAATCTTACACCAGAGTGGAGCATCCTTCGTCGGACCGGGATGCTTGTTCAACCACTGATTGATGTACTCTCTATCCGTGTTTTCGAGATATTTCTCAGCTCTATTGGTGAGATCGGCTTGTTTGGGTATTTAGAAGACTTGTTTTGGCCGTTGATGTTGCGGGTGGTGTAGCCGTCGGATTTCTCCACGTGTATTAGGTTGAGGTCTTCGATTTTGGTGAAGCAGTAGTTGACCTCGTGATTTTCCAGTGTGGTTGTCTCTGTGATTTTCTGGATGTCGTTGTTCCCCTGTTGGATGGCTTGGAGGACGATCTCGTCCTTGTCCCGGAGCTTATCCATTGTTTCAGTCATTGACTTGTGTTATGACGCAGGGCTGTCCAAGTGTAGTGCAGTGTCCGTCGTCTTCGCGGTAGAGACAGAAATTTTCGAGCTCGTCTTCGGGGTGGTTGTCGAGTTCGGGGCATTCGGCTTCTACAGATTCGTTGTGGATCTCGATTTGATCTTCACCGGCTTCGATGATCCGGTGCTCACCGTTCTCTAGCAGTATTTCGGTGTCGGTGAATTCACCGTCCTCACCTTTGTAGTAGCTGTAACTACCGTCTGTGTCTTCGTGGTCCTGGCCTCGACGATTGACAGCGGTTAGAATGTTCTCCAGTTTCTTCGCGTTACCCTGTTGGACGACAAAGATGCATTCTCGGCCTTCTTGCGTGGCTCGCAAGTAGTTTTTCAGGACTTTTACCGGTTTGCTCAGCGTAGAGTATTCGGCTTCGAGATGTGCTGTGGAGCCGTCTGAAAGAATGATTTTGTCGTCGGGTTTGTCGTCACCCTGTCCTTGATACAGGAGGTTGACTTGGGTGCCTTCCCCGTCTTCTTCTAACCGTATTTTGGCGGAAGCAATAATCGTTCGTGGAGTTCTCTACCAGCATTATTCCCCTCTCCTAGTGACAGACCGAACTGTACTCCACCTTTTTGCTGGGTTCGGGACGTAGCAACCGGGTACTTTTTCAGTTCCTCAGCGTCCTCACCGAGCAGTCGGGGATTACCGATTTCTGGTGAGTGATGAGGGCTCGATTATCTCTAAACAGGTGACTCCACTCTGAAAGCGTTGGAAGCGAGAAATTGTTGAGGCTTGGCCGGAACTGGCTTAAAATATGGATGCGGATATGAGTATAACAGAGTTGATTTGATTTAATGAAGGATTTGGATATGGATGTTAAGAAATTCTTTTCCGAGGTTCCGAACTTTGTGCTGGCAGCTACTGCTCTATTCACGCTAGCTGGCTTGGTGTTCGGGTACGTTATCGACCCTGTGGTTAACCCGTCTAATATCCGGTCTCTCCTGAGTGGGTTGGCGGGAGCTCAAGCAACAGTTCTGGCGATCGTATTCTCTGTTACAGTTATTGGCATCCAGTTGACTGGAAACCGGTACTCTCCGAGAATGGTTTCTCTATTCACTGATTCTCCGATCTTCCTATACACATTTTCACTGTTCGTCTTTTCAATCGGCCTCGACTTCTGGCTACTCTACAACATCCCTGCAACCGGTAACCAGATCCACACTGCGGGAGTATTCGCTGTAAGCGGACTGGGGTTGGCCGTGTCCATCACGTTATTTGCTTTTGTGAAGTCAGCCATCCAGCAGAGCACTCCCGAGGGAGCTATCGAGGCCTTCGTATCAGGGATGACTACGGAAGAGTACGTCAGTCAGTCTGAGAGTCTTGCCTTGGATGATTCAGAGAACGTGCATCCCATGCATCCACTGTATAATCTAATTATGAATGCGCTGTCTAATGGAGAGCACGTAACAGCTGACAGAGGAATTCAGGAGTATAGCTCTCTCACTCAGAAGACGCTTGAGGACCTCGAAGCAGAGGATGAGTTCTCAAAATTGGATAGAAAAGTCGTAAAGGAACTATTCAACCCTGTCTTGACGGAGCAACTCCGGGATATTGCTCTCCATGCTGAGGAGCACGATGAAACACAACTGGTCGGCGATACTATCGAAACGCAGTATGAGCTCGGCAGTTCAGGCCTAGGCCTATCAACTAACACCGTATCACGACAAGCAGTGTACGGTATTTCGTACGTTATTAGAGGCTCACCGGTTAACTCAGGAAGCCTGATAGCTAATAATAAGGCCTGGAAAGAACTAGGGAATCTCCTCATCGACGCTGCCGAAAATCCGGAGCCGAAAATCGTCTGGAATACCTCCTCCTCTATAGATCAAAACGTACAACGACAGCTGTGGAAAGTCTCAGATATCCGCTGGTACCAAAGCGCGATGACTGACTTGTATCGTTCAATGGATACTGCCCACGAGGCCTTACTCGACCATTACGGGGAAGAGGTAGCAGATGTTGACATGGAGTGGAGGTACGAGCACGTACCCGATGACTTTCCTAATAGAACTGAGGTCTCAGCAGTCTACAAGTGGAGGAACGCACTGTTGGACACAACAACCCAATTCCTCCGTTACGTCGATCAGGAAGGTCAATACCCGATTACAGAAGGCAACTTCAAAGATCACTGGAAGAACATCTGCGTCGAGGCCTCAAAATCTCCAGCGGAAGACTACGCAATCACGCTCTGCCAAGCATTAATCGAGATCGCGATGATCGACCGAAGCCAACTAGGTGAAACAAGCATCCCATGGAGCTCCACTATCGGCCGAGTCAAACATGAGGGAGACTCCAGGATCGTCGACAAGGCCTTCAACAGAATTCTTGACTACGACTACGTCGAGGAAGAACCAGGCCCTGTCTTCGTCGGTGAAATGGAGGAGCACCGACAGAGATACTACCAAAATCAGTTGAATATTCAGGAACTCCGACCGCTGAACAACAGGCCTGATTTCCCAAAAAAAATCGTGGAGATTCAGAAAGAGGCCGATGAGCGCTGGAATAGATTAAAAGAGTGATGAGCAGCTTCGTAAGCTGGTCTTAGCCGCTAGAATATCTGACAGTGAGCATCTTCAGAGTTCGACAAGGAGGGCGATGCTAGGTAGGGCCGTTCAACAAGCAGAATATCCGTTCAGTCTAGAATCCTTCTCAGGGAATATTGATCTCGGAGAGACGTTCCAGGGTCAGGTCTTCTGTGTTCCTGAGAGTGAGTTTGATAGAAGATTCAATGGGTTCTAGGATCTTTAGTGAGTTGCCAGAGCGCTGTTGGTTCATGAACATATTCAACAAACTCTGCAGCATGAAGTCTATCTAGCCTCTTTGTTACAGTCGGTCGAGATAGACCTGTGAAATCCACAAGTGCACCCGTTGTGAGGTTTCCTTTCGATACAAATTCATCAATCACTTTCTCAGTATTCTTGTCGATTCTCAGGGGCATGTTTACGTCATGTCCTTTCTGGTTCCTCTTATCTCTCATCATACATATCCGTAAATACGAACTGCCTTTACTATCCGTTAAATATAAGTAAACAGCAGCGTTAGGAGAGATTGAACACTCGGTCCCACGGGGCAGTCAGTTAGAATGCCCGCGTGTTGGAGCACGCGGACCGGGTTCCCACAGACAAAGTAAGAACCCATGAAAAAGAAGGATTTCAACGGTCAAGAGAACGTCGATCAGTTAATTGAAGCGATAAGCCATGTGGAATTCCATGCGCTCGGGGAAGGGGCCGCGATGTGTCAGGTGTGCGGCTCCGAACTCGGGGAAGGCGATGGGGTGACGGCGTATGCCTTCCGGGCGGCTGGCAACCCTATTTTTGAAATCGGGTTCGTGATGTGCGGGGCGGATGTGCATGAGCATCCGTCGGTGTTTATGCGTGGTGTTCATGAACTGGTTGTCACGGGCCGGGTTGGGCAGTGTACGGACGTTTCCACGCAGTCGTCGTGGTTGGTGTTGATTGACCCGTCGCCGGTGGTGGTGAGTGTGGTGTCGTCGAGCTCGGCTCGCACGGTGGGTGATGCGTCGCGCGATGCCGACACTGAGAGTACTGAGACTGCTGAGGGTCGTGATGGTCCGACTCCGTTGCTGGCGGCTTTCCGCGAGTACTCACGGGCGGATGGGGGTGAGTGGTGATGGTGCTGGCGTTCGACACGGAGCACCTGGATTACGAGTTCTCGTTGCCGGATGATGTGGAGGAGTTGACGCTCCCGGATGTGTTCGTGGGCCTGGAAATCCCGTTGCTTGCGCCGGGTGATGGGATTGTGACGGATCGGCATCATGCGTCGGCGGATCGGTATGAGGCGGATGATCCGCAGAATCAGATTGGGGGGATGGTGTCACCGTTCCCGTTGTCGGGATGGTTGCGGCATGGGTGTGAGCGTGTGGTGCAGGCGGCGGGCGGGTCGGCGTGTCATCCGGGCGCGGCGGACGCGGAGTACATGTTGGAGGATGTGTACGAGCGCGACCTTGATGCCGGCTATCACGAGAAAGGGTCGTGCGTGGATGGCGATGCTGGCTGCATGTTGTATGATTTGTTCGGCGGATTCAATGATCGCGCGGGTCGCCTGGTCCGGACACCGATCGGGTTCTCGCCGATTCGCCGGCAGGTGGACGTCCTGCAGGGCGAAGCGGAAGCGCACTACCGGCAACTGAACACGCAGGTCCGCTCGCGGAATGCGGAGGACGACGGGCAACCACTTAGAATGGCGTCCCGGGACGTGGTCGGGAACTTGGTGGGGACGTGGAAACTTTCACTACGAGAACTGAAGCCGGAGTACGTTGGGTTGCTCGTTGAGGCGGTTGATTACTTGGATGCGCACAGTGATGAGTTCGAGTTGCAGCTTGGTGGGGCGCGGAATTTCGGGGCGGGCATGGTTGATGCGCGCGTCATCAACCCCCTCTATACCGACGCGGAGATCAGGCGGGTGTTTAATCGCGCGCAGGATGCGACGTCGGGGATGGAGTGGAAGGATGATGTGTGGCGGGAGTCGGTGCGCGGGGAGTTCGTGGCGGCGCTGCAAGAGCGGGTGGTGGTGCGTGGTGGTGACGTGTCGGGTTCGGGTGGTGGTTCGGTGTGACGGGGTCGCGTGACGAGCCGGGCGATGAGCGTGAACAGGAGGATCTGGATGAGTTGCGGCCGCCGTCGACGACGACGGATCCGGTGCAGGATCCGGTTGCGTTGCCGGACGCGGTTGTTGAGTCGGGTGGTGTGCGTGAGGGTGAGCGACGCGGGTTGGATGAGCCGCGGCCGCCGTCGACAACGACTGACCCGGTGCAGGATCCGGTTGAGCCGGCGTGGCGAGAGCGTGACGGAGCGGCGTCGAGTGGAGACGAGGGCGAGTCGGGTGCGGGGGGTGATGGGGTGTGACGCGGTCAGGTTCTTCGACTGGGCCTGGTGATGGTGGGTCGGATGCGTTGGTGGCGGCGTTCCGGCATGATGTGCATAAGTTGCGGGGGCGGACGCATGAGGCTGGTGAGGCGGTGGTGTGTGGGATGCGGGTGAATGAGTCGGTGCCGTTCGGTGCGGATGGGGATGCGGCGTTGCTGAGTCGCCCGTCTGGTGAGCCAGAGCAAACGGTGAAGAATCACGCGTCGCCGGCGCGTCTCTCCTTAGTAACCGGGGCGGCGGCCGCGGATCCTGGCGAGGTGCCGGCTTCGTTGGAAGAAGTGCGTGGGTTGGTGGTGCCGGGGTGTTCGGATCCGGCGGAGTTGCACGCGACGTGGTTGACGAGTGACGTGGCGGCGCGGTTTAACGAGTCGGTGTATTTCCCGTACTCGTCGCTCAAGTACCACGTGTTGTTGGTGGCGGCGTTGCTAGATAATTACCGTGCGGGGCACGCGTTCAACGACCTGTATGTTGTGGCGGAGCGGCCGGAGCGTCGCCCGCCGAGTGACGGTGCTGGTGACGGGGTGGTGGCGGCGTTGGATGCGGATGTGGTGGTGCCGTGCCGGACGGTGTTGTGGACGTCGGAGTTGGCGATCAGGGTGACGGGTGAGCCGCCGTTGTCGGGGGCGGTGGCGTCGATGGGCGCGGGGCCGGTCCGGTCGTTTGCGGGGACGTGGGGGCGGTTGACGGAGCAACCGTTGAACCTCGATCGTGAGTGGCTGCGTGTGTTGGATTCGCAGTTGCGGCGCATCCGGTCGTTCTCGACGGCACTTCAATTCGTGGAGGATGTTGTGGAGGGTGGTGACGCGGGTGCGTTGCGTGACGGGGTGGGGAGGTGATCCGAGTGGGTGGGGGTGCGCGGCGTGGCGCGGCGTCCGTGGTGGGTCGCTGCGCTCGGGGCGTGGTGCTCGTGGTGGGGTGTTGTGCGGTGTCGCTCGTGGTGGGGCGACGGGATTGTGGGTTCGGTGCGGGGCTGCGGGTCGTGGTGGGTTCGCAGTCGCGGTGGGTGCGTGCTGCGGGTTGCGGGCCTGGTGCCGGGTTGTCCGTGGTGGGGCGACGCGGGGCCGGTGCGCGGTTCGAAAACCGGTGGTGCGGGTTGCAGCGTGGAGTGACGCTTCGACCCTGCCGCCGGGACGCACGCAGAACACTTGAAGGGAGGTGTGTCGACCGCGTGGCTGATCGGTGGAGAACACTGGAAACGGGGTGTGTGGATCCCGGGGAGAGTGCCTCGGTGAGAACACTGGAAACAGGGTGTGCGGGGCCGCGTGCTGGTGGCGTGCCGTGTGGGTGTGTGACCATCTCTAGTCGAAGCGTGGGGGTGGGTGCGTGACGCGGATTCAGCAGGTGTTGTTCGAGTTGGAGGCTCCGTACATGGGGCACCCGTATTTCGTGACCGGGAACGCGTTGTTCAACGCTGCCGCGCCGCGCGTTGACGGTGAGACGCGGCGGCGGTTGCGAGTGAGTCACGGCGTGTTCGTCCCGGAAGAGTACGGCGAATACCCGGACGCGCATTCGATGCCGGGGTACGCAGGGAAACTCGGCGGGTCACTCCCGACAGTGGACGCGTACGAGGATTTGTTCTTGTACCGTGACCCGGCGCACCGGTGGTTGCTGGACTCCAGGCCCAGGGATGCGCAGAATACGCACGACCTGCAAACGCACGGTGGTCGCGTGGCGTACGCTGACACGTCGTGGTTCGGGCGGCCGGAGGCGATGCGGAACACGCGACGGTCCGTGTCGTGGTACGTACACTGCTACGTCCACATGGACGGGGTCGGCGACACGGTCCCGCTGAGTGACACGGTGCTTGACGGGATCCAAGTCGGTGCCGCGCGGAACTACGGGTTCGGTGAACTGTCGGTCGCGGACACGCAAGTCATTGAATTGGAAGAGCTCGATTACTCGCGGTTGGAAGCGGCCCAACAGGACGGCGAGTCGTGCCTGGTTGAGTTGGTGACGCCGTTCGTCACCGCGTCCGAGTACTCGGGCGCAGACGACCAAGATGTGCCGTGGTGGTGGGGTGTCGGTGACGACGAGGTGCGGCGGCGAGAAACCCGCGTCGTGGATGACGGCGACGTGTACGTGGTGGACACGATCGATCACGGGCAGGTCGTCCCGTACACGGGGTCGAACCCGGTGCGGACGGCGGTGAACGGCGTGCGTCGCGTCGGAACGCATTCCAAGTACGGGTTCGGTGAGTTCCGCGTCAGGCCAGCTGCTGATGACCGCGTGCCGGGCCGTTCGGAAGCAAGGGGTGACGGGGCGTGACGTTGCGGCAGGTGCCGTTCGATATCGAGACGACGGGGTTCGACGCGGGTGACGTCGTGACGGTGGTCGGGTTCGCGGTGCCGCTCGGTGTGCGCGTGTTCGTGAACACGGGCGGGCGCGCTGCGCCGAGCATCGATGAGGTTGGCGGGGACGTGGTCGTGAAGGTGTCGACGCACTCGTCAGAGCACGGGTTGCTGGCGGCCGTGGCTGAGTTCGTTCAGGGGCGGTTCCGGGACGCGGACGTGCTGCTCGTCGCGTATAATGGTGAGCGGTGGCGCGGCGGGTTCGACCTCCCGTTCCTCCGCACGCGGTTCGCACGCCTTGACCTTCCGTGGCCGTTCACCGATGTGCCGTACGCGGACGTGCTGCCGCTCGTCACGAAGCGCTTCAACACGACCGTTGACGGCGACGCGCACAACGATCTCGACACCGCGTACGACGTGCTGTGCGGCGGCGAGTACGGCGAGCTCGACCCGTTCGCGGAAAGTGCGGAGGCGGTGACGGCGTTCGAAGAGGCGCGGTTCGCGGCGCTCGCGGCGCATAACGTGGCGGACGTGCTGCGAACCCGTGATCTCGGGCGGCTCGCGGAGCGGTACTGCGCGAAATCAGAGTTCGACGTGAAATCGCTAACACCGACACAGACTGACGGATGACACGACACACGACACGACGCCCGGCGGGTGATGGACAGTGAGTACAGACGACTTCCCGGACGACGTTGATACGTTCCGTACGGCGGGGAAAGAGTCGCGGGAGCACTTGTGGGGGAAGTTAGAGTTGGAGCGGCGTCGCCGCACGCAAACTGAGCCGTGGTTTCATGGGTGCTACCGGTTTGAGAGGACGGTTGCTGACCGTGTTCCGGACTGTGCGGTGCTTGGGGGTGATGTGAATCGGTGGATCGAGTTCGTCGCCGAGTCTGATCAGGAGTACCGTGCGAAGACGCGGGAAGCGCTGCGCTTGGGGTTTGTTGTTCACTGGGTGTTTCACGCTGGTCACTCCGAGCAAATCGGGAAGGCGCGTGACGCGTTAACCTCGGAGCTCCGCGGCCCGTTTTCGTTCGGGGAGTACAACCCGGATACGGGGTCGCTGGATGTCGGTGATCCGGTGACGTTCAAGAATTTCAGGTTCCCCGTTGAGTCGATGGGAGAGTTCGAACCGCGGGAGCTCCTCGGGTATCGACGCGGCATGGCTCGGATTGATCGGGTTGGCTGCGGGTACGATCTTGGAATGTTCTCGATGGCTGGAGTGCAGCGCCGTATATTGGCGAACGTGTACGGGACGGAGTTCTGCGCGGTGGCTCCGAGTCAGTCGGTTGACGACGCGACGTGGGGGTTTCCGACGCGAGACGGGGTTGAACGGCTCATCGAAGCGAACGACCTCACACGGCTCGGGCCGGTCCGGCGGGACAAATAACTCGGCGAGAGTGGCTGTAGTGATGGTGGTGTGGCTGACTCTCGCGTGCGACGGGTCGTGTGAGGAGCCGAGTGTTTTGCTGGGAAAAAGGTTATAATCACGCATTAGTTTAGCGTAATTGTAACTCATCACCGGACAGCCCGCGAACATCCTGGATGCGTAATCTGTGCATCCGTAGTATTTTGAGGGAGAGTCCGGCTTCCTCGTCAGCGAACAGTGTAGCCGACGCGACCGACAACCCGTACCGCCAACCAGACGCCACCGACAACCACTCAAACACACAACAAATGACAGACGAAAACATCAGCGAGAAGTCCCAGACTGACTCGCAGCGATTCGGTAACGAGAAAACAATCGAAGAAGCGTTCAGTAATCAGGCTAACCGCAGCGAAGCCGAACTTCACGCTGCACTCGAAGATACGATACACCTCAGCAAACAGGAAGCATTCGCGTTCGTGCAGGGATACCTCAAGTCATTCCCACGGGTGTCAAAAGAGGAACTGGCTGAAGACATGGTTCGAGAACAGGGGTTCGAGAGCCTGTCTGAATACCGTCAAACCTGCCGTCGAGCTCGGGAAAAGGTCGCTGACGCGATCTGGATTTACGAGTTGATTGACGCGTATCGATTCCCGGACTTCCCGGAGGAATGCGTTGACTGCGGCCGGTCACTCGACGGGATGTGGGTCGAACCAGATGACGGGCCGAGCCCGCTTTGTCGGATCTGTGCCGACGTCGATCCGGACAGGCACTTCCCACCGTGGGACCCTGACGACTCCCGACAGTAACGCACGGCGAACACTTTTTTTGGCCTTGTTTAGACACTCCAGAAGAGGTCGGGTAGTGGCTCTGCGAGGGAAACAGAATCCGTCCATCAGTGCCTCTCTGGCAGATTTCATTCTCTGGACAACGGCCGTAGCGGACAATCTGCACCCCGTCTAAACAAGGCCCTTTTTTTATTCGAGGTCGCGGGGAACCTGCTGCGCAACAGCTATCGAGATGTGTTCAGCCTTCCTGCTCGCTAGGCTCTGTTGAAAGTCTTTTCTTCAGACGTATTACGGTCTGAAACAGCCGCTTGTTGAAGTCTGCGTAGTTGTCGAAAGATTCTTATTGGTTTTCTGACGGAGTCAGCTTATTTCTGATCCTACAGACCGATTGCTTCCCCTCCACGTTCTACAGGGTAATCTCGTTCTTCTCATTCTCATCCTCCCGTCCCTGATTCCTATCCTGCGTTTGTTCGAGGGCTCCTCCAACCGCCAGCAAATACAGGTACCGCATCAAATAGACCATCACCAGCAGATAGTGGAACAACAGGAAGTAGACACCGACGGACAAAACAACCGCTGAATGCTGCGACAGCGCCCCATAATCCGTCACACCAATTGAAACACCCACCACCATGATCAACGCGACCAAGTTCATCAACAGTGCATACGAGGTGCCAAGCCGGGTCTGGTTCACCACCCGCTCCTCTATCCGATCGTCCTTGGCAGAGTACTTTGCCGTAGTCAATAGTGAACTGAACGTGAATCCGAACAGGATGGCCAGTGCCGTAGCCATCATTGACATAAATTCGGTGTCAATCGGTCGTACGACACCTACCAATGCCAACACTGCCGGTACCGCCAACAGTGTGTACGCTTCATTGTCCGACCGCCGGTCGCTCTCCAAGATATCGCGGTAGAAGTTTTCGACAATCGGCGTGATGTCGAATGCTTTCATCAGTCTTCAGCCGGTGCTGGCTGCAACTCTTCATCCTGATCCTCTGGGATACCAACTGACCGTGAAACCAATGATTCAGTGTCTATCGACGTACTAAGATCGTCCATAAGATCGTTCGCCAGTTGACGGGCAACGCACCCAAGCGAGTACGGAGTCGGGTACCCCCCGTAAATGTCAAGGTCATAATCGTCCGGGTTGACATCCATTCGCATCTGGACTTCATCCTCCCAGAGCGGGAACGTCAGCTGTGACTCGCCCTCAACCACGGTGACGCTGGCACTGGAAAAATCCCCGGTTTCTAAATGCCCATACTCGAAATCAGGACTTTCTTCTTCTGGTCTCAGCCCACGGATAAATTCCCGGAAAGCGCCTTGATTGTCGTCTGGTGTCAGTTTCATCTCCAGTCCAACATCGATCACACCTTCCATATCATCGTTCAGTCGCTCGAGACTTTTTCGTTCAGCGTATTGCTCCCGTGCAGCAACGACATCCTGGCCTCGAAATTTTAAGGAGGCTATGCTGTCCGCGTTGTTGATCTCTTCGAGTACTTTATCAGAATAGTGGGGTTTTATATCCATGTACGCGTCGCCTACCGTCATCTCGCGTTTCCGCGGATAGATTATGTCGTCAAGCACTGATTTGATGCCTTTGCGCTTAGACCTGCTAAGAACCAGTAGGGCTTGGTACGGGTTGTGATCTGGGATGTGGAAGAGGAAGTAGTAGGGGACTTCTTTTGCATGGTTCTCTCTGCGTGCGTCCTTGATCCGTTCGTGCTTGTCTTTATCCCAGAAGTCGGCATTTTCTCCCCATTCACCGGATTTGAATCGACCTTCGATTGTGTTTCCGCTCCGCTCTACCGGTCGCTGGACGGTGAATGTCTTGTCTCTCTTTTCGTTTATGTGTACGTTCTCTTCGCCGGTGTACTCTTCAAGGAAGTCCTGAAAATAATCGGCGAGATTGTTGAATGGGAATTTTGGTTCGTGTTCCTGGATTTTTGTCTGATTCCAGCGTTTGTTTGGTTCATTGAATTCCCGAACCTTGACCCAGTATGGGATTAGCTTGTGACGTGCCATGTGAGTGTTGGATGTTATCAACAACCATCCTCGGCCTTAACATATCTTTCGGTCTATATGTTTATTGAATGATGGTTACTAAGCATTCGCCATTTAACAAGTTGTTGTGATGTTCCTGAAATGTGAATATTTGGCTGTATTAATCGATTGTGGTAAGTCAATTTCAAAGGATAGATCGAGATTCGACCGTACATTACATCTTCTGTACTGAACGATACGTACTTCATCTGTACTGAGCGATTCGTGAATCCCCTGTATTGAACGAACTACGGTCGATACTTCCGGGGGTGCGCGGCTGAATCAACCGCAAGTTCGCGTTTGCGAATTTATCACTCGATTTCTAACTGGCCGCTCCCGCCGTCTCCGTTATCGTCGTTCTCGCCCCATTCGATTTCGAACTCAATACTCAATTCACCGGGCCCGTCCGTTGGTCCCTCGCGTTCGGCTTTAACCTCAAACGTCGGGCGGGCTGGTGGCTCCATTGTCACGGATTCAGAACCGGATGTGAGTGTAACTGTATCCCCTTGTTCAAGCTTATCAGCGACGCTACGGAGATACGATGCAATTTCTTCTCGGGTCTGCTCACTCTCTGATTTGAACAGGATTTCTTCAGGCATACTGAACAATACGCTTCCTCCACCGATAAGTGACTCCCCTGTAGTGAACGAACTACGGTCGGTACTTCCCGGGGGTGCTCGGCTGAATCAACCGCAGGAAGGCGTTTGCGTATTGATCATCGAAGGTTCTACTAGTTCAAGGAGATGTTCCAGGAGCCGTGTGTGATACAACGTGTGTACAATCCAATGAGTTTACCTGTGAGATCACCTTTAAAGATTAATTAGTGATGCGTCACAGTCGTGGGGTATGGAAAAGCATCCGGAACCGCAATTAGGGACGAATGGAAGTGTGACCTGGCACCGGGTGGGTGCATTCTTAATCGACTCGCTTCTCATGGGGGTGATCTGGGTTCCCGTGATACTCGTCGGGGCGGCCGTCGGGGATATGGTTGCTCTCGTGTTTATTTTCGCTGGGCTGGTCGCAACAGTGGTGTACGGGTTTCTCCTTGAGGGATTGTACGGCTACACGCCGGGGAAATACCTGCTCGGACTAGTTGTTATCAAGTCGGATGGTTCCAGGTGTTCAATCGGCGCGTCAATACTCCGGAACCTGTTATGGATTGTTGACTCGCTCCCGACCTTCAACCTCGTCGCAATGGTGTCAATATTGGTTACTGATGACAATCAGCGGGTCGGCGATCTCGTTGCAGATACGGTCGTCGTGAAGCAGCAGTAATCAGGTCAAATCTGTTTGCCCTGTATTGAACGAACTACGGTTGATACGTCCCGGGGGTGCGCGGCTGACTCTACCGTAAGATCGCGGTTGTATTGAAAGCACTCCTTCCAGAAAGCTTATTCAATACCCAGAAGCAACGCCAACCGGTTTCATGCCCTCCTCGTTCATTCACGACAAGCCCCTCCAAGTCCTCAAGCTCACTGCTGTTATGGGCGGCCTCGCATTCGCGTTTGCCAGCTTCATTGGGGTTCTGCCGGGACAGGAACTATACAGCCTGCTGTATCTCGCGTTCTCCCCCATGATTCTCGCTGTCGTCGTCGGTGCTGAAGCGCTACTCGCGGGATACAAACTTACACGCGCTGACGATCCGACTGCTCGGCTCACGGGCCGACGCAGATATACGGCGATTCGTGCTATCGAGGTGGTCGTGACCGTCGTCGCCCCCGGGATCTTCTACGTTCTCATCGTTCAGATCGGCGGCGAGGCTGCCGGTCCGGGTGCTATCGGACTGTTATTCATCGGGATCGCCCTCGGCCTACTGGCGTACGGTGCGGTGGTACTACGGACGCTCGTTGAGTATTACTACTACCACAAGGGTTCCTCTTCATTGAGGACTGGCGAGCGCGGCGGGAATGTCACGGAATAAGCCGGCACGTCACTCTTACGAGAACGGTTGTTAACTGGTACCAATCGATGGGTGAATCCCCTGTACTGAGCGATCAGGTCTGATTCGGATACGGGAATCATTCTGTGCGGGATCTGCGCGTTTTACTGAACAGCGAACTCGACACCAGATATTTCGAAGCGTGTGCCGCCCTCGTCACCGTCAGTGACGTTGATGTGCCAGTCGTGAGCGTCAACGATCTGTTGGACGATACTCAGTCCGAAGCCAGTTGTGTCCTCTCTTGTCGAGTAGCCAGCCGTTCGTGGTGGGCGGCCAGTGGAACGTGATGTCGAGTCGAACGACTGTGAGGGTGGTGTACCGGTGTGGAATGACTGGGGGATGCCGGACGGTAACTTAGGATGCGTGGAGACGTGGGGTGGGGAGCCTGATGATGTGTACGGTGATGTGAGTGAGTTGTTGAACGGGGACGGGTCGATGTAGGTGGGGTGGCTTCGCCTGTTCGGGGTTCGCTGCAGGAGATGGTGTGCGTTTGCCGAGTGGCTGGTTGCTCGGCAGTTGCTCAGTTGAGGGTGTCGCACGGGCGACGTGGGGTGGCTCACAGTGTACACATGATGAGTAGCGATAAGAAGCGCGTCCAGTTCCGGGCCCCACACCGGCTCATCGACCGGGCCGACGCTCTCGCGGAGGTGCTTGGGGAGGACCGGACGGACATTCTCGTGACTGCCCTTCGTGAGTATTTGCAGGAAGCCACGCACGACGACGCACTGGTACAAGAAATCGCAGCCGCCTACTATGACGACGAGATCACCGTTGACCAGCTCAAAGCACTCGTCGGTGCTGAGGAGGCGGCGAATATCCGGGTGTTGAAACAGCAGCTGGACGAGGACTTCATCGATGAGGTCGCTGACGCGTAGATGCCGACACTCGTCGCAGATACGTCTGCCCTCGTCAGTCTCGGGATCGTTGCTGACGACGATCCGGATCCGCTTGCGCTTTGTGACGCCCGATACGATGTCGTCGTCCCAACAGCGGTCGTTGAGGAGCTCCGAGAGATCGCGTCGTACGATGATGCGCACGGACGTGCTGCAACCATCGTCCTCGATCGAACCGATGCGTTTGAGACGCGGTCAGTCGCCCTCGATGCAGCGTTCCCGCTCGATGATGGCGAGAACGCGGCCGTTACTCTCGCAAACGATTTCGGCGCTGCGCTCTTCCTCTGTGACGAGTTCACGCAACTTGGCTTGATCCATGCCTCGCTCGCTGATACACGGCTCGTCACGACGCCGACGCTCCTCTCAGTGTTCGTTCGAACTGAACACCTCTCAGCTACCGATGCACGGCTGCTCCTTGATGCGATCAGCGACGCTCGGAGCTGGGGCGCGAACAGCTATGTGCAACGAGCTCGCTCGTTGCTTGAGGAAGGGTAATGCGGTGGAACACGTTCCACACTGGTCGTTCCGCCGTGAACGAGTAGGGGACGGAAAGTTCACTCCTCGGTCGAACTGTCGTACATCGCTTCGAACGCTGCTTCGCCGCGGATCAGTTCGTCAACGCCGCTCGTGAGCGTTACCTCGCCGAACACTGTCGCTCGGTAGTACGTGTAGAGACCGTCTGCGCCTCGCTCGGTGTGTTGGCGTTTTTCGACGAGTCCCACGTCAACGAGTTTGTTGAGGTGGTAGTGAAGGGTACTGTCGTCGATGTCGATCGCGTCTGCCAGTTCTGTGGGACTCATGTCACCGCTGTGGACGAGTCGGTAGAGAACCTCGTATCTAGTGCGGTGCCCGACCGCTGCGAGCATCGCCAAGTACTCGTCAAGGCTGAGGACGCTATCCTCTGGCAGCAAATCTTCGGGATTCTCCGGGAACGCTGCGCCGGCGGTCTGCGAGTGATTCGTCGCCATCGTAGTGCCTCGTACGGAGGAGAGGCCCTTAGGCTCTCTCAAGCCGAAGTTTCTCAAAAACACCGGTTTTCAAATACTACTGACGGTCATAATTGGCCACAGCTGTGGAGTTCACGCGTGAACTTATTACCGAGCGGTTAGGTCATGTGACGTACGACCGGTTTCTCTCCTATGTGATGGGGAATCTCGATCTGTTAGACTAATTTGGCTTTAGTGAAGTCCCACTACAATTGAGGCCCGTTGTGGCAGTTGCGGTCAATACAAAAAACTCACAGATCGCTCCATCCGTAGAGTCACTCACTATCTGTCAGGAGCACCGTGCGAGATACAGAGGATGTATTCAGTACCCCACGTCCGGGAGCCTATCTCCGAGAATTTCCAGCAGAGTCGGGAGTATCCCATAGTTCGGGGACCGGGCTCAGTCAGGCCTTATTCGCTCTCCCTCAGCCGATTACGGTCCGCATGCTACACTTGCGCTTGGGCAATAATTTGCTCTGTTGTTCTTCTGCAAGCGGCGAGCTTTGTTTCGGACGAACCCTTCGTCGAGACTGGTAAGTGCGGCACCTAAATATCAGCCGGTTACTTTGTCCAACCGAGGGCTGAACGTTACGTTCGTCGGCCCCGCTTCGTAATAGCTGCCAATGACGTGGTGAGATGATAGTCTATAGGTAGAGTAAAGGTGAATGTGTTCACTTCGGGGCCGGCTCGCTATGTGGATCACCGACGAGGTGTTCAAACGTCAGGTTACAGTTCGGGTTCTCGCAATCCACAGAAACAGTTCTGCTCCATCCATTGACCAAATCTCCGTCCCGCATCAGAACCTTGTACGAGTGCTCAATATCTGTATGACACTTCCCACATTCGAAGCTCGAAACGACCTCTATTTTACATTCATCTTCGTCTAGAACAGAGTGTTCGGCGAAGGTCCGCATATATATAGGGAACGCTTCGTTGGGATCCCCATAAGGCCACCAAGGCTCAGTCGGCATATCGACATCCATCCCAATCTGTTCTCTCACAGCCAATTCGACACGCTCGTCTCGATCAAGTTTCGTGAGAAGTTGTTTCCCTAGTGTGGTTAGCTGGAGTAAATTGTTACTCTTCTTATCGACATTAATCGGACTACGGTTACCATCAGCGTCTTCGACGACCCTCCGTGTGATGTTGCCGTAACCGGACATCACGTCAGAATGGCCTGGGTCAGGAAGCCCACCATCTTGCGCGAGTGTTCGAACCGACCCAATATGTTGTTCAGCGTTCGACGTCTTTCCGACGCCAACAGCAGTGTTTCCAGCCAGATAGAGAAGCCAGAGGGTTCCGTTGTCTCCAACGGTGTCTGAGGCGCGCAGGACTGATTCTTTGTCCCAAGACACATACTATCCAATGTAGAACTGATATATAAATCACGGCAGACTCCGGCTACATCACCGTGATGACGAAGACAAAGTTAATAACCTTGGAACACTCTCATTGTAATGAGATGAGCCAACGCACGGAGCCGTCGGACGCAATCGAGCGTATTGCATGGGCGCTCAATTTCCATTCTAGAGAGTCTGTCTCCGTGAATCGTCTTGCCGAAGAGACAGATCTATCTTGGGCCACTGTAAAAAAATACACTACACTCTTAGAAACCGTCTCAAGAATCACGCCGGCATTCGATTCCAGTAACGACGGAATCTTTGTCAAGGGAATAGGCCAAAATCTTCGGCATCTTCGTGGACAGAATGATTTCCGATTACTTCTCTACATTCTATTCCAGGCAGAGATTTCGGGGGGACCAACCGAACCAATCAAGATTAGCGAGCACTCCGATGTATTGAAAAGATACGAGGACGAAATCGGCGAATTACACGATTTAAATCTTATCGAGCACGATAGAGAATCAGACACGATTCGGCTCCAGCCAGAAGGAATCGGAATGATTGGGCCCGTTCGGTCCGAGATTAGAAACACCAATCCGATCAAAACTGCCGAGTCTATCGAATTAGACCCGAATGTCGTTGGCCGATGGAACAGTGGTTCGGAGTACGGCGGCTTCTCCGAAACGGTGGATAGGAAGAGCACTTCAGACGACAACAATGCAGACTACGCTTCAACCAATTTCGGCACCGAAAACGCGTCCGCCTACTAACGATGAGTGACGAAACAGACGACGAGGAGATCCACGTTGCCAGCGACGATGCACCCGTTCTGACGAAGTATGAGCCGGATTTTCGGCGGGTCTTCGCACGTGGGACGCTTCTAAGGATGAGTGAGTCTGACGACAATACTGTCCAACTTGGATTCTGGAGCGACAAGGACACAGAAATCGAGATGGATGATGGTGTAGAGGCGACCGGTTACCAATTAGAAACAGAGGTAATGATGCACTGGGACGGTGTTCTCAGGCTCCGCAATCTCTTGGACAATTATATCGAAGAGCACGCTCCCGACCATCTGGACGAATAGTACATCATCTAAGTATTCTTCCTCCTTCAATCGCGATTTTTGCGTGGGCACTCGGTCAATCGTCGGATTGCTCACATCGAAATGCCGATAGAAATCGCATATGTGGACCAATCCACTTTTGCTGGCATCGGCTTCTTATCGGCCGACCAAGTCCTCCGATAACTTCAAATTCTTACTGTGGCCGGATTTCTCTCTCGTGGGTTCAGAGTTTCATGAGTTAACACGTGAAGGGTCCTAGCTTGATTTGAGAAGATGTATCTCGCTCCAAGCGTCTAAACGAATCCCATCGTCTGTATCTACCGACTCAACCGTCCGCCACCAAACGTGAGCCTTCTGACCGGGACGGGTCCTCTATTCAGCACGGTTGCTGAAACCGATTACCGTATTGAAATGCTACGGGACGGAAACGGTAGTGTTGGGTAATTTGATTGTTGTCCCACGCGTGGTGTGAGGTATGGCGACTGAGACTGATGATCGAGGGAGGATTATCTCTCGAAGGGTCGCGGGTCAACTGGTCTCGCCCGTACCGGACGAGTTCGTCTCGTCACTCCTCGATCTTTCTGGCCAGATCCAGCTTCTCGGTGTGGGATCGTAGATACTCGGTAGTATCCTTCTCATCGATGGCGGCCTCGTCAGTGCCGAACCCTTTCAGCATTGTTCTCTCTTCGTTGTCGTACTCGAATCGATACTCATTGGGGAAGTAGAAGACGACTGTTACGTTGAGCACAGTTCGTTTGTTCGCACTAACGAAGGGGAGATTGGCGACGAGGAGGTGATACGCCTTCTCGTGGATGGTTTCCGGTTCGGAATCGAAACTGACCTCTTCGATGGAGGTTACTGCGGATTCAATGTCACCACGGTTCTGAACACCGGCGGGAGTGTTGGGGGTACTCCGTGACGACATCGGTCCCGCTGGCCGTGGCGCGGACGACCCCGCCGGCGTTCTCAATCCGGGGTCACAGGACGCCGAGTGCCACGCTGGTGAGGGTCACCCCGGGCACACGGGTCTCCACGGTCGTTCGTGTCGAGGTGTGCTCGGGTCGATGCGGGTTCTCACACTACTGGGCACCAACTGACGGAACTAATATAAATAATTTTCCCTGTTTGCGGGGTCGCCCGCGGTTTCAACGTGGACCACGGTGGAGGACTCAGGAACGCAACGGTCGGGCTGTGAGGATGGGAGTGCTGCTTTGACCGCGACTGCACCGTGCCCAAGTCAGTGTATCAATCCGAGAATTATCACAAGGGGGAATACGACACCGATGAGGTACATTGCGATGGCTTTTGTTGCTCGTTCGGGACTGATTGTCTGGGTCGGATTGTTCAACCAGTACTCGCGCCACTCTCGCTGTAAGCGGTGATACACCCACCCACCGGTTTGAATGAGGCTAACCCGCATGGCAGTTATGATGTCGATGGCGAGGTACATCCGCGATCCATCGGTATCTCGGTATCGTTCCAACGTGGTGTCAACCAAGTCCACCCGGTGACTCTCAGTTTCAGTACGAGGGTCCGGTGACCGGGTGTGCCGGTGAGTATCCATATATTCGTAGAGAGTCGTTGCTTTCGTCACGACTTCTCCAGTCTGCACCGCTACATCGTCACTGCTGTCGTGCCGATGCCCAGGAACCGTGTGCTTCATCGGATCATACGTAATCTCGTCTGGATCGGGGAACCCGGCTCGGTCAAACGGGAGACTAACTTCCCGTGGATGTCGTAGCCGAATCGGTTTCTGTTCCTGTTCCTGATGTCGCTCCAACCGAGAATCACGATCGTATGCAAGGTCATCGGGACCAACCGGTTGGAACGGCTCGTTCTGGAATGGGACCGGATTACAGACGATGGGGAATTCATGCTTGGGTTCTTCAGGAACGACCGGAGGCGCTTCATCCTTCATCCCCATTATATTGTAGAGTTTCAACGTATTGACTCGTCCACTCTTCGCCCAGTACCTGTCACCTGTTTTTAATTGTTGCCAGCCACCGAGATCACGAAGCATCTTCGGGTCAAGCGAAATGTCAGCAAAGAACGTCTCACCCGTCGCTCTGAGCTTGTGCGCTGAGATGTGTTCAGGATCGAGTCCACGGGCATTCTCGGCTGCTTCTTTCAGCAACCGGTTCACAGAGTGCCGCTGCCAGTCCAGACAATCGAATGTGTCGAAAAACGTGCTCAAACAAGCGGTAAGTCTGTAAGACCAGCCGAACGCGATGACGCGCGCTGACCGGTCGTACTTCGGTGTGAACTGATCGGTGTAGATGATTTGAGTGAGATTCTCAGGAGTACAGTAGTCTGCTTTGGCTGTGACTTCCTCGTGTTCCGCTGCGGAAAGTGATTTCCACGTTGCTGTATTATCCCACTCTCCATTAGCCTGAAGCTCTTTGAGTCCCTTCCGCCCCCATTTATTCAACGCCTTGACCCAGCATTGATGGCATGCGCACGGATCGAAACTCGGGATACAGATCTCTCCTCGCTTCCAGTGAATGTGCTCTTCTCTCAAGTGGAGGATTTCGCCGATCCGCAGTCCAAGCCGTCCCGCAACTAAGATTACGAAACAAGCGATTAACCGCCGGTCAGGGTCTTCAATCTGTAATGCACCTAGATACAACTGGAAGTACGTATCCGGTTCGAGTGCATCTTTGGCCGATCTGCGTGGACTCTTCGTTGGCATCACACTGGTTATCTTCCAATTGTAATAATAGGTTAGGGCTGAGCAGCCACATCGTACCCTGAAAGAGAATGTAACACCAGGGTAGTCGTTGAGAGTACCCAAAACAGGGGTGTTTTGCGCCCCATCCACCAAGTTATCGACGGCAAACAGCCTGTCACCCCCCGAGAATGCAATGATTTCTACAGAACCCATGTACTGGTGCGGATATCCCAACTCGGTAGCGCAGGGTCCCTACCTCAAGGAACGAGTGAACCCGTCAGGGTGAGCGTAGTAGAGAAAGTACTAGACACGCGTTTTTTTAATGATGTGACGACGGGTCTGCACCCAAACTGATAATTCACCAAGTCTAAATTCACCTAGTCTAGTGAGTTATCACGCGTGTGCTGTGAAAGCCGTTTTTGGCTTCTGACCTCACAGTCGAACAGCATAACGGCTGAACGACTCTCCTATTCAACGTGAGGACATCTGGGTAACTGGGGAGTGTATGGAGCGACACGGCTACGGCATCGAGACATGACGGAACGGGTGACCGCGCTGGTTCCTAAGTAGAGCGAAACCTGCTAATGCCACCAACCACGTTTGCATGAACTGTTGACGAGTCGCAGTTGGACCCATTCAAATTATCACGGTGTAACGGTCGGAACGGCGCGTCACCAGTATCATCCTCTGGTGTCGTTGTGCGGTGGCAATGAAGAACGTCTGTACAGCGTCCGTGGAATGGTTCCGGGACGGAATCGGGTTGTAACGCAACTACGCGTTCTGACTCAGTCGTCGGAATAAATTCGACGAGCGATAATTCTCGTGCTTCATCCATCCGTCGATCGAGTGACCGTGTGGGAACGTCGATCAGTTCAATGAGTGATTGTCGTGATCGGTGCTCATCAAACAGTGCAGCGCACAGCTCATATGCACCTTCACGGTCAAAGAACAGGAAGAGTTCGTCTTTCTCTATCATGGCACACCGTTCTAAGTGAGGTTATTAATAAACCCTCGTGCGCACACAGCGCGTCCAATTACTGTATATAAATTTTTATGTGTGGCAACCGGTTGCCAGTCAAATTCCGCTTTTTAAACCCGGGTTCACTGCCCGTCTATGCAGAACAGCACCACTCAGGAAAGCACACCTGAGGCACAAGACGTACTCCAAAACAGGTATCAAGAGGCGCTCGGGCAGCGACGCACAACCGACTTCTTCGCGGAAATGGACGCGTTCTTCGACTGGATGCTCACAAGCGGGCTCACCCCGAAAGCACGGAACCCAACAGGATACGAGCGAAGCACCGCAACAAACAACCTTCAGCGCCTCGGTCGCACGCTGCCGCAGCTTTGGAAAAAGCACGGCAGGTACACGCTCGCCATCACGAACGACCTCGCAGACTGGTACGTCAAACAACTCGAAGACGACAACATCACGAAAGACAACGGCGACCCGTACGCTGACTCAACAAAACGCAAGCACGCGTGCGCTCTCTACGCGTACAAGCGATGGCGAACGGATCAACGTGGCGGCGAAGCGTGGCAGCCACACACGTTGTTCGACCACGAACCGAGTCAAAAACCAATGGCCGACCCGATCAAGTTGGCAGAACGGAAACAACTGCGAGAAGCAGTGCTTGAGTATGAAACCGTCACACAGTACAATAACTGTACGCCAGAAGAACGCGATCGGATTCGTGCGTTGCTCGCCCAGCGACTCGGGAAACCGAAAAGTGACGTGACAAAAGGCGACTGGGAAGACGTGAATCGGTGTTGGAAGTACCCGAGCTTATTCCACGTCACACTTGACACCGCGCTGCGCCCCATCGAAGTGAAGAGAGCGAAAGTCGGGTGGGTGAATCTTGAGGAGAACCGACTGGAAATCCCGAAAAACGAATCGGCGAAAAACGACGCGTACTGGGAAACCCCGTTCAGATCGCGAACCGGAGGATCACTTAACCGATGGTTGAAGCAGCGCGCAGCGGATCCAGCGTACGACAACACTGACGCGTTGTGGCTGACCAGGGAAGGGAATCCGTTCAGCTCTGGGCCGCTCGGAAACCGGCTTCGATCCCTCATGGAGGCGGCCGGAATCGCGATCGCGGAAAGAGACATTTCGTGGTATTCGTTACGGCACTCACTCGCCACTCACATGGCAACGATCACGAACAACATCGAGGAAATCCGGCTGCAACTCCGGCACAAGTGCATCGAATCGACACTCCGATACATCCACCCGCCGGACGAAACCGTTCGAGACCACCTCGCGCAACTCTAACCGGTCTTCCGAGACGACAGTCAAGCAAAGATCACTCGTTACAGCATTGATTACGACAGCGACACACCCGATTCGTTACTCTACGGAAAACTGGCGACTCAGATATTCTCTTCCGGCTGAGAAGATAGTGCGACTCTGTTGAAATCCTATTCATCAGCTATAAGACGGGATGAAATAGCCGTTCACAGAAGACGGCGAATTGAACAGACCACGTTGTGTTTTATGAACAATATTTATCATTGGCTGAGAGACTTCTCACCTGTGGGAATCGTAGAAGCCGTCTTGGATTCGAACCTGGATATGAACAAGGCGAGAAGCTACAGAAACGGATTCACAGCGGCTCTGCTTACTGGTTTTCTCGTTCTCTCGTATCAGTACTGGGTTCTCGGCGAGTTAGCAATCGAGATTCTGGGAATCTTCTTTTCTACCGCATTTGTATTCATCATTTCACAAGCCGTCTATGCTCGCAGTCAGTGAATCCCCTGTATTGACCGCGACAGGGCCAACATATATCACTTTCTGACGATTTCAACAGAGCCGATAGTGTCTATCCGTGAACCCGGCGTGGATGAGAATCGAGTGCAGTTCTACCGCTCCCAGTGTGCTGGATCATGCGTTTCGATCCAGTACTGGTCGCACTGGTCTCTCAGAACCGTACTTCGAGGAACTGATCACACGAGAGGATCCACGCCTTGATTAGCGTCGCAGTGAGTCCTTCGAGTCGAAGTTGCCTCACCAGCAATTATCCGGGTTTTTAAGAGGATCAAACGGGTTATCGTAGGTGAACGGGCCGAAATCGAGAGGTTCGACGGCGTGTACGAGGATGCATCGCCGCGAGAGTCCTGGCAATCACGATGGACTCTCACTCCAATCGCCACGTTCGATTCTCGAAACACCTCGCACATTATCGCTCGTTTACCGCAGCATACTCACGACCACCAAGCGGGATACGCACCTCCGCCCGCGATTTGCCGGCAACTTAATCAAGGCTAGCATTCGTCTTTAGCTAAGCCTCACACCTCGGTTGCGTAGCGGTAGCGAGCGTCTCCTGTAAGATC
>NZ_JBHSXI010000005.1:0-6002 GCF_042662525.1 Halorubrum trueperi
TGTAATAGCAATGGAGAAAACCACGCATCATCTCGGGCGGTTCAAGATCTCGGGTTCGCCCCGTCTCACCCGGGGCGAACACGTCTAACTCTTCGAGAAACTCGAAGGAGAGGTGCTCGAACAGCGCTAGCGTCTCGGTCTCCACGACATTGAAGAACGAGTCTACCGAAGGATCATCTTGCAGGGTCGCTGAACTCATCCACCTCAGCGTTCACCCTGCTCTTTAGTGTGCTACTCGTTCTATGACACCCTCAGCGGTCAGAACCTATAAGCCGGTAGGCACTCTTATCCCAACCGTGCCGTACACGTACCACTGGCCCATCAGATCAGGCGACACCGACTTCTCGGGTCTCGTTTACACGCCAGCCGTAATCGACTGTGTTGTTGAAGCTGTTCAAGCACTCCTCGAAGACATCGACTACGACCCCCAGACAGCCATGGAAGACGATATATTGTACCCGGCTGCCCATGCAGAGGCAGACTATCTCGGTGAGATATCTATTGGAGACCAGGTTGCCGTCGAGATAACGCCGGACATCGGAACAACATCGGTTACATTCGAAGCACTCGGAACACTCGATACGGTTGTCTTCGAGAGCGAACTGACCCTCGTGTTCGTCGATACTGATTCGAAAGAACCACAGCCTGTGCCCGACGATGTGGCCGAGGCACTGTCTACTTACGCATAACGACAGTAGGCTGGCCGGTCTTTCGGCTACGTCTGTCGGTGACCACGTTTTATTCGTGGTAAATCTGCCCGAGTACATTAGAGTAACTTAATATAGGACCGTCTAAATATGTGGGACGTACATGTTCGACAACGTTCCAGCGTCGTTCGTCCCGGATAGCGATCGGCCCGACCTAGTTTTCGCTCACCCCGACTTCGACTGGGCCTACAATACCGACCAGTTGAACACGACGGCGGCCATCTTAGACCAGCCCGTTGAGGCAGCGGAACAGGAGGATAGTCTAGCGGTCGTAGATGAAGATTTCGACCGAGAAGTCACCTACGGGGAATTACAGGATCGCGTCAATAGACTCGGCAATGCTCTGCTCGATGCTGGTTTAGAGCCAGGGGATCGGGTTCTCTACCGCCTCCCAACGCGCCTCGAGACCCTGGTTACGATTCTCGCACTCTGGAAAACTGGATTGGTAGCCGTCCCTAGCAACCACGCCCACCAAGCCCGCGAACTTGAGTACTTTGTGACAGACACCGAGGCGTCTGCGATTATCACGACCACCGAAGACTTAGAAGCAACTTACGAGGCCATCGATGGCACCGAAACCCTGACTGATCTCGTGATGCTCACTGATGAATACAATATACCCGACGTCCCGGTGGACGTAGCCATCCATGATTACGAGGAGATCATGGAAGCTGCAGATACGCACCTCGAGGCGGCTGACACCGCTCCGCTCGACGTCGCCAACATCTGTTACACCGGTGGCACGACCGGGAAACCGAAGGGCTGTATCTGGCTGCATGCCTCGAACGTCGCAGGGTCGATTGTCACCAGCGAAGACCGGGCGATCGATGAGTCATCAATCATGTTCAATCACGCTCCAATGGGCCACGGCTTCGGCATGATAGATCGGACATTGACGATCCGCAACGGCCCCACACAAATCTTCAAAGCCCGTCCAAGCCCTAACGAGGTTGTCCAGATTATCGACGAACACAATGTTACTCGGTTCGGCGGGGTGCCAACCATCTGGAGGATGATCATCAACGAGGGTCTGCTCGCAGAGCACGACCTCTCGAGTCTCTCGGAAGTACTGTTGACAGGCGAGACTACCGACCGCGAGACGTTCGACCGAATCACCGAGCACCTAGGCTTCGAGCCCTGCAACGTTGTTGGTATGAACCCGATGGGCGGTGTCTTCCCATTCATCAGATCGTACAGTGGCGGGGACAAGGTTGCCCCACTCCACTCAGTCGGACGACCCGTACCGGGCTTGGAAGCAAAGGTCGTCAACGAGGACGGCGAGCAGGTTGCTCGGGGTGAACTCGGTCGGTTAGCCGTCCGGGGCCCTACGGGAATCGCGTACTGGCAGAACGAACATCCGGGTGTGGGCGACCGCCAGCACGAGGACACGCTCGACGGGTGGAGTCTGGTCGACGATATCTACCGCAAGGACGAGGATGGGTGGTTGTGGTTCGAGACGCGGCTGGACAACATGATCGTCTCGGGCGGGCGCCAGATCGCCGCCCCCGAAGTCGAAGAAGTCCTCAACGACCACCCTGCGGTGGCAGAATCGGCCGTCGTCGGCAAACCCGACGAAACGAGAGGCGAGATCGTCAAAGCCTTCGTCACCCTCACTGACGACGCCACCCCCGACGACACTCTCGTCACAGACCTCCAAGACCACACGAAATCGGCGATGGCGAAGTACAAGTACCCCCGCGAAATCGAGTTCCTCGACGAACTCCCGAAAGACGAAGTCGGCAAACTCCAACGCGCCCAACTGCGTGAACAAGGTTAACTCGACAATCGGAGTGCCAACAACGTATCTGTTGGTGGCTCCGTCTAAGTATTCTCGGAGTTACACGACACCTTCGCCTTGTCGCCCCGACGCCGACTCTATCACGAGTTCATAGATGTGAACGCCGGTGATTGGGGCATCCGGTGGGAAGATGCTCGGAAACCATGCATTCTCGTCCATGACTGCTTCAACGTCCTCACTCTCTTCCGTGGGCAGTTCTCGGAGGGAGCCGCGCAATATTACGCTCTCCCACTCGAAGCGTGTCTCGACATTGTACGTTACTAAGCAAGCCTGCTCGGTGTCGCTCGCAACGGCGAGTTTCTCACTATCCTCACCGAACTGCAGGAGGTACATGAGGGCTCGTTCACCATCGTAGCCGAACGAGACGGGAATGGCGTAGGCCTCACTGTCCCTGGCCAGCGACAGTACTCCGTGCCCTCGTTCTCGGAGGACTTGCTTAATTGCCTCATCGTCCATCGAGGATCCGTGAACCGATTTTGCATCTTCTGGTTGCATAGGAGAGTCCAGTTGAACGTGCGCGCGGCTATCCCCTATAACTGCTACGTCATTCCCGGCGTCTGGGAACGAGATCATGTCCGCTTTACTCTCTGCGGAACGCAGGTTCGTGATTGTCGACGGAGGCAGAAATCCCGCTTCGGAAATTTTCCGTGTCGAACAGATCGTACCCAGTTGCTGTTCGAAAGCAGTTCCCTGATTGAGGCTCGTCACCATCCAGTCTGTCACTTCCTGCTGGGCCGCTACGTGAGCGCGCGCCGGCCATCGGCGATCCGGGCGGCGTAAGTTCGGACTTCGTCCCGGACCTCTGCCGGATTGACGACGCACTGAGGCCGATTCAAGTCGGCTGCCCCACCGACGTGACACGGCAGGTATTGACGAGTACGTTGATAGCTGTCGTCCGGCCAACTTCACGCGGAAGACGCTGGGTCCCGCCGCCGGGAATTGCCCCGATTTCGGTTTCGGTGCAGCCGAGCTACCAATCATCGTCCGAGACGATCCGGACGTCACAGGCGAATGCCAACTCAAACCCACCGACGAGACGGTGGCCATCAATGGCAGCCACGGTTACTGCAGAGAGTTTCTCACCCGTTCGGAATAGGTTTTGAACGCGACGAAGTTTCGCAGGGCCTGTTCGTCTGCCTCAACATATCACGAAAGACTGCCACCCGCCAGGAGCATGCCATCTAGGTCGCTCTCTACGACGACCACGCCGGCGCCAGCCTCGGGAGCGTCTTCGGTGGCAGTTTCGGGGTCATTCAGGAACTCGTCAGTAATCGAAGTAATTGGAGGGGATGCGAGAGGTATTCGGCCGATACCGTCTGCCTGGGGAAAACTGACTGCGGTCATTGGTGACATCAGTGTGTAGCTCGGTGGAGATAAATAATGTGTGGACGCCCGAGGCGTGAGGGAGCTCAAGTTGACTCGACAGATGGTCGTCTCGGGCTCAGTAAATACCAACAGACCCCTCTCGGAGATCGGCGTTGAGACTCTTGAGTTCGGTGTACTCTGAGAGTACTTCACGGCCATTCTCGCGACCAGTACCGCTCTGTTTGGTCCCTCCGTAGGGCATCTCGGTCGGCAAGCGGTGGGCAAGGTTGCCCGTAATCGTTCCCGCCTCGAGATCCTTCGTCGCTCGGATTAGCGTGCGGTAGTCGTCTGTCCAAACGCCGGCGGTCAGACCGAACTTGCTGTCGTTGGCCCGCTGGATGACATCATCGTAGTCAGACCAGACCTCGACTATTTCGACCGGACCAAAAATCTCCTCGCAAGCAGCGGGAGCGTCTTGAGGTACGTCTGTCAGCACGGTCGGCTCGACGAACCACCCGTCGGGGAGCGTGCTGTCTTCGGGTACACCCCCGCCAGTGAGGACGGTCGCGCCGCGTTCACGAGCATCGTGAATATACTCTAAGATGTCTTCGTGTTGGCTCTCGTCGACGATTGGGCCCAGGCGAGTTCCCTCTACGAGTGGGTCCCCGATTTCTAGATCTGCCGACTTCGAGACGAATCGGTCGAGGAATTCGTCGGCAATGTCTTGATGTAGGTACAACCGAGCGGTCGCTCCGCAGATTTGGCCAGCGTTGAAGTAAATGCCCATCATGATGTCCTCGACGGCTTTCTCAAGGTCGGCGTCGGGGAACACGATAGCCGGGCCCTTGCCGCCAAGTTCCAGCGTCACGGACTTCACCGCGGCGGCACCAGAGCGCATCACCTGCTTGCCAGTTTCGCCGCTCCCTGTAAACGCTATTTTGGGTACGTCGGGGTGTTCGACTAGTGCCGCCCCGGTGTCTCCGAAGCCAGTAACCGCATTGACGACGCCGTCCGGCAGGACATCGTCGATTATTCGGACGAGTTCGAGTGTACTCGGACTCGCCTGCTCTGCCGGTTTCAAAACGACACTGTTACCAGCTGCAAGCGCAGGGGCCAACTTGTTGGCCGTTAGCATATGCGGAACGTTCCAAGGGACTATTGCCCCGACGACACCGTAGGGTTCCCGAAACGTCAGAACAAAGTCGTGTGTCTCTGCCGGAATCGTTTCGCCGGTGATGTCTCGAGCCAACCCAGCAAAATAGTCGAAACGGTCAGCGACCTGAGGGACCTCGCCCTTTGACTCCCGCAAGGGACGACCAACGTCGAGCGTAATCGCCTGTGCAAGGCGATCTCGCTCGTCCCGGATAGCATCGGCAATATCCTGTAGATACGTGGCACGTTCACGGGGTGTGATGTCGGACCATGCTTCGAAGCCTTGGTTAGCGGCAGTGACGGCTCGGTCAACATCGTCGGCACCCGCATCTTGAACCTTAGCGTGTTCCTGTCCAGTGGTCGGATCGGTAGCGGCGAATGTCTCCCCGGTTGCAGCCGGTTCCCACTCGCCGTCGATCAGGATTCCGTACTCGGTCGTGGAAAACGCCTCAATCGCGGCGTCTGCATGCCGCTCACGAGGGCTTCTCGTCGGTTTGGATGACTCAGTCATCTCTCGGTAATAGACGAGAGCGGCAGTTAATTGTTTGGTCATCCGACCAGGTCGTGTTTAGTTAAGGATGAAGAGTGAGGCGGTGTGATTTCTTGCTGATTCATGGCAGAAATCGCCCGCCTCACCGGAGATTGGGACTGGATTGATTTGGATTTTGTGGAGCGAGAGCGGACACCCGAGTCTGCGATGAAGCTCGGTATTCAGACGCACGTTGCGGGGCTGTCACTGTCGAATACCGTCTCACTCCTCGAAAGCCTGGGTGTCGAACGCTCACGCAAAGCCGTTCATGACTGGGTTCAGAAGGCCGATTTACAGCCCACAGAGGGCTGAAGCCCGAATCACGTCGCGGTTGACGAGACTGTGATTCGGATCAATGACCAGCAATATTGGCTGTACGCTTGCCTTGTTGAACGCAAGACGGCGACGGGGTAGGGTCGATTGTACGTAGTCTCAAGCTGTCAGAGGCGCGTTCTTACGATCAGAAGATACAGTAGCTGTTACTGACGGCGGTTGTCGAAGGGTCAAAACT
>NZ_JBHSXI010000005.1:6180-25712 GCF_042662525.1 Halorubrum trueperi
GGGCGTTATGAGCCTTCTGTAGCGGTGTCTGCTCTCTGTGCTTGATCAACGGTCGCGTTGAGTTGGAGCGACACTCCTCACGGAGGTCGCTCCACGAGTAGTTCGCGTCAGCAGACAACACACGCAGGTCTTCCGCGTTCCGGCGGAAGACCTGCATCCCAATGTGGCCGTCCCATGCCTTCTGCGTCGTGAAATGAACGTCCTTGATCGCTAGCGAATTCACGTCGATCAAGATCGTCGTCTTCATCGACTGGAACGAGAAGTCTGCGCGGTCGCGGTAGTGGTAGCTGGTTTGATCGCGTTGAAAGCCGCTTGCGTCAATTGCAGCTTCACCACTCCAGCCCGCCTGCTCCGCGCTTCGGCGGAGCAGGCGGCGGAGTTCACGCATCCGGTACTCGTTTTCCCACCGACAAAACGAACTGTAGTGCGGTGCGTCGTCAAGATCAAACACGGCGAGGACGCCAGGCATCTCGTTGAGGTAATCTTCGGTCTCACGGAGACTCTTTTCGAGCTCGACGCGGAACAGAATCAATGCGATTTGCGTCCACTCGGCGTACCCGTCCGCGCCGTCCGGCGCGGCGGGTACGTCCGGCTCATCAACGTGCTGTTTGGCAAGGTCTCGACACATCCAGGCAAGCCGTCTGAGCGATGCCATATCGCCAGACGGCGTCCAATTCCTGGTTAGCTTGACGGAATCCTTCCGTGAGAGCGTCTGAGATAGCCGTCACTCGGCGGCAAAACAAGGCATGTACGCTGCTGGCGATCCCGCGACGAACTACCTGCTGCACGTTCGGTTGTTTGCGACAACGACGACCGCGTTGACAGAGATTTTCCTGCGTGAACTCCGTCAAAAACACGACGTCGAATCCGCCGTGTTTCTCGTCGACGGCGCTCAACACCTCCAAACTGCGCTGGCCAGAGCAGGCCTCCGATTTCAAACTACGCGAGATGGAAATCGGAACGCCATCGAGCGAATTTTCCGCGAGCTCAAACGCCGTACCTCCTCGTTCTCAAACTGTTTCAGCCACGTCGAACCAGAAACCGCTGAAAATTGGCTCCAAACCTTCGCCTGCTGGCACAATGCTCCAAACTAAACACGACCTCCGACCACAGCTGGAAGCGATACCAACTAATTCGTTCGCGGACCGAACGTCGCTTATTTGCTCTGGGACACGCCAAAAACATCCGAGGGCACGGGTTCGGTCGACTTATCAGGCCCAAAGCAAGCATACTCGAAGACTGCACGGATGTGCGTCCCGCGGTCGCTATCAAGGTGGTACCTGACGGTGAGGGCATTGTCTACCGTCGCAGATTCTTCGTCAGACACATGGATTGCACCATTGACGGTGAGCGTCGAACCGTATGGGACGACATCCTCGAATGTGACGTGCCAAGCGGCTGGTTGGATTTGTAGACCCTCTTCACAGATGTCTGCAGGGTTAACGCCACGCGATACGAGTTGTTCCTCAAGTGCGAGAGAAATGAATCGGAAATACTCCTCGAAGTAGCCCCAGTCTGCGGCCTCGATGTGTGGCGTTCCAATCCGGAAATCCCGGGAGAATGTAACTGGTGAATCTTCGCAGTCGCCATCGGTGATTTCAGAAATGGAGGCGTGCTCGTCGAGAGTCGGATAGCCAGACGTTCCGCCAGAATTATCAGTCGATTCCCCATCCCCGGCGTCAAGAGAGTCCGAGAGTGACGCTCGAACATGCTCGGGGAGTGGCTCTGCGTCGCCGTCGGCAGCAATGGTGACGTGGGTTACCCGCATCCGACAGTACTCCATTCCGTCAGCCGCGCGGCGGAACACATACTGGTAAACGAAGCTGCGGGTGCTGATCTCGACTGGTTTCCCCTCGACTCGGACTGTCTCGCCGTGAATCGGGTACTGGGACATACATCCGCGAACATCGACAGGTGCGTAGGGCGTCCCGCCGTTCGCGAGAATCTCGGTAAATGGGTAGTCGAGAGCTTCCCCCAGTTCCTCGAGGGCTACCGCAAGCAAGTCGAATAGCGTCTCTGAATGCATCGATCGACCGAGCGTCGTATCGCCGAATCTCACTGGGTGGGAGAGCAGTCTCATCAAACTGGCTTTCAGCGACCAATGGGTTAAATATTCGGCATTCTGCGGTCAGTAACCTACCGTTTGACCTGGATAGGGGCGATGGCTGGCACTCCACAACGAGGGAGACAGCATAGTCTGAGACAGCCCCGGAGAAACACCTAAATGTATGACCACCAAACTCTGGAATCGATGACGAAAGCTGGAACGGTCTCGTCCGAGGAATCACTGACATGTGTCGACGGCGTGGTACGCCTCCTGGGGACTCAGTGTCAACGCTGTGAGGAAGTCACCTTCCCGCCGCGGTTGCAATGCCCCAACTGTGGTAGCAACGACCTTGATGAGATGATCTTCAACCGAACGGGTGAACTCGAGACATACTCTGTTGTTCGGGTCCCTCAAGAGGGGTTTGAGGCCCCTTACACAGTGGGCTTCGTGCGTCTCGATCCCGGCGATGTACGGGTGTTCGGCCCAATCAACTCGAACCCCGACGACCTAGAAATTGGTCGGTCGGTCGCTGTCACGATGATAACACCTGCTGAGGGTCCAGTTCCCGAAGAGATGTGGGGATTCACCACTGATATGGAGGGGAGCACATGAGAGACGTCTACATCGCGGGCGTCGGCCAAACACAGTTCGGGGAACTCGACCGCGACGTCCGCCAACTAGGTGCCGATGCAGTCCAAGCCGCCCTAGACGATGCCGCTGACCGAGCGTCGGTTTCGCGAGACGACCTTGATGTAGCTTTCGTCGGGAACGTTGGTGGGCCAGCCGACCGCCAGCGGGGTATCGTCGGGCAAGTCTGCCTGCGTGAGGCAGGTATTTCGGGCATCTCTATCACGAACGTCGAGAATGCCTGCTCGAGCTCTGCGTGTGCCGTCCGGCTGGCCTACCGCGAACTTGCTGCGGGCCTTGCGGACGTAGCAATCGTTCTCGGCGTTGAGAAGATGACTGGTGTTTCCACCGAGGAAGCCACTGGCGGTCTCGCTGCGGCGGCAGACGTGGCTCGCGAGAGCGACCGTGGCCTGACGTTCCCGAGCGTTTACGCGATGCGTGCGAATGCCTACGCAGACCGCCACGGTGACGACGACCTCCGAGAAGCCCTAGCGCAGATCAGCGTCAAGAACCACCGGAATGCCCTCGATAACCCACGTGCGCACTTCCACCGAGAAATCACCAAAGACGACGTCTTGGAATCGCCGGTCATCGCCGACCCGATGCGCCTGTATGATATGTGTCCCAACTCCGACGGCGCGGCTGCAGCAGTGCTAGTCGCCGACGACTTCGGGACACCCAACAACGCCGTCGCTATCGAGGCAGCCGTCCATCGTACCGGAACATACGACCAAGCCACGACCTTCGGAGATCCTGGGAAGGTCGGCGATGTCGCGGACGTTGCATACGACCGAAGCGGGCTCGGTCCCGACGATGTTGACCTATTCGAAGTCCACGACGGGTCGACGATGGGAGAATTACTCAACTACGAGGCACTCGGTATCGCTGCACCCGGAGACGGCCCCGAAGCGATCCTCTCAGGTCGAACCGAGCGCGACGGCCCAGCACCTGTCAACCCAAGTGGGGGCCTCAAGGCTAGGGGGCACCCTGTCGGGGCGACTGGTGTTGCCCAGATTGCAGAGCTGACTTGGCAGTTGCGTGGCGAGGCAAACGACCGGCAAGTCCCTAACGCAACGGTCGGACTGGCGGAGAACGCAGGCGGTGCTCTCAATGGTGTCGGCGCGAATACGACGATCCACATTTTGCGGGCGCGTTAGCACGCGTTCGCGAGGTTGAAGGCTTTCACCCATCCACGGAGCGGTTCCCAGTACCAGCACGGGCCGCTCCGGAGGTCAGGCCGACAGCAGCCAGCATCACTGTCGTGCTTGCAGTCCGTAGAAATCATTAAATGTCTTTGGCGTGAGTACCTACGTACGATGGCGCGCACGATTGACAGCTGTGTCCAGCAGTGGGCAGTAGATGTTGGTAAAATGAAGGACCACGTTCCAGATAAGTGGCACCGCAGGCTTGCGGTTAAGTCCAAAATCCAAGACCCGATTTCGGGGACGCTCATGCCCTCAATTCCGTGGTACCACGACTTCTGGGGCGAGGACGCTTCTGGCGACGAGACGACTTACGAGGACGCCCAGCACTACCGTTCGCCCGAGGCGATGGATAGGGCCCTGGCCGACCGGGGTGTCGACACGGCACTTTTGACGAGCCACGAAATGCGGTTTCTCCCGGCGATCCCAAGCCCTGACTACTCGGCAGCACTCGCGTCAGCCTACAACGAAGTCGTGGCCAGTGATTGGTTGCCGGTCTCAGATCGATTCGTCGGATCAGTCGTAGTTTCTACGAGTAATCCGGAGGCGGCCGCAGCAGAGGTACGTAAGTATGCCGACAATCCCGACATGGTCACAGTGCTCGTCTATGGCGGCGGTGAGCTCCCTCTCGGCCACCGATCGTATGACCCGCTCTACGAGGCGGCAGCCGAGGCGGACATGCCCCTGACTATCCACGTCTCGGGCAATCCTATCCACCGCCAGACTGCTATGGGCATCCCAGAACAGTACGTGACTCACGACACCAATCTGGTTCACAACCACATGACAAACATGGTGAGCATGCTTTTCCAGGGCGTGTTCGATAGATACCCTGATCTCGACATCGTGTATGCTGGCCAAGGCGTAAGCTGGGTACTCCAGACCCTCTGGCGGAGCACACGTTATTACCGGAACTTAGAGGATACAGTCCCGGTTCATCTAGAACGTGAACCGATCGAATACCTCGAGACCAACTGCTACGTAACGACCTATCCACTCGGTGTTCTTCCCGACGAAACAGCCGTCTCCCTGTTCGATATGGTGGGATTCGACCGGATTCTATACGGTTCGGGATACCCTTACTGGAACGCCGACACTGTCGAGGATTTGCCCGAACTCGACGATGAACAACGCGAACAGGTTCTCGCAAAAAACGCGTCACGTGTCTACGGGTTGTAGATCACTCGGGAGGTTCGATCTGCCAGAGTTCTCTTTGTTCACGCACTCTCGAGCTGCCTAACTTCTCCAGTCATTTTATACCGAAGAAATCGACGCGTACTGCCACTCTTCATGTGATACTTGGGTCAACAGCAAGTGGCTTTCTTCGATGGCTGGCATCAGTGCTGCAGGCTTGACGTGATCCAGGCTTCAGGTCCGCTCTACAGGCTATACGTCGACACGAATCTCGCCATTTACTACCTCGGTGTCGAAAGTCATGATTCGTTTCGAGTTGCCGAAGCTGACCTTACCAGTTTCTAAGTCGAAGGTCCAGCCGTGGAACGGACAATCGATTGTGGGCGTTTCGCAGTCTTCGTGATTGACCGGTCCACGGCCGACTGGTCCTTCCATGTGAGGACAGAAGTTCCGAATCGCGTATATTTCTCCGTCGACGTTGAGTACAGTGATCTCAATGCCGTTAATTTCGACAAACTTCCGGTCACCAGGCTGGAGCTCTTCGGTAGTCGCGACGGTCTGCGCCATTACACATGGGTTCTGGGGAAAGAGACCTAAAGATTGTGGTCCAAAAGAGCCAGTCAATATGAATACCCACCGCTAAAACTGGAAACAGCGGCTCGTGTCTATTCAAGCCCCAGACGCTCAAAGGGTAGAGAGCCTGTTAGAAATCCATCACCGAGAGTGCGTTGCCTCCGAAGATGGCCTCCTCTGTCTCTTCGTCTACACCAGGAATCGTCAGCACCGATGGGTAGTCGAAGTCGAAATGAGGGAAATCAGAGGCGTACATGAGCGTGTTCTTCGCATCGATCATGTCGAATATTTTAGACAGCCTCTGTGGACCCGCAACCTCCTCGATGGGCTGGGTCGTGAAGTAGAAGTTGTCCTTAAGATATTCACTCGGTGGCTTTTCCAACCAGTCCAGATGATGTTTCCGCAACTCGTAGTTCTTGTCCATACGGCCCTGAATCCAAGGAAGCCACGTGATGCCCTGCTCTACGAAGATGTGCTGGAGGTCGGGGAACCGCTCGGGAACACCTTGGAAGATCATGCTCGGAATGTGGGCCATATTGTGCTGGTTGTACGCACCCATGTACTCGACGGTACTCTCCAGAGTGGTAGCGCCGAAGACCCCGTTCCATGGAGGGTTCGAAAAGCCGACGTGGTAATCAATCGGGAGACCTGCCTTCTCTGCGGCCTCGTAGATCGGGTCGTACTTGCGATCACCGAGGAGTTCTTGAGGGGCCGAGGCGATGTGGATCGAAACCATCCCGTCTTCATCGGCCATTCGCTCGATCTCTTCTGCAGCCCGCCGGGGGGCCTGAGTCGGGACACGAATCGACCCAACGATTCCGTCATTCTCGTCGATGAATTGGTCGAGAATGTAGTCGTTATAGGCCCGACAGAGCGCAGTTGCCCAGTCACGTTCGGGGACATCGCTGACTGCCTCGAATGTGTGACCATGCAGGACGATGTAGTCTGTATTGAACCGATCCATGAACGCGCCAAGGCCTTCCGGCGTGGTCGTTTTGACATCTTTCCCGAGTCCATGTGGCGTCGGGTCAAGGTCAAAATTGAAGTTGCCGACCAGGTTACCTGCTAAGGGTTCGTCCGTACGGCCGATGTGTTTGATTCGGCTTTTCCAAGGTTCGTCAACGTACTTCGCGTACTCACCTTGGTCGAGATTTATTTCGTGGACGTCGCAGTCGACCACCGTGTACTTTTTTAACCGCTCGATGGCACGCCTTGACGTCTCTTGGCCGTCTGTCTTGTGGGCCTGACTCACCATACTCACAGAGAGGTCTAGCATACACTTAGTTCTTTGGAGCGCGCCCGTAGGACGCCGGAATCAGCTGGTCAAACCCCAGAACGGTCAGAACATGTTTCTCCACTCGATGTCGAACAGCCCACACGAGGTGAAAGTACCATCGGATACAACAGTAGGCTTTCTGGGAACGCTCATCCCGTACATCGTAACATAGTAGTTTCGTGGCCCAGCCCCCCAGTTAGTCGAGTTTCAGTGCAAGGCAGTCGAGATACGTTTGGAAGCGATGCGTCGAGACGCCACGGAACTTCGCCAGTCGCTCCCGACGGAAGCTATGACGGTTCTCGCGTGTGCTTGTACGAGTGCTACCGGTGACGTAGGTATCGGAAGGGATGGACGGTCAGATTGCCGTCCATCGCCTCTTTGTTCCCGATCTCGGTGTGAGTCGAGTGGCTCTTGACTGCCCTAGTGACACAGCTTTTCGATATGTGGTATGGGCCAATACTGACTGCTGAATAGAGTACGGCAATTGGGTGACTTTCGATGAGATTCGAATGCCATGGAAGAGATTATTGGTCGTCTATGAGCTGCTGCATCGCGGTGGTTTTCTCTTGTGAATACACGGGGCAGGGCTGATTAGTCGTCAGTCCCCGAATGATTGATTGCCGAAGATCGTGCGTACAAGACGCTTTGAAGGTCTGCAGATGCGGACAGCATGCACAACAGGTCGGAAATGTGAGGTCAGCTTTGTGTCCTGACATTTGGTACAAATTATCATGGGGTGCTGTATAAATCTTCTGTGGTCGATATACGATCTTACTCATCAGAAGCGGTCTTGACAAGCTCCCGGCAGACACCTCTATTTCCATCCGCCTTTAGCTAAGTCAGAAACCGCATGATAGCAGCGTCTTATCGTGGATACTTTTCGAGAGGAACGGGGAGGCGGCAAGTCTGCGCCACAACGCCTCCGGATCGAGAATCATGCATCGGTTCACTACACTGATTCCTCCCGAGTTCCTCGGAAAGCACGCGAGGAACTCGGCGTGGTCGAGCGAGAGAGCAAGCTACGGATCCCTCTCCTCGTGTGGGCGCTCATCTTCGGCTCATCAGTCTGGATGCTTAGAGACGTCGCCTACGATATCTTCGATTGGCACGACCACCCACTGGCCGCAGGGATCGTGCTAAGCGCTCCATACACTCCGCGAAACACTGACGACCAGTAAGACGTTGAATACCGGGTTGAAGACCGAATTGAGGAACACAGCGGGGATGTTCAACTGAAACAATTAATCTTGGACGAGACGTACAACAACCGGGGAGCAGTCCGAACAGGAGTGTTCGTTGCGCTTTGCCTACGACTCGTCGTCTCAATCGCTAACTACGAGCGAGAAAACGAACCTGCCTGTGAGATGGGATGCGATGAATTCTATGACACGCTCCTATATTGAGAAAGCCGAGGATAGTTTCGTAATTACGGTCAAGAGTAGGAACGATCTTAGCGGCCAGTCCCGATCGCATCTATCCGACGATGTAGAACGTCTCCTCGAGAGTGAAGCAATGCTAGCCGAAGATAATGTCTGTGAGGTCGTTAAAGGAGGTTTTACAGTTCTTGCACCAGTATTGTTGCGCGCCTTTGCCTGTGGTGTCTCGCTTGACAACAGCCCTCTCCGCAGTAGACACACGCCATCTTCTCGCCCGAATCGGCGAGACGGTGACGTTCAAAGCATCGCTCACGTGGGGGAACGCAGACCTGAGCAGACTCTTCGTCCATCGTTGGTGTGGTTCACCAGCCGAGTCGATGTCACGACCTACCGGGATGAGTCCTGGAAAAAGTTAATAAGCCCCCATCTAAACAGCATGACGCATGTACGAAAATGTCCCAGAGCGGTTCGTACCGGACAGTGCACCAGAGCCCATATATGCGAACCCGAGCATAGACTACGTCCATAACACCGAGTCCCTCAACGCAACCTACGAAATCCTTGAACGCGGGATTGAAGAGGACGACAGGGCCGACGACATTGCCATCCGATCGTTGGATACGGGCGAAGACATCACCTTCGGGGAGCTTCACAACCGCGTCGAAAGATTTGCTTCGGTTCTCAAAGACGCTGGTGTTGAGCCTGGTGACCGCGTTTTCTGGCGACTCGGCGAGATTCCGGCCGCCCACGTTGTCCAGTTAGCGACTTGGAAGGTCGGAGGGGTCAATGTCCCAAGTGCTCTGCCAGAGAGTGCCCGCGAGGTCGAGTATTTTATCAATGATACTGAAGCCTCGGTCGTGATCGCCCAAGCAGATGGTTTCGAGGCCGTCGAAGAGGCCCTCGAAAACACTCCCAGTGTGGAAGATGCATTTGTTGTGGGTGACTACGATAGCGAATACCGGTCTTTCAACAACGCATTAACTGAAGCCGAGCCCGACACCGAGTACGCTGACACAGCACCATCCGATGCAGCGTCGATCTTCTACACCGGCGGAACAACCGGTAAACCCAAAGGATGTGTCCACCCTCACGCCGCCGAGGTGACAATCACCGATCTCGAAGCTGGTGAAGGCCGTACACTTGGTTCAGACGACATCTCGTTCTGTCCTGCACCTCTCGGACACGCATTTGGGAACGGAGAGAAAATCAACTTCCCGCTTCGACACGGCGCATCCGCGGTTCTGACGGAACAACCGTCGCCCGCCGAGATGCTCGACATCATTGAGGAATACGGTGTATCGGTGTTCGTCGGTGCTCCGACAATGCTCAGGATGATGATGAACGAGGAAGACGTCTCTGAGCGCGACCTCAGTTCTGTTCGGCTCGTGGTGATGTCCGGGGAAATGTTTGACGAGCAGACGTACGACCGGTGGGTCGACCAGACTGGGATCGAGAACACGTGCAACACGGTCGGAATGACGCCGATGCGGCACATCTTTCTCACTCCCTACCGGGACGGAGAGAAGATCGCACCTGGACTTTCTGTTGGCAAACCCTACGCCGGATACGAGGCGAAAGTGGTCGACATCAATGATGAGACTGTCGACACTGTACGGAACGAAAGCGGTCGGCTGGCGATCCGCGGACCTACGACGATCAACTACTGGAACAACATTCATCCGGATATGCCGGACAGAATGGAGCAAGACAGTCTCGAAGACTGGGCACTCCTCGACGACGCCTACGAGCGCGACGAGGATGGGTGGTTGTGGTTTGAGACGCGGTTGGACAATATGATCGTTTCGGGGGGGCGTCAGATTGCCGCTCCTGAAGTTGAGGAGGTCCTCAACGATCATCCTGCAGTGGCAGAATCGGCTGTCGTCGGCAAACCCGATGAAACGAGAGGTGAGATCGTCAAAGCCTTTGTGACTCTCGTTAACGACGCCACTCCCGACGAGAGTCTCGTTTCTGATCTGCAAGACCACGCGAAATCGGCGATGGCGAAGTACAAGTACCCCCGTGAGATTGAGTTCTTGGACGAACTCCCAAAAGACGAAGTCGGCAAACTCCAACGCGCCCAACTTCGTGAACAGGCGTAGAACTATACCGGCGGTACGACGGTCAAAGCGGATCGGTTTCGTCATGGCTGAGAGCGTAGCGGCGTCGGAACACGCTTATTAGCCAACCGTGCGAAGTAGGAATATGGAGACGAGCGTTGACGATCGGGTTCAGACGGCGGCGTTCGATCGGCCGGACACGAGAAACGCGATATCCGTCGAGACGGCACACGAACTGACCGCACAACTCAGGGAGGCCGCGGAGAGGAATGTACGGGCATTTGTTCTCACGGGCCGTGGGGAGGCTTTCTGCGCTGGCGGTGATATCGAGGCGATGGCGGAACGGGTTGGCGCCGAGAATCCAGAAGATGCCTATCGGCGAGTTGAGGAAACGATGAACACCGTAATCCGAGAGATCCTATTCGCACCGTTTCCCGTTATTGCGAAAGTGAACGGGGACGCAGTTGGGGCGGGCACGAATCTCGCGGCTGCGTGTGACTTCGCAATCGCGGCGCGAAATGCCCGGTTCGGCGAAGTCTTCGTCAACGTCGGACTCATTCCCGATAGCGGTGGCACGTATCTCCTCCCGCAGTTAGTTGGCCTTCGGACAGCGAGAGAACTCGCCATGACTGGTCGAGTGATCACTGCGACGGAAGCGGCAGAGATAGATCTGATCACGGAGGCAGTACCCCCGGATCAACTGGACGATTGCGTTGACGAACTCCTCGCAACGCTGGATGACAAACCGACGTCCGCATTGGGGGCAATCAAGCGCGGAATGCATGGTAACCTCGGACGTCATCTAGAGGAGGCACTTGAACGAGAAGCGCTGCTCCAGGCGCTGGCCTACGAAAGCGACGCTCACCGGGAAGGCATCCAAGCGTTTCTCGAATCGCGTGATCCCGAGTTCGACTGACGGCCGCCTGAATACCTTCGCAGAGTTCCTCGCTTCCATCCTCGGGAACGTTACTGTCGGTAACACCACCCACCTAGTTGTCAATCACGTATCAACGGCAACGGCGGAGAACACCCGGATCTATCCGGCAAAGCCGAACGCAGTGTAACGACAGAGATGCTGTCCAACCATTACGTTTCTTGCCGACATTAGGAAGACTATTAAAATGTTGAGAGCGGCAGCGGTTTTCAATCCGTGTCGCCACACCCCACAGATTTCGGTATCCAAACAGTTGTTTCCGGTGTTCGGGTGCCCACGAGAGAGGAAGGGAGGAACGTATCTGACAGCAGTTCGTGTCACACGCCAGGGGTCTCTGTTACTGGCCTCAGTCGGCAGCAGAACGAGGTAACGTTGCCATCTGCATTCGCGTTTGAGATACTCCCGTGACTGACAATGTTCGGCATAAAAGCTATCTTGAAGAGCCCCTTAATAACACCACTGTCGCGTTCTAAGTATTTAAAAGCTGGATGAAACGGTAGTGACGGCCTGTAATGTCTGTAGCTTCCAAACCAGCAGACAGGCCGTCAGAAGATGTAACGAACGCCAGCAATATCAATGCTGACGAAACCGTCGCCGATGAGGTGTACTCGCTGCTCGACGCAGTCGACAGCGAGTCCATTGCTGACCAGTTCAGAATCGGCGTCCACTCTGACAAACACGACTTCACGAACCACGTCAAGGTCGCTGTTCGTGAGGGTCTCGATCCGTCCAGTTCTCTTGCTGAACTCGAAGACAAGACGGCTGTTGATGTCTCTCTCGAACACATGCCCAAGTCACGGTTTTCCGCACTCACGAACGACCGCGACTACCGCGCGGTCGTTCGTCTCCTGTTTGCGTTACTGCACACGCCACAGCTGTATCATCAGCGTGCAGTCCAGCGAAAACGACTGGAGTGGCTGACGCGAGGTGTCGTCGCTGCTGACGCAACGAATCTCGAACTCACCCGCTCCGTTGTCGTCTCAGACGAATTCGTCTGAGACGACGAGGATGTCTACAAGATCGATACAAATGACGGCGGACTCGAACTACACTGCGCCGCGCGCGTAGATGGAGAACACAAGCATCCACTCGATGCTACTGTTACAGAGGGCGATACTCACGAAAGCCCGCAGTTCGATCTCCTCAAAGACGACGTCGAGGTCTTCGCAGACCTCGACTCGGTTATCTGGGTGTTTGACCGTGCATACACGCGCTATCTTCGGTTCTGTGAAATCAACGACAGCGACGATGATTTCGTCACACTGCTACACTCGGACGCTCGATTCGAGGTCATCGAAGTCCTCGAAGAGTTCGAAGTAACCGTCACCGAAAACAACGCCGCACAGCCGACAAACTCTGACGAAGAATCAACACGGCAGGTTCGTGACGAACGAATCGAGTTGGCCGAGACTGGTGAGGAGTTTCGTCGGATTGTCTTGGAAACGCCCGACGGAGAAGAAATCGAGTACCTGACGACGCTGGCGTCGTCAGCGTACGATCCAATCGATGTGATCAACATCTACACGCTACGAACCGTCATTGAGATTCTCTTCCGGGAGTGGAAGCAGTATCTCAACATCGAGAATTTTCACTCAAAGTCGCTGAACGGCGTCTTGTTTGAGCTGTTCTGTGCGTTGATTGGATACATACTCGTCGTGTGGTTTCGCCAACGCCACCCAGTCAAGGGTGGCGTGGCGCGTGCAATCCAGAAAGTCCGCACCTTCTGGAACGAGACTCTGGATTCGTTCGGGTGATCACCACTCATTTGCCGGCGACAGCCGTCACCCGCCAGCGACGGCTGTCGCCTAAGCGACTATATTTCTGACTTTGCAACACTGAAACGCCAGTTCTCTTGGTTCAACACGGAGTTCACTGACTACTGTTTGGCTTGGGAACTCTCACATAGCTTGACTCGACCGTACTCCAAGAGGTCAATCTCTCCGGGGCTTTATCAACTCAGAACGCGACAGTAACACCATGGAAAATGATAACGAAAAAGAGGCCTGCAATGCGTGGGATTATACTCAACGTCGAAAGTTTTGAGACACAGAAGCTCATCGTTTGAGTATGTCCAAGGACGGGAACAAGATTCCCGATCTTTCAGTTGAGCGCGTCCGCGAGCAGCTCGCGGACGAGCGTGATCCGAAAGCAATCAAACGGCTCACTACTGCACGCGAATATCTCGCTGGGCTATCTCCAGATAAGATCGAGGAAAAATACGGATGGCCTCGTCAGACAGTGTACAACTGGTTGGATCGCTTCGAAGAGCGCGACTTTGAAGACGCGCTCTACGACGACGAACGTCCAGGAAGACCGCCTGAGCTCTCTGACGAACAGTTCCAACAATTCGCTGAAACACTCAACCAATCACCCGAAGAAGCTGGATACGATGAGCCTGCTTGGTCGAGTATACTAGCTCAACAACACCTCATAACTGAGTTTGATGTTGCACATTCCCGGCGTCACGTTCAGCGACTAATGAAAGAGGCCGAGGTTTCCTGGAAGAAACCTCGGCCAGAACCAGCCTCGGCTGACGAGGAAGATCTTGAACGGTACGACGACGAGCTCAAAAAAAGTCGGGAGACGGGATGAAGACAGGCTGGTCATAACGATTGATCAGTTCAGGAAATCGGTTGGAGCTGATCTCAGATATGCGTGGTTTCCGATTGACGAGAGGCCGACAGTGAACGTGTCGGCCTCTCGTGATGGAATCAATTTCTTGGGCGGTCTCACCGAGAACGGCGAGACCATGTTTTTGGAATGCGCTGGTTCGTTCAACAAGGAAACGACGGTTCGATTTCTCCAGTCACTTCAGGCAAGATTCGGAGAGAAACTGCTCGTGGTTCTCGACAAAGGTTCCTATTTCACAGCGAAGAAAGTCAAGGAGTTTGCCGAGAAATCGAAGCTAGAGCTTCTATATCTCCCGACTGGGATGGCTAAGCTAAATCCAACCGAGGAGTGTTGGCGACAACTCAGATCAACCCTTGGTAATCAATACTTTGGAGAAATTGACGAACTTCGGAGTGAGATCCGCTCAGCGATGAAAGAGATCAATCCGCCCGGAGTGTATCAGTATCTCTGTCGGTGAGTATACACCGACTGCGAGGGAACGGAACACTGTCCGCCCCGGTGTCCACGGGTTTTCGACAAGAACGGGATGCCGCTACTGATCGAACCCTACCAGTCGACCTACTGCGCCGCCCTATCAGCGATGTATGAGGACCTTGACGCCCATAGCAAGACACTCGGGCTCCCACCAACGACGACCGGGCAACGAGAACAGTGGTTGGATCATCTCACCGGAGCAGGTCTAAACCTCGTCGCACTTGACGATGGCAATGTCGTAGGGCACGTTGCTGCCGTGCCAGCTAAAGAAGGCGAATCCCAACTCGTTGTGTTCGTTCATCAGGAATACCAGAACAGGGGTATCGGCACAGAACTGCTCAAACAGTTAGTCGCATACGCTGATAACAAGGGCGTTGAGGCGATCAAGTTGACAGTCGCGTTGAACAATCGACGGGCAATCACCGTCTATGACAACATGGGGTTCGACGTAATCGAACGGATGCAGGGAGAACTCGCAATGCGGCTCTCGCTCGACCGTCCTATCGTCGACGAGGTCAAACGCCCCCCAGCGGAGCAGCAGTGACCCCCACGCGCCCGGATCGTGCGCCCTCTCGGTTCTATAGGTTGCCGTGTATGCATCCGGTCGACAACTCGGATATCGAGTTCGGCGTCGGATTCGAGCGTGGCGAGGAAACCGAGCGTTTTCCGCCGCAGTAATCGAGAGAGCGGACAACTAGGTTATTGTGGCAGTCACGGTTCCGGTCAGAACGGCTTCGTCGTCCTGATTGGACACGGCGAGGTCGGCATCGGCGGTCACAGACGCACCGCAATCTTCGAGCGCGGTTATCTCTCCCGTTGCCGTGACCGTGTCCCCGGGCCAGACCTGGTCGCGAAAGCGCACGCCGAAAGACTCGATCGCGCCGACGCCGAACCAGTTACTGACGACGGTCGCTACATAGCTCGCAGTGAGCATCCCTTGTCCGAAGACGCTCGGGTATCCCCTAGCTCTCGCGTACGGTTCGTCGTAGTGGATCGGATTGAAATCACCGCTTGCTCCCGCGTATCGGACGAAATCTTCGCGTTCGAGGTCCGCAACGAGTTTCGGCCCGTGATCACCAACTTTGAGGTCGGCGGAAGTCGCGGGCAGATCGCTGTCATGTGTCAGTTGTGGTGAGTCGATAGATCGGTCCCTGGTCGCTTCGTCAGTGACAGCTGTCGAACTGCGTCCCTTATGACTGTCGCCGTCGTCTTCGGTGTTCTCGATCGCATCCTCGTCGTCTGCATCTATGGTACCGCCTGTCTCAATCCGGGTCATTCGTTCGGTGAGCACGTCGTCGCCCCCGCGGTCACGGTACGTCGTCTCGTAGACGGCAAAGGTCATCGTTCCGCCACGCCCGCCCTCCCGCTGGTAGACGTCGATTAGGGTCGTCTCGCCCGAGAGCACGTCCCCGACGTACACCGGTCGGTCGAACTCGTATTCCTGCTCACCGTGAACGATGTGTTTGAACCGGAGACCGAGATCGAACCCGAGGCGCTCGTCGATCCCATCGGGCCGATATCGTGGGAAGTACTTCGTCCGTGTGAATGTCAGAGGGGCCGGAACGGTCTCGTATCCTCGTTCTACGGCGGCAGGTTCGTTCCGATGGATCGGGTTCTCGTCGCCGACTGCCCGCGCGAACTCTTCGACTTTTCCGGCCTCAACGGCCAGTCCATCCACGGTGCGGTGTGTGTCTCCGACCTGTGCTTCGATTTTGTCGAACGGTTTCGTCGGCATGGTTACAGGGTTTGTTCGGTGCGGTCAAGAGAGATGCCGTTCGCGATGGACGATCGGAACTTCTCGGCAATCTCGTCCGTGTCCCATCCGTCCGGACTAACGCCGATCCGCCGAAGTTCTGGATCCGACACGAGTCCGATCGTGTCTCCCGCGGCCCGGACAGTACAGCCGTTGATGCCCTCGGCATCGTTGCTCATCAGGTACGTGACCATCTTCGCCACGTTCTCCGGCGGCATCTCCTCGCGAGTGAACGGGCGCTTTTCTTCTGGAATCTCATCTATCATGCGTGTGTATGCCGTTGGTACCAGGGCGTTGACCCGGACATCGTACCGCTTGAGTTCGCGGGCGGCGGTCCGAGTCATCCCCAGTACGCCGGCTTTTGCCGCCGAGTAGTTGAGCTGTCCCGGATTCCCGAAGGCCGACCGGCTCGAAATGCAGAGGAACGACCGCTGCCTATCGAGTCCGTCCTCGTCTTTCGCCCGCTGGCGCCAGTGGGACGCCAGCGGGCGAAGGAGAGCGAAGTGGCCGCGGAGATGAACCCGGATCACGTCGTCCCAGTCGTCGGCCGACATCTCCCAGGACAGTTTGTCCCGGAGAATGCCCGCGAAGTTGACTGCACCGTCGATCCGGCCATACTCGTCGAGCGTGTCCTCGATCAGTGATTCAGTGTACTCGAGGGAGCTTACGTCGCCGAAGTGGGACATACCGTCTCCCCCGGCGTCTTTGACCGCCGTGACAGTCTCGTCTGCGGGCTCCTTGCTTTCGCCTTCCCCGCGGACGTCCGAGCCGAGGTCGTTGACGATGACTGTCGCGCCGGATCGTCCCAGTTCGATCGCGACCGCTTCTCCAAGGCCGTTGCCTCCGCCAGCCACGATAATCACCGCGTCATTAAGCATCAGTGAATGGTTACGGCATCGCTCCATAAGTATTTCGCTCATCTGTAGCAGTGAATACTTCCTTGTGAGTGGAGTTCGTAGCTGGTCTCAAGATGGTCAGCAGAGAGAGTGGGGACGAATTCGCTCTGACGAACGAGTACGGTTCCTCGTTCGTGAAAATCTGGAAGACGTAGATGAGGACATCAGCAAATACGGCGATGAAAACGATCCGGCGATCCTCTGCACCGATCATAACAGCATCCACGACGGAAATACCTGCAGCGTTTGGGACTATTCCGAATGTGAAGGGACGGAATACTGTCCACCTCGGTGTCCGCGCTTTGTCGACGAAGAGAAAGCAGCCCTCCTGATAGAGCCGTACGAATCAGACCAGTACGGGACACTTCTGGATATGTACGAGAACGTCGACTCAACCAGCAGGACTCTTGGGCTCCTTCCTTCGTCGAACGAACGGAGAAAAGAGGGGCTCGATCATCTTACGACCGACGGCTGGAACCTCGTGGCGATTCACCGCAACCGAATCGTCGGTCACGTCTCGGCCGTTCCCTCGGACACCGACAAGTATCAGTTCGTTGTATTCGTCCACCAAGACTACCAGAACAGAGGTATCGGAACAGAGCTCCTCAAGCAGCTCATCGCGTACGCCGACGACAGAGGCGAAGAAGCGTTAACGCTAACCGTCGCAACGGGGAGTCGACGGGCAATACACGTCTACGACAACCGCGGATTCGACGTGATCGACCGACTTGAATCCGAACTAGCGATGAGACATTCGCTCGAAGATCCCATCGTAACACAGGTTCAACTCCCGCCAGCGAAACGGTGACCCTGAGCCAGCGTTGTCTCGTGTATCGACGGTAGTAGGGGAGCATCTATCGGTGTCGGTGGGAGGTTGAGTTGCTGGTCCAGGAGTTGAAGACGCAGTACGAGCTAGATGAGTTCGACACGAGCAAGAAGCACGTCGTAGAGATCCAGGTGTACGCAGCACTGTTGTCGCTGTTGGTGAACCGCGTGCTGTTCGATCTGGTCACGGAACACGCCGATGAGGATATCGTGTTTCCGCCAGAGCGCTAGGCGGCGACCTTCCGGTCGCACGCCCAGCTTCTCCTTCATCGGCTCGGTGAGTACCTCGATTACTCGCCACCGCCGCTGTTGGTGCGGCTAATCGAAGACGCACAGAGGATCCACCAGCAACGACCAATACTCCAAAAGACGCTCGCCACGCAACCAAGGTGTGAGTCTTAGCTAAAGACGACTGGTGCTCTGGTGAACCCAATCCGGCTGAGAACAGCTGTATCTACGAGTAATTGAGCGAGACCTCAACCACATTAGCACACTGGAGCAGTTCTTCCCTCATCTCGTCCTCGTAGTCTCCCTTGATTCGATTCACCGGTCCACAGAGTCCGATCGAACCCACGATCTCTCCGTCTTGAAACACCGATGTCGCGATACATTTGATCCCCTCAATTTCGCCTGAACTATCTACGCCGTATCCTCGTTTGCGGATTTCTTCCAACTCGGCGCGGAGTTCGTCAACGTCAACCGTCGTCTCCTGGGTCACCGCGGGAAGTCCATAGCGGTCGATAACCCATTCCCGAGTATCCTCCGGGAGATGGGCAAGAATACACTTGCCCATGGCGGTTGTGTGCAACCTGAGATGGAGTCCCGGATGAGAGTCGATACTGACAGCCTGCTCTCCCTCCTTGATTGCGAGGATCACCCCTAATCCCTGTTCTCTACTCATCAAGATGACGTGTTCACCAGTGGCCTGCGCTAAGTCGTCAACCTCGGCGATTGCCGTTTGATAGAGGGGCGTTTGCTCACGTGCTCGACTCCCTATGTCGAGGAAACGCAGACCAACGTGGTACTCTCCGTTTTCGTTTATCACGTAGTTGTCGGCCGCTAGTGTCTGGAGATGGTCGTGGATAGTGCTCTTTGGCAATCCGAGATGATCCGTCAACTCCGCGGGCGTCGCACCGTTCTTGTCTAGTAGTGCCTCGACAATCGAGAAGGTGGTTCGCACCGATTTCACCGGTACGTTGGTCATGGACACTTTGTGGATGCCTGACCATAAAAACCATCCGGTATTAGCGGACCGAGCTGGTTCAGCATTCGGTATTATCGGTTTTTAGTTCAATCGCTCTTCCGAAGCAGATTGTTGGTCGGGTAGAGCTGGCGTTGTGAAAGCGTAGCGGGCAAGGGTGACGCGGATGCGTCACCCGAACGCAATGTTCCCATTTGAATTGCTGAGTTCAGAGGCGAGCGCCGCGAACCTGCTGGAGCAGGTTCGCTGGCGCGAGGGCCTCTGTTGCCCGCGCTGCCGGTCTGAGTCGGTGATCAAACACGGCAGCTATCGAGAGTATCAACGGTATCTCTGTAAGGGTTGCGACCGCACGTTCAACGACAAGACCGGCACGATCTTCGCGCACGCGAAGATCGGCCTCGACAAGCTGTTGTTCGCGTTCTATTCGTTCCTCCGGTTCAATACGAGTATCCGCCAGTTAGATGCTGAAATTGACGTTTCGTATCGTTCACTTCGCCGGCGCGTCGAGCAGTTCGCCAGAACGCTC
>NZ_JBHSXI010000005.1:25835-33561 GCF_042662525.1 Halorubrum trueperi
GCGAGCGCGACTCTGGGTCGCGCTCGCGTGCCCTCTCAAAACGTGGACGAGGAACGTATGAAGAGGACAAACCGCCGGTGTTCACGCTCGTTGATCGCGGCAGCGGTCAGCGATACGTCGTCCCGGCGAAATCCGCCGACGAAGCAACGGTTCGACTCCTTCTCGACAACCACGAGAAGGAGTCGCTGACCGTGTATACTGACGGATTTCGGGCCTACGATCCACTCGACGATGACGAGAACTTCCACCGAGAAGCAGTAATTCACGGTGACGGCGAGTACGTTGATGGAGACGCACACGTGAACACGTGCGAGAGCCACGCGTCGCTGGCGCGACGGTGGCTCTCGCCGCATCGAGGCATCTCAAAGGACAAACTCACAGCGTATCTCAGACCGTTCCAACTTCGGCGACGAATCCTCCGCAAACCGGGACGAGAAGCACTGAAACAGATTATCCGAGAAGTTCTCTGACTCACCAACAATGTACTTCACAAGAGCGTAGTTCAATAATGCCCGGTGTGCCGGATGATGTTGTCTCGTTCGAGGAATAATTGGGGTATAACCCTTCAGTCCCCTATTTGCTGGACGGAACGTCCCGTGTCGGGCTGTTCCAGCAGCAGCGTTTCCATTACAAACACAGTTGGTAATATTATAAGTCACCCCTTCTCAACCGACAGTTTCTGGCAACGTCACTGAGCAAAGACGTAACCATTACAAGTAGATGATCATAATTCTCCATCCCCCTCTCTGCAGGTTTGACCGAAATTTGTGAGCTGTTTTCTCGTTTTCCGTCCGGTGATACCATACGATACTTGAGAAGACGCTCTTCGGTAATCTAGCCAACCATGGCCGGAGCAGCGACCAGAGGCACTGGGCCTGATTCGTGTAGACGCCCTCCTCGGAGACGTATCCGTCGTCATGGACAACGTACAGGTGATCGTGCTCCATCTCCCGGTAGGCTGGTAATCCGTCGGACCAGACTTCTCCGAGCGGCTGGGAGAGGTCGTCAGCCTCCTCAATGACCGGCCCGAGACGTTCTCGTAGTCGCTTCCCGCCTGAGCTGACACTACGCGAAGCACGTCGCGGCAGGCCGCGACAAGCGCCAACGAGGAAGCGCGGTTCGGCCTCCCGGAAGTCGGCCTCGGACTCATCCCTGGTGCGGGCGGCGTGCAGTTGCTCAGCGAACTCACTTTGCCTGCCGCCGCGAAGGAGATCGCGATGACGGGCGAGCACGTCAGCGCTGACCGCGCGCGTGAACCTCGTTTGCTGGGTTTACGGGGCGGAGTTCGACGACGCCGTCGCCGAGTTCGCCGAGACGGTCGCCCCGAAACCACCGCCCGCGATCCAGGCGATCAAACGGTCGGCTGCCATCGCTACCCGGACGAGCCTTGAGGAGGGGATCGCCTACGACCGACAGCAGTTCGAGCCGCTTCTGTCGACCGAGGAACACAGGGAGGGCGTGCGACCGTACGTAGAAGACGACTATGAGTCGACGTTCGACGGCCGGTGGCTGGGCTTGCAGGTCGAGTTCACCCGTGTACCTCGGTGAAAGCAGGTCCCGGTGACACTCCGCTCTGGCGAGCGACCTTCCTCCGGGGGTGGTTCCACAGCGGCGGTCCTCACGCGAGGTCCTGTCTTCGGAGTCGGAGTTAAGTGAACGCATCATCGTTCGCGACGTTCTCGATCGCACTCCCACGGCTCAACCCGTGCTCGGGATGTTCGAACCGACCGACCGTCTCGACGGTCAAGAACACACCTCGATCCCCGCGCGTCGTGAACCGGCTGTGAAAGTTCGGCGGCAGTGCGAGGAACGGCTGGGCCTCAGTCGAGGCGGAAAACCGGAATCCCGACGTCCTTACGGTCGGTGGCGGCGAACGCGACTGAGACGGAATCGCCGACGGAGACGTCCTCCGGGCGGCACTCGACGAGGTTCGTCATCATTCGGGGGCCCTCGTCAAGTTCGACGTAAGCGACGACGAGCGGAAGGTCGTCCTCGGGCCAGCCCTCCATGCGCTCGGCGGCCGAGTACGAGTAGACGGTGCCGTCGCCGCTCGCCTCCAGCCACTCCGTTTCCGTGAAGCAGTCCGGACAGCGAGCGCGCGGGTAGTGGATGGTGAGCCCGCAGTCCGGGCACGTAGACAGCAGGAGTGTGCCCTCACTCGCGGCGGCCCAGTAGCGCTCGCTCTCCGGTGTAACGTCGGAGAGCGGTCGGGGTTCCCACGAGTCCATCATGCTTCACCCTCCGCGCCCAGCACGAGCGTTGCGGCGCCGTGGCGGGTCGCGATACTTCCGCCGGTACCGTGAGCGATGGCGATATCGGCGTCGACCTGCACCTCCGGGTTCGCGTCGCCGCGGATTTGGCGGACGGCCTCGATCACCTTCGTCATCCCGCCACGGTTCCCCGGGTGGTTCGAACAGAGGCCGCCACCGTCGGTGTTGAACGGGAGGTCGCCGTCCGCTCGCAGCGTGCCGCCCTCGATGAACTTGCCGCCGTCGCCTTTCGCACAGAACCCGAGGTCCTCAAGCGCCTCAAGGACGGTGATCGTGAAGGAGTCGTAGATCGAGGCGTAATCGACGTGTTCGGGGCCGAGACCCGCCTCGGCGAACGCGCGCTCGCCGGACTCGACGGCGCCCGTGGTGGTGAGATCGATACGGCCGGCGTCGTGGTGTTTCGCCGACTCGCCGTGACCGAGCACCTCGACGCACTCGCGGTCGAGTTCGGCGCGAACGTCCTCGGAGACGACGATGAGGGCGCCGCCGCCGTCGGAGATCACACAGCAGTCCAGCAGGTGTAGCGGATCGGCGACGATCTTCGAGTCGACGACGTCACCGACGGTCACCGGGTCCTGGTACATCGCGTGCTCGTTGTACTGGGCGTGCTGGGAGGCGGCGACGCGGATTTCGGCGAGTTGCTCGCTCGTCGTCCCGTACTCGGCCATGTGGCGGCGGGCAGCCATCCCGTACATGGAGACGTTGGTCGCGCCGTAGATGCGCTCGAAACTGTCCTGAACGGTGCGGAGTTCCCGGGTTCCAGATCCGGTCGCCTGCCCGCGCGACCGGGGACGGCCGGCGAGCGTGATCAGGGCGACGTCGCACTTGCCGTCGCGGATCGCGCTCGCGGCGTGGCCGACGTGAGCAATGTACGAGGAACCGCCGTAGTCGGTCGTATCGGCGTACGCGACGTCGAGCCCCAGGTAGTCGGCTGCCATCAACGGTGTGAGCGCGAAATCCATCTCGGGAACGCCCGCAGTGAAGTACGCGTCCACGGCGTCTTTCGGGACGCCGGCGTCCTCGAGCGCGCCAGCCGCAACGTCCGCGTGGAGTTGCATCGTCGACTTCTCCGGCGCTTCCCGGGTCGGATGCTCGAAGGCGCCAGCGACGTACACCGAGTCACTCATGCGAACGCACCCCCACATCGTTCGGGGCGACGCGCTCGCCGGGGCGTCCGAGCCGAGGCCGTCGGCGGCAGTCGCGCCGAGTGGTTCGAGTTCGATTGCGGTGGCGCGGCCGGCCGGAGCCAGCACCAGTGACGATACGGGTCGTGTCAGTGATGGGATCTGTCATAGTCGGTCTGTGTGCCAGTCGAGTGCCGTTTCGATGTCGTGGGGGATGTGCCCGCCGGCTGCGAGCCCCCGGTCGAGATACTGCCGGAGGTCGTCGCGGTAGTCGGGGTGGGCACAGCGTTCGATGAGGGCCGCCGCGGTCTCTGCGGGGGCGTTGCCTCGGAGGTCCGCGACGCCCTGTTCGGTGATGACGACGTCGATGTCGTGTTCGGTGTGATCGACGTGTGGGACCATGGGGACGACGCGGGAGACGTCGCCGTCCGCGGCCGTCGACGGGAGCGCGAGGACGGCGAGAGGGGCGTTGCGGTTGAAGTCGCCGCTGCCACCGACACCGTTCATCACCCGCGTGCCGCCGACATGTGTCGAGTTCACGTGCCCGAACAGGTCGACCTCGAGCGCGCTGTTCACGCCGACGACGCCGAACCGATCGACGAGCGTCGGACTGTTTGAGAGGTCGGCCGGCCGGAGCACGATGTCCTCGGCGTACCGCGCGGCGTCGTCGAATAGCCGGTCCTGGCCCTCGCTCGAGAGCGCGAGTGACGTCGCGCTCGCGGCCGCTAGATCGCCGTCGTCGACGAGATCGAGGAGACCGTCCTGGATGACCTCGCCGAAGTAGATCAGCTCGCGTCCGCCGAGATCCGCCTCCCCGAGCGCGCTCATCAGGGCGTTCCCGAGGCTGCCGACGCCGAACTGGATCCGGAGCGAATCCTCGAACAGCGGGGAGCGCCGGACCTCGGCCTCGAGGAACTCGCCGAGGTTCGCCGCGATGGCGCGGTCGTCGTCGGTCGGATCGCGGAACTCGTAGGGCTGGTCTCGGTGGTCGGTCTCGACGACGGCCACGAGTTTCTCGGGATCGAACTCGATGCGGTCGTCACCGATGCGACCGTCGGGCTCGGTGAGAGGGATCGGCCGCCGGTTCGGCGGCCTCCCGGGCCGATAGATGTCGTGGAATTCCCGGATCGCTGTTGGCACCGAGTAGTTGAGTTCGACGACGAGTTCGTCCGCACTCGCGACGAACGCCGGCGTCTGGCCGACGCTCGTCGTGGGGACCAGCCAGTCCGGACCGACCGCGAGCGCTTCTACGACAGCCACGTCGCCGTCGGCGAGTCCGCCGTACTGGACTTCGTCGCCGAGCGTGCTTATGTTGCGGTCGTGGAAGGCGATGTCGCATGCGTTGACTGCCTCGCGGGCGGGCGAGCGTGCCTGGTACGGAAAGCGCCGCGCGATGGCGTCGGCCTCAACGAGTTCGACGTCGATCTCGGCCCCGACGCTCCCACCGCTGACAACCGTAAGCGAGAGGTCGCGGTCCGACTCCGCGAGCGCGAGCGGGACCGCCTTCGGGTAGCCGACACTCCCGAACCCGCTGGTGAGGACGGTGGCGGCGGCGGCGACGTCGGCGGCAACTGCGTCTGCGTCCCGGACGGGGAGATCGCCGACGAGTCGCTCGTACTCACTCACCCCTGGTCACCCGGGTGGGTGCCGACGCCCTCCGGCCAGCCCGGCGGCTGTGCGGCGGACGGCTCGGCGTACTCCCGTTTGAGCACCATCGGCGTCCGTTCCAACGACAGCACGAGGTCGTCGTCCTCGTTGTACGCGCGTAGCTCCGTCGTCACCATCCCAACGTGCTCACGGCTTTCCGATTCCCGTTTCGAGAGGATCTCGGACTCGGCGAAGATGGTGTCGCCGTGGAAGACGGGGCTGTGGTGACGAATGTCGTCGTAGCCGAGGTTCGCGGTGGCATTCATCGAGATGTCGATGACGCTCATGCCAACCGCCAGCGCGATGACGAAGGTCCCGTTCACGAGGCGCTCGCCGAACTCCGTCTCGGCGGCGTACGCCTCGTTGAAGTGCATCGGGTTGACGTTCATCGTCAGGTTGGTGAACCAGACGTCGTCGGTCTCGGTCACCGTCCGCCCATAGGGGTGTTTGTACACGTCCCCCACCTCGAAATCCTCGTAGAAGCGTCCCTGCCAGCCGGACTTGAGAGCTTTCTCGGTCATTAGTACGAACGGGGGAGATCGAGAACGTTTTCACCGACGTAGTTCAACGCGAGTTGTTGGGTGATCGGCACCAGCCTAGTGAGCCGGGCCTCGCGGAAGTAGCGCTCGACGTCGTACTCGCGGGCGACACCGAACCCGCCGTGGGTCTGCACGGCGGCGTCGGCGGCCCTGAATGCCGCATCGGCGGCGAGGAATTTCGACATATTCGCTTGCACACCGACGTCCTTCTGGGTCGCCTTCCCGGCTTCGCTCGCGGCGTTGTACACCATGCCCTTGGCAGCCTGGACGCGAGCGTGTGCCTCGGCGAGCGGGTGCTGGATCGCCTGGTTCGAGCCGATGACGCGCCCAAACACCTCGCGCTCGTTGGCGTAATCGACACCGGCCTCGATGGCGGCTTCTCCGAGACCGATACACTCGGCGGCGATGGCGAGGCGTTCCTCGTTGAGCCCGTCGAGCATCTGGTAGAACCCCCTGTCCACGTCGCCAATGACGGCTGACGCCGGAACGTGCAGGTCCTCGAAGAACAGTTCGTAGGAATGGACGGCACCGCTCACGGTCTTGTCGATCTGCTCGATCTCGAGGCCGTCCTGGGCGTAGGCGTCCTCGAGATCGACGAGAAACATCGTCAATCCCCGGGTGCGTTTTTCGACCTCGGACCTGGGAGTCGTGCGTGCCATAAGGACGATGTAATCGCTCGCGTCAACCCGGGAGATCCAGATCTTCTGCCCGTTGACGACGTACTCGTTGCCCTCCCGTTCGGCGCGTGTCTCGATGGACGTCGAGTCCGACCCTGCGTTCGGCTCGGTGAGACCGAACGCCTGAATCGACTCCTCGCCGCGTGCGACTTTCGGCAGGAGACGCTCTTTCATTTCCTCGCTCCCGTACTTGACCAAGGGGACGGAGTTGTAGATCGCGCCGTGGACCGCCTGTGCGGCACTGAACCCGCCGCCGGAGGCCGCGATCTCCTCCATTATCACGACGACTTCCTCCGTCCCCATTCCGGCACCGTCGTATTCCTCGGGCAGGAGCGCCCCGAACCATCCACCGCTTGCGAGTGCATCAGCGAACTCGTGTGGGTACTCGCCCTGTACGTCCTTCTCGCGCCAGTAGGACTGATCGAAATCCGAACAGATGTCCCTAATCGAGTCCCGGACGAGACGTTGCTGGTCCGTCAACTGGACTGTGTCTCTGTCTACCATCGGTCGTTGAGTCAGTGGTCTTCGGATGAATTAAACCTATGGATCGCTGGCGTTCCGAATCGCCGTCACAACGTCCCCGTGGTCGTGGAGTGACGTGAAGATCGCTGCGAGTTCGTCGGCCGTCGCTTCGGGACGGCGCGACGCGTGCAGTCGTCGAACATTGCCGCCGAGTTCCGCATCCGAAAGAGAATCGTCGTGGGTACCGGGAGGGGATCCTGCCGACGCTCGTAGGCTCCCTCATCTCGATCCGAACGACGGCCGCGTGAGAGTTGTAGTCGAACGTCTCGTCGACCCCGTAGTCGATGCGCGCACGGAGACGTTAGACCGCAGTGTCATCAATCGCCTGTAGGTCAAATGCAGCGACGCCGCGATCCCGGACGGCGGCGCTCACGACCGTGTACTCCAGGGAGAACTTCGCTTCAAGGCCAGTGTCAGAGTCAGTGTGGAGGAGGCATCGGCGCCACCCTGTGCAACCTCGGCGTGGATCCGCTCTATCTCCTCGGAGCGATGCCGTATCCTTATACGAGTGCGAGGGTGTCATAGAACGAGTAGCACACCAAAGAGCAGGGTGAATGCTGAGGTGGATGAGCTCAGCGACCCTGCAAGATGATCCTTCGATAGATTCGTTCTTCAATGCCGTGGAAACCGAGACGCTAGCGCTGTTTGAGCACCTTTCATTCGAGTTTCTCGAAGAGTTCGATGTGTTCGCCCCGGCGAAGACGGGGCGAACACGAGAACACAACCCACCAGAGCTGATGCGTGGCTTTCTCCACTGCTACTACAAGGACATCTACGGCATTCGTCCCGTTGAACGAGAGCTTCGGAACACGGTCATTTGGCTGAGCTGTGGGTTCGATCGACCGCCGTCGAGAGACGCGGTCGATCGCTTTCTCACCGATCTCGAACACGTCGTTGACGAGGTCTTTGACCGGCTCGTCGAGCAGGCCGCCTGCCGCGGCCTGCTC
>NZ_JBHSXI010000005.1:33740-68882 GCF_042662525.1 Halorubrum trueperi
ATGCGCGTCACACGTGACGCGCTCGCCGTCGAAACTCCGATCTGGATGCTTGGAGATAGCGCCTACGACATCCTTGATTGGCACGATCACCTACTGGCCGCAGGGGTCGTGCCAATCGCTCCATACAATGCTCGAAACACTGACGACCCGAAAGACATCGAGTACAGGGTCGAAGACCGCATCGACCAACACAGCGAGGACGTTCAGCTGAAGCAGTCCACGTTGGACGAGACGTACAACCGCCGTACTGGAGTCGAACGAACCAACGAATCAGTGAAGGACTGCGGCCTCGGGCGAACGCACGCCCGAGGCCGCGTCCACGCACGAGCGCAGGTGTTTCTTGCGCTGTGCCTTCGCCTCGTCATCGCTATCACCAACTACGAACGCGGAGACAATCCGGGAAGTACGATCATTACGGTGTGAGAACTCTTCTATGACACCCTCTATACGAGTGCCCCTGTGCCGGCGATGCTGGTGTACGAAGAAACAGCAGGGTTAGTACTTGGTGTGGATGCCGCATTCGACGAGTACCCACTCGTCGCGCTCGAAGCTGAAATCGTCGCGCCCGGCAGGCCCGTAGAGGTTTCGGACCCCCGGTCGCTGCCCAGCGCCTCCGGATCTGCGGTGAAGCCCTGACCGGCGATATGGACGGCGGTTATGCCAGAGCGTGCGGACAAGCCGGCGTGCCGCGGTTTGGTCATCGATCCGAAGTTACGTTTCAGGCCGGCGGGCATAGACGCGGCAACGTTCAGCGCGTGTCAAGCCCTCGTCGCCGAGAGATCGCAGAGAGAAGCGACGGCCGCCGTGGCACCGAGGGCGCACCCGGCCTTGAACCCGGCGGCGAACGCTGTAATGAGATCCCTGCCGCTCGCGTCGACTTCTGGCGCCAGTGCGAGAAGCGGCGGGACGAGGGTAACGCTGGGATGGCCGTCCATCGCCCACGCGAGGTCGTCGTAGTCCAGTGCATGACTCGCGGTACCCGTGTGGAGTGCCCGCTCGGCCGGCGGCCGTTCAGTCCCGACACCCAGGATGGTCGCGGCGTCCGCGGTCGCGGCGTCGATTCCGCTGGCCTCGAACGCCGTCGCGCGTAGCGTCGGTGAGCGCGCCGGCGAGCGTGACCCCCACGGTGTCGAGGAAGGCACGTCGGACGGTCTCACGCGCCACCTCGGGAACGGCGTCGTACGTGAGCGTGGCAACGAAGTCGCTGAGCGCCTTCTCCGGTTCCGACATGGTGCCCCTCCCGTGGCGATGCGCATAAACGTTCGTCATCCAACTCGTTCGGCCATGCGGAACAGCGGATAGTACGGGGAAAGGTAGATCCAGGCCCAGTACGTGGTCAAACGGCGACATCCATCCGGGTGACCCGCGAGAAACTCCATTAGCCAGTCTGGAACAGTGTCATCGAGAGGATAGCCTCACCGTCATGGCAGTTGCGTGGTAACGGCAGAGACCACGGACCGTCGGCGCCCGTCCCAGATCGAATCCAGTGGAGAAGTACTGACATCGGGAGTTACTGCGCCAGGCTACGTTTGCACGCTAAAACCACGTACACGCGAGGGACGCCCTTCTACGATTCGTAACTCACCACCAGTGGGTTCAGTCAGATCGGTCGCCGGCGGCAGCGTCACTGAACTCGTTGATGTCCGCACCGGCACAGAAGTTCCCGTCGGTCCCCTCGATCACGACTGCACGAAGTGCGACCCCGTCGACGTCGTCGTTCTCGGCCTCGAGTGTTTCTAACCCGGACACGATGACCGCCCGAAGCCGATTACTGAGCGCGTTCAGTGCGTCGGGACGGTTCAGCGTGAGGGGGCCGACGCCGGTTCCAGCATCGAACTCCACGACGGTGGTTTCGAATTCGGTTGGCATACGCTCCCATAACCGTCGACGGCCGTGATATACCTACTCCTTCGGCGGACGGATCGGACGCAGGTGCGGGTCGCCGCTATCGGCTTCGATCGGAACAGTACACTTTTGATCATTGTTCGAGACATCCGGGGCATGGTCGCAGAAATCGGCAACATCGAGACGATCGCAGTAATCGGCAGCGGACAGATGGGACGTGGAATCGCCGCGGTCGCCGCGCTGGCTGGCTACGAGACGCATCTCAACGATATCGACGAGGCACAGCTCGAGGAGGCCCAAGAGCAGATCGAGTGGTCCTACGAGAAGTCCGTCGAGAACGGGGCCGTGACCGAAGCGGAGACCGACGCCGCGTTCGAACGGCTCACGTTCACCACCGACCTCAAGGACGCGGTGGGCGACGCGGAGTTCGTCACCGAGGCGGCGGTGGAGCAGCAATCGGTCAAGGAGGAGATCTTCGAGGACCTCGACGAGGCAACCCCCGAGGATGCGATCCTCGCGACGAACACGTCCGGACTCAACATCACGCGGCTCGCCGAGACGACGACTCGGCCCGAGCAGGTCGTCGGAACGCACTGGTTCAACCCACCGATGCTGATGGAACTGGTCGAGGTGATCATGACCGAACACACGCCCGACGGCGTGGCCGACACCGCAGAGGAGCTCATCGAATCGTTCAATAAGACGCCGACCCTATGCAAGATCGACATCCCCTCGTTCATCGTCAATCGACTGATGCGTCCTTACGGTGAAGGCCCAGCGTGGATGGTCTACCGGGGCGAGCATTCGATCGAAGAGATCGACTCCGCGATGAAGTACCAGGAACGGTTCCCGATGGGGCCGTTCGAACTCGCCGACTTCACGGGCGGTATCCAGCTTCGGGTCGAGGGCCAGGAGGACCACCTTGAGGACGACCGCCCGATGTCCTACGACACGGAGGTTTGCCCGATCCTCCACCAGCTCTATGACAAGCACCGGTACGGCCGAAAGACCGACGCCGGGTACTACGACTACGACGAGCGTGACGAACCGACGATCGCCGTCGACGCGGGCCAGGGCTTTGACACGCTGCTCGTCTGGGCGCCGATCGTCAACGAAGCGGCCAAGATGGTCGAAAACGACATTGCCAGCGTGGAAGATATCGACACCGGCGCTTGCCTCGGCGGTAACTGGCCAGTCGGGCCCCTCGAGAAAGCCGACGAAGTCGGCGCCGACGTCATCCTCGAGAAGCTGACCGAGGTCGCTAGTCGTCACGAAGACACGAACAAGCTGGCCGAGACGCTCCCGTGTGACCTACTCGTCGAGAAGGCGAAAAACGGCGAGACGTTCTACTGAACGGTCACGCTCGCCACTGAACGGTCCCGCCCGCTTTTGCGACGTACTCTCGGTGTCGGGTGCCCGCGTTCCCGGCCAGAGAGTCGGCCTGATCAACAGCCGGAGCCCGGTGAGCAAACGTACGCAGACGACTCCCAGATGCGCAACCGGACCGTGGCGTTCGAACGAGGCACCGTTCCTCGGCAAAGCTGGACGGACCTGTTCGGGTATCCAGAACGGATAGATGTCCGCCTGATCCTGCGCAATATTGTGCAGAAGGCTTCGAACCGTCGAAATAAGCTGCTATAACTGCTGTTCGACTATCCAGAACAGTTAATACGAGTGAGCGGATCGCTGTTCGTATGACAGCGAACGACGGGCGCGGGCGCGTGAAATCAACCGAAACCGCGTTTCGGATCATCGAACTGCTCATGGAAGAGGACGGAATGAGACTCTCCAACCTCGCGCGGGAACTCGATCTCGCCAAGAGCACCGTCCATCGACACCTGTCGACGCTGACCGACCTCGAATACGTCACGAGAGAGGACGACGTGTATCGAACGGGACTACGGTTTCTGAAGATCGGTGAGCAGACCCGAACGCGATCCGACGCGTACCAGCTCGCAAAGGAAAAGGTAGCAGATCTCGCCGCTGAAACGCAAGAACGTGCCCAGTTTATCGTCGAGGAGTACGGCAAAGGCGTCTACATCTTCAGGGAGACCGGAGAGCAGGCCGTCAGCACCGACTCCGAGATCGGAAAGCGAATCCCGATCCACGCGACTGCGGCGGGGAAAGCGATTCTCGCGAGCCTGCCGGACGAGCGCGTCGACGAGATCTTCGCACAGCGAGGACTGCCGGCGGTAAACGAACACACGACGACCGACGAGGAGGCACTCCAAGCGGAGCTAAAAGAAATCCGCGAGCGAGGATACAGCATCAACGATCAGGAGAACACGAGCGGGTTACGAGCGATCGGCGTTCCCGTGAAGTACGAAGGCGGCGAGCCGATCGGGGCATTGAGTGTCTCCGGTCCGACACACCGCTTCCGGGGAACGCTGTTCGAAGAGACGCTCCCGAACCTGCTCCTCGGCACCGCGAACGAACTCGAACTCAATATCCAGTACTCGTAGGCGTTCGCGCTCGTGACTACCCGGCGACTGTGGTGTACTCGTTCGTCGCGGCGGTCCCAGAGGGTCCCCAGTCGGGCTCGCCGATCAGGTGGAGATCTACCGACCGCAGCCTGCCGTCTGTCGCCGGTGATCACGACGATACGGACACACGTATCGCTCGGCGGCCAAGCGCGGGATTATTGCGTTCCACGCTGTTGCGTTCGCGAAACTCCGCATCGGCACCCGTCCCGAGGAGCCCGTCGACAACCCGACCGCCGTCGAGGTCGAACCCGAATACATACGCGCACTGCAGTGATGCACTGCTGCCACGGATGGACGCATTCGGGCCGGCCGGATCGGTCGCGGATCGGACCGCGATCGAATAACAATCGTGCGTATGTTACTTCATCCGCCAGGCCGGTGCCTCACATGCCACGTTCCCGGCCCGTATCCGTCTACTGGTGGCGACCGCCTCGTTCCGGAAGCGGGTCGCCGGCGGGAAGCGTGGAGCGATGTGACGCTCTGAAGACGATTCGTTTACGAGACGTAGAAACGATCCCGGTATGCTGTTTCAACGCCGTTATTATTGTCTTTGATATGTGATTACTTACTTCAACCCTGACGTACATAACCATCCGGATTGCCCGGACGCGTTTGCGTTCATCAACCGGCTGAATATCCCCGACAGATCCAACAACCCCGAATTCCCTAGGGTATGTTGTTGCCATCTGGCCGAATACATCACTAACTACCGGAATGAGGCCGCACAGTATATCGTGTACTCCGGAATACTGAACCCCGTAGTATCAGTCGATCACATCGGGTTAGAGGAAGCGTCTGCTTGGATGCGGTGTGAAACCTACCCAAGCAGACAGCGAGATAGAGGAAGAGCACCTGCTTAATTTTGTCGTCAACAGCCTTGACGAGGAACTTGCGATTGATCTCGGCGAGAACGTCGAAGTCACCACGGAGAAACTGTACGAGGTCCTCGCCGGCGCCAGCGCCGGCGGGACCTCGATCAACCACGTCTGCGAAACGACAGACGACTCACCACACGCCAACACTGTCCGGAGACATCTCACCGATCAGTTCGACCTTGACACTGTTGAGGCGGTTGGAGACACGCTCCTCCAACGAGATGCGCTTGAGACACTCCCGGATCGACCGGTGGAGGTCTGCGCAGACCTCCACCTCGATCCCTACTACGGCGACGAAGACGAGACAGAAGCGCTGTTCTTCTCACAGGCCAAACGTGGAACAACGACGTTTCACGCGTATGCGACCCTCTACGCACGAGTACGCAACAAGCGGTACACGCTGGCGGTGCGCCAGCTCGTCGCTGGCGACACCACCAGCGATGTCCTCGCTGAGTTCCTCGAACTCCTCGACGGCCTTGACCTCGGCGTCAGGGCCGTCTACCTCGATCGTGGATTCTACAACAGCACCTGTCTCGGACTACTGTACGCGCACAACTACGCCATGCCGATCGTCAAGTGGGGCGAGACGATTCAAGAGGAACTCAGCAGAGGCTGGAGCCGCGAGATCGAACACGATCTCGCCGGCGAGGTTACATTCCCCGTGTTCATCGACTGCGTCTACCAGCAGGGACGATACGACGAACACGGGGTGGCGCGTCACGGCTACGCCGCTGACGCGCCGTTCATCGACACGCCACGGGATGCACGAGAGCACTACAGCAAGCGCTTCGGCATTGAGTCGAGCTACCGCTTAGCCAAGCAGAGCCTCGCGTTTACCAGTTCTCAGGACGCGGGTCTACGGCTGGTGATGTTTGTCGTGAGCCTACTGCTCCAGAACAGCTGGCGGTATCTCCACTGGAGGTACGTGGCGGCGCCCCGCCGTGGGGGGCGCCGCCTCTGGCAGTGGTCGTTCACTGAGTTCTGTGAGATGGTGCTGCGGGCCGCCTGGACAGCGCTTGGTGTGCGCAGGGCTGTTCCAGCGAATCAGCCACTCGACGACCGGTTCTTCCGGTAACTGTCCACCGATCCGGACAGCGGTTGTGAGTGGCGACACTGTCGCGTCGGCGGCAGTCCGCCGCCGACAGCGACGGTCCATCCCGAAGATCACGCTCACTAGCGCTTCGAAGATGCTCCACGACCAGTTCGATCTGATTCACCGCCATCAGACGAGATTACGCGGCTGTCGATGTGATCGACTGAGTATCTCACACAGGCTCCTCAAACCAACAGGACAACGGCGATATCTGCCAAGATGTCAGAAGTTCCGTATTCGGTGCACGGTAACAAATAGCTCTTTTCATCCGGTATATTCGGACGTTGAATACTACCTATTTACAACTCAGCTTTGAACGTTAGCGTCGGCTGTTGAGTGAACGAAAAGGTGGTCGATCTCTTGCATAAGGTCATCGACGCCACGATCATCGTTGTCTCGAACCCACGAGAGCAGGTTGTAAACGGCTTCCTTCAGGGAATGTTCGAGGTTCGCTCGAAGCGATGACGCTTTCGAGCGAACCGTCCCCAAGGCTCTCGAATCGGGATCAAGACGAACGAGACTGTAGGCAGCCATCAGAAGGTGCCAGTGGCGACTGGCACCTTCGTCAGTCTGCATCTCGCAGTCTCCCAAGCCGAGATCCTGCTTCGAGTCCTCGAAGAACGTCTCGATGCGCCACCGCATCCCGTAGGAGCGGATCACGTGTTCGGTCGGTGCGTCGATCTTGTTCGTGGCGAGGTATTTGACCGGGTTCTCTTCGTCTTCGTCAGTTTCTTTCTCGGCGATGACCAGCTTCACGTCTCCCAGCTGGGAGACGGGAAGCTTCTTCGTCCAGATGTGGTAGGTCTCGTCCTCAACGTTACGCTCGACGGTGTCGATGCGCTCTGCCAGCGCATCGACGCTGATCTCTTCGCCGGCGTAGGTTACCTGTCGGTTGCTCCGGAGCGGGCCGATCCAGTCGTTGCCGTAGGATTCGATGACGGCACCGTAGAAAGGGTCAACGATGAGTTTTCTAAGTTTTCTAAATAGCCTCTATTGAAGCACCTTCAATTATTCTCGTAAGTTATTTACGTCAGAGTTTCGAAAAGTCAATAACTCGGGTAATAACATGTTTAGAGAAAATACTGAACATGAGCAAGAGATGCTGTTTTCGCCTTTGAAAGATCTCTCAGGCAGGGTGAGAAAGAAACTACAGAATCACTGGTCTACTCACTTTTACGAACATGTTTTTACCCAAATTGATGAAACAAAGTTCGAACGGCTATACCACGACGGGTATAGCCGTCCGAACAAGCCAGTCAACGAACTTGTCTCATTGGAGATCATCAAGCACCTACTCGGCATGTCTGACAAAGAGCTCGAACATGCCTACGTCTTCGACTTTCGCGTCAGGAACGCATTAGGAAAGGAGACGCTCGGAGACAACATCTGTGAGAAGACACTGACCAACTTCCGCTGTCGGTTGATGGAATACGAGGAAGAGACCGGTCAGGATCTGCTACACGAGGTTTTTGAGGATCACCGCACCTACTTTCAGCGTGAATTTGAGATCGATGCGAGTACGCAGCGAATGGATTCGACGTTCATTGAGGCCAACATCAAGCAACTGTCCCGTGTCGATCTCCTCGCTAAGGTGCTTCACAATTTCCTGTGCGATCTCCCGGGGGAGATCGTACAGGAACTCCCTGCTGGAATGGACGAGTTCGTCGACACCGAGAACTTAGAGCTGTCCTATCATCTTGAACCGGACGAAATTCCCGCAGAGATGGAAACGCTTGCCGAGCATATCGTGTGGCTTGTTGAGCGGTTCAGAGGTGAGGCTGAATACGCCGAGTTGGAAAGTTTCGCTCATCTACAGCGTGTCCTCGACGAACAATGCTATCGCATTCCTGAGTTCGAAGACGATACCGATAACCCGGAGCCAGATGGTCAAGGCCATCCCGGTGACGAGTCACCGGGCTGGCAGCCACTCCAAACGTACACCTCTCTAGGTGAGTCCACGGAGACTAACGAAGATGACACCAACTCCGAATCGTCTGACAGAGACGACGAAGACAGACACGATCACGTCGGACTGGAAGAGTCCGACGAGATCGGCAGTGAGTCACTGCAAAATCCTCACGACGACGAAGCGACGTATCGCTCCAAGAACGCGGAGGATTACTTCGGCTACAAGTCAAATATCGCTGAGACATGCAATGGTGAAAATCCCTTCCGGTTGATTACAGCGGTGCGAGTCGATACGAACAACACAGACGATGGAGACCTCTTGGGTGAGGACGCGAGGAACCTCGCTGAGGAAACGGGATTACGTGACCTGCTCGTAGATGGCGGGTACACGCACAAGGAAGTAGAGATGTGCTGCCGTGATCAGGAGATCACGCAGCACTTCACGGGAATCACGGGCCAACGTCCTGCAGCGGAGAAGATGTCGCTTGCTGCTCCACAGTGGGATGGGACGAGAATGGTTGCGTGTCCTGCCGGACACGAACCATTCGAGCAGAACCATTACGAAACCGGCCGTATCTCGGGAAAGATGGACAAGAAGTTCTGTGATGGCTGCCAGCATCAAGAGAACTGTTTCGTCGAGGAACAGCAGGAACACTACAGCTACGGGTTCAGGAAACGGCGGGTGGAAGTTGCTCAGCGACGACAGCGGTTAGATGATCCAGCGGAACAGGAGTTCCTGAACTTACGTGCCGGAGTGGAATCATTGATGAACGAGATGTATCACAAGGACGGTGAGAAAACGAAGTTCACGGGGAAAATCAAGGTGAAGAACGCCTCGATAGCGAAAGCTATGGGGAGAAACCTGAAGCGAGCCTCCGGATTCCTGGAATCGGAGGCGAAGCAAGAGAAATCGGCAGGATAGCCGGGCAAAAAGTGTCGTTTGTCGCTGTCAGCTGGTCCTTCTGTGGTGACGGCTCCGTTCTGATGAGATAGTCACTGGTGAGCGGGTCGGGGTGTTCTCGTCAGAACACCCCTTTCTGCGGTGCCGTCATTCGATGTGTTCGACGAGGGCAGAATCGTGAGCGAACCACGAGTCGAAGAGGTAGGTGTCCGCCGGGACACCTACCTCGTCTTCGAGTTCGGTGACGATCTCACGGGCGAGATCGTACTTGGTGTCGTGGTTTTGGTCATCTTCGTCCTGTTTTTCGTAGAGGCGGAAAGTGAGTGGGTAAGCAGTTTTCTCGTCAGCGTAGAAGGCGTAGATGAGGTCTTGGCCCCAGACAGTGTCACCTTCGGCGTGATCGTAGAAGTGTCCGACGCCGGGGACTTCGTCCCCGGCTTTCTCGGTGATCGTGTCGTCGAGGATGATGTAACCATCCTTCGACCACCGTGTTTCGCCGTGTTTTTGGAGTTCTTCGAGGCGTTCGTGGTTAAATTGCTGTTCGTCCCAGTCGTACTCGGTGAGGAACTTGTTGAGAGCGCGTTTGTCTCCAGCTGGAAGGACTTCGCGTGCGATCCCCGCCACGGTCTTGTTGCTGGCCGCAACAAGACCTGTGGCGTAGGTTTTCGCGTGCTGACGTTGTGCGGGTGACAGCGACTCAAACTCGTCAAACACACGCGTGCACGACAAGAAGTCCGTAATCGGCATCATCCGTTTTCGCTACCGCCTACGTCACGCTCCTACTTCAACGTTCAAAGCTGAGTTTACAAGTGAGCTCGGACGCCACACTTCGAGAGTCCAACTGACCGGATTGCCATCGGCGCGCGTAGTGAGCCTGTCATCCGTTTTGCTCACGCCGCGATCGACCGTCACTGACGTCACCTGGATCCAGTACCTTTACCAAGAGTACGGATGGAAAGACAGACGTATACCTGCCTGGAACGAACGCAAAACCACCAACCGAGTATCACCCCATGAGAGGACGCCACTCGAACCACAGCGCACGGAGGAACCGGGACCGTATGAACCACGACGAAGAGACCCCCACCTGTTCGTGTAAAGTCGGACGGAACGTCGAACAGTATAATCTCGATGACCTCAACACCGAATTGCGAGCCCGGCGCTTGGAAGCGGGGGCGAGTCTCCGCGACCTCGCAGACTACGTTAACCAGCGCGTTCTGGCCGCTGCCCTCACTGCCGCCGACGTAGACGTCACCGATGCCCTCTACGGCGCCGTCAGTGACGACGACGCCCTTACAACACTCTACGAGGCACTCGCCAGTGATGACACGCCTGCCGAACGGACAGCCCGAGTGCAAACCCGCCTTGCCCAGCGTGGCGTGGACATAGAGGCCGTCGAAGCCGACTGGGTCACCCACCCGACAGTCCGCACCCATCTGCGTGAGTGTCTGGATATCGAGACCCAACGAACCGCCACGATCACCGCCGACGACGCACGTGATACGATCGAGTGGGCCCGCACGCAATGTGCGAACATCGTCGACCAGACGGTCACCCGACTCCGAAACGCGAACGTACTGGAAACTGGCCCACTCGACGTCACGGTGACGATCCAGATAACGTGTACCGATTGTGGGACTACCTATCGGCCACATCAACTGCTCTCCCGCCGTGCGTGTGCGTGCACGGCCGCTGACCAGTCTGACGGCCCGACCGACTAAGCACCCATCGAGGTGGGGGTACCACACAGCATACGGTGCAGCACCTGCAGGGGAAATCAAGAACATTATCAGTAATGCGCTCAACTATCCCCATAATGGCTCAACAGTCCGACCCCACGACTGAGACGGATACCAGTCACGCCACGCTCTCCATTACGAACCTCGGTGGCATTGACACCGCAACCGTCGAGTTTTCGCCCGGCGTCACGCTCCTCACTGGTCGCAACGCGACCAATCGCACCTCGCTGTTACGGGCCCTCAACGGCGCCCTCGGTGGCACGGCCCCCACCCTGAAAAGCGACGCTGACGAGGGGCACGTCACGCTGACACTCGGCGACGACGAGTTCACCCGCACCGTTACGCGGGCAGGGTCGGGGGTCGAGCGTGACGGCACACCCTATACGGACGACGAAACGCTGGTCGATTCCTTCGTCACACTGCTCGAGGATAACCCGGCGCGGCGCGCGGTCGAATGGGGTGACGACCTCCACGACGTCATTATGCGTCCCGTCGATACCGAGGCGATAGAACAACGGATCCGCGACCTGCGCGAGGAAAAGCAAGAACTCGAAGCCGAACGAGACCGCGTCGAGCGGCGTCGTGACACGCTTCCCCAACTCGAAGAACGCCGCCACACCCTCCAAGACGAGATCGCGTCTATCGACGAGGAACTCGAGACCCTGCGCGACGAGGTGGCGGCGTTCGAAGCCGACGCCGAGGCTGCCGAAGACGCCGAGGCCCTTGTCGACGACCTTGATGCCCGACGCCAAGAATTGCAGAGCACCGAAGACGACATCGAATTGGTCGAATCCGAACTTGACGCATTACGAGACGAGCTCGAAACGGCCCAGGCCGATCGAGACGCGGTCCCTGATGACCCCACTGATGACCGAGCGGATATCGAGACCGAACTGGAGGCCCTTCGGGATCAGAAGCGCCACCTCGAGACGACCATCAGCAGCCTCCGGACCATCGTCGAGTTCAACGACGACCTCCTCGCGGAGGACGGCCACGACCTTCCGGGGATCGACCCTGACGATGAGGCCGTGACGGCGGCGCTTACCCCGGACGAGACCCAAGACGTCGTCTGCTGGACGTGCGGCAGCCGCGTCGAACAGGGCGCCATCGCGGACCGACTCGATGACCTGCGAGCCGTTATCGAGGAAAAACAGGCCGAGCGAGCCGACCTCACCGAGCGCATCGAGGCACTCGAGGACGATCGCCAGACACTGGAGGAGCAGCAGCGCCGACGAGAGGAACTCGACCGGAAGATCGAGCGAACGGAGGAGAAAATCGAGCAGCGCGAACGGCGGCTCGACGACCTCGAATCCAAGGCCGCCGAACTCCGCGAGCAGATACACGAGCTGGAAGCCGAGGTAGCCGAAACCGAGGCCCTCCGGGAGAGCGACCTGCTTGAGACGTACGAACAGTTGAGCGAACTGCAGTACGAGCGCGGCCAACGCACACAAGAACTTGAGGAGGTGGACGAGGAGATCGCCGCGATTGAAGCCCTCCCAACTCCGGACGACCTTGAGGCCCAACTCGACGAGCTATCGACGGAGCTCAAGCGTGAGCGGACGCGTATCGCCGATCTGGAAGCGGAGGCGGTCGGGCAGTTCAACGACCATATGGACGAGATTCTGGACGTGCTCGGCTTCGAGAACCTGGCTCGCGTCTGGATCGAGCGAAAAACCGACGACGGCGGTCGGGGGCCGCCGGAGACGGTGTTCGACCTCAATGTGGTGCGCGAAGACGAGACGGGAACCGTCTACGAGGATGTTGTCGCACACTTGAGTGAGAGCGAGCGCGAGGTCGTCGGATTGGTGGTGGCCCTCGCTGGCTACCTCGCTCACGAAGCCTACGAGGAGGTCCCGTTCATGCTGTTGGACTCCCTCGAGGCGATCGACTCGAATCGGATTGCCGCACTCGTGGACTACTTCGCCGACTACGTCCCCCATCTCGTGGTCGCGCTCCTGCCCGAGGACGCCGAGGGACTGTCCGCCGACTACGAACGGCTCACGGCCGACGCACTGACCGCCTAACCCCGCGGCGTCGGGTCGTTCACATCGGAGGAACACGATATGAGGACCGACGTCTGACAGCGTGGAGCGAGTTTTTCAGCGGTGTGTGCAGGGGTGATCAGTTCCGAGGCCTGTGTGCCCGGCGAGACAGCGCAGTCCGACTGCAGGTTGACGTACCGCCACGAACTCTTTACCATCCGTGTGGTTGGAAAGGATTGAGTCGAGTCTACACCACCTTTGAGGGGCCCGCCGCCGACTGCAGCGAGACCGAACGAGAGCGGGACGCTGTGTGGTTGTCGTCCGAGGGTTCGTCCTGGTCGTCCACGAATCAGCTGCATATTGGTGGACCGTTGTCGGCGTTCGCCGCCGACTGGCGTGGCGACGTAATCGCGTCCGGTAGTGACGTGGCTGAGCCCGAGATTGGCGCCCCTTTCCAGGGCTGCCCCCGCGCTCGACGACACCGAGACGTAATGCCATTGGAGTTGTCGGTCACTCTCAGGCCCCGTCCATCCAGCACTACATCTCCCCTGCTGCTGCCCTCGACTGTAGAAAGAGCGGTGAAGACCCATATTCATCCCTCGTATTAGCTATTATAGAAACGTATTTGTGCGTTCGAATGCTATCTATTGAGATATGGGCGAAACGAACGACAGATTTGAAGAAGATGTCGGCATAACGGTAGAGCTTACGGGTGAATATGACGCTGTTGTTGATAAGTTGCGGATGCCAACGGATGAGCAGGAGGCGCTTGACCCGGTTTTGGCTGATTTCTCGCGCCTGTTAGAGACCGTACATCGGCTGGACGGTGGCACCCGGAGTGTCATCGTTGACCATCTGCCGCCAGAGATGCATCACGCCTATGACGCCGAGGGAGTCGTCGACGCCCTCCAGATCCTTGCCCGCTACGACCTCGTTGCCCTCGACGGCAATACCTGGACCCCGGGGCCCGCGCTCACAGCATAGCTTCCTGCGACCCGCATGGGGTCACGTTCGGGTGTCGATCGAGAATATGTAGCCTAGCTAGCGGTTTGTAGCACTCCAAACTCTCAACCTCTGAACTCCACCTTGCGGGTTCTGTATAGCGACATATGATTTACTCCTATGCCGTATTGCCGAAAACGAGGCGTAGAACGCCCATATCCTCACTCAGCACACGAACCTGCCGCCAACCAGAATGAGTGTGATTACTCCAATAATCACACCCAATTTTTAGTACCCCCACGCCGTCGGTGAAGCACGAACAATGGATTTCACTCAGAGCCACCTTCAAACGGTCATTCAACGCCAAAGCGGCCTATCTAATCAAATCTGGACGACCCCCAGCGGTGATTGCTTTGCCACGTAGCAACTCTACTGAAACCCCGGTCGAAGTCAGTTTCAAACACTACCTCAGAGACATCGGCAAGGGTCGAGACGGTGAAGGAGGCCACTACCGGCGGAACGTCGAACGAGAACTCACCCACTTCCTCGAGTGGGCTGCGGGCGACCGTGGTCCCGACAATTGGGCCGGGATCATCCCCGACGATGCCGATCGCGATGTACAGTTCGGAGACCTCTCTGAGTCAGTGTTCCGGGATTACGCTCGATATCTCGCTACTGATCGCGGTCTAAAGCAAAACACCGCCCAGACGTACTACGCCTACCTCTCCTCGTGGACAGGCTGGTGCGTGACAGAGGGGCATCTCGACGTTCACTACGCGAAACGGTCCACAGCACGTGATCCTCTTCCTGACGATGATGGACGTCGACCTGGGGACCAGCAAGCGTGGAGTCCAGAACATCGACACCAGCTGACGACCCATGTCGTTCAGCGATTCGACGACACTTACGACGAATACCAGAGTACAGATGAGGACGCTCCAGAACGCCCCACTCGTCGATACCACGCGATCAAGGCGGCTCGCGATCGCGCACTCGTGTACGTGATCGCTTACACCGCAGTCCGAATCGGAGAACTACTTCGGGACCCCTCCGACCCCCGTCGACGCGGCCTCCGGTGGGAAGAGGTCAACACTGACGACGGGAGCATCACAGTATACCGAAAAAAGCAGCAATGGGACACTGCGAGCCTGCCGAAACCAGTCATTCAGCCACTCCAAGCGTACCGGGACCTCCTCAAACCCCCATCAGACCGGTGGCCAGTCTTCCCGTCGTTCAGTCCTCGAACCCTTGGAGAACTCGTTCGAGAGCAGCTGGCCGACCGAGGACTAACCGACGACGAGATCGCAGACCATCGTGATGACCACTCTCGAGACTTACTACTAGCACTCGAAGAAGACATCCGACCAGATTCGATGACGACCAAGGGCGCTCGAAACGTCCTCAAACGGCTTACTGAATCAGCTAACATCGATATTTCTGATCCCAACCACGAGTATCTCGCACCTCACGGAGGGCGTCGTGGGATGGGGGAAGTCCTCGTTCGTTCATTCGGATACACTGTGGCAGCCCGGTATTTAGACAACTCTGAGAATATGGTGAGACAGAGATATTCGCACATAGAGGCAGGAAAGCTCGGTGATAAGGCGACAGAAGGTATTGTAGAAGTAGATCCGGCTCCTATCTCACAGGAGTCTAGGTTGGAAGAGGAGAGGCTTTAGACTTAAACACTATACTCGGTACTTCACGAGCGACGTAATCAGCGGAATTGAATCGCCGAGTTGACCACGAGAAAGTATCTGGATCTGGATGTGTTCGAGCTACCCGATCCAGACGGGTATCTTACGGCGTCGGATGTGAAAGACGTAGCGGAAGAAGTCATTGCTCCACTCCCCTTGCCGGGCGTCGAGGGGAGCCCCCTCGACCCCGGCGACATCTGGCTCGTCGTTATCTTGGCCTGCGTCAACCAGAACTCGATCTGGGAAACCTGCAACGATACCGACGGGACACCCTGTGACGACACCGTTCTGACGTGGCTGCATACGCTTGACCGAGACTGGCTTGAGTTTGTTGCAAACCTCTTGCTTGGACGGCTTGCCATGACGATTCTCGACCCTGACCGGTCGAGAATCGTCTCCATCGACTTCATCGACAACCCCTATCACGGCGAGCACTACGCCGATGACGGCGAACTCTGTACGATGGCTCCCAAGGACGGGACAACCACCTGCCACCGCTACTGTACAGCCTACGTCGTCTCGAACGGCAAGCCGGTGACGCTGGCGATGACCTACGTCAGGAGTGACGAAGATGAAGCCGACGCGGTCGAGCGCGTGCTCGCCCGCGTCGAGAACTACCCCTTCGAAATCGACCTTCTGCTTGCCGACAGCGGCTTCTACAACGAACGCGTTATCCGCCGTGCTCGTGACATCGCCGCAACGGTCGTTCACGTGCCCAAGAAGGGCGAGCGGATGCAGGAAAAACTCGACACTCACGAGTCGTACATGACGACCTATCGCATGTACAAGGACAGCGAGCGGGAACTGCGCTTCCCGCTCGCGGTCGCTGTCTCCTACCAGAACGGCGACCGAGGTAAACACGGTGAGGTGGTTCGTGGCTACGTCGCCTGCAGCGTGACTGATCGCTCGGCGAAGCAAGTCGAACGCCTCTACAGGAAGCGTTCAGGCATCGAAACGACCTATCGCTTGCTACGTCAAGCACGCGGGATCACGACGACGCGTGATCCCGTCGTGCGGTTTGCGATCATGCTCGTCGCGGCACTGCTGGAGAACCTGTGGCTGGTTCTCAGGTGGGCGGTCGTCGCCCGCCCGCGGCGGGGCGGGCGCGACCTGCCCGAGGAGTTCACGTTCAAGACGTTCTGTGACTGGATTCGCCACGAGCTCGAAGAGGAGTTACGCCGACAGTGGAAGATCGAAGCGAACGGGGTTGGCGTGCCGGCGTCACAGGCAACGGCCGCGGGCTGACCGGGGTCAGCCCACGGCCTATCCGTTGGACGGTGAGCGACAGCTGTCGGCAGAGACTGTCGTGGTTCGGTAGATCTCACTTGTCCGGAGCGGTGAACTGGAGCTGTCTCGATCTACGCCGCGGCAGCAGCCGAGACTGCCCGTCAAATCATACAGAAAGTGACTATTTTGTGGCGTTCAGGCAGCACTCTTTCGACTCGTTCGGGAAGTAACGACATTGTCGGGTGGCGCTCGAGCCTGAAGGCGAGAAATTCGTCCTCTGCAACGCGAAAGCGTGTTCCACGGTTTCGAATCTTCTCGTGTGTCACCCCATCGTCCGGCAACTCCACATCGCGCTCGGTCAGAATCGCAAGCACTCGCTGCTTGTCGGTGGTCATAGCTGGCCGGATCGCCGCTCAATACCGTGTACGAACCCCTCGTATATTGACGTTTCTGCCGACATATGTCGCTATTCTCCGCCGATCGTATCGTTCTCGATGGTGTGGACGGTGGAGTTCGATTAACGCCACCCAACGGAATCGTTTTCCGCGGATACTGGTAACGTGATGTATCGATGGCTCGTGATATCGCGCCCCTGAAACGGGCGCTGGACGGGGCGACCGAAGGCACTCAAGCCGACATCTACACCCTGCTCGCCAAGTGGAACACGTCGATGGAGAACGCGCTGGAGCAGAGTGGTGATCGCTTTCGCGACGTGTTTTGGGAGTATCTGGAAGACACGATTGACCTCGTTGATGCCGCCGCTGTCGATGGCGAGCCTGATTGGGCGTTCCTACAGGACTGTGCCGATGCCTACCCGCCTGCTGTGGGCGACCATCACTGCACGGTGCTGATCGCAAACGTTCTCGGACGGTGCATCATTCGCACCCGCATCCGTCACGACGTGGACGCGATTCCGGCGTGGGCGCTCGACTATCTCGGACACATCACGTGGGAAGATGACAAGGACGCCGCGTCGGAAGAATCGGGGGCATTCGGTTGGGGCATCGGTCACGAGGAGGTGGCCGTCGCAGACCGCACGCTTGCCCGCGCCGAGGCAGATGATGAATTCTGGGCCTCATCGGTACTCACACACGCCATCTTCGCGGATGCACACGCTGCAATCGACCTCTACGAACGTATTCTCCAGTCCCCGGACACGATCGAGGATCTCCACCACATTGAGGGGATGCAACGTGTCCTCACCCGGCCGTTTCCAGATCGACCCCGATACTGGGAACCGACGGCCGAGTTGGAGTCTCCAGCGCCGCTCTCCGACGATGCACGTGAGTATCTCCTTCGGGTACTCGGCGAGAACATTCACCCGAAGCGACTCCAGCGATTCGACGATCAGATCGAATTTGATCTCGAGCGGGCGGCGACCGAGTACGGTGACTCTGACCTACTGTGAGCGACTGTCACGTCGCGGAACCTCCGCTTCGAGACCACTCAAAATTGCTCTTCGCGGGTGTATTTCTCGGCGGTACTGAGTGCCGAATGAATCTCCGAGTACGTCGGCACCTGCGTCTCAGCGATCTCTGCGAGATCGGCACGCAACGGATCAACGGGTCGCTCACGATACGCGGTGAAGGTGATGACCTTGTCGATTGCTTTCTCGGCCGCCTGTCGCACGCGTCCGTCTTCGTCGCTGATCGCATCGCACAACAGCTCCCAGAATGCATCCCGGTACTCGACGGGAACGTGTGGCCCGTAGAGTTGGCGGAGAAATCGGACGACCGAGAGTCGTTGATAGCCATCATCGACGTAATAGTAGTGAGTGAACTCCTCGACACTGCTCACGAACAGGTGGGCTCGCTCGGCCGTCTCTGCCTCCCTCACCTCCTCGATCGCATCATTCACGCGGTCCGCATTGCCAGAGGTGATCGCCGCCTTGAACTCGGCTTGGCTGGAGCGCATCGAACTCCTCACTCGCAGAACGGGGAGACACAACAAAAAAACACACCACATCAGGAGACGGATGTGGAACGCGGGAGAAGAACTAACGGCTTTCGCGATGGAAACCGGGTATGACCGTCTACACGCTGCGCGTCGAACTCGGGCCGAATCCACCGATGTTCGATCCCGACGAGGATGAAGCGGTCTGGTGCGACATCGAGGTCGACGAAACCCACACGCTCAAGGAATTACACGAGGCGATCTTCGAGGCGTTCGACCGCTGGGACGCCCACATGTACGAGTTCATGACCTATGATGAGGACGGGATCGCCACGCGGAGTTACGCTATGCCGGAAAATCACGAGGGTGGGCCGAGCTGGCCAGCGATGGAACCCGAGCAAATCGACCGGGCCATCTCGCAAGTCGGTGCTGGTGACGAACCCGAGGAGGCCAAAGAACGGTTTCGCGAACTTCGTCGCAATCCACCCAAAGAGGGGAACGCCGGCGAGACGACGATCGCCGACCTCGATCCGGAAGAGTTGGGGTGGATCTACTACCAGTTCGACTTCGGCGACAGCTGGGAACACATCATCACAATCGAAGATGCACGCGAGGGCTCGCTCGACGGAGATCCAACAGTCGTCGAGACGCACGGCCCAATCCCACCCCAATACCGCGATCCCGACGAGTAACGTGATAGGGCACCATCTGACCGAAGCCTGTGACTGGAATCGTCGGTCGAAACTGAATGTTCCGTACGCGGTCAGAGTGGAATGACTGTCTCAGATCCATCATTCTACTCATGGATTGAAGTGGTAGATGTAGGGATGATCTTCCGTCCCGTCGGGCATAATCTCGTCAAGGATCTGCTGGACTTGCTCTTCGGAAGTGCCGCTGGCGATGATCCGCTCGTCGTAGATAGCGAAGTACGCCTCGTTGAGGTTGAGATCGCGCAGTTCCCGGCCCAAGCTTCGCGCCCGCGCCTTCCCCAACTCCTCGTGATAAATGCGTTCTAACTCCGGGCGCTTGTTCTTGAGCGTCTCGATTTCGTCGGCATACCGCTCCCGGTTGCGCTTGTTCTTCATGTAGAAGCGGAGCTGCTCGGTGTCAGAAGTCTCGTCCTCCTCTTCTGGCGCGGGTAGCGTCTCGATGATGCCAAATCGGTGCTTGGCCTCTTCATACGCGTCGTCGATATCCGTGCTGATGGAGCCGCCGAAGACGATCGGCTGAATCGCCATCCACCCATCGATGATGATCGCCCCCTCGAAGGGTAACAGCGCAGTCTTGGAGACCAACAGCGGCAACGCTCCCTCCTCCCAGAATGCCTCGAAGGGGGTGCTGGCAGCCTTCACGCCGAACGCCTGCGGTGGCTCTTCCCAGTCGAGGAAGACGGCGTAGTCTTCCAAGTGCCGCACCACGACGAACTCGCCAAACTCGTAGTCCGTCCATTGCTCGACTGTCTCCAGTTCGTCGTCCGCGAGATTGCCCGGATTTTCTGCCACGAACTCGGCAATCAACTGTTCCGTCTCCTCGTCGTACAGTCGGTTCCGGATCGGTCGCAGTTCCGTATCCTCCCGCTCGCGCAGATCCTCGTACGTCTCGATGCCCGCCACCTCATCGTACTCGGTGTTGACGTACGCGAGCAGATGCCCGTACAGGTCGATGAATCGGTCTGCCGCCGCCTGCTCGATCTGTCGTCCCATCACGTGTGACTGCGTCCGGGGTCTCTGAAAACGTTGCTCTCAGCGGATGATCTACCGACGTAGCCGCGATCGCACAACGAGGGAGGGATCGCTCTACCGCCGTCTTCCCGCGAAGTTGATATCTCTGGAGGCTCACCTACCAATTGAGACAAAGCAGTCACGCAACAGATGTTCAATACAGATGATCGGCCGCTGGGGTCACTCGCCGAGGACGCATACGACCACCTCTGTGCGGCAATCGACCCTGCAGAGGGAATCACAGTCGAGGACGCTCGTGCCCAGTTCCGCGAGGCCGACTTCCCGGCTGATGACGCCGATTACGCACTCGACCGCCTGTTGAATCGCGGCTATCTGTACGAGGTCGACGGACGGCTCTTCGTCACCGAGCGCGACGAGACCGACACGTAGGCCGAGTCGGCTGTGCTCGCCAGCTACGTGTTGGGATCGACGTCGCCGGTGTCGAAGTCACCGAGGTCATCAGCAGCGTCCGAGCCACCGTGCTCTCCTGCCGGCTCCGCTTCGTCCCCGCCCGCTGAGCCATCGATCGTCGATGTCGCTGACTCTGATCCGTTGTCTCCGGTGACGCTATCCGTGTCGGCCCCTGCCTCGTGTGCGTCCGGAGTTGCCGTGTCCGCCGACGCATTGTCGAGCGACTCCACTGCCGTGATGACGGCCTGTCGATACTGCTCGACTGAATCGCCGTACTGGTCGCGAGCCATCTGGGCGTACTCGTTGGTTTCCTCGTCGAATCGGTCGATCCGATCGAGCGTGCGCTTGGCGGTTTCGGTCACCCACCGATTGCGCGTGCTCTCGTCAACAAGAGTCAGATGCTCGGGGCGTAGCGAGACGTTGACGGTTCCGTCGTCGGTCTCGTAGGTGCGGGGCTTGCCCACGAGGGCGACAAAGGCTGGCGGTTCGGTCTCGCGAAGCATCCCCGCCGCCTCGGGCTGGTACTGACCCGCGTAGGTGAAGAAGGTGTCACCGTTGGGGTCGACGATCCGGCCCTGCCAGTACTCGTCGTCACTCCCAACGTCCTCGGTTTCGGTAAGCGTTCCGACGACGAACACCCGGTTGGCCTTCGCTCCGGTCGGCAACAGCGCGTACACGGGGGCGCGGTCGTCGTCGGACTCACGGAAGGTGTGCGTGGCATCGTTGAACTCTGCAGCGAACACGCGTTGGGCGACCTCCCGCATCGGGGCTTGACCTTGCTGACTCATCTCAGATCGACCTCGCTTGCACGAGAATCTCGTCCGGATCGTGCGGTTCTTCGATCTGCTCGAAGTCGTTGACCAGCAGGTATCGTCCCATCACCGGCCCGTCGACGCGATAGTACCGACCAAGCGTGGCGTCGCGTACCTCGTCGGCGACGACGCTCGTGTCCAATGCATCCATCGCCATCTCTTGGGCCTCCTCGAGCGTGATATCGGCCGCTCGTTCCGTGGCCTCCTGATCGAAGATGACTTCCTGCACCGTATCGCCGTCATCGATGACGCCCTTGATGCGGAGGTCGAACTCGCCCTCGACCTCGCCGTGTTCCGAACACCGGCCATTCTGCAACACGCGCGTGCAGTCGTCCTCGGGACACCGCTTGATCAGCCCGCTCCCCGACTGAATGTCGACGAGTGCGCCCTCGGCCTCGGTGGTGTTGTCGCCGACCTCCATCTCGATGTCGACCTCGTCGATGGTGGTGGTGCGGTTGAGTTTGACCGAGTACTGGCCCTGATACTCGTCGGTGACGACGTTGCCAAGCCGGTAGACGCGGCTCTCGGTGAGTTCCGGCAGGTCGGATTTCGCCCATTTGGTGAACTTGATGGTGCCGGTCTCGTCACCCAACAGCCCGACCTGCGCGATGGCGTCGCTGCGGGGTTCCCAGAGATCGACCACCTTGGCGGTCACGTCGACCCACTGCTCGGCCTCGTCGATGTCGGCGAGATCGACCTCCTGATTCTCGCGATCGACATCGTCGCGGTCGGTATCGGTGTCGTCCAGATAGTTGCTGAGGACGCTGCGCCGCGCCTCGTCGAGCGGCACCCTATAGTCGTCGACGAGCGTGGAGAGGCGTTCCTCGATGTCGGTGGGCGATACGTCGACAGACTCGGGCAGTTGCTCGTGGATATCCTCCGCTGCGTTGCGTAGATCAGAGTCACTCATAGCTTAGTCATCTCCTCCTCGTGTTCAACGGGAGACATCCACCAGTACTGTTCGATGGGGCTAAAACGTGTGCCAATTGCGGTGAAAGTGAAGATGCGATGCCTCGCGCGTGGGTTCGTCGAACGCAGCGTGTAGAGCACCGGTCTGCTGGCTATGTAACGTCTTATGTCTCTGTCGTGGATACTGCAGATATGAGCGATGGGGATCGAGAAATCAGACGGATGGCTGTCGGTTTGACGGCAGACACGGTCGCAACCGCCGTGATCATCGTCTGGGGGCTGGCGTATCTGCTGGCCGCCGCGCTTGCGCCGGGGCTGATCGGGAATGTCTCGACCGCACTGTCGGCTGGCAGTATGGCGCTGATTGGCCTGTTGTTGCTCTGGAGCGTGGTTCGTGGCTCGCGACTGCTGACGGGACTGATGGCACTCGTCGAGATTGGCTTGATGGTCGGGAGCTGGACGGGCACGATCCGGTGGGCAGTCCCCTACGATCCGGAACTGGCCGCCGTGTCGATGGCCGGGATGGACTTCATCGTCGCCGTGGCGCTCGTGTTCAAGACGATTCAGCTGATCGACATCGAAATAGGCCCCCGCCAGAGCCATAGGGCACCTCCGTTGCCATTCGTCGGTTTCCGTCACCGGAGACAGGGGAAGCACGACAGGGGCGGCGTGAACGTTCAAGTTCTACCACCGCGTACGCCCGCGTGGTGAGGAATGGAACGCGACCAGTTCCACGCGGAGACCGCCACAATCGAAGAAACCGCCACCGATGCGTCGCGGGAGCAACCGGTACTCCGGATCCACTTTGACGGCCCGCGCGACCACTTGCGACAGAAGCTGTCCGAACGACTCCGCGAGGATCTCGCTGCGGGACGAACGCCACCCAGTCGTAGTGAGTCTCGTGTTCGAGCCGACTCTCGACAGGTTCCGTAATCCCCACCGCGAACGCCGCCAGCCCTCAGCAATTGGTGACTGCCGGGAGTGAACGGGTTCGATCGGCCCACTCTCGGAGCGTCGTGAGTGCCTCGCGCTCACGCTGTGAGACGGGGTCATCGGTGCCGAGCAACTCCCCCTCGTACGCGTTCAGGACCGCACAGGAGGCCTGCTCGCAGTAAGCCACGAGCCGATGTGGGGCGACCCCCTCGGCTTGAAGCGGGATGGTGGCGTCGTTGACGAAGACGGCGACAGGGTCGTCGGGCGCGGCGTCGAGGAGGCGGGTCGCGCGAGCGGCGTTGTCCGCGGCGAGTGCGACGGTCTCCGCCTCGGTCTCACCTGCGGTTCGTGGTGCGTGCGCGTCCAGAATACCGTGCCAGGCGTCGTCGGGAACCACGGTGAAGCGATTGAGGCGACCGCCGAGAAGTGTCCCGTCACGTTCGACCTCGGGCGCGAACTCAAGGACAGCAACGCCGGCAGCGCCCTTCCTGTCGATCCAGGCCTCCAGCGCGCGGGCGGTAAGTCGGGTTTTTCCGGCCTGTGAAGGACCGACGATCAGTGTCGACCCCGTGAGTGGGATCAGGAGGTCACTCATTGAAAGTGGAAGGGTCGACGAGCGACGCCCGAGCGTACTTCGCGAGGAGCGCGACCGTGGCGGCTGTAAGGGCAACGGCGAACGCAAGGATAGCGCCCGAGATGACGTCCACGTCGCCCGCGACCTGCTCGGCGACGAAGTTCGCAGCAAGCGCGCCGGTAACTGCGAGGAGTGTGAGACCGCCGAGGTTCGCGAGCGTCGAGTTGTGCTCGGGGACCGCCTCGGAGTTCAAAAGGTAGAGCACGACTGCGATAGCGAACGGTGTTCCAACAGTTCCGATGGCGAGCACGAGCGCGAGTTGCTGGAGGACCGGGCCGCCGATGAATGCGCCCGGTGCCGACAGGAGCGCGGCAGCGACCAGCAGCCCCCGGTAGCGGTCGTCGTCAACGGTGGTTCCCCAGCCGAGCTTGTCCGCAAGGAGAAACGGCGGGGCGATCGTGTTCCCGCCGAGCGTCGAGACCGCGGCGCCGAGCAACCCGAGGAGGAACAGCCACTCCGCATACCGACCAGCGAGCGGACCGAGCGCGCGGGCGGCCTCGACGGCCGAGAGGTTTCCCGTGGTGAGAACACTCGCTGTTACGAGGAACACCGCGACGCTGTAGGTGCCGAACGCGGCAAGCATCGACGCGCCGACATCGAACGTCGCGAAGTCGTACTCCTCGACAGTCCACCCTCTCGAGCGCATTGTATACGAATGCATTGTGATTAGAGTGATGTGGACGGCGCCACCAAGGACGCCCGCGGCGACCAGCGCGCTGCCGGCCGGCAGCGAGGGAATGAGGCCCTGCACGGCTGCGTCGGCGTCGACGGGCACGACGAACAGCGACGCGAGGAACGCGAGAACGACGCCAGCGACCAGCGCTTTCGCGGCCGTTTCGAGGAACCGGTAGCCCCGGGTGGCGAGGCCGACGGCGAGGACGACGGCCCAGACAACGCCCCAGATGCGAGCATCGACGCCGGTGATGGTCTCGGAGACGGTCGCGACCGTCTTCATGATGAGCAGCTGGGCGGACCCGGCAGCAAGCACCACATCGAAGACGAGCAGCCACGCCCAGCGGTCGCCAAGGTGGTCTTCGACGACGGCGACGATGCCGCGTTCGGAGAGGAGACCGAGCCGCATCGCGAGGTACTGGGCGAACGCGCCTGCAACGGCCGACAGCACCACGACCCAGAACAGCGTATAGCCGTAGGCGCCGCCGGCCGTGATCAGTGACGCCATCGTCGCCGGGCCTGCGGCGATGGCGCCCGCAACCCACGACGGCCCCATCCGACGCACGGACTCTCGCAGCGTCTCTATAGAGACGGCCGCACCATCGGTCCGCTTGCTCACCGGAGACCACCCCGGTAGTCGTGAGCAAGCACGTACACCTCGTAGACGAAGATCGCGGCGACGCCGAGCACTGCGGTCCAGAGCAGGACCGCGAACGTGGTCGGGCCAAGCGCGGTCACCGGTCGCTCACCTCCACATTCGACTCGTCGGCGTCGTCGCTCGCGGCCGGTGTGGTGTCAGCGCCGCCGGCCGGCGGTGTCGTGTCACCGACTGACGTGTCGGCGTTTGCAACGGGGCTGTCAAGCCGCTGGATCTCCCGGGAGAGGCGGTCGAAGTCGAAGTAGCTATCGCCCAGTCGAGCGGCGAGCAGCGTCAGGGCGGTTGAAACGAGGAACGCGCCCGCGAACGGCAGTAGATAGGTAGCATCAGGTGTCGGGAGCACACCGCCGAGCGCCGCGTCGACCGCCGCGTGCAGGCCGAAGGGGAACGGGAAGAACGTGGCGCCGACGGCGAGCCCGCCGAGCGCGCTTGCGAGTGCGCCCGGCCCAGAGAGTCGCCGGGAGAAGAGCCCGTAGATGAGTGGGAAGCCGACCGCGGCGCCAAGCAGGTCAGCGGTGAAGAACAGCTGGAGGACGCTCCGAGCGCGGAGACTCACCAGGATGGCTGCGACCGCGACGGCGACCGTGAGCATCCGGGCACCGCGTCGGAGCGCCTGGTCGTCGGGGTCGTTGAGTAGTCGTGGAAGGTCGGCGGTTACGAGACTCGACAGCGCGTTGAACAGGCTGTCGGTCGTACTCATTACGAGGACGAGCCCAAGCAGGATGACCGCGAGTACGAGCCAGTCGCCAAACGCACCCGCAAGCAGGACGAAGAACGAGATGCCAGCGTTATAGCCGGTGCCGCTCGTGACAACAGCGGCGTTCCCGATGGCGACGACGCCAAGCAGCGTCGCGATGACCATCACCAGTCCGTTCGCAACGGCTGCAGTGCGGAACCCCCGCTGGATGGTGTCGGCCCCATCGACGGCGTAGATGCGCTGCCACCACGTCTGGTTGATGAGCTCGGCACCGAGGACGGCGAACACGAGCGCGCCCCCGAACCTGAGCCCGGGCACGTACGTCGGGTCCAGCAGTGCCGGGTTCATCTGCTCGATCCCCTGGTGGACGGCGTCGGTGCCGCCGAGCGTAACGACGATGGCGGCGACGCTCACGGCGAGGAGCGGGAGAACGACTAGCGTCTGTACCGTATCGGTAATGATGCTCGCACGGAGGCCACCGTAGCCGGTGTACAGCACGACAAACCCGCCGACGAGAACCGAGGTCTGCCAGCGCGGGACCGCCGCAACGTACTGTAGCGCCTGCGCGATGCCCGTAAGCTCCGCGGCGAGGAAGACGAACATGTAGAGGACGCTGACCGCGAGCACGAAGGCGTGCATCGCGGTGCCGTAGCGGACGTACGCGTACTCGGTCAGTGAGTGGCCGTCGGGGATGACCGCGCGGATCCGCGGGCCGAGCTTCGAGTACGCGAGCATTGGGGCGGCCTCGCCGAGCGCGTAGCCCGCGACGGCGGCGACGCCGTAGAGCGCGCCGGCCTCGGGCGCCGAGAGTAGAATCCACACGCCCATCACCGAGGCGACCAGGGTCGCGGTGGTGCGGCCTTCGCCGGCGGAGTCGCGGGCGGAGATGAGGTCCTCCACGGAGCGGACTTCGCCGCGCGAGACCCAGAGACCGACCGCCGTGAAGGCGGCCAGCGTCGCGACGGTCAGCGCGAGCGCCGCGGCGGTCGTCACCACCGCCGCCCACCTCCGGGGACCGTCCCCTCGAGGTCGTAGGCCGACTCGAAGAACGCGACCTCGAGTTCGACCGTCCGCCGGAAGAGCCGGGCGAGCCGGCGCCGGCGGCGGGCGGACGCGGCCGCGCCCTCGCGGTCGAGTTCGTCGCGCAGCCAGGCCACGACGTCGGCGAACCCCTCGCCCGTGTGGAGGTCGATCCACTCCGAGCAGTAGAACCGGGTCGGCGCGTCGCCGTCCGCGGCAGTGGTCGCCCACTCGAGGTACGTCCACTCGGCGGGCGCGAGGACCGCGAGCGTCTCGGCGTAGCCGCCCTGTCGCGCCGCGCGCTTGAGGAGATCCGTGAACGCCCGCGTCGCCGGCGCCAGGTCGGGGTTGTCGTAGATTTTAGGTGGGACGTCGAGGGCGTCGAAAGCGTGCCTCGAAGTAGTCGTCCTCGTCGGCGGTGAGGACGGCGAGAAAGTCGACGAGCCGGGACTTCGCGGCCATCGAGGGTGCCTCGCCGACGGCGTAGCCGAATGCCCCGACGAGCCCCTCGATGAAGACATAGTCCTGGACGAGATAGCGCCGGAAGACGTCGTCGTCGAGGGCGCCGCTGCCGAGCTCGCGCGCGAATCGATGGGTCGTCGCTGCGGTCCAGTCGGGCTCGGCGTGCTCGTGAAGCCAGTCCGTGAACCGGGCGTCCGCGCGGCCGGCCGCGTACGCGTCGAAGGCGTCCGGGACGGCTGTGGTCCCGGGGCCGTCGTCGGTCACAGCGACCACTCTTCCTGGCGCCAGGCGGCGTCCCAGAAGCGGTACTCGTAGCGGGCCGAGGTCTCGAAGCGCTCGCGATAGCGCTCGCGGTCCGAGTTCGTGGCGTCCGCGGCGACGTCGTCCATCAGAGCCTTGTACCACTCGGTTAGCTCGGTGAACTCCTCGCCCGCATACATATTGATCCACTCGGCGTACCGGTCGTCGTCGGGTACGCCGCGTTCAGCGAGTCGCTTACCCGTCTCGTTGAACCCCCACATGCAGGGTAAGAGCCCGGTGACCAGGTCGCCGAACGTGCCGGTCGCCGCGACCCGCGAGAGTACGCGGTGATTCCCGCGACCGAGTGACGAATCCTAGAACTCGTGTTCGACGTCCTCGGTGTCGGCCTTCTGGATGATTGTACGTGAAGTACGCGATGGCTGTCTCCCCCGTTGCTTTCCTCGCCGGCCGCGCGCTCTGACGCGACGCCGGCGCAACTCCCCGGCGGGCCAACACTGATTACCATCGGAGAGAATGCAATAGGTATGCCTGATCGGTTCGACGTCGCCATCGCGGGCGCGGGGCCGGCGGGCGCGCAGTGCGCGCGAGACGTCGCGAAGCGGGGGTACGACGTCGTCGTGCTGGAGGCCGAGCCGGAAGCCGACTTCCCCCGGCAGAGCAATAAGTCGACGGGCGGGACGTTCCCCGCGATGCTCGGCTCGTTCAACGTCCCGGACGAGGTGGTGATGAACTTCACGGAGGCGGTCGTCCTCGAGTCCCCGAACGACTACTGGAAGCGGACGCAGCCGGGCGCGGTCCTCGACTTCGCCGCCTTCAAGCGCTGGCTTGTGCGGGACGGCCGCGAGCACGGCGCGACCTACTGGTTCGACGCCCGCGTCTCTCGGCCCGTCCGCGACGAGGACGACGAGATCGTCGGTGTCCGCTACAACGGCGACGAGGAGGTCTACGCGGACATCGTCGTCGACGCCACGGGCCCGGCGGCCGCGCTCGCGAAGCGAGTCGGCGTCTCCGCCCTCCAGCGGGAACAGCAGGCCGTCGGCATTGAGTGGGAGATGGAGGGCGTCGAACTCGATGTCGCCGGGTACGCCGACCTCACGGACGCGATGATGCTCCGCCTCGACCACGACTACGCGCCCGGTGGCTACGCGTGGCTCTTTCACACCGGCGGCGACCGCGCGAAAGTCGGCCTCTGCTACATCCAGAACGAGACGTATCACGCCGCCGCCGAGGACGCCCGCATCGACGACTATCTCGACGCCTGGCAGGCCGACGACCCGCGGCTCGAGAACGCGGAACGCCTCGAGGGCAGACAGCACCGCGGCTCCGCGCACGTCCAGCCACCCGGGCGGATGAGCGCCGCGAACTTCATAGCTGTCGGCGACACCGTCCCCTCGATCGACCCCGTCTGGGGCGAGGGCATCCACAAGTGCCTGAAGTCGGGGCGGGCCGCCGCCGTCACCGCCGACCGCTGCCTCACCGGGGCGAAAGACACCTCCGAGGGCGAGATGCAGGTCTACGATGACCTCTGGCACCGAGACGTTGCGCCGCGCGCCGATGTCCGCCTCCTCATGACGCACCTACTCTACTATGCGCCGAACGACCGCTACGACCGATTCATAGCCGACATGCGCCGTCTCAGCGTCGACACGCTCGCCAGCGCGAACGATGGGAATCCCCTTGCTCTCGCCCGCCTCCTCCACCGCAACGACCTCCCGCTCCTCGTGCAGTTCCTCCGCGAGAACTGGCCGGTCGTCGAGAACGCCCTCCCTGACGCCCTCCCGCTCCCCCGCGCAGACTGAGGGCGGCGGCGCGCCCCGCTCGCACAGCCGCCGGTCGCCCATCCCGCCAGCCGCCTGTCCCACGCGGCGGCGACGCGCCCGTCGTTTCAATACGTGTCAGGGAGGAGATCGGCGTATGGCGACTCACACCGCGGCATCGATCCCCGGCCCCGGCGTCCGCGACCTCGTCACACTCGGCCCGCGGCTCGTCCGCGAGGACCCCGTTGAGGTCGCTGTCGTGCTCCGCGAGTGCCAGGTCGTGGCTGCCTACGGGATCGGGACGCGCGTGTTCTCGGTGATTTTCCTGCCGGCGATCGCGGTGGCCCGTGGGGTCGAGACGATGACCGGGCAGAACATCGGCGCGGACAAACCTGATCGTGCCGAGCACGCGGCCGGCCTGGCAGCGAAAGTCCTCTTTGGCGTTCTCACCGGGGCGGGCATCCTCGTGTGGATTGGTGCAGCACCGATTGCGAGCGTGTTCACGACGGATGCCGCGGTCGTCGACGTGACCGAAGAGTTCCTGCGCTACGTCGCCCTGACGTTCGGCTTCATCGGTGTCATGCGAGCGTACACGGGGAGCTTCCGGGGGGCCGGGAAGACCCTGACCGCCGCGGCGATCTCCGTGGTGATGCTCGGCGTGATCCGCCTGCCCATCGCGTGGGTTGCGGCCGGGGCGATCGGTGAGACCGGCATTTGGCTGGCGTTCGCCATCTCGAACGTCGCTGGGACCGTGATCGCCTACCTGTGGTATCAGCGCGGAACCTGGCGAGAGGCCGACCTTACGGAGCGCGGGCCTGATATTGACGCATCTGAATCGACCGCGACAGACGATTAACGTCCAGCTTGTGACAGCGAGGGAATCCCGGCGCTCGCAGGGGAGGGGGTCACCGTCAGAACACCTAAGTCGGATCTGTCCCAATATTCGAGTATGACTAACTAGTCAGTCAGTCTCCCTGCTGGATGGTCACCAGCACCCGGGAATGATCTCGACGCGGCGACGGTCTACGTGTACGATCTAACCGATTCGAAGCGCATTCTCGTCTGTCTCCACTCGTCAGCGGAGGATACGGGCCCCTTCAGCTCCGCGCATCGACGATCGAGGAAACACCATCGGTCCACCGCCACGATTTCGTCGTCGCTGAGTACGACGACCCCTCGACGGCCACAGACGAGGTAGCGCATTCATGCACCTTGTAGTGAGTCGCTTTCTCCCGACCAGCCGGATGACGACGACGTCGACACCTGGCAGGCCGACCGGGATGCAATCGTGAACGAAGTATATGCCGTGAGCGGTGCACTACCGAAGCACTGACAATGAATAATACTCACACAGAACAGACAATGATTGATATTCACACAGGACTGTCAATGACTACAGACAATCACTGATACGCATACCGACGATGGAGCGAGCAGAAAGAATGGCTCGGCGTATTCGCGGATTTTGGTTCCGACGGATGGCAGCGAGCTGGCGCGCCGAGCGCTCGAGGAGGCATGCACGATTGCCGGGTTAACCGATGCGACGATAAACGATGGGGACGGGCTACGCCCCTACAACCGAAATTCCTTTGAGGCTCCTTGACTAACTAGTCAGTTAAGATGAGTGAGGGCGACACCGAAGCGGCCCACGAAGCGATCATGCAGGCGACGTACCGGGCCCTCTGCGAGCACGGGTACGCTGACCTCACGATGAAGGCAATCGCCGAGGAGACGGGAAAAAGCAAAGCAACCCTCCACTATTACTACGACACGAAGCAGGATCTGCTCGTCGCCTTCCTCGAATACCTCCTCGAGAGTTTCCACGAGAAAGTCCAGTTACGCGACGACGAGAACCCGGCTGCACAGTTAACCACCATTCTGGAGAAACTGGTCTTCGGCCCAGACGACTACAAGGCGTTCCAGACAGCGATGCTGGAGCTGCGCTCGCAAGCGCCCTACAGTGACGCGTATCGGGCCCAGCTCCGGGACAATGACCAAGAACTCACGGCCCTCCTCGCGGGAATCATCGAGCGCGGCATCGAAGAGGACGTCTTCCAGGATGTCGATCCGGATCGAACAGCCACGTATTTGCTCTCGACGATCGACGGCGCACGCACGCGGTGGATCGTTCTTGATGACGACGACGTGCTGACCACGGTCAACGAGGAACTCCAGGACTATCTCGCCGAGCGGATCCTCGTCGACGAGCAGGCGCTGATCAAGTAATCTCACCAGAAATGGAGAGTGACAGTCCTGCAGACGATGCGCTTGCAAATCGGAGAGCCACGATCCAGTCCGCGCTTGCCGACCAGCAGACTGCCACTCCCTCGCTGTCGATCTATGCGACCGCCCAACAGTCGCTCGAACCGACGAACCACCTCCTCGGCATCACGCTTCTGACAGCTGCGGAAGCGTGTACGTCCGACGCCACCGAGTACGGTCAGTGGACACCCGCCGCGCTCGCAGTCGAATATCTCGCCGCCTTCGTCCGTACGCACGGGAGTATCCTTACAGTAGAGACGAGTGACGTCCGCGATTCAGACACGGGCGATGACTGTCAGCTGTCGAAGCAAATCTTGACTGGCGATCTTCTCCACACCAGAGCGGTCGAACTCCTTCTTAAAACCGAGACGACGCATACCCAGCGTCAATCGTGCCTGCAACGATTCCTCGCTGCGAGCCGGCAGATCTGCGAAGGCAACGCCCTCAGGCAGGAGCTGGCGGGACAACCCATCGTCCAGTTGGACGACTATCTCCGCTTCATCGAAGCGGATGCAGCACTCTGGTGGGGGAGTGCAACCATCGGCGGACTTCTTGGCGATGGCGAGGACGAGCTGCTCACACATCTTGCGTCATTCGGTCGAAATCTCGGCGCGGCGATCCGATTAGCAGTCGACGCGAACTGTCTCGCCCACTCGTCCTCCACTACCGACTACAGGCGGAATATAGATATCCCGTCGAGTAAACGGGGAGGAACTCACCGTAGCGACACCGGAGATTCACGCTGTGACGCTCATGACACCGCTGAAGCTTGTGAAGAAGTTGATACTCTGGGTGGCGAAGCATTGCTCGCTGGGAGACCCGTGTTCAGGTCTACAGCGCACATTCCGGTTCGTCGCGTCGATGCGAACGACCTCCGGCATCGTGTTGACCGACGGTTAGACGAGGCGAAAATCCACGTTGAGTACATTGAACATTCGCGGCCACAACTCGTGCTTACGGAGATCCTGGACCGAGTTCGCTCAACGTTTGACTGAACGTCGAGTATTCGCCCTAGTGTGCCAAACAGAGCAGAGAGAAGCCAAATAGAGAGGAGGGAGGACCGTGCCTCAACTACGAAGTGCCGCAGGTGACCCGTAGCACCGGATGATGCCTTGATTCACGGTCCCAGGTCTTCAGACGGCCAGGATACGCATAAAACATCGTGCCAGTCAACTTCGCCTCTCTGCTATTGGTGGCAGAGAACGGGCTGTACCTGATAGCGATGCTGCTCGGTGGATTCCACTAGGCACAAGAAGGAATCGAGGAACTGGTTGGTGAGTTCGAGATTGATATCGAGGTTCTGATGTTAGCCGCGACCGCCGGTGCAGCGTTCCTCGGGCGCTGGGAGGACGCAATGTTCCTCGTCAATCTCTACGGCGCTGCAGAAGGCGCCGAGGAATACACGTTCGCGCGAACGCGAGCGTCGCTCCGAAGCCTACTCGATCTCGCTCTCGAAGAGGCTCGGCTCATCACAGACGGAAACACACAGATAGTCCCCCCACGGAAGCTGACGTGGGTGACGTCATCTGTCTTTAGTTAAGCCTCACACCTCGGTTGTGTAGCGGTAGCGAGCGTCTCTTGTAAGATTAGTCGTTGCTTGTGGATCTTTTGACTGTCTTCGATCAGCCGGTCGAGCAGCGGCGGTGGTGAGTAGCCGAGGAACTCACCGAGTTCGTGGAGAATGAGCTGGGCGTGCGACCGGAAGGTCGCCGCCCAGCGCTCTGTCGGAAACACAAGCTCATCATCCGCCTGCTCGGTGACTAGATCCAACAGATCACGGCTTACAAGCAGCGACAGCAGTGCTGCGTACAGTAAGATCTTCACCACGTGTTCGTCGCTCGTGTCGAACTCATCCAAGTTGTACTGCGTCTTCAGCTCACGGAACAACAACTCAACTTCCCACCGACATCGGTAGATCTGCGCTAAATCAGCCGGGAAGAACTCTTTTCTCACCAAATTCGTCATGTACAGATGGTAGTCGTCGGCGTCCTCGTCGCGGACGCCGACGACGCGAAATCGCTTCGTATCTAGCGACCGCGTCCCATTGTACGGCCCTCGTTTGAACTCTACTTCGACTTCTACATCGATGTACTTCCGATCGAGATCGTCGAGAACAGCTCGGAGCTGCTTGCCCTCTAAGGGAATGGCGCGACCGCGCCATTCCCGTAACTCCCCCGTAATCAGCGGATTCGCGTTCTGCTTCAGCCGACTCACGAAGTAGCCGTCGTTCTCGTCGATCAGCGCAAACCGGCGGTACTTGAAGTAGGCGAGATCGAACAACACGAGGCGATTCTTAAGCCACGGCCCTGTTTTGAACAAGGTGCTGTCGCGTTTTCTCGTTAGTAGTATCGAGCCGTTCAATCGTCTGCTCTGTGGCATTATGGAGCAGGTGGAGCTTCGCTCCAGCCTGCTCCTCTTGGCGGGCTTCGAACTGGTCTGAGAGAAATTCGTGTAACCGCAGTACCGTTCCATCAGCGATCATCACGTCTCTAAACCGGTCGATATCAGCGTCAACAGCGTTAGGAACAGCGACCTCGTCGAGACCGCGCTCGACGAGGTCGCAGAGGTACTCCGCAAGCGTCGGTGTCAACCGCTGATAGAATCCACCCGGAGAGATCGTCTCATCGGCAGTAGAGTTGTAACAGCGTCTAAACCCGGCGAGTGTTCGGCTTTCGCCTGCGGCGAAGCCGAACACGAACGCCCAAACGAAGGCAGGGATCTGGAGCTTGCGGTCACGTTCGACCACGCCGAGTTCCTCGGCGTGCTCTTCGAGGAACTCAGAGGGAAACAGTGTAGTGAGCCGACGCATAATCCGAGATGAGGAGTCCTTGTCGTGCACAGACTGGACTTCTCATTCCTTCCGAAAGATGCCTCGATAAGCCGCCGCTATCACGCGGTTTCTCGCTTAACTAAAGACGGATGTGGGTGACGTCTTCCACGTCAAACCCGGCGAATCGATTCGACTGACGGGAGGGTCATCGATGGTCACTTCACTGTTTCAGGCTGCTGTCACCGGCGAATTCACTACCGTCGATAAACAAGAGGATGACCGGGTATTTGTCGGTGAGGGTGACGAGTAGCCGACTTCGGAGACGAAGGTATCCTCGGAGTAATTCGATCGCGGTGGCGGCAGGAAGGACATCCTCACGACCCCGGTGATCCGATAGCGAATCGTACACAGTCACCACCAACTGTCCGTACCACCTGTCGGAGGATTCCTGCAGTACATCTTGAACGAGCGGTAGACTGGTCTCGTCGGCGTCACTAAGTACCTGTTCAAAGTGCTCTATTGAAAATGGAAGACAGCAGCGGGATCACGGCGTAATGAGTTTAGGAAAACGAGGTCGA
>NZ_JBHSXI010000006.1:0-51441 GCF_042662525.1 Halorubrum trueperi
CACCGAACTACCAAAGCTCACATCAGATTCCCGCTTACGCCGGAGCGCAGGGGGCGGAATCCTCATCTTCGCGGATCTGAATGTACCCTTCGAGAGGTCATAAACCCATCGAAGCGTATCAGACCCAGCGAAACCGGGCCGAGTTGAACGGCCCGAATTCGCGGATGCGTTCTTCGCATTAGTCACGATGCCCGGGTTGTATTTAACCCCGTCGAACTATCGACGCCACGTCATGCGGTTTCATGGCGGGGAACTGTGAGCGAGCCCACAGCTCAAGCGGTGTGGACACCTGTCGAAAAAACTCAGACGAGCGTTAGGCTATTCCTCGTCGATATACTCGATACCCTGTTTCGAGACGTTGGCTTTCGTGATGTCGTCGAGGTCGTTGAGCCAGAAGTCGTCTTCTGCATCGTCGACCTCGGGAGCGCTGTCTTTCCACGCCCAACCCTCGTATTCGTGGATCTTCTCCGTCCCCTTCTCGCGGAGGCGGAGCGTGACACGCTCCGCCTCCGCTTCCGAAGGTGCGGGGTCGAGCGTGCGAGCCGCCTTGAGCGCGGCTTGCCGAGGCATGTTGCCGGAAAACTCGCTCGGTTCCGATCCGTCTTCCTCTCGAAGGGCGAAGTTTCGCTTACCGTCTTCACGTACCATGGTTTATCCTCCGTGCGAACCCAGCACACAGTCTGTAATAAATATATCGGGGAAATGAAAGCTGCTCAGCAAAACATTTATATATTAACTCTACAGCGGCTAGCGATTTGGGACCTCGCCGGTCGAACGGGAGATTCTCGCTCGAGGGATTGATGCGATCAGTAGGGTGGCGGCGCGACCCCGATCGGGGCGGTAGTAGCGACATTCCGAGGATGCGAGCGGGGGCTCGGAACGAACCGGGGCCTGAAGGCGGGTTAGTCGGGAAATGCGAGAGCGGTACGAATGCAAAACAGCCGTCCGACGCGTACAGCACGGTTTGTGGAGGAGTTTTGGGAAGAGTTATCGGGTTCGTTTCCCCTGCAGGCCGGGCTTCCTCCGTGCACTTACGTAAACAACACTTATGTGTCTGCTATGGCGAAGTGCGACCAGTACAACCGCGATGGTTCGTAAAAAGAAGCTCAGCCCGAGTGGCGCGAAGGACGACGACGGGGAGTACCACAACGTCCACGTGAACCTCCACGAGGACGAACTCGCCGTCGCCGGCATGGAGATTGGCGACGAGGTGTTCGTTCGGGTCCGAGACGGAAAGATAATCATCCAGAAGGCGGACTCCAGCCCCGAAGATCTCGAACACGACTTCTGAGCCATCCCTCCGTTTTCGACGTCTGTCGTACCGAGGTCCAGCCGAATCGCCGCTTTCTCCAACAATCTCTCGTGTCCACAGGAGAGTCGATGGGGGATACCCTTGGTCGGTCGGCGGATTGATACGCATCCGCGACGAGGCCGAAACGATGGGCGCGTACGATCTGTTGAAACCGGCGCTGTTCGGACTCCCACCGGAGACGGCACACGGACTGACACACCAACTGTTACGAGCCGTACAGGGAACCCCGGCGACGCGACTCCTCAGTAGCCGGTACGTCGTCGACGATCCCCGGCTGGCGGTCGAAGCGTTCGAACGCGACTTCGCGAATCCCGTGGGCATCGCGGCCGGATTCGACAAGAACGCGGAAATCCCGCGAGCGCTCGCAGCCCTCGGGTTCGGGCACGTCGAGATCGGCGGCGTGACGGCCGAACGACAGCCCGGGAACCCGCGACCGCGACTGTTCCGGCTCCGAGAGGACGAGGCGCTGATAAACCGAATGGGGTTCAACAACGAGGGCGCGGACGCCGTCGGTGAACGCCTCGATCGCGAACCGACGCCCGACGTTCCGCTCGGGATCAATATCGGAAAATCGAAGTCGACCCCGCTTTCCGAGGCACCCGACGACTACCTGTACACCTACGAGCGCGTCGCGGGTGCGGGTGATTACTTCGTCGTCAACGTCTCCAGCCCGAACACCCCCGGGCTGCGCGAGCTTCAGAACCGAGACGCGTTAGCTGAGATACTCGGCGGGCTCGTGGACTCGGGTGCAGCCCCCCTCCTCGTGAAGCTCTCGCCCGATCTCCCCGAGCCCGCCGTCGAAGACGCGCTCGGCGTCATCGACGAGCTCGATCTCGACGGCGTCATCGCAACCAACACGACCACGTCGCGACCCGGATCGCTGAAGAGCCCACATCGGGCCGAGCGGGGAGGACTCTCCGGAAAGCCGATCGAGGCTATCGCCACCGATCGAATACGATTCGTCGCCGAACGCACTGACGTTCCGGTAATCGGTGTCGGCGGAATCTCGGACGCGGCCAGCGCCTACGAGAAGATACGGGCTGGTTCGTCGCTCGTGCAGTTGTACACCGGGCTCGTGTACGAGGGACCGGGCCTCGCGCGCGATATCAACGAAGGGATTCTCGACCTGCTCGACCGTGACGGCTTCGACTCGGTGGACGATGCGGTCGGCGCGGATCTCTGACAGGTCCCTCGCCGAGCGGTAGTCCGGGGAGATCGCCGATGGTCAAACGGCCTACGCCTCGTTGCGGACGATGACGACGACGTCGTCGGCCTCCAACAGTTCGCCCTCACCCCGGTACTGCCGCTCCTCCTCGATCGAGAACTCGTCGCCGACGAGCGTGACGTCCGCGACGTGCAGTTCGTCGCCGTCGATCTCGTAGTCCCCCTGGGCGAGCGCAGCCTCGATGTCTCCGACCCGATCACCGTACTTCGGACCGACGGTCGCGTAGTCGAGGTCGATTCCGGTTATCACCGTCTCGACCGGCGCGTCGCCGTCGGGGTGGACCGTGAGATCGGCCACGTGCATCACGCCGGTGATGTCGGCCTCGAAGCCGCGGACGTCGGCGTAAACCTCGACTGCGTCAAGTTCGGCGTTCAGCGGAAGCTGGTTCCCGCTCTTGTACTTCCGGAGGGTGCCGACGACCGATGTGGCCGCCGCGCCCGCGTCGTGGTCCGCGTCGAGTCCGAGGGGCGTCGGCCAGTCGGTGCGGTGGATCGAATCACTCGCCCCGTCGGCGTACATGTCGTGCCACAGTTCTTCCGTGACGTGCGCGAGGAGCGGGGCGAACAGCTTCAAGAAGCGTCGGTGCACCGTCCGGAGCGTGTACGCCGCGGCGTCGTCCTCGCGTTGCTTCGCGATCTCGAGGTAATCGTCACAGAAGGTGTTCCAGAAGAAGCTCCGGAGTTCGTCTCGAGCCTTCGAGAACGCGCGGTTCTCGAACAGTTCGGTGAGGCGATCGATCTCGTCGTCGAGCTCGGCCAGCAGCCACCGATCGAGTTCGCGGAGGTCCCCGTCGGCCGGTGCGTCAGGATACGGCTCCGGAGCCAGCGACTCGACGAGCTTGGAGGCGTTCCACAGCTTTCGGATGAGCTTCTCGCCCGCGCGGAGGTCCTTCTCCTTGAACGGAAAGTCGTCGCCGACGGCGGTGCCGGCGGCCCAGTAACGCGTGGCGTCGACCGGGAATTCCTCCAGCACCGCATCAGGTTCGACGACGTTACCGACGGATTTGGACATCTTCTCGCGGTTCTCGTCGAGGACGTGCCCATTGATCATCGTCTCCTCGAACGGGACCTCACCGGTGTGCTCGTAACACTTGACGAGGGTGTGGAACAGCCAGAAGCTGATGATGTCGTGACCCTGTGGGCGGAGGTCGAATCGATACAGTTCCGGGTGTTCCATCGTGAACTCCTCGGCCACCTCGTCCCAGTCCCAGCCGGCGTTGATGAGCGGTGTCAGACTTGACGTCGCCCACGTATCGAGCACGTCGTCTTCCGGTTCGAACGCGTCGTGGCCGCACTCGGGACAGGCGTCGACCGACGGATCGTCGGAGAGGGGATCGACGGGGAGGTCCGTTTTCTCGGCGACGACGACCTCGCCGCAGTCCTCGCAGTACCACACCGGGAACGGGATGCCCGAGGAGCGCTGTCGAGAGATGAGCCAGTCCCACTGGAGCCCCTCGACCCAGTGTTCGTACCGAGTGAACATCTTCTCGGGGGACCACTCCATCTCCCGACCGATCTCGAGGTACTCGTCGGTCTTGTCGAGCATCTCGATGTACCACTGTTCCGTGACGAGGAATTCGACGCTCGTCCCGCAGCGCTCGTGGACGTTGACCGTGTGCGTGATATCACGGCGGTCGAGCAGCGCGCCCGCGGCGTCTAAGTCCTCGACGATGCTCTCACGAGCCTCGTCGGAGTCCATCCCCTCGTACGCCTCGGCGACCTCGGTCATGTGACCGGATTCGTCGATAGCGACCCGGAGGTCCAGGTCGTGGACCTGGTACCACTCGATGTCGTTCTGGTCGCCGAACGTACAGCACATCACGATCCCGGAGCCGGTCTCCATGTCGACGCGCTCGTCGGCGATGATCGGCACCTCGTGGCCGAATAAGGGGACCTCCGCGGACTCGCCGACGAGGTCCTGATTCTCGTCGTCGTCGGGATGGACGAACACGGCGACGCAGGCCGGGAGGAGCTCCGGACGCGTCGTGGAGATGACGAACTCCTCGCTTGCGGGGGTGTCGTCGCTCGCTCCGCCCCCGACGACGTCGAAGGCGATGTCGTGGAAGTGGCTGGCCTGCTCGTCGTCTTCGGTCTCGACCTGCGAGATCGCCGTCTCGCACTCGGGACACCAGATCGCGGGGGCCTTCTCGCGATACTCGCGTCCCTGCTCGTACAGGTCGACGAACGACAACTGGGAGACGCGCTGGACGCGGGGTTCGATGGTCTGGTACGTGTGGTTCCAGTCGACCGAGACGCCGAGCGACTGGACGTTCTCGGTGAACTGCTCTTCGTACTGCGCGCAGATCTCCCGGCACTTCGCCTGAAACTCGCGGCGCTCGAAGTCCTGGTGGCGGATGTCGAGCTCCTCCTCGGTGAGGCGCTCGGAGGCGATCCCGTTGTCATCGTAACCGAACGGGAAGAACGTCTCGCCGCCGTTCATGCGCTCGAAGCGCGCGACGAAGTCCTGGAGGGTGAAACCGTACAGGTGGCCCATGTGGAGGCTCCCCGATACCGTCGGCGGGGGCGTGTCGATGGAGAAGACGGTGTTCGGATCGACCGGGTCGTCGTCGGGGTAGGCGTACGTCTCCTCGTCGACCCATCGCCGCTGCCACCGCGGCTCGGCGGCGTCCGGGTCGTACTCACCACTGGGCATTTCACGCTCACCTTCCGGCGGTTCCCCCTTAACGGCCTCGGTTGGGTAGGCTCGCTTCGAGAACACGTGCGAGCCACCTGGAACGGCCGTTTATGAATGAACGGACCGGTGGCGTGCCTCCGAGCGGTGGCGCGCCTCCGAGCGGCCGACAGGCCGCGAGGAGCCCGCGAGGGACGGGGCGACTGAAAGGAGCCCCGAGGCTGGGGAGGCGTGAGGCGCGGTCGCTGTGCGGTGCGGGGCGGGGCGGGACTCAAAGGCGCGCAACGAGCCTGCGCGTTCCTCGTAGCTGGGGCTTTGGAGGTGTTCCCCGTCGATCCGCTGTCAACCGTTTATAAGTGAGTGGCTGGGGCTTTGGAGGTGTTCACGGTCGAACTGGTGTCGGCAACCATTTATAAACGAGCGGCCGGGGAGCAGAACCGTTCCGGGGGGCCTCGTCGTCGACGTTATCGATCGCCGGCGACATCGGGGTCGAACACCCGGAACACCGTACACCAGGTCTTAAACCACGTCGTCGAGGTCGTGTTCGGCCGCCATCCGCGACGCCTCCGCGGCGAACCGCTCGATCTCGTCGTCCGGACTCTCCCCGAGCGCGGTCTCGTCGACGTCGCGTCCGGCGGTGATCCCGCCGCCCGTGACGAGTCGCTGCTCGGCCAGTTCCTTCGTGTGCATCCGCTCGCCGTCCTCCGTGGCGTAGGTGAGCCGCACGAGCCCCTTCGAGTCGAACTGTCGATCGACGAGCCAGACCGTGGTCATGCGCGACTATCGAATCCTGCGATGCTTAAAAAGGACGGTCGCGGCGGGTGCCCGTGCGGGGACGTTCTCGATCGCTTCATCGCCTCGTCGCCAGCGCTTTGTACCGCCTCGTCGAACCGGGAGGCATGCGCGTGAAGTTCGACCGCGACACCTGCGTCGGGATGTACCAGTGCGTCGCCGAGTGGGACGCCTTCGAGAAGAACCTGAACGACGGGAAAGCCGACCTCCGGGGGAGCGAGGAGCAAGACGAGGACGTGTTCGTGGTCGACGTGCCGGACGGCGAGGAGTTCGACGCGAAGTTCGCGGCACGGGTCTGCCCGGTCGACGCCATCGAGGTATACGACGACGACGGCGAGCAAGTCGTGTAATAGGACTTGGCGGTGACTGCCTCCAAAGCCCCAGCCGCTTACGTATAAATCGTTGACTCCGCGGTGAACACGTACAAAGCCCCAGCCACGCTCGGCTCCCACAGCTCGCTGCGCTCCTCAGTCGTTCGTTTCACTCACTCCTTGCGGTGCTTGCGTCGCTGGGGTTCGCCGAGCGGGGCTGCCCCTTTGAATCCCACCCCGCACAGCACCTCACACCTCCCTAGCCTCGCGGTTCGCGCTCTTCGCGCGCTCACCGCGTCCCTCGCACGGGCTGGCTCGCGCCCGCGGGGCGCTCGCAGGCGCGCGCCACGGTGAATGAGTAGCGAGCGCGTCGATCCCCGCCCGATATCATTTATAAGCGGTCGGCGAGGTCCTCGGCGAAGTAGGTGATGATCATGTCCGCGCCCGCGCGCTTGAGCGACAGGAGCGACTCGTGGGCGGTTTCGTCCAGGTCGAGCCACCCCTTCTCGGCGGCCGCGTGCAACATCGCGTACTCGCCGGAGACGTTGTACGCGGCGATTGGGTGATCGAACTCCTCGCGGAGGTCGGCGACGACGTCGAGGTAGGGGAGCCCGGGTTTCACCATCAGGACGTCCGCGCCCTCCTCGGCGTCGATCCGGGCCTCGCGGAGCGCCTCCCGGCGGTTCGCCGGATCCATCTGATAGTGCCGGCGGTCGCCGAAGGCGGGCGCGCCGTCGGCGGCGTCGCGGAAGGGGCCGTAGAAGGCCGACTCGTACTTGACGGCGTAGCTCATGAGCGCCACGTCCTCGTAGCCCCCGTCGTCGAGCGCCTCGCGGATGGCGCGGACCTGGCCGTCGGTCATCGCAGAGGGCGCGACCATGTCCGCACCCGCATCCGCCTGCGAGACCGCGGTCCGGGCGAGCAACTCCAGCGTCTCGTCGTTCTTCACGGTGAGCGTCGGGTCCGTCGCCGCCGACTCCTCGATCACGCCGCAGTGTCCGTGGTCGGTGTACTCACAGAGGCAGACGTCACCGATCACGTACGCGTCGGTCTCGGCGGCGATCCGACGGATCGCGCGCTGGACGACGCCGTCCTCGGCGTACGCCCGGCTGCCCTCGGAGTCCTTCGACTCGGGGATTCCGAAGAGGATCACGGCCTCGACGCCGGGCTCCAGAATTTCTTCGACGCGGTCGACGGCCTCGTCCACCGGCACGCGCTCGTGGCCCGGCATCGTCTCGATCGGCACGCGTTCATCTGTCGTGGCGTCGACGAAGACGGGCGCGACGAGATCCGACGCCGACAGCGAGGTCTCGCTGACGAGCGGACGAACGCCGTCGGTCCGGAGGCGTCGCGGCCGGTCGGTGGGGTACATACCTTCGCGTTGGCCCCGAGCGGTCTTTTATGATCCGTCCGCGGCGAAAGGAGGAGCGGGGAACGACGACAGGACGGCGACTCCGACAAGAGTGCGGCGATTTCGATATCGGGAGCGTCGATTCCGTGACAGCGCGGCTACTCCGACGGTTCGATGTCGATCCGATCGCGGAGGGAAGCGAGTTCGTCAGATTCCGCGAGCTCCTCGACGCGCTGCTTGAAGTGATTCTCGCAGAGTCCGACGACCACGCCGCTCTGCTCCGCCTCGTACGTGGCCTCCCGCTCGCAGTAGTGACACCGCATGTCGCCACCTCTATCGGCGTCGGGCTTAACCCTGTTCGTCGATCGGGATGGCGCGATCGCTCCGAGAGGTAGTTCGGACGAAAGGTGGTTCACACCGGGAAGTTCGTGATGGGTTCAAAACGAGATCGGTCCGATCAGGCGACGTCGACCACCGGATCGGGGAGCCGCTCGCGGATCGGCGCGAACGCCTCGGCGGTCACCCCTGCCTCGGCGAGCGTCCGGTCGTGGGCGTCGGTCCCGCCGGTCAGGAGGAGGTCGTCCTCGACGGCGGCGCGCTCGATGCGGGCGTCGTCGACCGCGCGACCGTACGGGTAGAAGCGCTCGATCGCGTCGAGGTCGCGAGCGACGTCGATGGCGGCGTCGACGTCGTCGTAGCGGAACGGATGTGCGAGGCCGACGATCGCGGACGCGTTACGGAGGAGTTCGACCCCGCGCTCCAGGTCGGTCACGTCACGGGCGACGAAGCACGGACCGTCGTTTCCGATCAGTTCGTCGAAGGCGTCGGCGTAGTCGTACGGGGCCGGGGAGTTTTCGATCGCGCGGGCGATGTGCGGGCGTCCGAGCCCCGGACGGGGATCGACGCCGAGTTCGAGACCCAACCGCTCCTCGACAGCGTCGAGGATCGCGGCCCCGCGCCGCTCGCGATCGGTCTGGAGACGCTCGATCTCGGCGTCGAGTTCGGTGGTGTGTTCGACCGCGTAGCCGAGGAGATCGAGTCGTTCGAACCCGGCGTCGACGCGCAGTTCGATCCCTCGAACGACCCGAACCCCGGCGCGCTCGACGACGGCCGCGTCGAGATCCGGATGGATCCGGTCGTGATCCGTGATCGCGACCCAATCGAGTCCGACCTCGCGAGCGACGCCGGCGAGCTCCGCGGCCGTCATCGTCCCGTCGGAGACCGTCGTGTGCGCGTGGAGGTCGGCGACGATCCGGTCCGTATCCATGGAATCCCTTCGACAGCCCCGTACTAAGCGGCGGCGGTCGGCGGTCGGCAGCGGCGGTCGAAGATACCGAACGTCATGAAACATCATGGAATATAATGACGTTTAATGAATGCACCCCGACTAAGGTTGTACATGGACAATCATTAAGAACCGGCGGTGATTTGCAGTAGTTGATGCGCTTGAACAGCGTCGACGATCGACTCGAACGGCACCAATATCCGACGACCTCGGAAGAACTGATCGCGGCCCACGGGAACGCGACCGTAGAGCTCGCCGACGGCTCCGAGCGTCTCGGAGACGTGCTGGAGCGGTTCGGGGACCAGACGTTCGACGACGTCGAGGACGTGTTCACGACGCTCCGGGCCGGCGTCTGTCATCGCGGGATCGGTCGACGGTTCTACTCGGACCGGGACCCGACGACCGACGCCGAGGACGGACCGTCGCCGGTCTCGTTCTGAGCCGTAGTCGGAACGTCCGGTCGTTTTTCGAGAACTTACGTCAGGACCGGCTGGTCTGGCGCGGTCAGTTCCGGAGCCGCTCGGCGGTAGCTACGCGATCTGCAGCTACGCGATCCAATCGATAACGGCCGACAAGTCGAGCGGCACCGACCCCTTTCGATACCCTTCGACATGCCCGTTCGGGCGCGCACGGAGCACGACGGCCGGCCGGTGACGAACGTCGGGAGTGGCCTCGCGGACCGCCGCCCAGTCGTCCGCGGGGAACGACGTGCAGTCGACGAAGAGGATGACGCCGCCGGCGTGAGCCGCCAACTGTCCGCTCGTCTTCGTCTCCGCGGTGTCACGGACGGCCGCGACCGGATCGTTCGCCGATCGGCCGGACACCGGTTGCGGACGGGTCACCTCGACCAGCCAGGCCTCGCCGGTGTGGGGGTCGGTCGCGCGATAGTCGAGCGAGTGACCCGTCGTAACCTCTATCTCAGGGGTCACGTCGTACCCGGCGTCGGTGAGGATCCGCGCCGCGGTGAACTCCGCGATGGTCGCGCTCATTCGCACCAGATCGAGCGACGCCGACGTCCCGAGCTTGCCGGCCATCGTCGCCCGGTACTCGTCGAGCGTCCCCGGACGGAGCGTCTCCTCGACGAATCCCGTTCCCTCGTCCCGACTCGCGTCCGGAAAGCCGGCGGCGTGATCGCGGAAGAACGCCCGCGTCGTTTCCGCGCCGTCTTTCGAACAAAACACCGGGAGGAAGTACCACGAGACGTGCGGGTACGCCGCGAGCCACGGCTCGTCGTCGTGGAGCCCCGCGAGCAGCTCCCGTTGCACCCACCGAGAGACGGGGTACGGAGCCTCGTCGAAGCCGTACTTGTCCGTCCGCCAGAGTTCGCTCGGCGTCTCCGTGTTCCCGATCCAGTAGCCGGCCGGTCCGCCGTCCGCCCCCGGCGGCGGGTCGTCGTCGCGGTCGGTCCAGCAGAACAGCGCGAACGAGCCGTCGTCCATGTCGAACCGTCGAGCCTCGTAACCGGGCGGGGCACCGAACCACGGGGAACCGGCGGTCGCTCCGAGGTTCTCGTCGAGCGGTCGTTCGAGCTGCGATCGGACCCGGTCGGCGCTCCAGCGACCGGACGAGCGCCTGAATCGGAGCGGTTGTGCCACGACCGTGCTACCGCACGCCGGGGTTAATTGGTTCCGGTCGTTCGGGACGGCCCCGTTTCGAATCCGCCTCGACGGTTCATTTCACATATTAGACAGCTTATCGACACATATATGACGGATTGTTTCTAAGTGAGCGTGTACCATGTCAATGGGTGCCTATGACGAGGCCGAACACGAGCGTCGCGAGAAGAAGACCAGTGAAGTCGATGCCGATTTCGACGCCGAGCGGCCGGAGTACTCCGGATCGCTCACGTACGACTCCGGCGACTCCGCGGAGGCACTCCTCGACAAGTTCCAGGAGCTGCAGGGGAAGTGAGCGGAGATCGGACGCCACCATTCTGCTGATCGGACGATTTTCGAAGTTGTTCGAGCGCGTCGCCAGTAGTGCCTGGGCATCGCGATCGCTGGCAACGGAACCACCGCAGCCAACGTAGTCACCGCAGTCATCGCAGTCAACGTAGTCACCGCAGTCAACATAGTCACCGCCGTCGCGAGATCGTGATCGCGGCCGTACAGACGGCCGCAACGGCGAGGACGTGGCCCACGATGGCACCGAGGAGGACCGGATCCGCGAGCAGGAACGGAACGAGCGCCAACTGAAGCCCGGAGAAGGCGACGTTCTCCGCGTCGAGTCGACGGGCACGCGCCGCCTCTGTCTCAGGGAGATCAACGTGAACGGCTCGCCACAGCGCGACGACGGCGCTCCACCAGGAAGTTCCGATCCGGTAGGTGAGATCCCAGAGGATCAAAAGCGTGAGGTAGACGACCGAAAGCGGTGGGCTCGGACCGAATAGGCGATCGAGGAGCGCCCCGTCCCAGCTGATAAGGTATGTCACGAGCGCGATGAACGCGAGGACGCTCAAGACGATTTCAACGCTCGATCCGAACAGCAGTCGCTTGTGCTCGGGCGGTGTCGAGAGGTTTCGATTGATCGCTCCGAGTCGGTGCATCTCGACGCTGCCGGCGGCAGCCACCGCCACGGCGACGGTCCCGGCGAGGACGGCGTCCCACAGCCCGTAGTACCAACCGAGCGCCACCACCCCGATCTCGAACAGGGCGAACTGGATCGCGACCGCGAGTGCGCGTGAGATCCTGATTCCGGGGATGCCACCGACGAGGCTCTCGTACACCCACGTCTCCCCGTAGTTCCGACTCACGACCGACGCTCCTCGTCGGTGACGGGGACATCAGTCGATGCGTCCGCGTTCATGTCGTCGATCGCCCGCGCGACGGCGACCTCGAACGGGGTGGGTTCGACCGCGACGAGATCGCGGATCCGGTCATCCTCGACGATCACGGTGTTACGGAGACCCTCGACGAGTGAACGAGCGAGGTAGGGATTCACATCGGTCACCAGCCGCAGCCACTTCGCCGAGAGCGCCGGGCTCAATACGGGAACCCGAACTATCCACAGTCGATGTCCGAGCTGACGGCGAGTCAGGCGGAGGATCTCCGCGTACGTCAACACGTCCGGGCCGCCGATCTCGAAGGTTTCTCCGGCGGTCTCGGGGACCTCGAGGACGCCCGAGAGGTACGCCACGACGTCGTCGATCGCGATCGGCTGACACAGCGTGTCGACCCACTTCGGCGTCGTCATCACCGGGAGCCGCCGGGCGAGCCCGTAGATGACCTCGAAGCTGGCGCTGCCGTCACCGACGATGATCGCCGCCCTCAGGGTCGTGAGCGACGGGTCACCGGCGGCGAGGAGTCGTTCGACCTCCCGACGGGATCGAAGGTGTTCGGAAAGGCCCTCCCGGTCCTCGCCGAGCCCACCGAGATACACCACCCTGTCGACGCCCGCCGCCGAGGCGGCCTCGGCGAAGTTGCGAGCGCAGTTTCGGTCCCGCTTCTCGTATCCGGGGCCGCCGTCCATCGAGTGGACGAGGTAGTACGCGGCGTCGACGGGTTCGCCGTCCAGTTCGAACGCCGGGGGGAGAGAGTCGGGATCGAGGAGATCGCCCTCGACGACGCGGACGCGCCCTTCGTACCCCTCCGGCGGAGCGTAGCCGTCGGCGTCGCGGACGAGCGAGATCACCCGGTGACCGCGTTCAAGGAGCGCCGGGACCAATCGGCTCCCGACGAATCCCGTGGCTCCGGTGACGAGCACGCGCATACCGATCCATCGGCTGCAGCGACCATAAGACCCTGCCACGGGGACCGCTCCCGAGACGAAGAGAAACTCGCGAGCAACTGGGGAGAAGCGAAGCTCGCGCGAGAATTGGGAGAAGCGGAGCAAACCGAGCCGGTACCGATTGGTAAAAGGGATCCCGCATCAGTGGGTGCGACATGCACGCTGGCGAGTTCGAACCGGTTCGCGGGGTCGCGGACCTGTACGTCCACGACACCGGGATGTTCGACACCGACGAGTACGGAGCCGTGTACGTGTACGACGCGGAGCGCCCGATCGTGATCGACACCGGCACGGGCGCGAACCGTGAGGCCCTGTTTGAGACGATCGACGAGATCGGGATCGGTCGCGAGGAACTGGAGTGGATCCTCCCGACGCACGCGCACCTCGACCACGCGGGCGGGGCGGGACACCTCGCGGAGCGCTACCCGAACGCCGAGGTCCTCGTCCCCGAGAAGGGCGTGAGACACCTCGTCGATCCGGGAGCGCTCGTCGCCGGAACGAAATCCGCGGTCGAAGAGCAGTGGCGGTACTACGACGATCCCGCACCGGTCCCCGAAGACCGGATACGCGGGCTCGCGGAGGGTGATCGCATCGATCTCGGCGACCGAGAACTCGTGGTGTACGAAGCGCCCGGGCACGCGCCGCATCACGCGGTGTTCCACGACCCCGACGCCGACGTCGTCTTCGCGGCCGATGCTGCGGGGATCTACGTCCCCGAGACCGGCGACGTACTGGCGACGAGCCCGCCGCCGCAGTTCGATCTCGATCAGTGTCTCGCGGACATCCGAACCGTCGAGGATCTCGACCCCGAGTACCTGTGTTACGGTCACTTCGGACCGCGCGAGTACGAGCCGGAACTGGCCGGTGAGGCGAAACGCGCGTACGTGGAGTGGGTCGAGGCGATCCGGGCGAAGCGCGAAGAGCTGGGCGACGACGACGCCATCGTCGACCACTTCGAGACGGCGAGCCGAGACGCCGAGTACTGGAACCCGGAGCGCGCCCGGGCCAACGCGAGCCTGAACGCGCGCGGCGTCTTGGCGTACCTCGATTACATCGACGACGGGGAGTGAACGGCGTCGGTTGAGGGAACGACGTCGACGGAGAGCGAACGACGTCGACGGAAACGACCTAAACCCCACGTCGCGTAGGACTGCACAGAGATGGGTATCTTCGATACGATCCGCGCCGTGCTCGGAACGAGCGCCGAAACGGACGCGACCCGCGACGCGGACCCCGAGGACCTCTTCGGGATGTCGACCGCGTACATGACGATGGAGGCCGACCTCGGCTACGACCACTGCGGCGAGGCCGCCCTGTGCTTCTCTGGCGTCGACAGCACCCGGTTCGACGACGCCGTCGAGACGGTGGAGGCCATCCTCGAAGCCGGGGAGGTCGACACCGGAACCGGGTTTCATCGCCACGAGGACGACCACGGCTACCAGTGGTTCGTGCTCGAGGACGACGATCCGGAGGATCTCGTGACGAGCGTCCACTTCGCTGCCGACCAGTTCATCGAGGAGGGATTCGGCTCGCGACTGCTCGCCGCGGTGTTCGGATTCGAGGGATCGGACGGCGACGCCTACTGGATCTACTCGTTCCGGCGCGGAGCGTACTACCCGTTCGCCCCGAAGGGTTCAGACGACCGAAACCAACGGATCGAGTTCAAGCTCCGATCGGTTCTCGACGGGGAACTCGGCGTCGAGGACGACGAGTCCTACTGGTATCCGCTGTGGCCCGACACGCCGGGAGATCACCCGTGGGAGTGACCCGATGTGCGAGAGGGGATCGGTGACCGAACCGCTCGATTCAGGGGAGTACGCGGGGCGGGACGCGCCGCGGAAGCGCCTCCTCCGGTCCGTCGCGGTGCAGGCGGCCGCGTTGACCGCGGCGGTCCACCTCCTGTGGGCCTGGCCGCGGCTCGGCGATCCGCCGGATCCGCGTCCGTACGCGTTCCTGCTCGGAGCGGCGGTGACCGTCGCGGTCGCGGTCGCGACGCTGCGTGCGGACGAGTACCGCCGTCTGTACGCACTCGGAGCCGGGACGCTCCTCGCGTTTCTCGTCGGCTTCCTCGGCTGGCACGGGGGGAGTGCACAGTCGGCGCTCGCCGGCGATCCGCTGGCGATCGTCGCGGTGGGAGCGGAAGTTGTCGGCATTGTGGCGTTCCTCGCGCTGTACCGATTCGCGCCGCCGACGAGCGCGGTCGTCGAACGACAGAATAACAGCGAGACGAATGGCGACGGCGAAGCGAGTGGCGACGGCGAAACGAATAGAGACGACGTCGCGGTCGACGAGCGAACCACCGCCGACAACGAGGGTGAAAGCTCGTGAGCGACACGTACCTGACGGTCGGAGAGTCCGCGACGGCGACGTTCGAGGTTCAGGGCTCGCAGTTTCTCGGTCACGTCGCCCCGGTCGACACCGTTTCGGCGGCCGAGGCATTCATTGGACGCGTCGAGACCGAGTACGACGACGCGACTCACAACGTTCCGGCGTACCGAGTCCCGGCGGGAGACGCCTCCGAACGAACGCCTGACGGTGAGGTCATGCTTCGCGAGTACGCGTCCGACGACGGCGAACCGTCCGGTTCGGCCGGGAAGCCGGCGCTCAACGTCCTCCAGCAGCGGGAGATCCGAAACGTCGTCGCGGTGGTGACACGGTACCACGGCGGGCCGAATCTGGGCGTCGGTGGTCTCGCACGCGCGTACTCGCGAGCGGTGAAAGACGGCGTCGACGAGGCGGGCGTGATCGAGGAACGCCCGCACCGACGGCTGATCGTCGGAACCGGGTACGACGACTCCGGGACCGTTCGCGGGGTGATCGAGTCGTCCGGCGTCGAGTTCGACGCCGATTACGACGAGCGCGTTCGATTCGAGCTTCGCGTACCGGTGAGCGAGGTAACCGACCTTGTCGAGCGGCTCAACAGCGCGACGAGCGGTCGAGTCGATATCGACCGGTAGTCAACCTCGACCGATGGTCGACGCTCGGCGGCTGGTCGGGCGACGATCGGGTTCGGGTTTCCTGCGCCGGTGCGCCCACCTCGCCCTACGCGAACTTCCGGACGGTCATGTCGAGCGTGTCGAGATCAAGGATGGGCGCGTACCCGGCGTCCGGGTCGATATTGACGGATTTCTGGAAATCGGTCTGCGCCTGCCAACAGCCGGAGTTGACCGCGAGGACGTTGTGGTACTTCCCCCAGCCGAGCTTGTGGACGTGGCCGGTGTGGAACACGTCCGGGACGTTCTCGATGACGAGGTAGTCGCGATCCTCGGGGGCGACGCGGGTGTGACCCCCGAACTGCGGCGCGACGTGACGTTTTTTCAGTAGCTGGTACATCGCTTTGTGCGGCTCGTCGTAGTTCGCCTTCTCCTCGGGGAGCTCCGCGATCACCTCGTCGAGCGAGACGCCGTGGTACATCAGCACCTCGACGCCCTCGACGCTGACGGTGGCCGGGTTCGAGACAATCTGCGCGTCGTGGACGTCCATGATGGAGCGGATCTCGTCGTTGAATCCCGGCTGGGGCTCCGCGAGTCGGACCGCGTCGTGGTTGCCCGGGATCATCACGATCTCGGTGTCTCCGGGGACCTCCTTGAGGTGCTCCGCGAACGCCTCGTACTGGTCGTAGATGTCGACGATCTCCAACTCCTCGTCCTGGTCCGGGTAGACGCCGACGCCCTCGACCATGTCACCGGCGAGCAAGATGTACTCGACCGGCTCCGCTTCGGGCGTGTGGAGCCAGTCCGTGAACCGGCTCCACGCGTCTTGCATGAACTCGTCGCTGCCGACGTGAACGTCGGAGATGAGCGCGGCCTGGACGTGGCGGTCGGCCCCGCCGGTTCTATGGGTTCTCGGGATATCGGGGAAGTGTAACGAGTCGGCAAAGAGGATCCCCGAGTCGTCCGCGAGCGTTCCCTCGACGGCGACGCACTCGTCCATCAGGATCTCGTCGACGACGTCCGCGAGCCCCTTGTCCTTCATGACGAGAGCGGGGAACGTGCCGGTCGTGTCCTCCAGTTCGACGAGCCAGTGACCGGACTTCGTCGATCTGACGTCGTTTACGAGCCCGATCATCTCGGCGTCGCTCCCACCGGGCATGTCGGCGATCGCATCTGCGGGACGGTGGTTAACGCGTCCGCGGAGTAGTTTCGAAAGTCGCTCGTAGCGATCGCGGAACGTCCGGACGAAGTCGTCGTACTCACCGGTTCCGGTGCTTCGACCGGTCATGTCGTTGCCGACCGTCAGCTCGCGCCGATCCGGATCGCGGACGTGATCGATAGCGTCGGCGTCGGCGTGAGTGGTGTTGGCGTGAGCGGTGTTGGCGTCGGCGTGAGTGGTGCGGAAATCAGTACCGGAATCGGCCGTTGACTCGACGGTAGCGGGGTTCGGTGAATCCGGGTACGACCCCTTCGTTTCGACTGGAGATCGATCGTCCGATTTCGAGGAGACGGGATCGTCTCCGCCGTGCTGAGAAGGTGACGAACCGTCACTCGAGTCGCTATCTTCGAACGGTTCGGCGTCGGTGACCGCGCGAACGTGTTCGGCGGTGATTCGGAGGGCATCGTCGGGCGCTCCGTCGACCGCAGAATCGAGGGCGGCAGCGGAGTCGGACGCGGTCGCCAGCAGGGTGACCGCCTCGCGTTCGGCGTTATATCCCCGTCTCGCGAGTTCCTTGACGATTCGGGCGTTCGACTCCAGTGGCACGACAGTCGAAACGGCGGTGTGACTCAAAACGGTTCCGGAGCCCGGAGCGATCGCCGCGGGAACAGTCAAATCCAGGACCCGGAAGCTTATGACTGAAACCCGTCAATCCGAAGGTAATGGACGAAGGGGATCGGCCGAGACCGGACGACGAACTCTCCGAAGAAACCGATCCGACGGCCAGCGACGACCCGGAAGCGACCGAGGACGACGAACGGACCGGCGAGAACGATGATCCTCAAACGAAATCGGCCGGCTCGAACGACTTCGAGACCGACTCGAACGACTTCGAGACTGACTCGAACGACTTTGAGACTGACCCGGACCCCCTCAACGGCCGCGAGAAATCACATCGCGAGGCAGAATTCGACGAACCGAATGAGTTGGATACGAACGACAGCGGGGACGAAACGACCGCCGGATCGGCCGCAGAAGTGTCCGTGGATCTCGGTCCGGATCACAAGACCGGTCCGCCGGAATCCGTGAGCGGAGGGGCCGTCGAAGAATGCGTCGAGGTGGACGAAACACCGAACGGAAGGGGTGAATCCGGTGGCGATCGGAGTCTCCTGTACCGCTTCCGCCACGACAGGGAAGGGGCGTTGATGTGGATCCGCGAGATGCTCTCCAGCGTCGCCATCGTGCTCGTGATCGGGCTGATTCTGTTCGGCGTCAGCGGCGTGTGGCCGCCGATGGTCGCCGTCGAGTCCGGGAGCATGGAGCCGAACATGGAAGTCGGCGATCTCGTTTTCGTCACGGAACCGGGGCGGCTTGCGCCCGACGCCGCCGACAACGACGTCGGAGTAGTGACTCACGAGATCGGAGAGTCCGTCGATTACCGAACGTTCGGGTCATACGGATCGGTCGTGATCTACCGGCCGCCCGGTCGAACGGCATCCCCGATCATCCACCGGGCAATGTTTCACGTCGAAGCGGGAGAGAACTGGTACGACCGTGCGGACGGCGAGTATCACGACGCCGCAAGTTGTGACGAACTGCGGAACTGTCCCGCTCCGCACGACGGGTACATCACGCTCGGCGACAACAACGGCGCGTACGACCAAGCAAGGGGGCTGTCCGAGCCGGTCAAACCCGAGTGGGTGACGGGCGTGGCGCGAGTACGCGTGCCGTACCTCGGATACGTCCGGCTGATCGCGACGGGGCAGGCGGAACCGGGCGACGTGATCGATGCGGCCCTCGGAACGGTGACCTACGGGCCGTTCGGAAACGGTGTCGTTTCGGGTGGAACTGAGATCGGTGGTGTTCCGTAGATGCGCGAATAGTGGGAATCTTCGGGTTTTTGTTACTACGATGACGAGCGAGTACCGGAGTCGAAATCATGGTCGAAACGGAGACCGTCGCTGTCAGTTGTCGAATCTCGCCTGGACGAACGGTTGGGCGTTTTCGATGTCGCCGAGACGAGAATCGGAGAGGAGGACCGCCTCCGTTTCCTCGACGGGGACCGATAGACCCATCTCCTTCGTGCGGCCGTAGCGGCCCTTCGAGACGACGACGGCGTTGACGATTCCCAGCATGTCGAGTTCGCTGATGAGGTCGGTGACCCGTCGCTGAGTGAGCACGTCGGCGTCGATCTCCTCGCATAGACGTTTGTAGATGTTGAACACCTCGCCAGTGTTGATGTTGTGAACCCCGTTCTTTTCGAGTAAGATAACCGCGAAGAGGACGATTTTGCTCTGAGTCGGGAGGGTCCGGACCACCTCGACGACGCGGTCGAGTTCGATTTTGTCCTGCGCCTGTCGGACGTGCTTTTCGGCGACGATCTCCGCCTGCGACCGTTCGGCGAGCTCGCCCGCGGTGCGAAGGAGATCGAGCGCGCGACGGGCGTCGCCGTGCTCCTGCGCGGCAAACGCCGCACAAAGGGGGATCACGTCGTCCGTGAGGGCGTCCTGTTTGAACGCGATGTCCGCACGGTGCTGGAGGATGTCGCGAAGCTGGTTTGCATCGTACGGAGGGAAGACGATCTCCTCCTCTCCGAGGCTCGATTTGACCCGAGGATCGAGGAAGTCGGTGAATTTCAGGTCGTTCGAGATCCCCATGATGGAGATACGAGATCGGTTGAGCTCGGAGTTCATTCGCGAGAGGTTATAGAGCGTGTCGTCGCCGCTTTTCTCGACGAGCTTGTCGATCTCGTCGAGCATTATCACGACCACGCGTTCGTGGTAATCGACCGCCTCGAAGAACGTGGTATAAACCCGGTCCGTCGGCCACCCGGTCATCGGAACTTCCTCCATTTCCTCGGCGTCGGCTTCGAGCTCTTCGATGCGCTCATCGAGGTCGTCGAGTGTTTCGAACTCGGTGTCGGCGAGCGCGTCGCGACCTTCGATCGGACCGTCATCATCGACCGTACGGTCATCAGCGGACGTTTCCAGATCATCGTCGGCCGCAGAGCGAAGGTTTCGGAGTTGGTCGAGCTGTTCCGCGATGACCTGTTGGTTCTTCTCGATGAACGTGTTGGCGAGTTGGGCAAGGACCCTGTACTGCGTGTCGGTCACCTCGCAGTTGATGTACTCGACCTCACACGGGACGTCGTACTTCTGTGACGTCGATTCGAGTTCTTGGGAAACGAATTTCGCGGAGGCCGTCTTTCCAGTTCCCGTTTTTCCGTAGATGAGTATGTTGGACGGCGTCTCCCCGCGAAGCGCGGAGACGAGTATCGTCGCCATCCGGTTGATCTGGTCGTTTCGATGTGGAAGTTCGTGAGGCGTGTAGGAGGGACGGAGGACCTCTTTGTTTTCGAATATCGGCTCGCCTGAGAGCAGATCGTCGAACAGCCCCTGATTGTCTCCGTCATCGTCGAGGACGACACCGTCGAAGTCAACATCGGGAGACGAGCGGTCTCGTCCTCCGCTTCCGACATCGACATTCGAGTCGATGCGGTCGGAAGCCGGTTCGACGGTACCAGAATGGGAAGAGTCGGAGACGTCGGCGTCCGCAAGGGTATCAGTGTCGGTGAGGCCGTCAGAAGTGGAGTCCTCGGTTGACCCCTCATCGAGTGAATCGTCCGATTCAGACGGAGTCTCGGCCGATGCCGGTTCACTGGTATTACCGTCGGCTACGGACGGGTTACTGTCACTCCCGTCGCTGTCTTCCGATTCGTCCGTCTGCGATGTGTGCTCGCCTTCGTCCATGTGAACCCCCTTATTTCAGGTGGAGAACCCTCGCACGGGAACGAGGATGTATTGTATCCTGCCCTGAAACGTCGACATTCGCCAGTTTGGGTCGGAGGATACGTCCAGTTGATGCAGTCGAACCAGATGAAGAGGTGGTACAAAAGTGTTGCTCTCCAGACCCGAAACGAAGCGGGACGGTTCACGTACTGCTTCCGCGTAGATGCGTGAGTAGCCCCCTCGCTGTTTGCTACGGGACTCGTGTTCGATTGGCACTACTTCTAGAACTAATGCTATTTAATTCTATTACTGAGTTATCACAATACTTCAGCCATTACGGACGGGTATCACTCCATTCTCCAGTATATACATTCACATGCGTTCACGTATACGCCAATACGCCAGTCTCGACAACTCGTCTCATCCGTTCTTCACCACGATTTATTGTTAGTTAATCGAGATTATCTCGTTGTCCCCCTCCCTCAGCCCTCCCCTAACCCTCCAACCCTCCAACCCCCCAACCCCTTCGTTTCGGGTGGAACAGAGTTCTGATGGATGGGGAAAAACCGGAACCCGCATTGTATTCACACGGGTTTTATATACAATGGAATCTAACAGTACCCTTGATAATACTCTCTCTATTATTTTGCAGGGGTTTGTGGTTCATTTATAGATCTACATATACTCATTCAAACTATAGCTGTCACCATCCCCGCACCATCCCCGCACCGTTACCGTCTCCAGTCGAAACAAAGGGGTGGGGGACGAAGAACGAGTTTGATTCAGAATACGATTCGTGGCATGAATCGACCTGCCAGAGAAGAACGAACATTCCAAACTGGCTCGATCGAGCCGAGATGGTCAACCGATCGGATCTTCTGACACTTCGTCGAGTATTGACATCTTCCCTGCCCAGAACGGCGGGGTTTAGCCTTGAAATTTCCATAAACCTACACTCCCCGTCTGAAAATCGTTCTCGCCGGATCTCACATCCGTTTTCGCCCCGTCTGAACGGATCTCACCGATGCGCGTATGTCTGACGCAGTTCTTAAGTGAGCGGGGTGTGGACTCTACGACAATTCCCCGAACACACGGTGGCTACTCCGCATCGAACGTTACCACACGGCCAGGGTGTTTGGGAGAGAATACGATTGGAGGTCAGGATGGGACTGCTCACGAATCTTAAAGACAGCATATCACGGGTCACCGACGGACTGTTCGCGGCGGATGAACCCAAGCGAATCGGGATCTACGGGCCGCCGAACGCCGGAAAGACGACCCTCGCTAATCGGATCGCACGCGACTGGACGGGTGACGCCGTCGGGCCGGAGAGCCACATTCCACACGAAACTAGACGGGCCCGTCGCAAAGAGAACGTGGAGATCGAACGGAACGGCCGAAAGGTCACCATCGACATCGTCGACACACCGGGCGTGACCACGAAAGTCGATTACAAGGAATTCCTCGATCACGACATGGAGAAAGACGACGCTGTCCGTCGCTCTCGCGAAGCGACGGAGGGCGTCGCGGAGGCGATGCACTGGCTGCGTGAGGACGTCGACGGCGTCATCTACGTGCTCGATTCCACGACGGATCCCTTCACGCAGGTGAACACCATGCTCATCGGGATCATCGAATCGCAGGATCTACCCGCACTCATCCTCGCGAATAAGACGGACCTCCAGGACTCGGACGTCCAGCAGATCGCGAACGCCTTTCCCCAGCACGAAACGATCCCGCTGTCGGCGCTCGAAGGTGAGAACATGGACGAAGTGTACACCAAGATAGCGGAGTACTTCGGCTGATGCCCGGACCAACCCCTAACGTCGACGGCGGCGATCTCCCGTCCGACGACTCCCCTCCGGACGGGGACTCGTCCGACGGCGTCCGAATCGACATGATCAGCGGGGCTCGGATGGAGGGGCTCACCGGCATGGAGAAGATCCGTCTCATTCTCGACGGGGTCCGCGACGGAAACATCGTAATCCTCGAAGAGGGGCTCTCTCCCGACGAGGAGTCGAAACTTATCGAGGTGACTATGACCGAGATCAGCCCGGACGACTTTACGGGCATCGAGATCGAGACGTACCCCAAGGCGGAGACGAGCGATCAGAGCTTCCTCGATAAGCTGATGGGACGAAAGTCGGCCCAGAAGCTCACCGTCATCGGTCCGGCCAACCGGATCGAGACGCTACATAAAGACGAGAACCTCATCAGCACCCTCGTCTCCCGAAAATAGCCACTCCAAAAATGCCTCACCAGTGTACTAGCTGCGGCCGGACGTTCCCGGACGGCTCCAAGGAGATGCTCTCCGGCTGTCCGGACTGCGGTGGAAACAAGTTCCAGTTCAAACCGGAAGGGACATCGACACCTGAGCATCCGCCTTCCGGCTCGCCGGCATCAGATCAATCGCCTTCCGGATCGTCGTCGTCAGATCAACCACCGTCCGGATCGTCGTCGTCCGATCAATCATCTCCCGAACCATCGACGCACGATCGAGCATCTACCGGTCGATCGTCTGCCGGTCCATCGGATCATGAACCGGGTCAGCCGACGACGTCCGACGAATCCAGCCCATCGGACTCACCACCGAATCAAACCGGCGAGCCCAAGTCTGCTGAATCGTCCTCTCCCGAGGATCCACCCGCTGATCCACGGACCTCCGAATCCCCAACCGAAGACGACACCGAGCACGTACGTGAACGCAGCGAAGAGGATGTCGCTCAGGCGAGCGCCCGTACCGACGTCGTCTCCCCCGACGAACTGGACCGAGCGAGTCGGGATGTCGATACCCAGACACGACCTGACGCACCAGATTCCGACCGACCGGATGACGCCCGTCCGGACATCGGTGAACTTCGAGAAGAACTCAACGAACAGTTCGAGAGCATACGGATCGTGAGTCCCGGGAAGTACGAGCTGAATTTGATGGAACTGTACGACCGCCAGGAATACATCATCTCCCTGCAAGAAGACGGTCGATACGTGATCGAGATGCCCGACGCGTGGGGGATCTCGGACGAGTAGGTTGAGTAACACCTCGATCGTATCGTTCGAATTTTCTATCCCATCTCCATCCTTTTGGATCATTTACTAAATAAATGATCACTCTACTACTCATCACACCGGTGGTACTGAACGAAATAGTCATTTCGTAAACCATTGTCGAAGAAGACACAGTTATGCGGCTTCCTCTGTTACGGGTGCGCATGTCTACCGATCACGTTGCGGCCTCGGATTCTCGATCGGGCTCCCGCCCGATTCGACGACCCGCACGGACGCTGCCGAGCATCCGGTCCCTGCTGCGCGCATCCGTATACGAGTCCGCCGAAGGAAGTGGAGAACTTGGTGGCGGACGGAGTAATAGCGAACGGACTGATAGCGGGGTAACCGTATGCGCGTAGTCGCCAAGTTCGGCGGAACGAGTCTCGGTAGCGGGGACCGGATCGAACGCGCGGCGGATTCCGTCGCGAACGCCGTAGAGACCGGCCACGAGATCGCTGTCGTCGCCAGCGCGATGGGGTCGACGACCGATGACCTCCTCGACGATATAACGTTCCAGACGGACGACGCCGACCGCGCAGAGATCGTTTCGATGGGCGAGCGAACCAGTGTCAGGATGCTGAAGGCCGCGCTTTCGGTTCGCGGCGTCGACGCTGTGTTCCTCGAACCTGGTCACCCCGATTGGCCCGTCATCACGAACGAACTCGGGGAGGTCGACGTGGAGGAGACGAAGAAGCGCGCACACGCGATCGCGGAACGCATGGACGGCGTCGTCCCGATCATAACCGGGTTCCTCGCCGAGGATCACGACGGCAACGTCACGACGCTCGGCCGCGGCGGTTCCGACACGACGGCGGTCATGCTCGGCAACTACATGGACGCCGACGAGGTCGTGATCGTCACCGACGTGGAAGGTGTGATGACCGGTGACCCGCGCGTCGTCGAAGGAGCTCGAAACGTCGGGCAGATCACCGTCGACGAACTGCGGAACCTCTCGTTCCGCGGCGCGGAAGTCGTCGCCCCGTCGGCGCTCTCGTACAAGGACGAGGACCTCGCCGTCCGAGTCGTACATTACCAGCACGGGGACCTTCTCAGGGGTGGTACCCGAATAGAGGGGCAGTTCGAGAGCCTGATCGACATGCGCGAGGAACCCCTCGCGTGTCTCACCGTCGCCGGTCGAGCGATCCGAAACCGCTCGGGAATCCTCTCGCAGCTCGCGAACGCGATCCGCGAGGAGGAGATCAACATCGACGCGGTCGCCTCAGGGATGGATTCCGTCACGTTCTACGTCGACGTCGACAAAGCCGAGACGGCCGAGGCGCTCCTCCACGAGGCGGTCGTCACGGACGAAGCGCTCTCGTCGGTGAGCGTCGCCGACCCTATCGCCGTCATTCGAGTGACCGGCGGCGAGCTTCCGAACCAGCCCGGTGTCATCCAGGATATCATCGCACCGCTCGCGAAGGACGGTATCAACATCATCGACCTCATCACGAGCGCGACGTCCGTCGCGGTGTTCGTCGACTGGAACGATCGAGAAGAAGCGCTCGAAATCGTCCAGGACCGCTTCGACTGACACGGTTCGGCTCGTTCGACTGACACGGTTCGGCTCGTTCGACTGACACGGTTCGGCTCGTTCGACTGACACGGTTCGGCTCGTTCGACTAACTCGATCCTACTGGTTTGAGTTACCTCGACTGGTTCACCTCGAATCAGTCCGTCAATTTCTCGGATTCGATACGGTATCGCGTTGTTTCGCGATCGGCGAATCGCGGACCGGCCCCGACGGAATTGAACCCCACGCTTTCGACGATCTCCCCGATATCTTCGTCGTTCGGGACGACGGCTTCGACGGCCATCGACTCGCCGCTCGCGAAGCGCCGCGGCTCCTCGAACAGCCGCTGAACTGCCGGCTCGTCACCGCCGAAATCGGTCACGTGAACCGTCCTTCCGCGTACGTCGAACGCGAGAAATCCCGCCACGCTCGGTTCGTCGGCGTCGGTGTCCACACCCCGATCGACGTCCGAGACGGCGACGCGAACCGACCGGTCGTGGATCATATCGACCACGACACCTCGCGGCCGATCGATCACCGCGGCCAGCGCGTCGGCGTCGGATTCGAGTGCGTCACGGATTCGCATACCACGGCTATCCAGCGGACCAGTATAAATCCGGCGCGCACGGGATCGGCAGTCTCGACCGAGATCGGTCCGATTTGTCGACCGCTCCGTGCCATCAATTCCGGCTTCCGTCGTTCGGAGACGTCCGCCACCCGAATTGAGATGGATTTAAACGACGGGCGGACGGACGAATCGTATGAGCAAACCCACCACGATCGTGCTCGGAACGATCAGCGTCTCGGCCGTCTTGTCTGTTTTCATCATCCTCTCGTACGTCTTCGGGTGATGTTCTCGTCCCGTCCGCTCGACGACGATCTCGAGGCGGTTCGGGACCGACACGCCCCTGACTCCGCCGTCCTCGACGTCGACGCAAATTTCGAAACGCTACCGCCCGCGGTCGCAGAGGATCTCGGACTCTTCGTCGACGGGCTCGCGCCCGCGTCGTTTCCGGTCGAGTGGCTCCCGGACGACGCTCCTGCACTCCTCCGAAGGTACGCCGGTCCCCCCTTCACGGTCGGGCTCCCCGGCGGCGGAACCGTCGTCCGAACGACGCAGACGGACCCGCAGACGGTGCTCGTCAAGAAGCGGGCCGAGGGAACTCCCGACGATTTCCTCGCGTTGCTGATCGCCGACCGCCTGGTCCAGGTCGGAACCGAACCCGCTCGCGGCTCGCTTCCGGAGGACACGCCAGAGTTTCGTCTCCCGGAGAGCTTCCTTCCGTTTTTCGGCGAACGCTACCGTGACCTCGACGCCGCGATCCGACGCCCGGCCCCCGACGCGGACGCCTCCGCGACCGGACTGGGGCCCAGCGACGTCTTCCAGATCGCGACCGCGCTGTTCGACGCGTGGGTCGGGCTGTACACCCGCGAGGTCTTCGCGTCGTGGGAAGGGACCAGCCCTCGGTTGTTCGACGCGTGGGTTACCGCCGGCGACCGACTCGACGGACGACTCGGGGGCCTCCCCGGCGAGGTCGCTCGCGGGGAGACGGACTTCGCGAGCGCGACCGAATACGCCTGCTCGGCCGTTCGTCACGGACTCGATCTCCCGGCTCCGTTCGCCGCGCTCGACACCGCGGCCTATCGCGACCGCGGCGCTCCCTACGCGGTGGCGTGGGCGGAGAAGACGTTCGCGTCGATGACCGGAGAAGAGCGGTAGCGACTTCGTTCCGTTCTCAAACCGTCACGGTCACGTTCCCGCTGCCGTCGAGTTCGATGACGCCCTCGAACAGCTCTCGGAATCGGTCGAGGGTCGCGACCTCGTGGACCTCCTCGGAGAGGTGGAATATCCCGACCGCGTCGTGCTCGTCGAGGAGATCGAGAATGTCGGCCGCGGCGTCGAACACCGCGTCGTCGTCGGCGTAGTACGCCATCTCGGTGAGCGAGTCGACGGAGACGCGCCGCTTTCCCTCGTTTTCGGTCAGGAACCGCTCAACGCGATCGACGACTCCATCTAGGTCGTCGGGCGCGGAGACGTAGTACACTTCCTCGGAGGATCGTCGGGAGTAGCCTCGTTCGACGGAGAGTGTGTCGAGGATGGTCGCTTTCGTTTCGTCGACGTCGTAGTACTCCAGTTTCTGTTCGACTTCGCGCGCGGTCGTCCGCGTCGAGACGACGAGGAACGCGTCGGTGTCCGTCTTCAGAAAGTCGGTGTCGAGCCGATCCGTCTCGCCGATGCTCGGGTGGACGAGCAGGAGCCCCGTCCCTCCGGGGATCGTTTCCGGCCCGTTCTCGATGGCGAGCGAGTAGTCCATGGGATCGGAAATCGCCCGACCGACTTAACGATGCGGGCCGCGATGAGGCGCGGTCGATCTCCCTCCGCGATGCCGCGCGGTCGGCCTCCTCCCGCGAGGAGGCGAAGCCGGCCTCTCCCGTACCGTCGCGAGACGGAATTCGCCGGGCGGCACCCGGACGGTTTTTTCAGCGTCGCCCGCGTCGGTACACTCGATGCCCGGTCACGCCACCGCCCGCGACGTCTACCGACAGGCGCTGCCGGTGATCCTCGTCAGCCTCGTTGCCGGGCTGTTCGCGGGGACGATTCTCGGCTCCGAGACGATGCGCTCGTTCATCTCGGACGTCCCCGGCCTCCTCCTGTTGTTACCCGCGTTCCTCGCCACTCGCGGCGGTGTCTACGGCTCGCTCGGTGCCCGCCTCTCCACCGGGCTTCATCAGGGGCTCATCGAGCCCCAATTCCGGCTCGACAGGCGGCTGACGAACGCGATCGTCGCGTCGTTCATCAACGGCATGACCGTCTCCGTGTTCATCGCCGCGATCACGTACGCCTCGCTGGCGCTGTTCGGAGACGGCGGGAGCCTCCTCGAACTGGTCGGAATCATGCTCGTCGCCGGATTTCTCTCGGCTGTACTCATGATCTCGGTGCTGATATCCGTCATCTTCGTCGGGTACCGGCGCGGGCTCGATCCGGACAACGTGATCGGGCCCGTCGTCACGACGCTCGGGGACGTGTTCGGGGTGCTGTTCCTCCTCGTTGGCGTCTACGTCGTGGGGGTCGTGCTGTGACCGTCCCCCCGAGCGATTCATCTGTGTCCGACTCGTCCGGACCGAGTCCCGAAACCGACTCCGCGAGCGAACCTCCGGTACCCGACTCGCCCGAGCCGGCGTTCACGGACGAGTGGTCGATCCGTCGGATCGTCCGAACCATGGTCCCGCTCTTGGCGGCCCTTTCGGTGCTGCAGCTCGTCTCGGGAACCGTGCTCGAAACGTACGAAGAGACGCTCGTCCGGAATCCCGCGCTCCTCGTGTTGGTGCCGGTGCAGATCGGGACGGCCGGGAACCTCGCGTCGATCACCTGCTCGCGGCTCACCACGCAGCTGCACCTCGGAACGTACGAACTGAGCCCCACGAACCCCGATCTCCGTGCCAACGCGAGCGCCGTGTTCGCCCTCGCGGGAACCGTCTTCGGCGTCGTCGGCGTCGCCGCGTGGGCCATCGGCGTCGCCCTCGGCGGCACGCTCGAACTCGGTCGGGTACTCCTGATTTCGCTGGTTTCCGGAATGCTCCTCGCCGTCCTCGTCGTGATCACGAGCGTCGCTGCCGTGGAGGCCTCCTACCGCGTCGGACTCAACCCCGACGACACGACGATCCCCGTCGTCACCAACGTCTGTGACATCGCCGGCGTGCTGATCCTCTTCGCCGTCGTTTCCGTGGTGGTGTGAGGTCGCGACCGGGGTCACACCTCGCTGTGACCCCACCAATCCAGCCGTGGTCTCAGAACACGCTGTCGGCGGTCGCGGCACCGACCACGCTGAACACGGCACCGACCGAGACGGCTTTGAACGTCGTCGCCCACAGCTCGGCCCCCACGACGCCCTCCTGGATGAGGAAGGTGTCGGGGGCGTCGAACAGCACCGCGAGCACGAGCACGGAGCCGAACGCGACGATCATCAGCGAAACGAATCGGACCGGAATACCGGCGATGTCCCGCTCGTCGTCGGGGTCGCGTCCGGTGTCGGCCCGGTAGAGCGCCGCGTAGCCGATCAGCGCGACGACCCCGGCGGTCAAGGCCCCCTGTATCCAGTTCATTCCGGCGGCCAGCACCCACACCTCCTCGGTGACGACGAACGGTCCCGCGAGGAGGAATCCGCCGACCGCCTGCTGGGCGGAGTCGGCGACGCGGAACTTCGGTCGGCGGAGCTTCGTCGGCCGCTTCATATCTCTCGAAGGGACGCCAACCGGTAAAACACCGACGCTCACGCGTCGCCTTTCGCCGCCGCTCTCTCGTCCCCTTTCATCGGCAATTCCCGCGACCCGTACGGCTCCCGATGCGCCTTCGAACGGATTTTGTCCCGTCCCCCCGTCCCCCCGGTATGAGCGTTCGCGAGGAGTTCGACGACTGGGCGACGTCGGGGAAGGACCGCGGCATGGAGGACAGACACTGGCACACCGCCAAACACGTCCTCGCGCGGATGCCGGTCGAAGACGGCGACGCCGTCCTCGATCTCGGCACCGGTTCCGGCTACGCGCTCCGCGCGCTTCGCGAGCGCGGGATCGGCCGCGGGTACGGCCTCGACGGCGCGCCCGAGATGACGCGGAACGCGCGGAGTTACACCGACGACGACGCGATCGGGTTCCTCGTCGGCGACTTCGACGATCTCCCCCTCGCCGACGACTCGCTCGATCACATTTTCTCGATGGAAGCGTTCTATTACGCGGCCGACCCGCACACCACCCTCCAAGAAGTCCGGCGGGTGCTGAAATCGGGTGGGACGTTCTACTGCGCGGTGAACTTCTTCGAAGAGAGCGAGTCCACGCACGCGTGGCAGGAGAACATCTCCATCGAGATGACGCTCTGGTCGCGCGCGCAGTACCGCGAGGCGTTCCGCGAGGCCGGGCTGTACGTCGCCGAACAGGACGCCGTCCCGGATCGGGTAATCGAGATCCCGGACGCCACCGCGTTCCCGACCGAGGGCTACGAGACCCGAGAGGCGATGGTCGACCGGTACCGGACGTGGGGGACGCTTCTGACCGTCGGCGTCGCACCCTGAATCGTCCGTTTATTTATAAGTAATTGCTGCTGACGATATCTCCTCCTCCAACGCCCCAGCCGCTCGGTTATACGTTGTTGACGGTGCAGTGAACATCTCCAAAGCCCCAGCCGCGAGGACTCGATGCGCTCGCTGCGGTCCTCGCCGCTCGCTCCGGCGGTCCTTACGTCGCGCGTCTTCGTCCTCGCGACTGTCCCTTTGAGTCCCACCCAACCGCAACCGCACCGCAGTCTCACGCCTCCCCAGCCTCGCCGCTCGCGCTCTCCGAGCGCTCGCGGCGTCCCTCGTGCGGGCGGCTCGCGGCCTCGCGGCCGCTCACCGGCGCACGCCACCGCAGCACCACGATCATTTATAAATTATCACCGTCCGCAGCGGTGTCGCCTGTACCGGCCGCTCTTCAGCAGACCATTTCCTTCCGACGATTTAAACCGCAACGGGGCCCAAACACGGTCAATGCAACCGAGTTCGCTCTCCGGGCTTCCCGCGGGCGTCGGCGAGGCGCTCGAAGCGGAGGGCGTCGCCGAACTGTACCCGCCCCAGCAGGCCGCCGTGGAGGCCGGCGTCGTCGACGGCGACAGCCTCGTCGCGGCTGTCCCCACGGCCTCCGGAAAGACGCTAATCGCCGAGCTCGCCATGCTCTCGGCCATCGAGCGCGGCGGAACGGCCTTATACATCGTCCCGCTGCGCGCGCTCGCCAGCGAGAAGAAGACGGAGTTCGAACGCTGGGAGGACCACGGGATCACGATCGGCGTCTCCACGGGGAACTACGAGTCCGACGGTGAGTGGCTGGCGACCCGCGACATCATCGTCGCCACCTCGGAGAAGGTCGATTCGCTGATCCGCAACGGCGCGCCGTGGATCGACGACCTCACCTGCGTCGTGAGCGACGAGGTCCACCTCGTCGACGACTCGCACCGCGGACCGACTCTCGAAGTGACCCTGGCGAAGCTCCGGAAGGTCAACTCCGGCCTTCAGACCGTCGCGCTCTCGGCCACGGTCGGCAACGCCGGCGTCATCGCCGACTGGCTCAACGCCGAACTCGTCGAGTCCGACTGGCGACCGATCGATCTCCGCACCGGCGTCCACTTCGGTAACGCCATCGACTTCGACGACGGGAGCAAACGCGAGGTGCCGGTCGACCGCGGCGAGGACCAGACCGCCCGACTCGTCGCCGACGCGCTCGACACCGAGGAGGACGGACAGGGCGGCTCCTCGCTCGTCTTCGTCAACTCCCGTCGCAACGCCGAGTCATCGGCGCGCAAGCTGACGGACGTCACAGCCCCTAGACTGACCGGCCCGGAGCGGGACGACCTCCGCGAGCTGGCCGAGGAGATCCGCGGCGTCTCCGATACCGACACCTCCGAGGATCTGGCCGACGCCGTCGAACAGGGATCCGCGTTTCACCACGCGGGACTCGCGAGCGAGCACCGCTCGCTCGTCGAGGACGCGTTCCGCGCCCGGCTCATCAAGTGCGTCTCCGCGACCCCGACGCTCGCCGCCGGCGTCAACACCCCCGCCCGTCGGGTGATCGTCCGCGACTGGCGGCGCTACGACGGTGAGTTCGGCGGGATGAAGCCGCTCGACGTGCTGGAAATCCACCAGATGTGCGGCCGAGCCGGTCGTCCCGGGCTCGACCCGTACGGCGAGGCGGTGTTGCTCGCGAACGACGCCGACACGAAAGAGGAGCTGTTCGAGCGCTACCTCTGGGCCGACGCCGAGCCGGTGCGCTCGAAGCTCGCGGCCGAGCCCGCGCTCCGGACGCACGTGCTCGCCACCGTCGCCTCCGGATTCGCCTCCACGCGCGACGGGCTGCTCTCCTTCCTCGATAACACCCTCTACGCGACCCAGACGGACGACGAGGGCCGACTCGCTGCGGTCACCGATACCGTCTTGGACTACCTCGCCGCCAACGACTTCGTCGAGCGCGAACGCGACGCCGGGGCGGAGAGCCTCGCCGCGACCGGCATCGGCCACACCGTCTCGCGGCTCTACCTCGATCCGATGAGCGCGGCCGAGATGATCGACGGACTTCGAACGGTCGCGACCGGTGACGCCCCGAGCGATGTCGTCGACGCCGGTACCGGCACCAGCGCCGACACCGGCGAGTTCATCATGACGGCCGAGAACACGGACGACGACGAGCCCGGGTTCGGGACGTACGTGCGGGCCGATGCCGAAAACGGGGATGCGAGCGGGGAGGCCATAGACGGTGAGGCGAACGCGGACGCCGAGGACGGCGACGAAACCGCCGCCGCATCCTCCGAAGTCACCCCGCTCGGGATCTATCACCTCGTCAGCCGCACCCCCGACATGTACGAACTCTACCTGAAGTCGGGCGATCGCGAGACCTACACCGAACTCTGCTACGAGCGGGAGAAGGAATTCCTCGGCGACATCCCATCCGAGTACGAGGACGTCCGCTTCGAGGACTGGCTCGCGTCGCTGAAGACGGCTCGTCTCTTGGAGGACTGGGCGACCGAGGTCGACGAGGACCGGATGGCCGAGCGGTACGGCGTCGGCCCCGGCGACATCCGCGGGAAGGTCGACACCGCCGAGTGGCTCCTGCGCGCGGCCGAGACGCTCGCGCGGGACGTCGAGGGCGTCGACGGCGACACCGTCGTCGCCGTTCGCGAGGCCCGAAAGCGGATCGAGTACGGCGTCCGAGAGGAGTTACTCGATCTGGCCGGCGTCCGGAACGTCGGCCGGAAGCGGGCTCGTCGGCTGTTCGAAGCCGGGGTCAAGACGCGAGCCGACCTCCGGGAGGCCGACAAGGGGACCGTCCTCGGCGCGCTCCGCGGCCGCGAGCGCACCGCCGAGCGCATCCTCGAAAACGCCGGCCGCGAGGACCCCTCGATGGACGACGTGCGGCCCGATAAGTCGGCTTCGGCGGCGGCGACCGCCGGCTCCGCGAGCGACGAAGACGGCGAGGGACAGGCGAGCCTGGGTGACTTCCGATGAGCGACGAGTCGTCATCGACCCCGACCCAGGCCTCGACCTCGGCCTCGGCCCAGAACCCGGTCCCGCCCTCTCGGATCGTTCGCGGAACCGCCGCCGTAGACGACCTCGACGCGTTCCTCTCGTCGCTCGACGAGATCGCGTCGGAGACGGGCGCGGTCGTGCAGGCGTTCGACGCCGACCTCATCGTCTCCGACGCCCACCTCCGCGAGGCGACCCGGCTGGCCGCCCGCTCGATCGCTCGAAACGAGGCCGTCGCCCGCGATCCCGGCGTCGAAATCCTGCTGTACGCGGCCGGCCGCCGCCAGATCGACCGAGCCTTCGCGCTCGGCGTCGCGGAGGGAGAACGACGGATCGCCGTCCTCATCGCGGATTTCGGCGAGGTGACAGGGGCCGATCGACCGCCGGCCGACCTCGACGCCGCGCTCGCATCGGCCGAGGGGTTGGTAGATACCGCTCCGCCCGAACGGTCGGTGTCGACGACGGCGTCGACCGAGGAGCCGCCGGAGCGCAGATCGAATCCGTCGGCCACGTTCGACGCGGAGCGCGTACGGGAGTTCTACGACATCTCCGCTCGCGAACTCTCGGCCGTCGACGGCGACCTCGCGGACATCGTCCGAGAGCGTGTCGCGCTGCTCGATGTCGAAAAGTAGGGACCCCTTTACTTCGATTGGAAAACGCTGTACGTGGTGGAGATGTCGCTCCACGTGAAAGGATATCAATCGAGGTCGATGGCAGTGGGCAGCGGTGCGTCCGATCGGTAACGAGCGCAGCGAGCCGAGAGAATAGTCCATCCTGGATTCGAACCAGGGTCGTTGCCCCCAGAAGGCAACAGGATTGGCCACTACCCCAATGGACTGTGCGCAACACCGGGTAATCCACGCGTGTTTGTAAGCGTTGCGCGTCGCCGGCCCCCTGTCACGTGTTCACAGCACTGTTCCCACCGACCCCCTCGACGTCCTGACTCGGCGAGTCGTTCCCTTCTTGATTCGCGGTTCGGCGAGTCGTTCCCTTCTGATCGACGAACGTGCGTATATCGATGCGCTTTAGCCGGCTGAATAGCCACGAAGCTGTATGTACATCGGACGATTTGTCGTCGTCGCTCCCGGCATCGGCGCTTACCGCGTGTCTTCGCGATCGTTCCCGAACCGCCGCGTGATCGACCGGGACGGAACCCTCACGGTCGGTCCGACGCCCGGCGCGCCGGAGACGGACAATCCGTACGTCTCGTACAACTGTGCCCACGAGGTCCGAACGCCCGCCGGCGAGCCGCTCGCAGTCGTCGGTAACGGCTCGCACGTCGACCCGATCGCGGAGAAACTGGAAATCGGATACCCGGCCCGCGACGCGCTTGCGACGCCGTTGCTCGCGCTCGATTACGAGAAGGACGACTACGACACACCCCGGATCGCCGGCATCGTCGGCGTCGACACGGCAACGATCGGCGTCGTTCGCCGCGACGCGCTTCTCGTCGAGGCGGTCGACGAACCAACCATCGTCGCCACCTACGAGACAGACAGCCCCGAACCGTACGACCTCTCGGCCGCCGCCGACGAGTCGGCCGGTGCGATGGCGAACGCGAAAGCGGCCGCGGCCGAGGTCCTCGGGGCCGACTTCGAGCACCCGGTGTGCGCGGCAGGCGCGGCCGTCTCCGCCGACGGTGTCGCGCTCGCGTACGACAACGACGACGAAACGACTGCGGAGTAGCCGACGCGACAAACGATACTCGCCGGCCGATCTCAGTCTCTGCCGGCCGATATCAGTCTCTGCCGGCCGATCTCACATCTCGCCGTTCGGATCGAATTCGTCGATCGCGGCGTGGACGCCATCGACCCACTCATCGAGCGCATCGTGAAGCCGTGCCTTCGCTTCCGACACCGGGATCGCGGTGTACTGGTAGACGTAGCCGCCGGAATCGAGAAGCCGCCTCCGGCGCTCGACGAGCCCCTTGTCCCGCAGCGTCGACAGCGAGCGGTTCACGTTCGACCGGTCTCGATCGAGGGCCTCGGCGAGCTCGGCGACGGTGCTCCCCGGATGATCGAGCAGCGTGAGGTAGGTACGGCTCTCGTGGTCCTGGACGCCGAACACACAGGAGAGCACGTGTTCGAACGAGGGAGACACGTCGCCGACGAGATCCTCGATCTCGGGGTTGCTCATGGACGACGTTCGATCCCGTTCGGGTTAAAAGTCGCCATCGCCGCGTCTCGCCACGTTCGACTCGCCATTCGTCGATGGCGTTCGTTCGTCGATGGCGTTCGTTCGTCGATGGCGCTCGGTCACTCGTCGGCGGCGTATCCCATCCGAACGATACAGCCCCGCATCTCCGTTTCCTCCGCGTGGCGGTGAAGGTTCGTGGGCGTGTCGCAGTGGTACGTCTCCCCGTCGTATCGGAGTACGATCTCGTGTGTTCCGCCGGCGACCTCGACGTCGACGAGGATCCGTCTCCCCTCGTTGAGCGCGTCGATCAGCTCGTCGGCCGACAGCTCACCGGCCTCGACTCGGAGTACCTCGGTCATGGGTTCGATTCGAGAGTTTGCGAGTTAAATTCGACGTATCAACGGCACATCCCGTCGTCGTCGGGTTGCGTGCTCGCCCGTCTGCGGGCGTCGACCGCGGAGCACCGCCCGTCACGTCAGCGTCGAGTCGGGTCCGCCCTCCTTCTCGGGCGGTTCGACGCCTTCGGCGGCGGCGACGTCCTCGGTTCGCTTCTCGGCCTCGACGTGCCAGCGGTCGATCTCCGCCTCGTACTCGGCGAGAATATCGCTCACTTCCGATTTCAGCTCGTCGTCGTTGATGTTCACTTCGAAGACGAACGTCTCGCCGTCCTCGCCGCGGCCGACTTCCTGAACGTTGGCGCTGACGAGCTCGTTGTCGAAGTAGTACGGGGCCATCTGGGTCATCACCTTCTGGTAGACGGTGTCTTCGACCTTTCGAAGTGCCTTGCGACTCGCGGAGTCGGCGGCGCGGGCGACGTGCTCGATCGATTCGCCCCAGCTCTCCACCGCGCTCTCCGTGTCGTTCTCTTCAACCTTCTCGTAGGATTCGGTGAGCTTCTCTCCGGCCGTCTGGAGGTCGTCGCCGGGGGTCTTGCCGGCTTGCTCTCCCTCCCCTTCGTTGACGGACGCCTGTTCTGCGGTCTTCGCTGACACGTCCTCGTCGATGCGCTCGTGGGACTTCGGTCGCCAGTCGTCGAATTCGTGGAACGGATCGCCGCCGGCACCCGTCTCGCGGAGGGCGAGGGCGATCCGCTCACCGTGCTCGACGATGTCGCCCCAGTCCCCGCGCACCTTGAAGCCGGAGATGCTCTCTTCCATCGCGTGCCCCCGCTACGGAACGAACGCGTATAAGTCTCTCCGAACTGACGTGAGTCGATCGCGGTGACGGTGCCGCAAAATTCCGCTCACTTCCCGTAGGCGAGCCGACGACCGAGATCGTCGATCCGATCTTTGAGGTCGCTCAGGTACCCCGCCGGCGACACGCGACGGATCGACGACTCGTCCACCTCGATTCGCTCGCCGCCGAACGGGTCCCGTTCCGCTCGCTCCTCGTTGGACTGGTCGCCGCTCACCGCCCCGACGACAGTCGACATCGAGCACCGGCCGCACGCCTCCGTCCGGATCTCTTGGTCGCTCATGGGTGTCTCACCCGAAAACAGGCGCTCAGTAGTGTTAAAACCCATACTCGCCGGAGAGCCGGCCGCCCGTCGGATCGAGACCCGACGCCCTTTTTACCGTACCGTGGAACCTATTCACATGGGATATCGCGTCGTCGACACGGACGCAGTCGCTCCCGAACCCGACCGCCCCTGTGAGTGCCGGAAGCTCTCCGATCCGGGCGGGCTCGACGAAGCGGCGATCAACCGGTTTCGGGCGGAGCCGGGCGAACAACTCCCGCTCGCGTACCACTACCACGAGACGCAACAGGAGGCGTTCTACGTCATGGACGGAACGCTCGCCGTCGAGACGCCCGGAGACACCTACGAGATCACCGCGGACGATTTGTTCGTCGTCGACTCCGAGAGCCCCCAGCGGGCGTACAACCGCGAGGATGCCGACGGGCCGGTGACGGTGCTCGCAATCGGCGCACCGCCGGCCGACGCGGACGCCGTTCCGTACGACCCGAACGATGAGTGAGCCCGCGAGCGCGGACGACGGTGCGCCGCCGGCCGACGCGGACGACGGCGGAAATCCCCACGATCCCGAGGATCTCCCGCCCGAGATCAGGGAGAACGTCCCCGACTACGACGACGAGTACCTCGATCGCGTCTCCGACCGGCTGATGTACAGCTACGACCTCGACGCCGACGTCGTCGTCGACGGAGAGCGGTTCGAGCTGTACGCGGAGATGCGCATGCGTAACCAGAAGCAGTTCCTCCACCCCGCGTTGAGCTACGCGGATCACGAGATGATGGAGTACCTGTTCGCTCGCCGCGTGTCGACCCCGACCGTCGGCGAACTGGAGCGGCTGGTCGCGTTCGCTCACGACGTCGCAGACGAGCGCGTCGAAGCGAACGAACAGCACTTCGGCACCGACGTCACGGTCGTCCTTGTCGCGGACCGCCTCCCCGATGACGTCGCCGACTTCGTCGAGGGGTTCCGGGACCGGACGCTTCTGAAGCTCGGCTACTACGGCCACTACGAGGTGAACGTGGTCGTCGTCGCGCCCGACGAGGAGCGACTCGTCGCCAGCGAAGCGGCGGACATCGCGGGCGCATTCCGGCTGTGGGAGCGGGTGGAGCGACCGGACGAGGGGTTCTTTTCGCGGTTCGCCAAGCGGTTCTGGCGGTAGTCGCGCTTCGCTTCGCGCGCCTCGGGGCAGTCGCTCGAACGAGCAAAATATATTGAATGGAGGGCAGGGCCGTGGAGACCGGACCGTACCGCCGTCAGTCGTCGCTCGGCTCGGCCGCCGGCGCGTCGCCGCTTCGAACCGATCTGAGGTTTCCGATTCCGATCTTCACGAGTGAGAGCGCGAGCCCGATCAGCACCAGCGCGAGGATCATCTGCGCGCCCGAGGAGAGCTGCGCCCCGAGCGTCCCCGCGCCGCCGCCGATCAGGTTGAGATAGAGGTTCTCGTAGATCGCCAGCCACGCGAGTCCGAGCACGGTGATGGTGACCATCACCGCCATCGGAACGCCGGTGGAGATCAGCTGCTTGGACTCGTCCCAGTTGGCGAGCCAGACCGTTCCGGTGAGCAGTGCGAGCGCCGCGAGCAGCTGGTTCGCGCCACCGAACAGCCCCCACAGCGTCGCCCACTCGCCGGAGATGACGAGCACGTACGCGATACCGATCTGAAGGATCGGGTTCGTGTACCGCCCGCGACCGATCGAGCCGAGGTCACCGGAGAGTCCGCTGACGGTCATCCCGTCGTCCATCCCGACGATCTCCTCCATCATGTACCGACCTAGACGAACCGCCGTGTCCGTCGAGGTGAGCAGGAAGCTCACGAGCACGAGCGCCATGAACACCGCCCCGATCGCCTCGGGGATGCCCAGGCTCGTGAGGATGATCCCGCCACCGCTCGCGAAGTTGGGCAGCGCCCCGCCGATGCCGCCGGCGGCCGCGTCACCGGCGAATCCGGCCACCGCGAGCGTCGACAGCGCGAGCGCCGCGAGCAGTCCTTCGCCGAGCATGCCGCCGTACCCGATCAGCCGGGCGTCGCTCTCCTTGTTCAGCTGCTTCGACGTCGTCCCGGAGGAGACCAGCGAATGGAATCCGCTGATGGTCCCGCAGGCGATGGTGATGAAAAGCAGTGGGAACAGCGGATACAGTCCCGCGGCCTCGACGCCCCAGAACCCTTCGAACATACCGATCGATGAATCGACCACAAGCGGCTGTGAGGAAGTCGCGAATATCGTTCCGACGATGATCGCGAGGATCCCGCCACCGACGCCGGTGTACAGCAGGAACGACGAGAGGTAATCCCGCGGTTGGAGCAGTACCCACACCGGTAACGCGCTCGCGATGGCCCCGTAGACCATGACGATCGGGACCCATGCGGCGGTGTTGCCGCCGAGCGCGGCCGCACCGGGGACCCAGTTACCCGCTCCGCTGAACAGGACGAACGTCCCCGCCGGGTAGTCGCCGGCGAACAGCGCGAACGGGTACTGGATGCCGAGCCACACGCCCGCGAACACGCCGGCGACGAACAGGATCGTCCCCGGGATGAACGGACCGTTGAGCTGGTAGAGATACATCCCGAAGCCCAGCGCCAACAGGATGTACACGAAGCTCGCGGTCGTCACCTGCGGATACGCGTTGAACACGATGCCCACCACGAGGGCGAACACCGCCACCACGAGGATGATCGTGAGGAACGCGAACCACAACAGCAGATTCTTGCCCCGCTCGCCGACGTACTGGCCGACGATGTACCCGATCGACCGCCCCTCGTGTCGGATCGAACTCGACAGCGAGATGAAGTCGTGGACCGCGCCCATCAGCGGGTTGCCGATGGCGACCCACAACAGCGCCGGAACCCATCCCCAGATGGCCCCCGCCGTGATCGGGCCGACGATCGGCGCGCCGCCCGCGATACTCGAGAAGTGATGCCCCAGTAGTACCGGTTTCTTCGCCGGTACGTACTCCTGTCCGTCTTCGTACTTGTGTGCCGGTGTCTCCCGTTCATCGTCGAGGTCGACGAACCGCGAAAGGTACCGCGAGTACCCCATGTACCCCACGGTGAACGTCCCGAGCACAGCAACTACGATCCAGATTACGCTTGTCATTGATTCCCTGCCTCGTGGTACCGATTCACGATCGAATACTTAAGTATTGTCTTCAATCGTGATGATCAGTCCGAAACCACCCGCCCTTGTGCGGTTCTCAGCGCCGAACGACGGCGTATTATTGGGATCTCATGTGAAATTAACTCTCGTCTCCTGGCGGTCCCGCTCGCGCGCGAGTTCCGGCACCGGTGTCGACGTCCAACTCCGCGGCCACATCCGCGAGCAGATCTCCGCGAATCTCGCGGACCCGCGACTCGATCTCGGCGACGAGCGGCGGATCGAACCCGTCCCGGACCTGCTCGATCCGGTCGCGCTCGGTCGCGACCTTCTCGCGGAGGTAGCGAGCGCCCCGCCCGTCCTCGTCGTCGTCCGGCTCCGGGGTCAGCTTGTTCGCGACGAGCCCGCGGACCCGCAGGTCGCGTTCGGTGAACCCCTCGATCGCCCGCTCGGTCTCGTTGACCGAGAGCTGGTCAGGGTTCAACACGAGGAAGAACGCGGCGTCGTTCCGCATGGCGCCGCCGGCGAACTCGAAGAACTCCTTTCGGTTCTGGAGGCGCTCCAAGACCGGATCGCCGTCCATCAATCGGCGCGGCTCCATGTTTCCGATGGCCGCCTTCTCGAAGAGGTCGATCGACTGCCGACGCTTGTACAGCAGCCGGTCGATCCAGTCGCCGAGGAACTCGGGGAGCCCCAGGAGCCGCAGCGTGGAGCCGGTCGGTGCGGTGTCGAAGACGACGCGGTCGTACGGCTCCCCCTCCTCGCGCATCACGCCGACGAAGGCGTCGAAGAGGGCGGCCTCGTACGCCCCCGGCGTTCCGTGTGACATCTCCAGTTGGCGGTTGATCTCGGAGACCATCGACGACGACACCTGCTCGGAGAGCCCCTCGCGAATCTCTTGGAGGTGCCGCTGCATCTCGTCTTCGGGATCGATCTCCATCGCGTCCAGCCCCTCGACGCCGTCGACCGACGCGGGCTCGTCGCCGAACCGCTGATCGAACACGTCCGACACCGAGTGCGCGGGGTCGGTCGAGACGACGAGCGTCCGCACTCCGGCGTTGGCACAGCGGTACGCGTACGCACAGGAGACCGTGGTCTTGCCGACGCCCCCTTTCCCGCCGAAAAAGACGAATCGCTCCATCAGAAGTGGTACTGCTGCCCCTTTCGTTCGATGAGCAGTTCGCGGTCCCACAGCCGCCGCTCCCATGCCTCGAACTCGTCTTCGAGGTAGGGGAGCAGCTCGGCGGTGTAGTACGAGACCGGCGACGGGATCCCGAACGCGTCGGGGAAGCACGCGAGCATGAACTCGTCTTCGACGTCTTCGGCCTCCTTCTCGATCTTCTCGTAGGCCGGGTGGGTTATCATCCCGTGGTACAGCCCGCGGAGCCATTCGTCGAGAGCGGCCCGAAAGGCGGCTATCCGGTCTGCAACTGTCATTATCCATCGTGACGCCCGGGGCGCGTTAAAAGGTGTCGCGGTCGCGCATGCCGCCCTGTCGCGGTCGCGCATGCGAACCTCTTTCGCGGTTCGATCAGACCGAGTTGCCGTCGGCGGGCAGTTCTCCCTGCGACTCCGACGATCCGTCGGCCTCGTCGAGTTCGGGCTGTTCGTCGTTACCGGGGCTCGCTCTGTGGGCGTCCTCGCCCATCGCCCACCAGACGAGGTACAGCATGATACCGACCATCAGGAGGGTCGCGACGACCGCGGCGATACCCACCACGGTGAGGTACTGGAGCATGGTCCGCGGTGGGCGGGCGGGACGTATCAACGTATCGGCTTTCGATGATCGGGCGTTGATTCTGGAGCGTTCAACGATCGGGCATCGATTCCGGGGGTCGGTGCCGCCGCCGCGGAGTTGAAGGCCCCGCCGACCGACCGGATCGCATGGACGACCGGATCCCGGTGACCGTGCTCTCGGGGAGCCTCGGCGCGGGTAAGACGACGCTCTTGAACCACCTCCTGTCCACCGCCGGCGACCGCGACATCGCGGTGCTCGTCAACGACATGGGTGACGTGAACGTTGACGCCGAGCTCATCGCCGAGGAGTCAGAGATCGACGTCGAGGGCGTCACGGAGCTGTCGAACGGCTGTATCTGCTGTGAGCTGCAGGACGACCTCGAAACCGCGGTCGTCCGACTCGCCAACGAGCGCTCGTTCGACGCGCTGATCGTCGAGTCCTCGGGCATCTCCGAGCCGGCCCCCGTCGCGCGGCTGTTCACGACGGAGTCGCGAGCGGCGGCTCGCTACCGCGTCGACGCGCTCGTCACCGTGATCGATACGCGGCAGTTCATCGACGCCTTCTCCGGGGACGACGTCCCTGAGCGCCGCGTCGATGCGGACGGCGACGAGGACGCCCGCCCCCTCTCGGACCTCCTCGTCGAGCAGATCGAGGTGTCGAACGTGGTCGTGTGTAACAAGGCCGACCTCTGTACCGCCGCCGAGATCGACGAAGCGATCGACCTCGTCGGCGCGCTCCAGCCCGACGCGGAGACGATCGTGACCGAGTTCTCCGACGTCGACCCCGATCGGATCTTGGACGTCGGAATCTTCGACGAGGGGGAGATCGGCGACCTGCCGGGGTGGAAGCGCGCGCTCGCAGACGATCGCGATCGCGACCGCGGGAGCGACGCGGCCGGCCACGCGGAGGGCGACGATCACGCGGACGAACACGCGGAGGGCGACGAACATGCGGAGGGTGACGACCACGATCACGCCCACCGCCATCCGGACGAGGTGTACGGCGTCACCTCGTTCACCTACCGACGCCGCCGACCGTTCCACCCCGAGCGGCTCGCCGCGCTTCTCCGGGATCTTCCCGCCGGGGTCGTCCGATCGAAGGGAACCCTCTGGATCGCGGGAACCGACCAACGCCAACAAGTCGGGCAGGCCGGCGCGTCGGTCCGCGTCGCGGCGCTCGGGCCGTGGATCGCGAGCCTCCCCGCCGTCGAGCGCGACATGCTTCGCTCGAACCGCCCGTCCCTCGACTGGGACGACGAGCACGGCGACCGCCTGACGGAGTTCGTCGTCATCGGTACCGGGATCGACGAGGAGGCGATCCGAAGCCGGCTCGACGGCGCGCTGGTCACCGACGACGAGTGGGACACCCTTTCACCCGCCGAGGACGGTGCGACCGACGACTACCCGTTCCCGACCGAGCAGGGAGAGGCTCTGGCGCTCAGGGAGCCCTGACGCCGATCGAGCACCCCTCCGCCGACCGAGATTCTCGTCGGCGCTCACGTTCCCGAGAATCGTCCCGAAAACCGGTGTCAGCAGGCGCACCCCGTACCGCTCGCGCGTTCGAACCGCATGGAATCGCCGCACTCCGGACACGCCGGAGTTCCGTCGCCGTCGCGGTCGAGTCCCTCCTCGTCGACCGTCGACGATCGGCGGCGACGCCCCGCCGCGGCTCAGAGTAAGGGGAGGGTCAGCGCGACCAACACGACGCCCAGTCCGAGTGCCGCGTACAGCAGTCGCTCGAACCGGGGGCCGGGCGGGAGCGGCCCCGCGTCGATAGCGGGGGCCGCTCGAACGAGCTGATCGTACGCGAGGGCGGCCGCGCCCGCGAACGCCAGCGTCGACAGCGCCAGCGACGTCGTCAGCGTGAGGCCGTACGCGAGCCCGTATATCGGGCCGAACGAGAGCGCGAGCATGAACGCCAGCCCCACCGTCACGACGAACGGGACCGGATCGATCCGATCCCCGTGTTTGTTGTGGATGCGCATTTGTCGTGGACGGGTATTTGTCGTGAACGCACAGCGGCGCTTCCGTACGCTCCGTACGGAGTGCACGGACAAGAGCTAAGTGGCGTTCCTCCGGCGTTTGACGTATGAGCAAGGAACCGAAGGGGATCCGCGAGGGGGTCGAGAACTCGAAGGGCGACCCGCGGGTTCTCCTGCTGTTGAACGCGATCCTGTCGACGTGGTTAGCGTGGACGACGATCTGGGGGCTCGACCTGCTCGACGTGGTCGCGTTCTCGGTGCAGAACGTCGCGACGCTCGCGCTGATCGTCTTCGCGCTGACGTACGTGATGGTCTTGCGCTGACCGCCCGAACCGGCGAGTTTCGCCATCTTTTAAGCCGAACGCGACCGGTCTCCCGATAATGACCATCGAAGACCGCGACGACGCGTACCTCATCACGCACGCGCTGGCGAAGGACACCCTCTCGCGGCTCCGCGACGTCGAGACCGAGCAGGTCGCCTTTCGGAAGGGTCTCGTGAAGCTCGGGCGCATCTGCGGCTACGAGATCATCGACGGCGCGATGGAGACGGAGTACGTTCCCGTTCGGACCCCTCTTCAGGAGACGACCGGCGAGCGCGTGAAGGGCCTCGACGACGTGGTCATCATCAACGTCCTGCGAGCCGCGACGCCGTTCGTCGAGGGGCTGCTCAAGGCGTTCCCCCGCGCGAAACAGGGCGTCATCTCCGCCGGCCGCGACGAGGAGGCCGGCATGACGGCCGACGGGGAGTTCCCGATCACCATCGACTACGTGAAGCTTCCCGAGATCGGTCCCGACGACACCGTGATCGTCGCCGATCCCATGCTCGCGACCGGTTCGACGATGTGCGCGGTCCTCGATCACGTCCTCGACGACGCCGTTGACTTCGAGGACCTGTTCGTCCTCTCGGCGGTCTCCGCGCCCGACGGGCTCGTCCGCGTCAGCGAGTCGGTGCCCGAGGCGGACCTGCTGACGGTCGCCATCGACGACCGGCTCGACGACGACGGGTTCATCCTTCCGGGCCTCGGCGACGCCGGCGACCGCGCGTTCCGAACGGTCTGAGTTCGCGCCATCCGGTGTCCGAGCCGGCAAGCGTTCACATCGACCGCCGGTCGCGCGGGCGATCCAGACTGTCACCCCCGCGACGTACTTTTAAGAGCCGCCCCCGAGACCGATCGGTATGAGCAACGCGCCGACGACCGACCCCTGCGACGCCTGCGGCGACCCCACGACGGACGCGCTCTCGCGGACCGTCCGGTTGAGCGTCGACCGGGCGAACATCGACACTCAGCGGCTCTGTCCCGACTGTTTCGCCGACTGGATCCAGCGCTATCAGGATCGACTGGGGTCCGGGCAAGAGTCCGACGGGAGCTCCGAGATCATCGTCGACTGAGGGGGATCCGTTTCCGTACGGCAGATCCGGTGATTCCCTCGGCAACGTCCGTCCGGACCGCCCGTCTTAAGCCCCGCCGGAACGGACGCCGACGTAATGGATCTCGCCATCGACGCCCCCGCTCCGGCGACGCCCGACCGCGCCGCCGACGGGACGTGGCTCGCCTGTATCGAGTGCGACGAGACGTTCGCCCCCTTCGAGGGCGTGCGGTACACCTGCGACGAGTGCGACGGCCTGCTGGAGGTTCGCTACACGGACCCGCCGACGTTCGACGACTTCGGCGCGGGCGCGTCCACCGACGGTCCCGATCGGGGCGTCTGGCGCTACCGCGAGGCGCTCCCGTTCGACCTGGGCGTGACGCTCCCCGAGGGCGACACCCCGCTGCACCGCGTCCCGCGGATCGAGGAGTCGGTCGGCGTCGAGGCGCTCCGGATCAAACACGAGGGAATGAACCCGACCGGCTCGTTCAAGGACCGCGGGATGACCGTCGGCGTGCGCGTCGCCGAGGAGCTCGGCGTCGGCGCGCTCGCGTGCGCCTCCACCGGGAACACCTCGGCGGCGCTCGCGGCCTACGGCGGCCGCGGCGACATGGAGACCCTCGTGCTCCTCCCCCAGGGGAAGGTCGCGGCGGGGAAGATCGCACAGGCGAGCCTTCACGGCGCTCGCATCCTAGAGGTCGACGGCAACTTCGACGCCTGCCTCGACATCGTGCAGGAGCTGGCCGCCCGCGGCGAGGCGTACCTGCTCAACTCGCTGAACCCGTTCCGTTTGGAGGGCCAGAAGACGATCGGCTTCGAGATACTGGAGGCGTTCCGCGACGACTACGGGACGTTCCCGGACCGGGTCGTCCTCCCCGTCGGCAACGCGGGGAACACCTCGGCGCTGTACAAGGCGTTCCGCGAGCTCGTCCAGTCGGGCGCGCTCGACGTCGACGAGGTCCCGAAGCTCACCGGCGTGCAGGCCGAGGGCGCAGCGCCGATGGTCGAGGCGATCGAGGCGGGCAACGACGAGGTCCGGCGCTGGGAGGAGGTCGAGACGCGCGCGACCGCGATCCGCATCGGCAACCCCGTCAACGCGCCGAAGGCGATCCCGGGCATCAGGAACACCGGCGGTACCGCCGTCGCCGTCAGCGACGAGGCGATCACCGACGCGCAGCGCGAGCTCGCCGAGGAGGGCGTCGGCGTCGAGCCCGCCTCCGCCGCCAGCCTCGCCGGCCTGAAGAAGCTCCGCCGCGAGGGCGTCGTCGACGACGACGAGCGGGTCGTCTGCCTGACGACTGGTCACCTCTTAAAGGACCCCGACGCGGCCTACGAGGCCGGCTCCGATCCCGAGCCCGTCCCGAACGACGTGGACGCGGTCGTCGAGCACCTGCGCGAGTAACCGAGTCGTCTACGCGCGTTTCTCCCCCACTTTCCCCTGCTACTTTTATACACACAAACACATATACAAACACAAAATGGCTACCAAGACGATCGGCGTTCGCGAGGAGGTGTACGAGCGGCTTCGCGCGCGAAAACGCGACGATGAGAGCTTCACCGACCTCCTCGATCGGCTAATCGACGAGAGCGAGGGCGACTGGCGCGACGGGTTCGGATCGCTGTCGACGGAAGAGGTCGAGTCGATCCGTGAGAGTGCGACCGCATCGCGGAAGCGGTTCAACGAATCAGCGGCCGAGCGGCAGGCGGCGGCGATCGACCGGTTTGCGGACTCCTCTGACGGTGACGAGGGTGGCGATGGCAGTGGCCGTTCGGACGACGACGCTGACTCCGACGAGACAGACCCCGACGACGCGCGCATCGAAACCGGAGGATCGGCGTGACTCGGTATCTGCTCGACACTACGTTCCTGATTGATTATTTGCAGGGATCCGACGACGTTCGGCGGTTTCTCGAAGCACACGCGGAAGACGAGTTTGCGACGACCGCGATGAACTACAAGGAGATTGCGGTCGGTTGGCGTCTGAACGACACGTTTGACCCGCAGACCCTCTCGGTGACGTTCGACTGGCTCGACGTGATCCCGATAACGAGCGAGCACGCCGTTCCCGCGAGCGGCTTCGAAGCGGAACTGTACCGTTCCGACGATCACACGAGACGGGGCGTCGACGCCGCCACCGCGGATCTGCTTATGGCCGGCGTTGCCGACGCCGAAGAAATGACCGTTGTCACCCGAAACGTCGACGATTTCGACTCGTTTGTTCCGGTCGCCGTCTACTGAACTACTCCGCCGGCCGCTCCTCGGCCTCGTCGAGCGTGATCTCCGTGACCTCGACGATCCGGGAGTCGTCGAGCAGGGCCTCGATCGCGGCGTCCGGCACGTCCTGATCGAGGTTGTACACGGTGAGCGCCTCCCCGCCCTGCGTCTCGCGGGCGTTGTACATCCCGGCGATGTTGACGTCGTGGTCGCCGAGAACGGTGCCGATGAGGCCGATGACGCCGGGTTCGTCGGTGTTGCGCGCGACGAGCATGTGTCCGTACGGAACCGCGTCGACGCGAAACCCGTCGATGCGGACGATACGGGGGTCCTCGCCGGCGAACAGCGTCCCCTCGACCGAGATTTCGTCGTCGCCGTTGCGGACGGTGACGCGCACGAGGCTCTGGAAGTCGTCGGTCTGGCGGGTCTTCGACTCGATGACTTCGATGCCGCGCTCCTCGGCGAGTCGCGGCGCGTTCACCGCGTTCACCTGCCACTCCAGCGGCTCGAAGACCCCTTTCAGCGCGCTCGCGGTGACGAGCTCGACGTCCTCGTCGGCGATGTCGCCCTCGTAGGTCGTCTCGACCTCGGTGATGCGACCGTCGAGCAGCTGCGCGGCGACCTTCCCGGCGGTCTCCGCCACGGCGATGTACGGCTTGATCCGCGGGAAGGCGGTCTCGTCGACCGACGGTGCGTTGAGCGCCGTCAGGACGGGCTCGTCGTCGAACGCCGCGATGACGGCCTCGGCGGTGTCGACGGCGACGTTCTCCTGGGCCGCCTCGGTCGACGCGCCGAGGTGCGGCGTCACGACGATCTCCTCGACGTCGAGCAGCGGCGAGTCCTGCGAGAGCGGCTCCTCCGCGAAGGAGTCGAGCGCGGCTCCCGCGAGGACGCCGTCCTCGACCGCCTCGGCCAGCGCCGCTTCGTCGATGATACCGCCGCGGGCGCAGTTGATCAGGTAACCACCCTCCAGTTGAGCCAGCTCGTCTTCACCGATCATCCCCTCGGTCTCGGGGAGGAGCGGGGTGTGGATCGTCGCGAAGTCGCCGCGGCCGAGCGCCTCGTGGAGATCCTCGACGAGTTCTGCCCCGAGCCGGTCGGCGCGCTCCTCGGAGATGTACGGGTCGAAGACGACGAGATCCATGCCGAGCGAGTCGAGCCGCTTTGCGACCTCCTGCCCGACGCGACCGAGCCCGACGATGGTGAGCGTCTTGTTGTTCACTTCGGTGCCGAGGAACTCGCCTTTCGCCCACTCGCCGTCGAGGAGGCGGCCGTGCGCCTGCGGGATCGAGCGCGCGACGGCGAACGTCATCGCGACGGTGTGCTCGGCGGCGGCCCGAACGTTGCCGTCGGGCGCGTTGGCGACGATGACGCCGTGGTCGGTGGCGGCCTCGATGTCAATGTTGTCGACGCCGATCCCCGCGCGGCCGACGATGACGAGATCGCTCGCGGCCTCGAAGACGGTCTCGTTCACGTCGGTTCCGGAGCGCACGATGAGCGCGTGAGCGTCGTTCACGGCGTCGAGGAGGGCGTCGCCCTCGACTTCGTAGTCCGTTTCGACCTCGTGGCCGGCGTCTCGGAGTCGGTCCAACCCCGCATCTGAGATGGGGTCGGTCACGAGTACCTTCATGCGCGTATCCATCGGCGGGGCGAGGTTAACGCTTTCCTCATCGCGCCGTTTTGCCGTCCATAACGATCCGCGATCGTGATCGACTACCCCTTCGTTTCCGGTGGAACATCCCCCGTTCGTGCTCACTCGCGTCGGAGCGGTCGACGGCGCGATTCTCGCTTTCTTGTGGTTGCCGGCGCGATCCTTGCTTGCGGCTGCTTGCGCGGTTCTCGCTCGGGGGCCCGGGTGCTTCGCGCTCGCTCGGGGCCGGTGGCGGTACTGCCTTTTGTATCCGCCCGAATGATTCGACATGGATCTCACGATCGCGTTCGTCGGCGTTGCCGCCATCCTCGTGCTGACGGCGATAAGCGCCTTCTTTTCCAGCTCCGAGCTCGCCGTCTTCTCGGTCGCGAGCCACCGCGTCGACTCGCTCGTCGCCGCCGACGTGCCGGGTGCGAGGGCGCTCGCGACGCTCCGGGAGGACTCGCACCGCTTTCTCGTCACGGCCCTCGTGAGCAACAACGTCGCCAACATCGCGGCCGCTTCGGTCGCGACCGCGGTGTTCGTCCGGTTCGGCTTCTCGGCGGGCGGGGCGGCCACGGGCTCGACGCTCGTCACCTCCGTGTTCGTCATCGTCTTCGGCGAGATAGCGCCGAAGTCCTACGCGGTCGCGAACGCGGAGAAACACGCGCTGCGCGTCTCCCGGCCGGTCGTCGTACTTCAGCGCGTCCTCCGTCCGATCCTGTACGCCTTCGAGGCGCTCTCCGGCGTCGTCAATCGCTTCACCGGCGGCGAGTCCGCGATCGAGTCGTACCTCACCCGCGAGGAGATCGAGACGCTCGTGCTCTCGGGCCAGCAGGCGGGCGCGCTCGATCCCGACGAGAGCGCGATGATCCGCGGGATACTCGATCTGGAGTCGACCCGCGTCTCCGCGGTGATGGTCCCCCGCACCGACCTTGTCACGCTGCCCGACACCGCGACGCCCGCCGAGGTCCTCTCGACCGCAGGGCGGGAGGGCGTCACCCGGATCCCCGTCTACGGCGAGAACCGCGACGACGTGGTCGGGATCGTCGACGTTCGCGACGCGATCCGCGCCGACGAGCGCGGCGAGCCGCTTTCGAGCGCCCTCCGCGAGCCAACGTTCGTCCCGGAGACGCAGCCGGTCGACGAGCTGTTCGCGGCGATGCGCTCGTCGGAGCTTCGGATGGCGGTCGTCGTCGACGAGTTCGGCGCGGTCGTCGGGATCGTCACCGTGGAGGACGTCGTCGAGGAGGTCGTCGGCGAGCTGGTCGGACGCTGGGAGACCGATCACGTCGACGTCGTCGCGCCCGACGCCGCGGTCGTCCGCGGGTGGACGACGGTCGCGCACCTCAACGAGACGCTCGGCCTCGGCCTTCCGAGCGACGGGAGCCAGACGATCGCCGGGCTGATCACCCAACAGGTCGGCCGGGTCCCAAACGAAGGCGACCGGGTTGCGTTCGGTGACGTCTCGCTCACGGTCACCGGTGCGACGGCGACGCGGGTCACGCGCGTTCGCGTGGAGCACCCCGGAACGGTGAGCGACGCCGCCTCGACGCCCGGAGATACCACGGGCGCGGCGTCGGATGCGGACGCGGAGTCAGATGCGGACGCGGAGTCAGATGCGGACGCGGAGTCGGAGGTGGACGACGAGGGCCCGCAGGGAACCGTGGAAACCGGGTACGATTCCGAGAAAACCGAGGAGCCCGAGTGAGCGGTGCCGCCGGGCGTCGCTACCCGAGCGGGAGCGACGCGACCGTCTCGTACTCCGGCCCGTCGGCCGTCAGCGTCGACGTCACGAGACTGACGTCTTCGACCGTGAATCGTCCGATCTCAGGATCGCGCTCGCGAACGACGCGCTGAACCAGTTCCTTCCCCCGGGCGTCGTTCATCCGCGCGAGGGTGACGTGTGGAGTGAACTCGTGGTCCTCGGGGTCGACGCCGAGCGCCATCGTTTCCGCTTCGAGGGCCTCGTGAAGCCCGGTCAACTCCGCGCTCCCCTCGTCGATACCCGTCCAGACGACGGAGATGTAGTCGAGGCGCGGAAAGACGCCGAGCCCCTCGACGGTGCACTCGAACGGATCGACGCCGGCGGCTTCGACCGCGCGCTCGCCGGCCGCGATCACGTCGTCGAGTGCGGGTTCGGTCTGGTCGTCGCCATCTCCGCCATCACCGATTTCTCCCAAGAACTTCAGCGTCACGTGCGTCTGTTCGGGGTCGACGAATCGCAGTCCTTCGACGCCGTCGAAGGTGGCCTGCACGTCGGCGATGGGATCCGCGAGGTGGCCGGGCAGTTCGACACCGAAGAACGCGCGCATGATCGCGTACGGATCGGTCGCGGTCGCTTATAAACAGTTTCGCTCAGATCTGCACTGACTGCCTTCAACGCCCCAGCCGGTTGCTTATGAATGGTTGCTGATGAAGTGGCGGCGGACACCCCAAAAGCTCTCGTCGCTCGCTTATAAATCGTTGACGGCTCGGTGAACACGTCCAAAGCCCCAGCCACGAGGCGGGCGCACGCTCGCTGTGCTCCTCGTCACTCGCTTCGCTCGTTCCTTCGATGTCGCCGGACTACGTCCGGCTGCCAGAGGCGCTTCGCGCCTCACTGTCGCCGGCGCTCCGCGCCGGCTTCAAGAGGGACCTTCGGTCCCTCCCTGCTTACGTCGCCTGTGCCCGCCTCGCGGCTGCCCCTTTGAGTCCCTCCCCGCACCGCAACCGCACCGCACCGCAACCGCCCCGCACCTCACGCCTCCCCAGCCTCG
>NZ_JBHSXI010000006.1:51446-119897 GCF_042662525.1 Halorubrum trueperi
GGACCGGCGCGACTGCGCCGGTCCGACTCCCTCGCACGATCGTTCGCGGGCCTCTGGCCCGCTCACGGCGTGCGCCACCGCACTGTTTCTTTATAAGCAACTACCGTCGACCACGTCGTTCATTTATAAGCGCTCTCGCAGGATCTGGGCGGTCGCGTCGCCGACGCCGTCGACGTCGGTGAGGTCGTCGAGGGAGGCCTCGCGCACGCTCTCGACCGATCCGAATCGTCTGAGGAGCCGGCGGCGGGTCTGGGGGCCGACGCCGGGCACGTCGTCGAGGACGGTTCTGACCTCGTCGCGGACGGTCTGGTGGTAGGAGACGGCGAAGCGGTGCGCCTCGTCGCGCACCCGCTGGAGGAGGTGGAGTTCGGGGGCGTCGTCGGGCCATCGACGCGTGCCGGTCGGGGTGACGACCAGCTCCTCGGCCTTCGCGAGCGCGACGACGGGCACGTCCCAGCCCGTCTCCGCGAGCGCGTCGCGAGCGGCCCCGAGCTGCCCGTCGCCCCCGTCGATGAGGAGGAGGTCGGGATCCGGTCGGTCGTCCCGCCCCTCGATCGCGCGCTCGGCGCGCCACCGGATCAGCTCGCGCATGTTCGCGTAGTCGTCGTTGCGGTCGGTGAGCTTCTTCCGTCGGTAGTCGGCTGTCTCGGCACTTCCGTCGACGAAACACACGTCGGATCCGACCACTGCGGTCCCCTGCGCGTGGCTCACGTCGAACCCCTCGATCCGGCTCGGCCGGGCGGTTCCGAGCCGCTCGCCGAGCGTGCCGACCGGGTCGTCGTGACCGCCGCGCTTGCGGGCGTTCTTCAGCGCGAGCTCGACGAGCTTTGCCTCCCGACCCGCGCCGGGCACCCGCACCGCGACACCCTCCGCCTCCAGCCAGTCGACCACGTCCGGGTCCGACGGCCGCTCCGCCAACAGCACCGCGTCCGGGAACTCCCGCTCGGCGTAGTACTGAGTCAGGAACGCCGACAGCACCGCGGCGGGGGTGTTGGCGTCGGGGACGGCGGGGTCGGCAGGGTCGGCGGGAGCGGGGTCGGCGGGGTCGAAGTCGGCGGGGACGGGGCCGGTATCGTCGCTTCTGCCCGCGTCGCCGGCCTCCCCCACCGCCGCTGCATCCAGCCGGTGCCGACTCCGATCGACCAGCTGACCGCGCTCGCTGTGGAGCTGCGCCACGCGGGCGACGTCGCCTTCGACCGCGGCCGCCAGCACGTCGACGGTGCGGTCGTCGGTCCGGTCGCTCACGGCCTCGCCGCCCTCGCCGTGGAACGCCTCGACGGCCTCCAATCGGTCCCGGAGGTTGGCCGCGCGCTCGAATTCGGCGTTCTCGGCCGCGGTCTCCATCCGCCGGCGCAGGGGATCGGCGAGGACGCCGGTCTCGCCCTCGAAGAACCGCCGGGCGGCGGCCACGTCCTCGGCGTAGGCCCCGGGATCGATCTCGCCCGTGCAGGGGGCCGAGCAGATCCCCATCTCGTGGTCCAGACAGGGGCGGTCGCGGTTCGCGTACTTGTGATCCGAGCAGCCGCGGAGCCGGTACTCGTCGCGGATCGCCTTCACCACGGCCTCGACCCGCCCCTTGTTCGTGAACGGGCCGTACGCGACCGCGCCCTCCTCGGGGTCGCGGGTGACCTCGATCCGCGGGACGGGATGGTCCGTGAACGCGACCAGCGGGTACGACTTGTCGTCTTTCAGCCGGACGTTGTACCGCGGTTGGAGCCGCTTGATGAGGTTGGCTTCCAATAGCAGGGCCTGCGTCTCGGTGTCCGTCACGGCGAACTCGATCCGGTCGGCCCGCCCGACCATCCCGCGGATGCGCCCGGAGCGCGGATCCGCGTACGACCGCGTTCGGTCCCGGAGGTCGACCGCCTTGCCGACGTACAGCGTCGTCTCGCCCGCTCGAAACTGGTAGACGCCGGGCTCGGTCGGGAGCTCCCCGGCCCGCTCGCGCACGGCGTCGGCGTCCATCGGAGACGAGTAGCCGCCGGACGCGTTTGAACGCTGCGGGGTCGCCGGACCGCCGGTATCCACTCATCGGACAAGTTATCAAATGTGAGTATCGGACGCGATAGTTTATTTAGGAGATTCGACGAAACCCTCACAACGATGACGGGACTTCGAGGGCTCCTCCGGAGCGCGCTCGGGCGGGATCGGGACTCGCAGTCGGTCCCGGACGGCGGAACGGTCGTCGGCGATCCGTCCGCGTCGAGGGGATCGAACGGGGAGGTACAGGCCGCCGGAACGGGAGCGGTCGACGGCGTAACGGGAACGGAAGACGTCGACGGCGCTGCCGCCAGGGAGGCCGAGGCGCACACGGTCGCCGACGCCGACGGCGTCGACCGCGCCGAGACGCTCGCGAGCGCCGGATTCGAGCAGGTGTTCAACGCGACGAGCGTCCCGACGTTCATCCTCGACGACGACGGCAACGTCGCCGAGTGGAACGAGTCGATCGTGGCCCTCACGGGGACCGAGCGCGCCGACGCGATCGGTCACAACCACGTCTCCGAGCTGTTCTACCCCGACGGTCGCCGGGCCGACACGCTCGCGGACAAAGTGCTCGACGCGCCCGAGGACGCCCACGAGGTGCACGGGGTCGAGCGCTGCGACTCGGACCGGACCAAGTACCACGACGCGAGCACGATGGTCGACCGCCACGGCGACGAAAAGCACATCGAGTTCACGGCGACGCCGCTGTACGACGACGACGAGCTCGTCGGCGTGACGGAGGTCGTCGTCGACCGCACCGAGAACATCGCTCAGCGGGAGGCGACCGCCGACCTGCTGGCGGAGATCCGCGGCACTGCCGAGGCGCTCGGCGACGGAAACCTCGACGCCCGCGCGACTCGGTCGGAGTCGTTCGAATCGCTCGACGACGATCTGCTCCGCGTCGTCGACGTCGTCAACGAGATGGCCGAGAACTTGGAGGACCTTTCCGAGAGCGTCCACGAGCAGGCCCGCGAGATCGACGGGACCGTACGGGAGGCGAGCGACGCCGCCGACGAAATCGCCGAGAACGTCGACGAGCAGAACGAGCTGTTGGAGGAGAGTGTCTCCGAGATGCAGTCCTTCTCGGCCGGCATGGAGGAGGTCGCCGCGACGGCCGACCAGGTCGACTCCGCGGCGGTCGCCGCCAGCGAGGCAGCCGACGAGGGGCTCGACGCCAGCGAGGACGCCCGCGAGGCGACCGAGGACGTCGTCGAGATCGGCGACGAGCTCGTCGACAGCGTCGGCGCGCTCTCCGAGCGGATGGACGACATCGAGGAGGTGATCGAGGTGATCTCCGACGTGGCCGAGCAGACGAACCTGCTCGCGTTGAACGCCAACATCGAGGCCGCCCGAGCCGGCGAGGGCGGGGACGGCTTCGCGGTCGTCGCGGAGGAGGTGAAGAAGCTCGCCGACGAGACCCGCGGCTACACGGAGGACATCACGGGGAGCCTCGACGAACTGCAGGCGCAGTCCGACGAGACGTCGACCGCCGTCGAGCGCTCGCACGACCGAATCGAGGACGCCGGCGCGGAGATCGAGTCGGTCCTCGACTCCCTCGACGAAATCGCCGGGGCGGTCGACGAGGCAGCGGCCGGCATCGCCGAGGTCGCCCGCACGACCGACGATCAGGCCGCGACCGTCGAGGAGCTCACCTCCTCGCTGGAGGCGGTTCGCGAGCGCTCCGACCGCACCGAGGTGGCGACCGATCGCATCGTGACCGCCACCGACGACCAGGAGGCCGCGGTCGACGAGCTCATCGCCCGCGTCGAGCGACTCGACGCGAACGAGTAGGTCGACGCGAACGAGTAGGTCGACGCGAACGAGTAGGTCGCCTCAGTTCCCCCGCGAGCCGCCTGCGAACGAAACGAACAGCCGTCGCCAGCGGAGCGCGATTCACAGCGCGATCGTCGCCGCAACCTCGCGGAACTCGGGGTCGTACAGGTCGAGCGCGTGGACCCGCCACCGGATCGGCTCGAACTCGGCGGCGACGAGGTCGGCGACGACGCCCGGCTCGGGGTTCCCGCCGCGCGCCAGCGTGACGTGGGGCACGTACGCGTCGCCCTCGATCCCCTCGATCGCGCCGTAGACGGCGCACAGACGGCGGTGGACCCGACCTAGGTCGTCGCTCTCGACGGCGAGGTACACCACCGGTCGAGAGCCCGAGGCGGGCGCGTCGAACGTCTCCGCTCCGGTCACCGCGACGTCGAACGGGCCTATCCCGGAAAGCGACGAGCGAAGGTTCTCGCGGAGCGCGGCGAGCGCGTCGGATTTGGACGGTCGGGCGTCTGAACCGGGCAAGTCGGCGGTTCCCCCGCCGTCGCGATCGCCGACGAAGGCGTGATCCGGCACGTCCTCGACTCCGAACCGCTTGCAGACGAGCGTGTGCCGATCTCGGACCGAATCGAACCCCGTTAGTTTCGGGTGGAGATCGTCAGCGAAATGGCCCACCGCGGGCGGGAGCGGAACGTTCAGGCTGAACACGTCTCAGAGACGGTCGGCGAGCCGTAAGGCGATCAGCACGACGATCGCGACGGCGATGAGTTTCGGGAGGGCGTCCAGCAGCGCGAACGTGAGATCAAGTACCGTCCCGAGGATCTCCACGAGAAGCCAAACGATCGCGAGCCCGAGGATCACCTTCAGGAGGTCGTCGACGTCGACGTTCGCGCGGTCCGCGTCTGTTCGGTCCATGCCGGAGGTGACGGTCCGCGGCGGCAAAAAGGCCACCGGGAGCGGGGCTCGGAGCGCGGCCGCTCGGCGAACGCCTCGTTGCGCGAATCACGCCGTTAAAAACCCCTCCGCGCCGAACGGGACCCATGAGCCTGATCGCGTTCGACTTCGACGGCACGCTGTCCGATTCAGAGATGACGGTTCTCCTCGCCGAGCGGGCGGGCGTCGCCGACGAGGTGGCGGCGATCACCGAGCGGGCGATGAACGACGAACTGAGCTACGCGGAGAGCCTGTACCGACGCGCGGACCTGCTCCGCGGGCTCTCCGAGGACGAAGTCGCGGCCGCGTTCGACGAGGTGACGCTCCGAGCCGGTGCCGGGGAGCTCATCGAGCGCCTGCAGGCCGACGGTCACCACGTCGCCGTGCTCACCGGCGGGTTCGAGCGCGGCGTCGCGCGCGCCCTCGAAAAGGAGGGAGTCGAGGCCGACACGATACTCGCCAATCGCCTGCCGATGGCGGGCGGGGCGCTCACGGGCGACGCGGAGGGCCCCCTGATCGAGGGCACGAAGGACGACGCGCTGGCGGCGCTCGCGGACGATCTGGGCGTGCCGATGTCGTCGACGGTCGCGATCGGCGACGGCGCGAACGACCTCCCCATGCTGGAGGTCGCCGGGCTCTCCGTCGGATTCGTTCCGAAGGACGCGGTGCGCCCGGTCTGTGACGCCGTCGTCGCCTCGATGTTCCGGCTCGGGAAGGTACTGGAGAGTCACGGCGTCCTCTCTCCCGAGGCGTGAGCGACTCGCGGACCCTCGCGACGGATCCGAAGGCGTGAGCGCGGCGGCACACCGCGGTAGCATAGCGCGGCGGAGCCTTGCTGCAGCTCCGGCGATCCGTGTGGCTGATCCGTTTCACTTCCCTCGCTCTCGACCTCACTCCCACCCCGCCGTTCCGGGCGCGCCGGCGTCGTCTTCGACCCGTCGAACCAGCCGATCGCGCGCGTTCGCGTCGAGGGCGACGCGAGCGCCGTCGTCGCCGGCTCGGCGCTCCCACTCCCGGATCGCGCTTCCGGCCCACGAGTCGGCTTCGCGGGCACGGAGCCGGGCCTCGGCCATCCGGTCGCGGTCGACCGAGAGCGATCCGGGTCGGGAGCCGACGGCGGCACCGACGAACCGAGCGCGATCGTCGGCGTCTGCAGACTCGTCGCGAAGCCGATGCACGACGTCGTCGAGGTCGACGGGATCGGGGTACGCGAAGACCGTCGTGCCAAGCGCCTGCGGCCCGAACGCGGGCGCGGGAAGGTCGTCCGGAGGGTCGTCGTCGAGGAGCCGCGGCTGGGCGCAATCGCGGTCATCACCGCCACCACCACCGCCACCGCCGCCACCGCCGCCGCCACCGCCACCGCCGCCGCCACCGCCACCGCCACCGCCGCCGCCGCCGCCACCGCCACCGCCACCGCCGCCGCCGCCGCCGGCGTTCAGCTTCTCGGCCGTCTCGACGCGCTCGCACTCGGTCTCGACTCCGAGTTCGAGGTTGTGGCCGGGGTAGGACGCGCAGGTCTCGGGGTAGCGATCGTCCCCGTGGATCCGGCACTGGAGCGTGGCCGGGTCGAGGAAGACGCAGCCGCCGAGCCAGCGCGGTTCGTCGGTGCCGATCGGCGCGACCGGCTTGGGGGGTTTTCGGAGGCCGATCACGAAAACGGGCCGATCGCCGACGGCCGCGAGATCGACGCCGTCGACGGCGACGCTCTCGTCGCGCTCGTCGGGCTCGAACAGGCGCGGCGTCATCGCGTCACCGAGGCCGTCGTCGACGAACGCGGCGACCTCGTCGCGGGTGAGCGGAGCGAGGCCGTAGGTGTCGTCGAGCGGCGGGCGGCGGCCGGCGCGATCGGACCCGGCGGCCTCGGGTGCGAGCGGCCGCCAGTCAACACAGCAGCCGGCACAGCCCTCACAGCGGAGGTCCATGCGAGATCGTGTGTGCGAACGATTGCCACGGATAAAAGGGATTCGGGGCTACCGCCGCGACTCGCCAAGACGCGTCCCGCCGGGCTGCGACTCGTCAGGACGCGTCCCGCCGCGCCGCGTCCCGCCGGGATGTCCCCCGGCGCGAGCGCTCACGCGATCGTCTCGTATTGCTCGGAGAGCTTCTCGGCGGCCTCGTCGAGCAGTTCCGACTCGTACTCGTCGAGCTCCCACTCGATAATCTCCTCGACGCCGTTCGAGCCGAGCTTCGCGGGGACGCCGAGCGCGGTGTCCTCGTAGCCGAACTCGCCGTCGAGCACGACCGAGCAGGGGAGCACCTCGCCGGTGTCGTTCAGGATCGCCTCGACCGTGTGAGCGACGCCGGTGGCGGGCCCCCACTGCGTCGCGCCCTTCCGGCTGATCACGTCCATCGCCGACTCCTGGAGGTCGGCGAGGATCTGCTCTCTCTCGTCGGCGTCGAAGTCGGGGTCACTCCCGTTCACGCGGACCTTCGAAAAGACGGGTGCCTGCGCGTCGCCGTGCTCACCGAGGATCGTCGCCTCGACGTTCCTCACGGGCGCGTCGAAGCGTTCGGACAGGACGTAGCGGAAGCGCGCGGAGTCGAGCCGCCCGCCAAATCCGACCACCCGATGGCGGTCGCGGTCGCCCGCCTCGTAGAGGTGGCGGTTGAGCAGGTCGACCGGGTTCGAGGTGGTGACCGTGACGAAGTCGTCGTTGTGCTCGGTCAGCGACGAGCCGATGTCCTCCATGATGGGGGCGTTGTCGCCGGCCAGATCGATCCGGGTCTGCCCCTCCTTGCGCGGGATTCCGGCGGTGATCACGACGACGTCCGAGCCGCCGGTGTCCGCGTACTCGCCCTGCCGAACGGTCGTGTTCGAGTCGTAGGCGATCCCGTGGTTCGCGTCGGCGGCCTGCCCGATCGTCGTCTCTCGCTGGTCCGGGATGTCGACGAAAACCAGCTCGTCGACCACGTCGCGCAACGCGAGGTTGTAGCCGGCCGCGGCCCCGACGGTCCCCGCCGCACCGATGACGCTCACTTTTGTCATACCGTGTGAGGTCGTGTCGGACGGTGAGTAAACGTTTCGGAAGGATCGAAATCGATGTCTCGGTCGAAATCGGTCTCGCCATCGACTGTTATGTCTCCCTCGGGGCGTCGCGAAAACCCTAACTCCGGCGGCGTCCCAGTACCGATAGTGCCGACGTTCCGCTACCCGTGCCCCGGCTGCCGGACGACCAACAGCCTTCACGACGTCGACTGCGACTTTGAGGGCGTGAGCTGGCCGACCGTCGAGAAGGCGTACACGGATCTCTTGACCGTCCTCACCGCCGAACCCGACGGCATGGCCGAGTCCACGCTCCGCGAGGCCGTTCACGGAGAGTGGGGCGGTCTCCACAAGGCCGCGCTGGGTACGCTCGAACGCGAGCAGCGCGTCGTCGAGGACGGCGACCGGCTCCGGCTGCTCACCGCCGCTGAGTTCAAGGAGCTCGTCTCCGAGCCGACCCGAGACCCGATGCGAACCGTCTACGAGCACGGCTCCGTCCCGGGCTGTCACGACAACGCCGTCTTCGCGATGGTGGCGTGGTACGAGATGGTCGGGCTCTCGTGGCCCGAGACTCGCGAGAACGTCGTCGAGTGGCTCCACGAGTCCGGCGCGTGGGACCGCGGCGGCTTCGAGGAGGCCACGCCCGGCGAGCTCGTCGACGCCAAGCGGCACGTGTACGACGAGGGGTACGGCTGGAAGGAGAAGGGACAGTCGGCGAAGCGCGTCATCGAGCGGCACCTGTAACGCGGACCCGCCCTCGCGGCAGCCTCCGGTCCCTGTCCGTTCACCTTCTCCATCCGTTCACCTTCTCCGTCCGTGTGTTTTTTTAAGTCCGTGCGGAGCGTCTCACCACCGTGGCACATCCGGAGGCCGGCACGGCATCGATCGCGGACGACGTTGAGGATGCCGTCGTCCGCCCCGACGGAGACGACGACGCCGGACGACCCCCAGCCGTCGCCAACCCGCGGCGCGCGCTCGCAGTGGTCATCGGCGTCGTGTTCATCGATCTGGTCGGTTTCGGGATTGTGATCCCGATTCTCCCGTTCTACGTGCGGTCGTTCGGCGTCAGCGACGCCTTCATCGGGCTGCTCGCGGCGTCGTACTCGCTCGCACAGTTCCTCGCCGCGCCCACGCTCGGACGGCTCTCGGACCGGATCGGGCGTCGACCCGTCCTGCTCGCGTCGCTCGCGGCCGCCGGACTCGCGTGGGTGACGTTCGGCTACGCCGGCGAGGCGGGCGCGCGCTTCGGAACCGTCGCGGCGCTGGCGACCCTGTTCGCCTCCCGGACGCTCGCCGGGGCGATGGGCGGAAACATCGCGGCCGCGCAGGCGTACGTCGCCGACATCACGCCGCGAGACCGGCGGGCGGGCGCGCTCGGGCTCGTCGGCGCGTCGTTCGCGCTCGGCTTCGTCTTCGGCCCGGCGATCGGTGGCCTACTCGCGGCCGATCCCGTGGTGGCCCGCGCCGACGCCCTCCTCCCGGCGGTCGTCCCGGCGACGGCGTACTCGCTGCCGAGCTTCGCGGCGGCGGGGATGAGCTTCCTCGCGGTCGGCGTCGGATTCGTCTTCCTCGAGGAGCCGAACCGGACGCGCCCGCCGGATGAACTTGGGAGCGCGCGCACGACCGCGATCGGTCAGTTCCGCGACGCGCTCGACTCCGTGGCGCTCCGGCCGCTGACGGTCGCGTACTTCGTCGTCGCCGTCGCGTTCGCGGGCGTGCAGGTGATGTTCATTCCGTACGTCGCGGACGCGTTCGGCTACGACGCGACGGCCGCCGCGTTCCTGCTCACCTACGTCGGCGTCCTCGGCGCGGTGAATCAGGGCGTGCTCGTCGGGCGGCTCTCGCGGATCGTTCCCTCGCGAACGCTCGTCGCAGCCGGGTCGGTCGTCCTCGCGGGCGCGCTCGTCGCGATCCCCGCAACCGGGCTCGTCGAACTGGCGGCCGGCGACGTCGCCGTCGGTGGACCGGCGTGGCTCACGCTCCCGTTGGTGGCGCTGCTCGTCGCGCTCGCGGCGCTCTCGCTCGGAAACGCCCTCGTGAACGTGTCGCTGGCGACCCTCGTCTCCGCGTCGGCCGGCGACGCGGAACAGGGGGCCGCGTTCGGGGTGACGCAGGGCGCGTCGAGCCTCGGCCGGACCGTCGGTCCGCCCCTGATGGCCGTCCTCTACACCGTCGCCGTCGCGTCGCCGTTCCTTATCGGCGCGGTCCTCCTCGTTCCCGTCGCCGTCGTGTTCGGGCGCGGGGTCGCGGCCGATTCGACCGCCTGACCGCGACAGGTTTACGCCGTCGGTCGCCGTCGTGACCGACAATGGTTCCCGTCGTCGGTTCGGTGGCCGGCGGCGTCGGGGCGCTCTGGCTCGCGTGGGCGGTTCGAGAACACCGGGGACGTCCCGGTGTCGACTGGTTTCTCGGCGTCTTCGCCGCCCAGGCGACGTGGTGCCTCTCGTATGCCGTCGGGCTGCTCGTCGCCGATCCCTCCCTCCGCGCCGCGCTGGAGGCGACCGCGTGGCTCGGCATCGTCTGGACGGGGATCACGTTCCTCGGATTCGCGCTGGAGTACACCGGGCGCGGCGACGTGGTCCGCAGCCGGCTGTTCGGCGTCGTCGTCGGGTTCGGCCTCCTCTCGACGGCCCTCCTCGCCACGAACTCGTTCCACGGCGCGTTCTGGATCGAGTTCCGGTTTGCCCCAGCCTTCGGCGTCGAGACGGTCTCGTACGCGTTCGGGCCGTGGGCGTACGTCGTCGTCGCCGTGGAGACCGTGCTCGTCGCCAGCGCCGTCTTCCTGCTCGTCGACACCCTGTTGAGCTACGGTCCGCTGTACCGCCGGGAGAGCGCGGCGGTCGCGCTGAGCTCGCTCCCGCCGGGGTTCGCGCTCGTCGCCTGGATCCTCGAACTCGGACCGGTTCCGCAGCTTCAACTCGCCCCGCTCATGTTCGTTCCGCACGTGTTGCTCGACGCGTACGCGTTCGACCGGGCGGAGATGTTCGACCGAAATCCGACGACCAGCCGCGCCGCCGATCGCACTGCGATCGACGACCTCGCCGACCCGATCGTCGCGCTCGCGCTCGACCGCCGCGTCGTCCGGCTCAACCCCGCCGCCGAGTCTCTGCTGGGCGTCGACGCCGAGACCGCTCGCGATCGCCCGCTCGGCGCGTTCCTCGACGCGCCGATCGACGTCGACGGCGGGTGCGAGGCTGGAGACGGGCGCGAGGCTGGAGACGGGCGCGAGGCTGGAGACGGGCGCGAGAGCGATGACGGATCGGCCCGTGAGACGGTCGCGCTCGGAACGGGCGCTGACCGCCGCACGTACGCGGTGTCGACCTCGCCGCTGACAGATCCCAACGGGACTCGGGTCGGGTACACGGTCGTCTTCTCGGACGTCACCGAACGCGAGCGCCGCCGCCAGCAGCTGGAGGTGCTCAACCGCATCCTGCGCCACAACCTCCGGAACGACGCCGGCGTCGTCCGCGGCTACGGCGAACTCCTCGCGGACCGGCTCGACGACCCGAAGCTGGTTCGGATGGCGGACGCGATCGAGCGGCGATCGGGCGCGCTGGCCGCGCTCGGCGAGAAGGCCGGCACCGTCGAGCGACTGCTCTCTCCCGGCGACGCGACCGCCGTCGCGGTCGACGAGCTCGTTGCGTCCGTCGTCGCCAGCGCGCGCGAGCGCGACCCCGAGGCGACCGTCGAGTTCGGGGCCGGCGAGGCTGCGCGGGACGGTACGGAAGAGGAAGCCACCGACTGGACGGTCCGGCTCAGAACCGACGCGCTCCGAGCGATCGCCGAGAACACCGTCGAGAACGCGATCGACCACCACGACGGCGAGGGCATCGAGCGGGAGGACGGGGGTCCGTGGGCGCGGGTGTCGCTCCGCAGGGAGAAGGTGGTCGCCCGCGACGCGGGGGGCGGCACAGACGGCGACGCGGAAGACGATGAAAGTGACGCGGGAGACGACACCGACGCCGAGGGCCGTCCCGCCCGATTCGTGCTCACCGTCGACGACGACGGCCCCGGTATCCCCGATCACGAGGTGGAGGCGGTCGAGTCCGGTCGCGAGACGGCGCTCGAACACGGCTCGGGGCTGGGGCTGTGGGTCGTCGAGTGGGCGGCCACGGCGCTCGGCGCGGAGGTCGACTACGCCGATCGCGACCCGCGAGGAACGCGGGTGACGGTGACGATTCCGGTTGTCGAAGGACGGTGAGCGGACGTGGTGGTAGGCGAATCCAGCATCCGAAAAACGCCGTCGGTGGCCGCCTCAGTCGCTCTGAATCCTCGGTGCGAGCATGAACGTAACGTTCCCCAGCCCTTCCGCGAATCCGTAGTGGAGCTTGACGGGGAACTCCTCGCCGAGTTCGATGGTGACCTCGGCGTCGGACGGGATCGCCTTGTTCATGTCCTTCAGGTAGTCGAGGCTGAACAGCGAGTCGGCGGGACCAGCGGTGAGCGCGATGAGGTCCTCCCGGATGAGTTCGAGGTCGACGTCGTCGGTGTCGCCCTCGGCCTCGATGTAAAACGCCTCGTCGGTCTCGTCGACGCGGAGGCGGATGTGGTCGGAAACCATGTCGGCTGCCGTGATCCCGCGGTCGATCTGAGCCCCCTCGACGACGATCTCTGCGGCGAGATCGAGGTCCGGGATGTCCGGTTCTTGGCGAATGGAGTCGGGATCGATGAGCGCGAGGGTGTACGAGAGCCCGTCGATCTCGATGTGGAGCTTGCGGGTCTCCTCGTCGAGTTCGAGGTGGATCAGATCGCCCGTGTTGGCCATCCCGGCGATGTCCTCCAGGCGGGCGAGATTGACGCCGATGACGCCGCCGTCGGCCTCGTAGGACTCGAACGCCGCGGCTTCGAGGGTGAGATCGACCATGCCGACGTTGGCCGGATCGACGGCCCGGATGGAGAGTTCCTCCTCGTTCAGGCGGATCTTACACTCGTCGACCAGCACGCTCACCGAATCGAGCGCGTCCTGAAACGTCGACGCGCCCACGATGGCCTTGAACATATACGTTCGGCTAGGGCGGTATCACCTAAAAAGGCACCCGATCGGGCCGGCACGGAAACGCTCAAAGCGACCGGATGAGACGGGCGACGACGACCGCGAGCGTGACTACGGTTCGCCACAGCCGGACCCGCTCGAGCCGGTAGGCGAATCGGTCCGACTCGCGGTCCTCCGTTCCCTCGGGTGGGTCATTCTCGGCGTCGCAGTCTGGCGGGTCTACCCCGTCACCCCGGTCCTGGGATTCGTTCCCCTTTTCTGACTCCGTCGCGCTGTTCGCTCGGTGCTCGCCGGTCGATTCGGCGGTCGTCGCGGACGCGGATAGCTCGTCGTGCATGGGATCGACTGCGGCCGACTCGCGGGCCGCACACGACGATTCGAGGTTAATTCATAAGTAGTCGAGCCGAATGCAAGCCGGAACTGAAAGTCGTCGCGGCGCTCCGCTTGCTAGATCAGCGGTTCGACGATCTCCCGCCCCTCGGCGAGGAGATCGTCGACGGCCCCGCCGCTCTCGGCTTCGGCGTACACCCGGAGCTTCGGCTCCGTGCCGGACGGACGGACGAGCAGCCACGAGCCGTTCTCTAAGAGGAGCTTGAACCCGTCGAGGGTGACCACCTTCGCGACCGCGTGGCCGCGGACCGACTCGGGAATGTGGTCTTCCAGCGCGTCGAGGACGCCATTCTTGCGGTCGTCGGGACAGTCGAGCGACACCTTTCCGGACGCGATCGAACCGTGTTCGTCGAGCAGGCGATCGACTCGGTCGTCGAACGACTCCGCGGCGTGGGTGCTCGCGGCGAGTAGCGCCATCAACACGCCGTCCTTCTCGCGGACGTGCCCGCGGAGGGTGAACCCGCCCGACTCCTCCCCGCCGAACAGCGCGTCGTGCTCGCCCATCGCCTCGGCGACCCACTTGAAGCCGACCGGCGTCTCGTACACCTCCTCGCCGTGCGCCTCCGCGATCCGATCGACGAGGAACGTCGTCGAGACGGTGCGGACCGCCGGGCCCGAGTCGTCCTCCAGCAGTCGATCGTAGCAGGCGGCGTAAAACAGGTTGGCGTCGAGGACGCCGCGCTCGGGGGTGACGACCGCGATCCGGTCGGCGTCGCCGTCGTTGGCGATCCCCAGATCGACGTCGCTATCGGGGTCGGTGACGCGGTCGGCCAGTGCACCGAGATGCTCGGCGCTCGGCTCGGGGGAGTCGCCGCCGAACGTCACGTCGCGGTCACAGCGCAGGTGACGGACCGCTGCGCCGGCGGATTCCAGGAGGGCGTCGGTGACGCCGCGGCCGCTCCCGTGCATCGCGTCGTACGCGACCGTGAGGCCGTCGAGGTCGACTCCGTCTCCCCCGGTCGCGTCGCCGACGACCCCGCGAGCGGCGTCGGCGTGAGCGCTCACGAGGTCGACCCGCGAGACCTCTCCGCGCTCGGTCTCGGGGAGGAGGTCGGGCTCGGCGAGACGGGCGACGACGTCCTCCGTGACCTCGGGGAGCGCGGGCGCTCCGTCGCTCGGGATGAACTTCACACCGTTGTACTCGGGCGGATTGTGCGAGGCGGTGACCATGCAAGCCCCGGCGAGCCCGCGGTCGACGATAGCGTGCGCGATGACGGGTGTCGGCGTGTCGCGCTCGGGAAGGAGCACGTCGAAGCCGTTCCCGGCGAGCACCTCGGCGAGGCTTTCGGCGAACCCCTCGGAGGTCTCGCGGGCGTCGTAGCCGACCGCGACCGGCTCCTCGCGTCCCGCCGCCGAGAGGTGATCGGCGACCGCCTGCCCCACGATCCGCACGCGCTCGTCGGTGAAGGTGTCGAGCGTCGCGCGCCAGCCGTCGGTTCCGAACGAGATCTGATCCATGCGCGCTACGTCGATGGCGAGCGCAATAAGGTCCGGTGTCACTCGACTCGTCGTGTTTTTGCGCCCGGCCCCCGAACCAGACGTATGACCCGAATCGTCGCGATATCCGGAAGTCGTCGATCGGCGAGCACCACGCGGGCCGCGCTCTCGGTCGCGCTCGCAGCGGCAGCGGACGCGGGCGCGGAGACCGATCTGATCGATCTGGGCACGGTCGACCTCCCGCTGTACCATCCGGACGAGGACGTACAGGGCGACAGCGAGGCGCTGACTCGACGCGTCCGCGAGGCCGACGGCGTGCTCGCCGGCACGCCCGTCTACCGCGGCTCGTACTCCTCGACGTTCAAGAACTTCCACGACTTCTGCGGCTCCGACGAGTACGAGAACACCGCGGTCGGGCTGCTCGCGACCGCCGGCGGGGGGTCGTACGGCGGAACGCTCGAACACCTGCGGTCGACGTTCCGCAACGTCCACGCGTGGACGGTCCCTCACGAAGTCGGGATCCGGAGCGCCTCGTCGGTCGTCGAGGCGGGCGAGAGCCCGCGGGTCACCGATGACGACATCCGGCGGCGCACGGAGCGACTGGGGCGCGTCGTCGCCGAGCACGCGGCGCGGCTGCGGGACTGAACGGCACTCCGGGAGAACACCGTCTCGATCAGCCGCTCCGACCCGTCGTCTCGACCCGTCGCTCTTTTGACTGGCTCCCGCGTACGACGTTCACATGATTGATTCGGGTGACGACGTCCGTGTCCGCTAACCGGAAGGGCGACCGTCGCGAGCGTGAACTGGTGAACGCCCTGGACGGGGCTGGCTTCGCCGTGATGCGCGCGCCGGCCAGCGGGTCGTCGACGGAGCGCGAGCTCCCGGACGTGCTCGCGGGGGACGGCGAGACGTTCTACGCGATCGAGGCGAAATCGAGCGCCGGCGACCCGATCTACCTCGACGGCGAGGAGGTGGAGGCGCTGCTCTTTTTCTCCCGGAACTTCGGCGCGAAGGCGCGGATCGCGGTCCGGTTCGACCGCGAGGACTGGTTCTTCTTCCACCCCGGCGACCTGTACACCACGGACGCCGGGTCGTACCGGGTGAAAAAGGAGACTGCGCTCGCCCACGGGACGGATTTCCACGAATTCGTCGGCGAGACGGAGAAGGTGACGCTCGACGAGGTCGGCGGCGGTGGCGGCGGTGACGGCAGTGAGGGCGAAATCGACCCCGAAGCGGAGGAGCGCCGTGAGATATTGGAGGCGGTCCGAGACGGTCACATGCCGGTCGAGGACGCCCTCGACGTGTTGTGAGCGGGCCGGAAGCGGCGGTTCCCTGTCGTCACTCGGCGAATCCGCGTCGCGCGACCCGCCCGCTTATCCCTCGCCGCGCCGAAGTCCGGAACGAATGAGCGAGGAGTTCGTCCTGCTCGAACCCGACGACGATCCCGGCGACGAGTGGGAACAGCTGGACGTCTCCGACACGGAGGCGGACCGGATCGCCCGCCGACAGGACCGGGAGTTCGACGAGTTCCGCAAGCGGATCAAGGACACCGAGCAGTTCAAACTCCAGGAGTCGGTGTTCGACGACGCGACGCTTGCGGCCGTCTACAAGCTCGTGCAGGACGGCTACGTCGACGCCTTCGGCGGGCCGGTCTCGACCGGGAAGGAGGCGAGCGTCTTCGAGGCGCTCGGCGGGCAGGCGGGCGAGCGACCGGAGCCCGGTTCGGCCGCGGCCGGGGGCGGGCCGGAGGGCGTCCACCCGGAGCGCGAAGTCGCCGTGAAGGTGTACCGGATCAACTCCTCGAACTTCCGGCACATGCGCGAGTACCTAGAGGGAGACCCGCGGTTCGAGGGGATCGCGAGCGACAAGAAGGCCGTCGTGCTGGCGTGGACGCGCAAGGAGTTCGCGAACCTCAGGCGTGCGCGCACGGCCGGCGTTCGCGTCCCCGAGCCCATCGCGGTCCAGCGGAACGTCCTCGTGATGGAACTCGTGGGACACGCCGAGGACCGCGCTCGGCGGCTGAGCGAGGTCGACGTCGAGAACCCCGAGACCGCCTACGAGGTCGTTCGCGAGTACATGCGGCGGCTCTACCGGGCCGGGCTGATCCACGGCGACCTCTCCGAGTACAACATGATCATCCACGACGGCGAGTTGGTGATCATCGACATGGGGCAGGCGGTGACCGTCCATCACCCGAACGCCGGGGAGTTCCTCGACCGCGACTGCGAGAACGTGGCGTCGTTTTTCACCCGGCAGGGGGTCGACGTCGACCCCGACGACCTCCGGGCGTACGTGACGGAACCGGAGCCCGACCCGAGCGGGGAGCCGGACCAGGAGCAGGACGACTAGCGCTCCGCGTTTGTGGTCGAAACCCGCCGGAGAGCCGCGTCACGCGCCCACAGACCCGACCACGGCGGAACACGTTTAAAAGGCTCCGCCGGATATTCTTTCGTATGCAACACGTGACGGTTCCGCAGGACCGGATCGGCGTCGTCATCGGCGCTGGTGGCGAGACCATGCGGGAGATCGAGGAACGCGCGGAGGTGCGGCTCGACGTCGATTCGGACTCGGGTAGCGTGGCGATCGAGGAGGCCGGCGATCCGGTCGCCGAGATGATCGTCCCGGACGTGATCAAGGCCATCGGTCGGGGTTTCAAGCCGGAGACCGCGCTATCGATCCTCGATCACGATCTCCGGACGCTCGACCTGATCGACCTGTCCGAGCACACGCGCAACGACAACGACCTCCAGCGCAAAAAGGGGCGAATCATTGGCGAGAACGGTCGGACGCGGGAGCTGTTGGAGGAGCTCTCGGGCGCGAACGTCGTCGTCTACGGCTCCACCGTCGGCGCTGTCGGGCGACCCGAGGAACTGGAGGTCGTTCGTCGGGCGGTCGGGATGCTGTTGGACGGAGCCCCCCACGGCGCGGTGTACTCGTACCTCGAGCGGATGTCGAACGAGCTCGACGACGACGTGAGCTTCAACGCGCCGCAGTAGACGGGGTTTGGTGTCGGTCTCGTCGCCGTCGCGGGTGGCGGTGCCGTCGTTCGTTTATAAGCTATTCCGAAGATCGAGCAGAACTCTGCCGGATTTGCGGGCTTGTTTATCCCTCGTTGTCTGCGGCGAGACGGAGAACACCCACTAAGCCCCAGCCGCGAGGCGCGGATCACCTCTGGCAGCGAGGGACTGTGTCCCTCGGGCAACCGGGCGAAGCCCGGTGACAGCCGGCGGCTAAGCCGCCGCCGCCGCCAACCGCCTCGATCATTTATAAGCAACCCGTGTCCTGACCTGAATCTACCGTTCTATAAAAAGACCCGTGTGAACGTACCGCACACCGACCGTATCCTCCCCACCGTGTTGCGTTTTCGCACGGCGTGAGCGAAGGGTTTATATAGAATCACAAACAATCAATGGGTGATTATGTCTCAGCGACAGCGGATGGGTAACCAGCCGATGATCGTACTTTCCGAGGAGTCGCAGCGCACCTCCGGAAAAGACGCCCAGAACATGAACATCACGGCCGGCAAGGCGGTCGCGGAGTCCGTCCGCACCACGCTCGGCCCGAAAGGAATGGACAAGATGCTCGTCGACTCCGGCGGGTCCGTCGTCGTCACGAACGACGGCGTCACCATCCTCAAAGAGATGGACATCGACCACCCGGCGGCCAACATGATCGTCGAGGTCAGCGAGACACAGGAGGAGGAAGTCGGTGACGGCACCACCTCCGCCGTCGTCGTCGCCGGCGAACTCCTCGATCAGGCCGAGGAGCTCCTCGATCAGGACATCCACGCGACCACGCTCGCGCAGGGGTACCGCCAGGCCGCGGAGAAGGCCAAGGAAATCCTCGACGAGGAGGCCATCGACGTCTCCGAGGACGACTACGACACGCTCGTCGAGATCGCCCAGACGGCGATGACGGGCAAGGGCGCGGAGAACGCGAAGGACCTGCTCGCCGAGCTCGTCGTCGACGCCGTCCTCGCGGTCAAGGACGACGACGGCATCGACACGGAGAACGTCTCCGTCGAGAAGGTCGTCGGCAGCTCGATCGACCAGTCCGAGCTCGTCGAGGGCGTCATCGTCGACAAGGAGCGCGTCGACGAGAACATGCCCTTCGCGGTCGAGGACGCCAACGTCGCGCTGTTCGACGGCGCAATCGAAGTGAAGGAGACGGAGATCGACGCCGAGGTCAACGTCACTGACCCCGACCAGCTCCAGCAGTTCCTCGACCAGGAGGAACAGCAGCTCCGCGAGATGGTCGACCACCTCGTCGACATCGACGCCGACGTCGTCTTCGTCGGCGACGGCATCGACGACATGGCCCAGCACTACCTCGCCCAGGAGGGCATCCTGGCGGTCCGCCGCGCGAAGTCCGGCGACCTCAAACGCCTCGCCCGCGCGACCGGCGGCCGCGTCGTCTCCAACCTCGAAGACATCGAATCCGACGATCTCGGCTTCGCCGGCTCCGTCGCTCAGAAGGACATCGGCGGCGACGAGCGCATCTTCGTCGAGGACGTCGAGGAAGCCAAGTCCGTCACGCTCATCCTCCGCGGCGGCACCGAGCACGTCGTCGACGAGGTCGAGCGCGCAATCGACGACTCGCTCGGCGTCGTCCGCACGACGCTGCTCGACGGGCAGGTGCTGCCCGGCGGCGGCGCGCCCGAGGCCGAACTCGCGCTGCAGCTCCGTGACTTCGCCGACTCCGTCGGCGGCCGCGAGCAGCTCGCCGTCGAGGCGTTCGCCGACGCGCTGGAAGTCGTTCCGCGCACGCTCGCCGAGAACGCTGGTCTCGACCCCATCGACTCGCTGGTCGACCTCCGCTCCCGCCACGACGGCGGCGAGTTCGGTGCCGGTCTCGACGCCTACACGGGCGACGTGATCGACATGGAGGCCGAGGGCGTCGTGGAGCCGCTCCGCGTCAAGACCCAGGCCATCGAGTCCGCCACCGAGGCGGCCGTCATGATCCTCCGCATCGACGACGTCATCGCGGCCGGTGACCTCAAGGGCGGCGGCTCCGACGACGGCGGCGACGAGGGCGGCCCCGGCGGCGCGCCCGGCGGAATGGGCGGCATGGGCGGCATGGGCGGCATGGGCGGCGCGATGTGAAGCTCGGCGAGAACTCACACAGCCCCCCGATTCCGACCTGACGCTTCACCGAACCGCCTTTCGACCGACCGTCGCGCGCCCCTCCGGGCCTCGACGACACACGACTTTTATCGACGACTCGACCGCAGAGAGCGTCCCGCTCGTCGTCCGATCGAGTGTCCCGTTCGCCTCCGACCACGTGCCGCGCCACTACTCCCCACATTCGGCTCGCGCGACAGGAGGGTAACACCGGCGTAACCACGGGACGGCGGTGTCCGCGAGCGGTTAAGTGACTCCCGACCCTCCGATCTGTCGACGAGGTTCTCACGTTCACCATGCCACAGCAGAAAGCCGACTACGCAGACGACACGGAGATCGACGCGGAATTAGATGAGCTTCCCGACGACGCGACCGTTGAAGAGACGGTCGCGAACCTCGAAGAGCGCGGCTTCGACGTAATCGTCGTCGACGACGCCGACGAGGCGCTCGACGCGGTCCAGTCGCAGATCCCCGGGGGCGCGTCCGTGATGAACGGCCACTCGACGACGCTCGAAGAGATCGGGTTCGACGAGCTCCTCAGTGAGGGCGACCACGAGTGGGAGAATCTCCCGGACGAGATCTGGAGCATCGACGACGACGCCGAGCGGCAGACCGCCCGGCGCGAGTCACAGACGGCCGACTACTTCCTCGGCGGCATCAACGCGGTCGCGCAGACGGGCGAGCTCGTCGCCGCCGACCTCTCCGGCAGCCGGATCGGCGCGTACCCGTTCGCCGCCGGCAACGTCGTCATCGTCAGCGGCGTGAACAAGATCGTCCCGACGCTCGACGACGCGCTCGACCGACTGGAGTCGGTTGCGTACCCGCTCGAAAACGAGCGCGCACAGGAGGCGTACGGCGTCGAATCCGCTATCGCCAAGCAGCTCATCTACCGACGCGAGACCGAGGAGGGCCGGACGACGGTCGTGCTCGTGCGCGAGCAGCTCGGATACTGAATACGCCTCGCCGTTTCGACGACGCGCCGCGCGTTTTTCCCCCGTTTCGAGACCAGTGAGCTCCCTCGACGCGTCTCCGCTGATGTCGTTCGACCACAATTTCCTTATCGTCTCTTCGAGAAGCGTGAGTAGGTCCCATCATGACATCTCCAGGTTCTGGTCTCCAGACCGACACGCACACCCTCTCCGACGGACGAACGCTCTCGTTCGCCACCGGTGGGGACCCAAACGGCCGCCCGGTCGTCGTTCATCACGGTACACCGGGATCACGGCTGTTCGGAGCGCTGCTGGCTGAGTCTGCGACCGAAGCGGGAGTCCGGATCCTCGTGCCCGACCGCCCGGGATACGGGCGCTCGTCGCCGCCACCGGCGGGATGGACGTGGCGAGACTGGCCGAACGACCTGGCAGAACTTCTCGACGCGGAGTCGATCGATCGGGCTGGGGTCGTGGGATTCTCCGGTGGCGGTCCCTTCGCGCTCGCGGTCGCGAATGGCGGCCGGGCGACACGAGTCGGACTGATCAGTACCGTGGTCCCCCCGACCGAGAACGCCCTCTCCGCGCTCGGATCGGTCCCGTTCGCCCTGCGCGCCGTGTTTCGGCTCTCGAAGGCGCTCGCGTCGGTCGTCGGACCGGCCCCAGTGGTGTCACAGTACACGGACCGGTCCGTCTCGGATTCAGTCGCTGAGGCGGTAGACGCCGACTTTCACGAAGCTCTCAGACGAGACGCGAGAGCGGTCGAACGGGAGAACCGAGCGTTCGCAAGCGCGTCGTTCGATCCGGCGCTGCCGGACGTGCCGGTCCGGTTTTGGCACGGGACACGAGACGAGAACACTCCTCTCCCACCCGTCCGGACCCTCGTTCGAGAATCTGCGGCGACGTTAACGACTGTCGAGACCGACCACCTCGGAACGCTTCTCGACGGACAGCGGGACGCGCTGGAGTGGACCGGGGGAAGCTAGTGACTCGGGAACCCCAGTCGCTCTCTGATTCGAACCCTCCCTTCGTCACAGCACCGCCGCTTGCGTTATTGCTCGCGGCGGGACAGCGGGCCGGGAGGGATCCACGCGAGCGAAGCGAGCGTGGGTCAGTCGCATCCTCCGGATGCGACGCGATTCGAACCACGCCCAGACGTGCTCTCTCACTTCGTTCGCTGCGCGCGACTGGTCTCTTCGAATCTCTCTCCGTGACCTGCCGCTCGCGAAGTGCTCGCGGCAGGACACGGGCCGGGAGGGATTCGAACCAGAGCCAGAGGTTCCTGCTCGCTTCGCTGCGCGGGCTGCCTCTGGCAGGGTTCGAACCCTCCCTTCGTCACAGTACCGCCGCTCGCGTTATTGCTCGCGGCGGTACAGCGGGCCGGGAGGGATTCGAACCCCCGACCGTCCGGTTAAAAGCCGGACGCTCTCCCTAACTGAGCTACCGGCCCAGACACGAATCGATACGACCAGACCACGGATAAACGTTTAGAAAACGCGTGCGGCAGCGGCCGCGGTGCGCTATTCTGTCGATCCGAAACGGTTTCCGAACCGCCGCCGTCGCCGCGAGCATGGACTTCGACATGCGCGCGTTCGCCGCGGACCTCTGCGGCTTCGCGTCGACCGCCGGCGAAGAGGCGGCCGCGGCCGACTTCGTCGAGGGCCGACTCGCCCATCTCGGCTTCGAGACCTACGCGTGGGACGCGGATCCGGACCTCCTCGCCGATCACCCTTCCTTCCCGGACGACCTCGACGAGGACGACGTCGCCGGCCGCCGAAGCGTTGCCGGCGTGCTCGAACTCGGCGGCGCGGAACCGGACGAACTCACCGGGGACACGACACCCCAAGACGCGACCGCCGATGCCCCCACCATCATCCTGAACGGCCACCTCGACGTCGTGCCGGCCGACCCCGCGGAGTGGTTGAGCGACCCCTTCGACCCGACGTGGACCGCCGCCAGCGACGCGGGCTGCCGTGGCGACGCAGACCGCGACAGCGATACTTCTGCAGACGGTGACGGCGAGACCCTCACCGCTCGCGGCGCGGCGGACATGAAATCGGGGCTCGCGGCGTGCGTCGGGGCGGCGCTCGACGTGCGAGAGGGGGTCGAATCGGGCTCGCTCGACCTCCCCGATTCGGGGCTCCGGGTCGTCGTCGAGGCGGTCGCTGGCGAGGAGGACGGCGGCTACGGCGCGGCGACCGCGGCGCTCGCGAACCCGTACCCCTTCGAGCGCGACGCGGCGATCGTCGCGGAGCCGACCGAGCTTCGCCCCGTCGTCGCCTGCGAGGGCTCGCTGATGGCGCGGTTGGAGCTGACCGGGCGCAGCGCCCACGCCGCCACTCGCTGGCGCGGCGAGGACGTCCTCCCGCGGTTCGAGGCGATCCGGGAGGCGTTCACGAAACTGGAGGCGGAGCGGGGCGAGGCGGTGACGCACCCCTTATATACGGAGTTCCCGGTGCCGTGGCCGGTCGTCTGCGGGCGGGTCGAGGCCGGCTCGTGGGCGTCGACGGTGCCGGCGTCGCTCTCTGCCGAGTTCCGGATCGGAGTCGCGCCCGGCGAGACCGTCGACGAGGTGGAGGAGACGTTTCGCGCGCGGCTGGACGAGGTCGTCGCGGCCGACCCGTGGCTCCGAGAGCACCCACCGACGTTCGAGCGCTTCTCGGTGCAGTTCGAGCCCGCCGAGGTCGCCGTCGACGAGCCGATCGTCGAGGCGGCCCGGGCGGGGCTCGCCGACGCCGGGATCCCGGACGGCGAGCCGACGGGCGCGACCTACGGCGCGGACTCCAGACACTACGTCGCGGCGGGGATCCCGACGGTGCTGTTGGGGCCGGGGAGCATCACGGAGGCGCACTATCCCGACGAGACGATCGCGTGGGACGAGGTTGTGAGCGGACGGAAGGCGATCGCGGGCGCGACGGTGCGGTTCGCGCGGCGCTATTTCGACTCGCCGTCGCCCGGCGAGTCGGCGAAGTAGCCGTTGAGCGCCTCGGCGACGAGGTCGCCGGGCTCGGCGTTTCGGTTCGAGGCGCGTCGCCTGAGTTCGACGTAGGTGTCGAGGGGGAGGTCGAGGCCGACGTGGCCGAGATCGACGCCCGCCTCGCGGACCGCGGCCTCGACGTCGCTCCCGTCGTTGACGGCCGAGGCGATGGAGCGTACCTCTCGGACCGTGAGGTCGCCGTCGATGGCCGCCCAGGCGACGAGGTAGCGGTCGGGGCCGCCGAGGCGGGCGATGTGCTTCGCCGCGCTCGGCACGATACGCCCGCTCGCGACCTGACGGCGGATCGCCTGCGGGAGGTCGTGGACCCGGGCCCACTTGCGGATGAACGCCACCGAAACGCCGTCGCCGGCGCGTTCGGCCGCGTCCTTGTACGAACCAACGCCGCGGACGAGCGCCGCGCACGCGGCCGCGCCCCGGAGCATCAGCACGTGGTCTTCGTCGCCGACGTCGCCGGCCGCGAAGCGGGCCACCGTCTCGGCCGCCTCGGCGACGCTCTCGGGGTCGTCGGGATCGAACCCGACCGCCTCGGCGGCCCGCTCGCCGGTGACCGCCGGGTCGGATCGGACGACGGGCTCGCCGACGGGGGAGCGTCGGTCGGCTCGTGAGTCCTCGTTCATACCGTACCCTTCGGGGCCGCGTACATAAGCGACCGGCACCGGGGCAGGTTTCGCTGCCGACCGTGACGGCACGGACGGTGGCGGTGGCCATCCGCGGCCGTCCCTGGTCGTTCGCGGTCGTTAGCAGCCGTAAACGGCCACCGCCGGCCGTTCGCGGTCGCTCACTCGTCTGACGGGAGCGTTCCGTCGGCATCGACTCGCCGGTACAGGACGTACGAGTAGGCGGCGGTCACGACCGCGGTCGCGACCGCGGGGACGAGCACGAAGAACACCGCGTACTCGCCGAACGCGACCCCGACCGCGGCGAGCACGCCGGCGAGCTTGAACAGTTTCGCGCCGAGCGCGTGGGTCCGGTCCCACACCGCGTCGCTGCTGAGGGTCCAGGGCGTTCGGATCCCGACGAACCAGTTGGGTTCGACGTGCGGCAGGATCGTTCCGATGTAGTAGAACAACCCGGCCACGCCGAGGAGGACGAACGCGACGAAATCGAACTCGACGCCGAGGTTGAACGCGATCATACCGACGTGGAGGGCGGTGAGGTACGCCGCGAGGACGACGACGAGCCGGTCGTAGTGTTCCCGGAAGGCGGCCACGTTCTCCCCGAGCGGGTCGATCCGCGGGAGGACGGCGAAGAGCGCGAGCAGCGCCGCGGAGAGCCCCGGAAGCAGCCAGATCCCGACGGCCGCGGACGCGGTCCCGTTCGGATCGCCGGCGGCGTCCCAGTGGGTCACGATCCGCTCGGGGAGCGCGGGGAGCGCGGCGATGCCGACGGCGGCCGAGAGGACGACGAGGAGGGCGGCGAGACCGAAGTACCGTCGCGTGTTCATGTCGGCAGCGTCGTCGCCGAGGCCGATAAAGATCGGCCCTGAGCGCGTTCGCTCTCGCCGACGTTCCTTTCGGTCGGTCGCCGACGCAACCCTTACGCGTCGTGACCGCCAAACACGGGCATATGACCGACGAACGCGACGACGACCGCCACGAGTTCTCCGCCGGGCAGGGCGTCGACGCCGACTACGAGGAGTTCACCCTCGACCCCGAGGAGCTGGACGCGGACCCCAACACGGTCGACCCCGTCGACTCCCGCGTGCTCACCGACATCCTCGACCGACGCAACGTCGGGAGCGACGCCGTCGACGTCGATCGACTGGTCGACGTCGGGCTCTCGTACATGGGGATCAACCGCTTCGAGGAAGCGACCGAGACGTTCGAGCGCGCCGCCCAGTTCGCGGAGGAGGACTCGCTCGACGCCCAGGAGGCGTGGGTGAACAAGGGCGCGGCCCACGCGGAGTTGGAGGAGTTCGACGAGGCGATCGGCGCGTACCAGGAAGCGCTCCGGATCGACGACGACTCCGAGCACGCCGCGACCGCCGAGACCAACCTCGCGTACGCGCTCTGGGAATTCGGCCGCCACGAGCAGGCGCTCGAACACGCGGAGCGCGCCGTCGAGACCGACCCGCGCTTCGCCGAAGCGTGGTACAACCGCGGGTTCCTGCTCGTCGAGCGCGGGCTCGCCGAGGACGCCGTCACCTGCTTCGACAATGCGATCCGACTCGGCTACCGCAGCGCCGGCGTCCTCGAAGAGAAGGCGCGCGCGCTCGAAGAGGCGGGCGAGCACGAGCAGGCCGAGGAGGTCGCCGACCGCGCCGATGAGATCCGCCGGGAGGCGGAGGGACAGATGGTCGAAGAACAGACCGGACAGGGCGGACAGGCCGGACAGGGCGCGATGGGCCCGGGCGGTCGCGGCGGGACGGGCGGCCACCCGGGAACTGGCGGTCGCGACGAGATGGGCGGACAGTCGGACGCTGGCGGTCGCGGCGACGACGAGACGCCGGAGCGCGAGCTCCAGGGCGAGGGTCCCGAGGGGTTCTAGATGCTCCTCCGCGAACGCGAGACCGCGGAGGGGACGCTCGTCTCCGTCTGTGACGCCGACTGTCTCGGCGAGACGTACGAGGACGGTCCCGTGACGCTCACCGTGAGCGAGGAGTTCTACGGCGGCGACGACGCGGTCGAGGCAACCGCCGAGGAGGTCGTCGCCGGACTCCACCGCGCACAGGTCGCGAACATCGTCGGCACCGAGGCCGTCGGCGTCGCGGTCGAGGCCGGTCTCGTCGACGAGGAGACCGTTCTGGAGTTCGAGGAAACCCGACACGCACAACTGCTCTGGCTGTGAGCGCGGACGCATGAAGCGACTCAGGAGGGAGGAGTTGGCCGGACTGTTGGGCCCGCACCCGCCGGCGGACGCGTTCTGGAGCCGCGCGGTCGACGCCGAGCGAGCCGTCATCGGCGTCGCACCGGGCGTCGTCGCCGAGGAGACTCCGGGCGAGGACGGGGCGCGAGCGCGACGGAACCGACGTCGACGCGGCGAGCCGGGAGCCGACGGACCGCTCTCGCCGGGCGACATCGTCGACGTCGGCGAGCACGCGTTCGTCGTCGTCGCGGTCGAGGAGACGGCGGCCGGCGGGCGACGGTACCGGATCGATTTGGTCGAACCGCGAAGAGAGAGCTGAGCGCGGTGAGACGGGCGTTTTTCGACCGAATTACAGGCCGGCGACGTCCTCGATCGCGTCGGTGAGTTCCTTCACGCTCTCGACGGTGTGCTCGCCCATGTGGCCGATGCGGAACGTCTTCTCGCCGAGCTGCGAGCCGTAGCCGTTCGAGAAGGCCATGTCGTACTCCTCGCTCACCTCGTCAATGGTCGCGGCGACGTCGATCCCCTGCGTGTTCTCGATGCAGGCGACCGTCTGGGACTCGTAGCCCGGTTCGGGGAACATCGCGAAGTGCTCGTCGGCCCAGTCGTGAACGTACTGCATCATTTCGCGGTGGCGCTCGTCGCGGGCGGCGTGGCCCTCTTCGAGCATGTGTTTCATCTGCTTGCGGTACGCCAGCATGATGGGAATTGCGGGCGTCGAGTGGGTCTGGCCCTTCCGGTCGTAGTAGTCGATCGTGCGGCGGAAACCGCCGTACCACGACGACGTTCCTTTCTCGACCTCGCGCTCGTAGGCGTCGTCGCTGACGACGCAGACCGCGAGCCCCGGCGGCATCGCGAACGCCTTCTGCGTGGACGCGAAGATGACGTCGATGTCGTGTTCGTCGATGTCGACGAGATCGCCTCCGAGCGCCGACACGGCGTCGACGACGAAGTACGTGTCCGGATAGTCGGCGATCACGTCGCCGATTTCCTCGATGGGGTTCCGGACCCCGGTCGAGGACTCGTTCATCACCGTCGCGACCACGTCGTAGTGTTTGTCCGTCGATCCGAGGTGCTCGCGGATGTCCTCGGGTTTGACCGCCTCGCCCCACTCGTACTCCAGTCGGTCGACGTCCTTGCCGAGGCGCTCGGCGACGTTGGCGTGGCGCTCGCTAAAGCTCCCGCAGGTCGGCACGAGGATGTTCTCGTCGACGAGGTTGAGCGTCGACGCCTCCCAGAACTCCGTTCCGGACGCGGTGAGGATGACCACGTCGTTGTCGGTGCCGAGGAACTCCTTCGTGTCCTCGACGATGGTCGTGTACAGATCCGTCATCCGGTCCATCCGGTGGCCGAACGTGGACTCCGTCATGGCCTCGATGACGTCCTCGCGGACCTCCGTCGGCCCGGGGATGTACAGCGTCTTGTCCGCGTAGTCGTCTCGGTATTCGCGTTTCTCTGTCACTGGGTCCACCTGTCGGTTGATAGCGGGACGCGCGACGGTATGGTCCTTGTGATACGCCCGAAAAACGACGATGCGAGCGGAGCGGCGGCATTTATAAGCGGCCACGGAAGCGGTCGAAGTGATCACGGGGATTGGGGGGTTGTGCAGATTGCGTCGATTGCGGTGGCGTGCCTCCGAGCGCCCGGCAGGGCGCGAGGAGTCCGCGAGGGCGCGGCGACCGAAGGGAGCCGCAAGGCTGGGGAGGGGTGAGGCTGCGGTCCCGCGAGCGAAGCGAGCGGGAGTACGGAAGTCGCAGCGCCGAGCGAAGCGAGGCGGCCGTCTTCCGGTGGTGCGGCGCTGTGCGGGGTGGGACTCAAAGGGGCAGCCGCGAGGACGGCGCAGACTCGTTGTCGCCCGAAAATCTCCGATTTTCGGGATGACGAGAGAGCTTTGCTCTCTCGAACCACGCGCTTCGGTCGCTCGCGGTGCTCGCTCCCTGTAGTGCTTACGTCGTCTGCGCCGTCCTCGCGACTGGGGCTTTGTGAGTGTTCTCCGCACCAGCTACGATCATTTATAAGCGAGCGACTGGGGCGTTGTCAGAGTTCACCGCACTGTCAACGATTTATAAGTAAACGGCTGGAACGTTGGCGGTGGTCGTCACGCCGACACCGACGTGTCATTATCACGTCCCGATACGCATTACCGCACGGAGCCGAAACCGCGTGTATGGCCTCGGAGTCGTGTGACGTCTGCGAGCGGTCCGTCAGGATCGCCGGCGGTATCGGCGACCTGTGGAACTTCGCGTTCGAATCGACGCAGGGGCTGACCCTGGAGTTGACCGACGGCTCCGAATTCTTCCTCTGTTTCGAGTGCATGGACGCGCTGCCGGACGATCACGAACCCGCCGCGGAGGACGTCGCCGACCTCCGAGAGCGGACCGATCCCGTCGAGGAGGACGGGAACCACTTCTGGCACTGGAAGTGACGTTACTGGCGTTGCTGTCGAGAACACCGCCAAGGACGCAGTTGCTCATTTATAAGTGATTGATACGTGATCGGTGCTGGCGCGGCGACCGCTCACAAAGCCCCAGTCGCTCGCTTATAAATCATTGCTGGTGCGGAGAACACTCACAAAGCCCCAGCCGCGAGGACGGCGCACGCTCGCTGCGCTCCTCACTCCGTCGCTCACTTCGTTCGCTCCTTCGCTGCGGTGCTTGTGTCGCCTGCGCCGTCCTCGCGACTGCCCCTTTGGTCCCACCCCGCACCGCGCCGCACCACCGGAAGACGGCCGCCTCGCTTCGCTCGGCGCTGCGACTTCCGTACTCCCGCTCGCTTCGCTCGCGGGACCGCAGCCTCACCCCTCCCCAGCCTCGTCCGGACCGTCCGCCTAGCGGTCGGGCGGACGGTCCGGCCTCCCTCGCGGGCTCTGCGCGCTCGCTTTTAACCGAGCGCGCAGAGGCGCGCCACCGCACCGCCACGTTCATTGATAAGCAATCGTCCGTCACGCCCGGTCGACGTCGATCACGTGCGCGTCCTCGGGTTCGAAGCCGACGACGACCTCGCCGGAGAGGGGGTCGCGCGTCCGAACGAGGAGGTCCCGACCGCCCCAGGCGAGGGTCACGCGTGTCGTCTCACCGAGGAACTCCGCGCTCTCGACGGTCGCCCGAACCCGGCTCTCGCCGCCTCCGATCCGCAGGTACTCGGGCCGGACGCAGAAGGTGAGCCCGTCGCCGACGGCGGGGGTGTCGCGATCGGTGGCGACGGCGACCCGAAGCGTCTCGCCGTCGACGTCGACGCCGACGGTGCGGGGGTCGCCGCCGTCTCTGTCGCCGCCATCACCGCCCTCACCGCCGCCGTCCCTGTCGCCCTCCTCGACGTCGGCCACCCGCCCCGCGAACACGTTGTTGTCGCCCACGAACTCGGCGACGAACCGGGTCGCGGGCTCCCGGTACACCGTCCGCGGGGGAGCGACTTGCTCGGGGGCTCCGTCCGACATGACGGCGACGCGGTCTGAGATCGCCAGCGCCTCCTCCTGATCGTGGGTGACGTAGACGGTCGTGATCCCCAGTTCGGACTGGATCCGGCGCACCTGCACCCGCAGTCGTTCGCGGAGCCGCGCGTCGAGCGCGCTCATCGGCTCGTCCAGGAGGAGCACATCGGGACCCGGAGCGAGCGCGCGCGCCATCGCGACGCGCTGTTGCTGCCCGCCGGAGAGGCTCTCCGGGTCGCGGTCGGCGGCGTCCGGCAGGTCGACGAGGTCGAGCAGCTCCGCGACGCGCTCGTCGCGGGTGACGCCTCCGGGCGGGTCCGCGAAGTTGAGCCCGTAGGCGACGTTCTCGCCGACGCTCATGTGCGGGAACAGCGCGTAGTTCTGGAAGACGACGCCCACGTCGCGGTCCTCCGGCGGCACCCCGGCGACCGACTCGCCGCCGAATCGGACGGTCCCGGCGGTGGGTTCCTCGAACCCCGCGATCAGCCGGAGCGTCGTCGTCTTCCCGCAGCCGGAGGGGCCGACGAGCGTGAAGAACTCGCCCTCGCGCACCCCGAGGGTCACGTCGTCGACGGCGACCGCGTCGCCGTACCGCTTCGTCACGCCGTCGAGTTCGACGGCGGGGGTGTCGTCCGCCTCGACGGCGGCAGGGGGGCCATCCGTTGAGTTGCCGGCGCGCTCAGAACCCACGGTGTTCACCTCCGAGCCGCTCGATGACGACGAAGCTGAGCCCGGTGACGACGAGGAGGACGACGCCCATTGCGGTCGCCGGTCCGAGCCGACGCCCGATGAAGCGTTCGATGGCGACCGGCATCGTGTACGCGTCGGCACCGGTCGCGAGCACCACCGTCGCCGTGAACTCGCCGATCGAGATGGCGAACGCGAACGCCGCGCCGGCGACGACGCCGGGCCATACCAGCGGCAGCTCCACGTCGCGGATTACCCGCGCCCGCGACGCGCCGAGCGCCCGCGCTGACTCGATCAGCGAGCGGTCGAGCCCGTCCAGCCCGGGGGCGACTGTTCGGACGACGAACGGGTAGCCCGCGACCGCGTGCGCGACGACGATGGCGACCGCGCCGGTCGCCGCGATCCGCCAGCCCGCGACCTCCACGCCGAAGACGAGCCCGCGGAGCAGCCCGAGCCCGACGATGATCCCCGACACTGCGAGGGGGGCCATCGCTGCCGCGTCGATCAGCTTCCGCCCCCGATACCGCCGGGTCGTCAGCACCGCGACGACGACGCCCATCGGAAGCGCGATCAGCGTCGCCGCCGCCGCGAAGGTCAGCGAGTTGCGGATCGCGGGCCACGGCCGCACTTGAAACGCCGCCCCGGTCCGTTGACGGTCGAGGAGGAACCGGTAGTGCTCCAAGGTGAGCGCGCCCTCCCCACCCGTGACGCTGGCGAGGACCATCGAGGCGATCGGCGCGAGGAAGATCAGCCCCGCGACGGCGACGTACGTCACCAGCCCAAATCGGGACAGGACCGACCCTGCCGTCGGTGCCGTGGGCAGCAGGGGCTTGCGGGGGAGCGGCCGAGCGCCCCGCGACCGCACCGTGTTGCGCGCCTCGTACCGCAGGTACGCGAGCAGGACGCCGAGAGAGATCACCAGCTCGACGATCGCCAGCGCGGCGGCCTCGGCGTAGCTCAGATCCCGAACGAGTCGATAGACGAACACCTCGACGGTCGCCAGTTGGAACCCGCCGAGCGCGAGCACGATGGGGAACGTCCCGAACGTAAACACGAACGTCAGCGCCGCGCCCGTCAAGACGGCCGGGTACACCTGCGGCGCGACCACGTCGTAGAACGCCCGGATCGGTCCCGCGCCGAGGCTCCGGGCGGTCTCGACCGCGCGGGCGTCGACCGACTCCCACGCCGCGGTCGTCACCCGGGCGACGAGCGGCGCGTTGTAGAAGGCGTGGGCGATCACGATCGCCTCCAGCGTGAACATGAGGTCGACGGGCGGGAGCCCGACCGCCTGCAAGGCGGCATTCAACGTCCCGTTGCTTCCGAACGTCGCGACGAAGCCGACCGCGACCATGATCGACGGGAGCACGAACGGGACGATCGTCAGCGACCGCAGGGTGCGCCGGCCCGGGAACTCGAAGCGCGCGAGCAGGTAGGCGGCCGGAAGCCCGAGTGCGACGCTCGCGAGCGTCGACAGCGCGGCCTGGTACGCGGTGAAGCCGACGATCCCGAGCCGCCGGTCCGGTCCGAGGAGGTCGCGGGCGACGGCGAGGGGCGACTCGCCCGCGAACAGCCGCGCGAGCTCGCCGAAGTAGAAGGGGTCGCGAAGCAGCTCGGCGAAGACGGAGAGCGTGGCGACGCCGTCGACGACGACCGACTCGACGAGCACGGTACCGACCGGGTAGTAGAACGCGGCGACGAGCACGGCGCTCGTGACGACCGCGAGCGCAGTCAGCAGGCGACCCTCGACGCGGTCGCGGAGAGAGCTGAGCCGGGCGCGGCTCCCGGCGTCCTCGTCACTTCGGCGGGCGGCGCTCACGCCGTCGACCTCAGTTCCCGGCGTACTGCCGCTCCCAGGCTTCGACCCACTCACTGACGGACCCTTGGAGCTCGTCGTACGTGAACGTCACCGGTTCCGACGGCTCCTGTGCGAGATCCGCGTAATCCGCCGGGAGCTCGGCCGAGTCGGTCGCGGGGAACGCGACGTTTCGCTGGGCGATTTCCCCTTGCACGTCCGACTCCAGCATGAACGACATGAACTCGCGGGCCAGCTCCGGCTCGTCGGCGTCCGCGAAGACGGCCATTCCCTCGGGGTTCGCGTACGCCTGATCGTTCAGAAAGCGGATCTGGTGCCGGTCGAGATCCTGCCCCTCCATGTCCGCGAACACCTGGTCGGTCGAGTAGGAGACGACCATGGGGGCCTCGCCCTCGCTCCACGCGGTGTACGCGTCGTCCCACGAGCCGAGCACCCGCACGTCGTTGTCCTGCAGCTCCGCCCAGTAGTCGAGGTAGTCGTAGTCGGGGTCGCCGTCGCCGCCCTCCACCGTCTCCGCGTCGTCGCCGTCACCTCCGTCACCCCCGTCGCCGTCACCGCCGCCCCCCGCGACGCCGCCGTCGCCGAAGCGGTGGATCGTGTGCAACAGGAACGATCGGCCCGTCGTCGAGGCACCGGGATTCTGCGCGATGAGCGCCCCGGCGTGCTCCTCGTCGAGTAACCCCTCGAACGTCTCGGGAGCCTCCGTCGCCGTGCCGTCGTAGACGAGGCTCACGTAGCCCGTGTCGAAGGGGACGGCGCGGTCGTGCGGGTCGAACAGCAGCCCCTCGCGGACGTCGTCGATTCCGCCGATCTCGCCCGCCGCGGCGAACAGGTCCTCGTCGAGCTCGTCGTCGACGCGGACCAGGTCCTCGGTGGTGAGCCCGACGTAGAGGTCGGCGTCGATCGGCGCTCCAGAGCTGGCCCGCTCGACGTAGTGGTTCACCTCGTTGTCGGGGGTCGCCCACTCCAGCTCGGCGTCGACGCGCGATTCGAACGCCTCCTTGAGCCACTCCCCCGGACTCACCGACGGCGCGTCGATGAAGCTGGTGTAGGTCGCGACGGTGAGGGTCGGTGTCTCGCCCTCGCTCTCGTCGTCCGATCCGTCGTTCCCGTCACCGTCGCCTCCGTCTCCGTCGCTCCCATTCCCATCGGAGCCGTCGCCGTTCCCCTCCCCGTCGTCGCCGGCTCCGTCGTCAGTTCGTTCGGCGCTACAGCCCGCGAGCGCCACGGCCCCGGCCGCGCCGCCGAGCGCGAGGAACCGCCGCCGGGTGTGTGGTCGGGCGTCGCCCTTCTGATCGACCGCGTCCAATTCGTCGTCCATTACCGAGTTGTTACACCGGGTAGTTACATAAGGGATCCGTGTCGCCGACAGCGGGAGCCCACCGTCTGAGCGACGGCAATCGCGTCCGCGACCGCGCTCGCGAACGCGACCGACCACCCACCGTGGCAGGTCTCGGAGTCGATAGCGACGCCGATACCAATTTACCCCGTGGTCGCATCTAGCCTCGCATGACCGAAGAGTCGACAGGGGACGCGACGGGGGATTCGACGGAGAAGTCGCCGGAGGACGCGACAGGGGACACGACGGAGAACTCACCGGGAGATGTGACCGGAATCGCACGCCGCCGACTGCTCGCCGGGGGCGCGAGCGCCGCGGCGATCGGACTCGCGGGCTGTCTGGGCACCCGCGACGGACCGGTCCCGGGGCCGACGGTGACGAGCGACCGGATCGACGACGGCTGGCGACTGCTCGACGAGTCGGAGAGCACGGTCTTCGAGCAGTCGTACGGCCCGGTGACGGTGCGGGCGCTCGAACACACGCGGATCTACGAGTACGTCTCCGTCGCCGAGGCGCTGGCCGAGACGTTCGACGCCAGCGGGTCGCCGGTGATCTTCTTCGCGACGCGGATCGACCTCAGACCGGCGCTCGACAACCTGCCGGCGGGCGTCGGCCGAGATCGGCTGATGACGGAGGTGGAGTCGGCCGCCACCGAGGCGTTCCGCGCGCAGCTGAGCCGGAGCGGTATCGAGAACGTCGAGGTCGTCGAGGAGGGAACGACCACGGTGGAGACCGGCCACACCGCGTCGACGTGGCTGTTCCGGGGCGAGTTCGCCTTCGACGGCTCGCTCCCGCTCCCGGAGGGGTCGACAACGTCGATCGACGAGACCGTGGAGATCGAGGCGCGGCTGGGCGTCTGGCACGACGGCACCGACGTGCTCGTCGCCGGCGGCGCACACCCGACCGAGCCGCTCTCGCAGGTGATCGAGGAGGCCCTTCCGAGCGCGATCGACGTCGAAACGTTCCTCGACGAGACGACCGACGAGGAGACGAGGGAGGCGCTCGCGACCGAGCCGGCGACCTTCGACGAGGAGATCTCCGCGCTGCTCGTCTCGGTGGAGTGAGGGCGGCGGTGGGTCGGTAGCGGGTCGGCGGTGCGCCGGCGACGCGCCGGCAACGCGCCGGGGGCTCCGGGACCGACCCGTTTAATCGGCGGCCCCGATTGTGACCTCGTATGAACCACTTCCCGGAGTTCGAGGTGATCCCGGCCGTCGACGTGCAGGACGGCGAGGTCGTCCAGCTGGTCGGCGGCGAGCGCGGCACCGGCAAGCGGTACGGTGACCCGGTCGAGGCGGCGGCGCGCTGGATCGACGAGGGTGCCGAGACGCTCCACCTCGTCGACCTCGACGGCGCGTTCGAGGGCGAGCGCGTCAACGCCGCCGCGATCGAGGCGGTGGTCGACCGCGTCGACCGCGTCGACGACGAAATCGGCCTCCAGCTCGGCGGCGGCATCCGCACCGCCCAGGGCGCGCGCGACCTCCTCGATCTGGGTCTCGATCGGGTGATCCTCGGGACGGCGGCGGTCGAGACGCCCGAGATCGTCGCGGCGATCGACGAGACGCATCCGGGCAGCGTCGTCGTCAGCCTCGACGCGAAGGACGGCGAGGTTGTCGTCAGCGGCTGGACCGAGGGGACCGGGCTCGACCCGGCCGAGGCCGCGAGCCGGTACGAGCAGTTGGGCGCGGGCGCGGTCCTCTTCACGAACGTCGACGTCGAGGGACAATTGGAGGGGATCGACCGCGAGGCGGTCGCGGCCGTGGTCGACGCGGTCGAGATCCCGGTCATCGCCTCCGGCGGCGTCGCGAGCGTCTCCGACGTGGTCGCCCTGAAGGAGTCAGGCGCGGCCGCGGTCGTGGTCGGAACCGCCCTCTACGAGGGCGCGTTCACGCTGCGAGAGGCGCAGGCGGCGGCGGACGCGGTGTGAGGGAGGCGGACGCGGCGTGAGGGAGGCGGACGCGACGTGAGGGAGGCAGCGGAACGGCGATGACGCCGTTCCACCCGCAATTCCCTTAAGAGCCCCCGCCGAGAGTCTGGTATGAGCGAGCACGACCGCGTCGCGGCGGTATCCCGCGAGACGAGCGAGACGACGATCGACCTCACCCTCGCGATCGACGGCGACGGCGAGAGCGAGGTGGACACCGGAATCGGCTTTTTCGATCACATGCTCGGATCGTTCGCCACGCACGGGCTGTTCGATCTGACGGTCGCGTGCGACGGCGACCTCGACATCGACGACCACCACACCGTCGAGGACGTGGCGATCTGTCTGGGCGAGGCGTTCGACGAGGCGCTCGGCGACAAGCGCGGAATCCGGCGGTACGCAGACCGGCGGGTGCCCCTCGACGAGGCGGTCGCGAGCGTCGTCGTCGACGTGGCGGGCCGCCCCTACTACGAGTTCTCCGGCGAGTTCTCACAGGAGTCGGTCGGCGCGTTCACGAGCGTCATGGCCGACCACTTCGCCATGTCGCTGGCTCACAACGCCGGGCTCACGCTCCACGCCGGAATCGAGAGCGGCGACAACGCCCACCACGAGGTCGAGGCGTTGTTCAAGGCGCTCGCGCGAGCGCTCGACGACGCCACGCGCCTCGACGACCGTCGGAGCGACACGCCGAGCACCAAGGGCGAACTGTGACGGCCGCAGCGGCGGCGTCGAAGGCGGGCGCGTAGATCGCCTCTTCCCGCTCGGCTCATTCACTCCGATCGCGGTCAATACAGGAGCTGCGATGAGCCATTCCGGGAGTACGTGTGTCTATTCGGAGGAGTGGCTGTTTATAAGTGAACGAGTGGTGTCGCTGGCGGCTGTTTATATATCGTTGCTGACGCGGTGAATCGTTGTGTTTCTGGCGTAGAGTGTTTATAAGTGATTGTTGATAACGCGGCGAACACCTCCAAAGCCCCAGCCACGAGGCGGGCGCACGCTCGCTGTGCTCCTCGTCACTCGCTTCGCTCGTTCCTGCGGTGTCGCCGGCGCTCCGCGCCGGCTTCAAGAGGGACCTTCGGTCCCTCCCTGCTTACGTCGTCATCAGAACGCGAAGCGTTCTGATTGGCTCACGAGAGCGCCGCTCTCGTGAACGCCTGCGTCCGCCTCGCGGCTGCCCCTTTGAGCCCCACCCCGCACAGCACTGCACCTCACACCTCCCCAACCTCGCCGCGGCCGCTTATAAGCGGCCGCGGGCTCCCTCGCGGGCTCCTCGCGCTCGCTTCAAAGCGAGCGCTCGGAGGCACGCCACCGCACCGCTCGTTCATTTATAACCAGCCGTCGCTTCCACGCTCACCTCTTTTAAATACCACGTCGCTATCGGGCTCTACTATACCCACTCTCGGTATCAATCACAAGTATCGTTCGGCGACGAGTGACTTAGTGCCGGCTCACTCGCCGTCGGCGCTTGCGAGAAACTCGATGTCGCCGGCGATGACGGCGCTCGCGATGACGGCCGCGCCGACCACTAGCGCGACGACGAGCGTCGTCAGCGCCACCGCGAGCGCGCTCCCGCCGATGCTGGCACCCACGAAAGCGCCGACCGAGCCGCCCACCCCGCCGGCGATGATCGCGAGCGTCTTCGCCTCGCTCATTGGTGTCGATTCACCAACACGGTTCTTAAGCGTTCGCGTCGGGTTATCACCCGAGAGAACCGGCTCACTGCGGGTATCGCTGCTCGAGATCGAGCCCGTCGCCGTCGGCCGACTCCTCTCCGCCCGGACTCACGCTTCCGGTTCGGTAGCCGGCCATGTCGAGGGTGACGTACTCGAAGCCGAGATCCGTGAGATGCTCGTGGACGGCGTCGGCGAACGCCGGATCGAGCGCGCGCTCCAGTTCGTCCGGCGCGATCTCGACGCGCGCGAGCCCGTCGTGGTCGCGGACGCGGAACCCCTCGAATCCCCACTCGCGGAGCACCCGCTCGGCCTTCTCGACGCGGGTCAGTCGCGCTTCGGTCACTTCCAGCCCGGTCGGGATCCGCGAGGAGAGACACGCCATCGACGGCTTGTCGGCGACGGACAGGTCGTACGCGTCGGCGATCTCGCGGACCTCGTCCTTCGCGATGTCGGCGTCCAACAGCGGCGAGAACACGTCTAGCTCCTCGACCGCGCGCAGCCCGGGCCGGTGCCCCTCGCCGGGGTCGTCCGCGTTCGTGCCGTCGCAGACCGTGTCGATCCCGAGGTCCTTGGCCGCCTCGTACATCCGACCGAGCCGCATCGTCCGGCAGTGGTAACAGCGGTCGCCGTCGTTGGCGACGAAGTTCGGATCGTCGAGCTCCGAGAAGGTGACCGTCTCGTGGCGGATCCCGATCTCCTCGGCCACCCGGGTCGCGTCGTCGAGCTCCGCGGCCGGGAGCGTCTCGCTGCGGGCGGTGCACGCGACCGCGTCGTCGCCGAGCGCGTCGCGCGCGAGCGCCGCGACGACCGAGGAATCGACCCCGCCGGAGAAGGCGACGAGGACCCCGTCGCGCTCGCCGAGGGCGTCGCGGGCGGATCGCGCCTTCGCCGCCGTCTCGGGGGAGAGTTCGACTCCGTCGACGGCGAGCGTGTCCTGGCTCATGGCCCCGCGTTCGCGGTCGGCGGGAAAAAGCGCGTCGGCCGCGGTCGCGGTCGCGGCCGCCCGCCGACCCCCTATCCTTTTGCGCGTCGCCGAAATACCCGCGGGTAGATGGATCTGGAGGCGATCCCCGGCGTCGGCGCGAAGACGGCCGCGGCGCTGCGCGAGCTCGACGATCCTGTCGCGACCGTCGAGTCCGGTGACGTCGCCGCGATCGCGCGCGCTCCGGGCGTTAACGAGGCCCGCGCGGCCAGAATCGCCCGCGGCGCGATCCGCCGTCAACACGACGACGCGGGGCGCGTGCTGGCGACCGACCGCGCTCGCGAGGTGTACCGCGACGCGATCGACCTGCTGCGCGAGCGCACCGTCACCGACTACGCCGCGAAGCGCCTAGAGACGTTCTACCCGAGCGCGTCGGCCTCGCGGATCGCGGAGGCGCAGTCGTTCGTCGCGGCCGCGGTCGAGCGCGACCCCGACCCCGCGGTCCGCGAGGCGCTCGCGGGCGTCGACCCCCTGACCGACCCGCCCGCGGTTCGGGTGCGCGACCGGTGTCTCGCCAGCGGCGACGCCGAGACGCTCGCCCGCGCCGAGTCGGCCGTTCCCGAGCTGTCGGTCGAGACTGTCGAAGACACCCGCGATATCTCCGAGCTCGCGCGGTCGTACGCGACCGTGGTCGTTCTCGACGAGGAGTTCGCCGGGCTCGACGTTGAGGGTGACGTCCACGTCCGCCCCGACGCCCTCGAAACGCCTGCGGAGACGGTGCCGGAACGACTGCTCTCCTTTTTCGCCGCGAACCGCGAGCGATTGGAGGCGGCCGCGGCGGTCCACGAGGCGGCGGATCTCGCTCCCGCCGCCGACCTCGGAGCGCTGCGGGACGCCCTCGCGCGGCTCGACGACGACGGCACGATCGTCGGCGACGACGAACTGGAGCGCCTCACCGCCGCGGTCGACGACCTCGACGCCGCGGTGTCGACCGCGGAGTCCGTCGCCGACGACCGCCTGCGGGAGGCGATCCGCGAGCGCGACGTGACAATCGAGGGGACCGACTTCCTCTCGCTCGTCGAGCAGGGCGCGCGCGTCGATTCGCTATTGGACCGCGAACTCGCCGACGAGTACGACGAGGCGATGGCGCGCGCCCGCGAGCACGTCGCCGACGCGCTGCGGCTGGAGCCCGAGGAGGCGGAGCTCGCCGACCGGATCTTCGGCGACGACCCCTCGTTCCCGGTCGATCACGACGAGACCGCCGTCTCTCGGCTCAGCACCGAGCTGACAGCCGCGCGCGACCGGCGGGCGGCCCGGCTGAAGTCGGAGCTGGCGACGGACCTCGGCGAGCTCCGGGAGCCGGTCGAGGACTTGGTACGCGACGCGCTCGAACTCGACGTCGAACTCGCGATCGCGCGGTTCGCGCGCGACTTCGACTGCGTGTTACCCGAGGTGGTCGAACCAGACGCAGACGCGAACGCGGACGGCGAATCCGCAACTCACGCGCCCGGCTTCCGTATCGAAGGCGGTCGCTCCCCGCTCCTCGACGTCGACTTCGACGACGTGGAGCCGATCGACTACGCCGTCTCGGGGGCGACGCTCCTCTCGGGGGTCAACTCCGGCGGGAAGACCTCCACCTTGGACCTGGTCGCCCTGATCGTCGTGCTCGCGCAGATGGGGATGCCCGTCCCCGCCGAGTCGGCCACCGTCGAGCGCTTCGAGGAGATCCACTACTACGCGAAATCGCAGGGAACCCTCGACGCCGGCGCGTTCGAGGCGACGCTCCGGGACTTCGGCGATCTCGTCGAGGGCGCGGACGGTCGGCTCGTCCTCGTCGACGAACTGGAATCGATCACGGAGCCGGGCGCGTCCGCGAAGATCATCGCGGGCATCCTGGAGGCGCTCGACGGCCAGGACGCCACCGCGGTCTTCGTCTCCCACCTGGCCCGCGAGATCCGCGACGCCGCCGACTTCGACGTCGCCGTCGACGGGATCGAGGCGGCCGGGCTCGTCGACGGCGAACTGCGGGTGAATCGATCGCCCCGGAAGGGGCACCTCGCGCGGTCGACGCCGGAGCTCATCGTCGAGAAGCTCGCCGGCGACCGCGACACCGAGTTCTACGGGGATCTACTGGAGAAGTTCTGAGTGGAGGAGCGGTCTCCGGCCGGGGACGTCGCTCGACCTCAGTCGTCGCGGAGCTCTGCCGCGACCGCGATCTCGACGTCGAGCGGCGCGGGAAGCCGAGACACCTCGACGCAGGTCCTGGCCGGGTACGGCTCCGAGAGGAACGACCGGTACGCCTCGTTCACCGCGTCGTAGTCGTCCATGTCCGTGAGGTAGACAGTCGCCGTCACGATCGCGTCCGCGGTCGTGCCGGCCGCCTCCAGTATCGCGGCGACGTTCGCGAGCGTCTGCGTCGTCTGTTCGGCCACCGACTCGGGGGCCTCGCCGGTGTCGGGATCCACGCCCGTCTTTCCCGACACGTGGACCGTGTCGCCGGAGACGATCCCCTGCGAGTACGGCCCGAGAGCCTCCGGCACGTCGTCGGTCGTGATCGCTTGCATCGGTCGGAACGATGGCGTGCCACGGCATCAAGGTGCGGGTCGCGTGGACGGACGCGCGATCGGGATGCTCCGTGGCGACGGGACGCCCCTCAGTCGTCGTTCGCGATCGCCGGCTTCCGTCGTTCGTCGCGCGGTCCGGCGATATCGACATCCGGGAGCAGGTCGCGCAGGTACCGTCCCGTGTGTGACCCGTCGTCGCGGGCCACCTCCTCGGGGGTCCCGCTCGCGACCAACTGCCCGCCGCCCTCACCGCCCTCGGGACCGAGGTCGATGACGCGGTCGGCGTTCTTCACGAGGTCGAGTTCGTGTTCGATCACGACCGCCGTGTTGCCGCCGTCGACGAGCCGGTGGAGCACGTCGATCAGCTTGCGCTCGTCCTCCTTGTGTAACCCCGTCGTCGGCTCGTCGAGCAGGTAGAGGGTGCCGCCGGTCGCCTTCTTGCCGAGCTCCTCGGCGAGCTTCACGCGCTGGGCCTCCCCGCCGGAGAGGGTGGTGGAGGGCTGACCCAGCTCCATGTAGCCGAGCCCGACGTCCTTGAGGAGCTTCAGGCGGCGCTGGAGGCCCTGGTGGCTCTCGAAGAAGTCGTACGCCTCCTCGACGCTCATGTCGAGCACGTCCGAGATGGTCGCGCCCTTGTACTCCACGTCGAGCGTCTCGTCGTTGTAGCGCGCGCCGCCGCACTGCTCGCAGGGGACGTACACGTCGGACAGGAAGTTCATCTCGATCTTGACGGTCCCCTGGCCGCCGCACTCCTCGCAGCGGCCGCCCTTCACGTTGAAGGAGAACCGGCCCTTCTCGTAGCCGCGCCGCTTCGAGAGCTTGGTCTCCGCGAACAGCTCGCGGACGTAATCGAACACGTCGGTGTACGTCGCGGGGTTCGAGCGCGGCGTCCGACCGATCGGCGACTGGTCGATGAGCCGCACGGTCTCGATCTGTCCCATCTCTTCGATCGAGTCGTGCTCCCCCGGATCGACCGAGGTGTTGTCGTTCATCTCGCGGACGAGTCCCTTATAAATCACGTCGTGGACCAGCGTCGACTTCCCGGACCCGGAGACGCCGGTGACGGCGGTCAGCGTGCCGAGCGGGATCGGCACGTCCAGGTCAGTCAAGTTGTGCTGCCGAGCGCCCCGAACAACGAGCTCCCCGTCGGATTCGCGGCGCTCCTCCGGGACCGGAATCGACTCCCGCCCTGCGAGGTAGTCGGCGGTGACCGAGTCGTCGGCCGCGACGATGTCGTCGAAGTCGCCCTGCGCGACGACCTCGCCGCCGCGCTTGCCCGGGCCGGGGCCCATGTCGATCACGTGGTCGGCCCGACGCATCGTCTCCTCGTCGTGCTCGACGACCACGAGGGTGTTACCCAGGTCGCGCAGCCCGGTGAGCGTGTCGAGCAGGCGGTCGTTGTCGCGCTGGTGGAGCCCGATCGACGGCTCGTCGAGGACGTAGAGGACGCCGACGAGTCCCGACCCGACCTGCGTCGCGAGCCGGATGCGCTGGCTCTCGCCGCCGGAGAGCGTCGACGCCTCCCGATCGAGCGTGAGGTACTCCAAGCCGACCTCCTCCATGAAGCCGAGCCGCGCGCGGATCTCCTTCAATATCTCCGTCGCGATAGTCGTCTCACGCTCCGAGAGCGACTCCTCCATCCCCTCGAAGTGTGCGCGAGCGTCGGCGATCGACAGCCGGTTCACCTCGGTGATTGGCGTCCCGTCGACGAGGACATGCCTCGACTGCGTTTTCAGGCGGGTCCCTTCACAGTCCGGACAGGTCGTCACGGCCATGAACTCCTCGATGTGGTCGCGCGCGCGCTCGGAGTCGGTCTCGACGTGCCGGCGCTCCAGGTTCGGAATGACGCCCTCGAACCGCTCGGTCTTCTCGCGGGTGCCGTTCTTCGTCGTCCACTCGAAGTGGACGAGCTCGTCGGTGCCGTAGAGGAACTGTCGCCGAATCGTCTCATCCAGCTCCTCGAAGGGGGTCGACAGCGAGACGCCGAAGTGGTCGGCGACGTTGTCGAGCTGGCGGGAGTAGTAGGTTCGGTCGTAGCTCCACGGCTCGAAGACGTCCTTGAGGGGTTTCGAGGGGTCTTCGATCACGAGATCCTCGTCGACCTCCTTCGTCGAGCCGATCCCCTCGCACTCGGGACAGGCACCGTACGGGCTGTTAAAGGAGAACGAGCGGGTCTCGATCTCGGAGAACTGGAAGTCGGAGTTAGGGTTGCCGAGCTCCTCGGAAAACTCCACGACGAGCCGGTCGTCGCCCTCCGCGTCAGCCGACAGCGACCCGGTCGATCGCGTGTTGGAGGCGAAGGGCACGTCGTCCGGCGGGTCCGGGACGATCAGTTTGAGCGCGCCGCCGGCCTCCTCTAGGGCGGTCTCGACGGAGTCGGTGATCCGCGATCTGGCGTCGGGGGCCACCCGAACCCGGTCGACGATCACGTCGATCGTGTGGTCGTAATTCTGGTCGAGATTGGGGTCGTCCAAGGTCAGGTCGACGGGCTCGCCGTCGACCTCGACGCGGGCATACCCGTCGCCGACGAGTTCCTCGAACAGCTCCTCGAACGCGCCCTTCTGATCGCGGACGACCGGCGCGGCGATCTTCGAGCGCGTCCCCTCGGGCAGTTCGAGGATCTGTGCGACCATGTCCTGGGCGGACTGCTCGCCCACCTCTTCGCCGGTGACGGGATCGTACTGGGTGCCGATCCGGGCGTACAGCAGCCGGAGGTAGTCGTGCAGTTCGGTGACGGTCCCCACGGTCGAGCGGGGGTTGTTCGCGGCGTTCTTCTGGTCGATGGATATCGCGGGCGAGAGCCCCTCGACGGCCTCCACCTGCGGTTTGTCCATCTGTCCGAGGAAGTTGCGGGCGTACGCCGACAGCGACTCGATGTACCGCCGCTGTCCCTCGGCGTAGACGGTGTCGAACGCGAGCGACGACTTCCCCGACCCGGAGAGCCCGGTGACGACGGTGAACTCCTCCCGGGGGATCCGGACGTCGAGGTCCTTGAGGTTGTGTTCCTCGGCTCCGCGGACCTCGATGTAGTCCTTGCTCATCTCGTCAGTCCGTAGCGGGCGCGCGCGGGAATACTCGTCGGTCTCGGCGGTCTCTCGTCGTTCTCGGTACCCAGGATTTGGCTGTCGACCGGAGCCGTCGTGCGCGCGGACGGACACCGAAGCTCCTCTCAGCGCTCGGTGGCCTTCACCGCCCGCCGGCCTTCAGCGCCCGACTATCTCGGAGGGCGGCGAGAGGTTCCGCCGACCGCCGAACGTGACGACGAAGAGGACGCCGACGCCCACGCCGTACGCCGCCATCAGGGGAATCGTCGCGAGGAACATCGTGATCACGTCCGCGGGGGTGAACACCGCCGCGAACAGCATGACTCCGACGGTGACCTCGCGCCAGCGACCGCGGAAGACGCGGTACGGGACGCCGGCGTTGTTCAACAGCAGCATCGCGATCGGGATGTCGGCGAGGAAGCCGATCCCGATCGTCGTGTAGATGACGAGCCAGAGGAAGTCGCTCACCTGATAGGTGATGATCATGTTCGCCAGTTCGGCGTCGGTGACGAGCCACCCGATGAGTCCGGGCGCGATGTACGCGTAGCCGAGCGCGAAGCCGCCGATCAGGCCGGCGAACAGCGCGCCCGTCCAGAGGTACACCTGGTAGATCCGGCCGGCGACGAACCCGCGCTCGCGCAGGGCGGGCCAGGCGTAATAGAGGAGGACGGGGAACACGGCGACGATTCCGAGCAACACGGAGAACTTCACCATGAAGATAAGCGCCTCGACGGGGTGAAGCGTGATGATGTTGATCCCGCCGCCGACCTCCGCGGGGACGCGCGATTCGAGGTCGTTGCGCACAGCCGCGAGCCCGCCGAGGTACAGCCACGTGAACGCGGCCGCCATCACGCCGCCGAAGACGGCGACGAGCCGGAACGACCGCGACCGCAGCGAGTCGAAGATGAACTTGAGGTCTCTGTAGTACCCGCCGATATCGTCTTCGGCCTCGTCTTCGTTGCCGTCGGTGAGTTCGGAGAGGAACGTCGAACTCGCTCGCGACGTGCGGTTCTGCATCGATCCCATGAGGCCGCCGTCGCCGCCCTGGCCACCTTGGCCGTCGCCGCCCTGGCCGCTGTCGCCGCCCTGGCCGCCGGAATCGGCCGCGTTCGCGTCTTCGTCGGGGCTCCCGTCCGCTCCGTCCTCGCCCTCGCTCACCTCGTCGTGCCGGTCGAGGATCGCCTGCGCCTTCTCGGGGTCGTCGTCGTCGATCGCGGCTTGCGCGAGCGCGAGCGACTCCCCTTCGTCCATCTCAGCGAAGGCGTCGTCCGGGGCCGCCCGGACGCCGGCGGCGTCGAGTTCGCTCACGTCGACCGCGGTCGGATCGCCGTACTGATATCCCGCACTCGTCGTGTCGAGGTCGGCGTAAACGGCCCACAGCGTTGCGACGGCGACGAACACGAGCGCCCAAACGGCGGCGTAGACCCCGGCACCGGCGGTCGGGTCGACGCCGAGACCCGCGCCGGGTTCGAGGAACCGCCAGTCGCTGTTGACCAGGCGGAGAAGGCTGTTGACGGCGGTTCGGCCGCCGTACTCGTAGAAGCCGTAGACGAGCCCGCCGCCGAGGACCGCCGCGCCGCCGACGACGTTCCAGTGGTTTCGCGCGGCACCGAGCACGTCGATGCGGTCGGAACTCCGCTGGGCCGTGACGACGAGCTTCGCGAGGTAGAGGCTGAAGCCGTACAAGGCGATCAGCGGGAACGCCCACATCAGTTGGGTGAAGGGGTCCGGCGGCGAGAACACCGCCCCGAAGACGAAGATGGCGACGACCGCGTAGCGCCACTTGTCGCGGAACGTCTCGTACTGGACGATTCCGGAGTACGACAGCCCGGTGATCAAAAGCGGCATCTGCCCGGCGAGCCCGAACGACAGCGAGAGGAAGACGATGAACTCCGTCCACATTACGATGGAGTAGGTGGGCTGAATACCGGCCTCAAGCCCGAATCCGGCCAAAAAGGAGAACATGATCGGGAAGAACGCGTAGACGCCGTACGCGACACCGACGCCGAACAGCCCGCCGCCGAGCAGGAGTATCCCGGCGAGCTTCCACCGCGGGATCGGCGACTGCGGCCACATACCGCGAGCGCGCAGCTCGCCCCGGGAGACGTAGATCAACGGCGGGATCGCGGTGATCGCGCCGACGATCAGTCCGATCTTGGCCTGGAGGAGGATGACCTCGAACGGGGTCGTCGCGATGACGTCGGCCTCCGCGGCGACCGCGGGCGACATGTTCGCTTTCGTGATACCGTAGAGGAAGTCCCAGACGTACACGCGGAGCGCCCAGAACGTCGCGAGGAAGCCCAACAGGAAGACGATGAACACCTTCTGGAGGTCCTTCTGTATCGACCGAAGGAACGCCTTCGCCGACTCGCGCCCCTCCGCGAGCGACTGCTGGGTATCCTCGTCGAGGGCACTCGCCATACGCGAGTCGAGGTCCGTCCCCGTTATCAACCTTTTCTACCGAGTTCGCGTCCCGTGTGCTCGGGCGACGCTCGCCGCCATCCGAAAAGGCCTATAGTCGCCCGGTTTCCTAGAAGAAGTGAATGGACGACTCGGACCGGTCGCGCGACGAACCCTTGGCCCCTGCGGACGACTCGGTCGACGACGGGACGGTCGACAGCGACGACATCGCCGCGGACGACGCGGCGGGTGACAGCGCCGACGCCGAGAACAGCGCCGGGGACGACGACTGCTCGCGGAACGTCCAGGCCGACGCTGACTCCGAGGCCAACGCTGACTTCGAGGCCGACGCTGACTCCGGGGCCGGCGGTTCGGACGCGGACGAGCACGGGAAGAGCGGATCGAAGGGGGACGACGGCGGTGACGAGGACGATTCGACCGAATCCTCGGCGACGTGGTACACCGAGAGCCACATCGAAAGCGAGGTTGACACGGACGACGGCGAGAGCGACAAGAGCGACGGGGCCGACGAGTCAGAAGACGGTGAGGACGGCGATGGTGACGACGACGACGGCCAGACCGAGGCGGACGACGGCGAGGACGGACAGGGCGACGCCGACGGCGAGGCGGACGACGGCGAGAGCGATGAGGCCGACGAGGATGACGATGCCGACAAACCGGTAGCCGAGGGCGACGCCGACATCGGTGACGACGAACCGTTCGCCGGCGTCGACGGGCCGGAGACGGACGAGGAGATGCCGCTGGCGGATCACATCGAGGAGATGATGCGACGGCTCGCCGTCGTGTTCGTCTTCGGTGGGCTGGCGACGCTCGTCGTCGTGACGGAGTCGACGGAGCTCATCAACTACTTCTGGAGCTACCACATCCCCGCGCCGATGGAGAACCGACCGCGACTGTACGGCCCCCTCGAACTCCCCCTCACGCGGCTGAAGGTCGCCGGGCTCGCGGGCGTCGTCGTCGGGCTCCCCGCGTTCGTCTACCAGACGTACCGGTTCATGAAACCGGGGCTCTACGCCAACGAGCGGCGGTACTACCTCGCGGCGGTGCCGACGAGCCTCGTGCTCGGCGGGATCGGCATCGCGTTCGCACACTTCCTCGTGTTGCCCGCGATCTTCTCGTATTTCACCACCTACACCTCCGACGCGGCGACGATCGCGTTCGGCCTCGCGGAGACGTTCAACCTGATCGTCATCATGCTCGCGTTCATGGCGATCGTCTTCCAGATCCCGCTTTTCATCATGCTCGCGATCATGATGAACATCGTCACCCGCCAGTGGCTGGAGGCGAAGCGGCTGCTCTTCTGGGGAGGATTCCTCGGGATCGCCTTCCTCTTCAGTCCCGACCCGACCGGGATGGCACCGATCATCGTGACGCTCACCATGATCGTGCTGTACGAGGGGACGCTGGCGATCCTGCGCTGGACCGGGAACTAGATCGATACGACGTTTTTGAGATCCATATCAGTTAAAGAGAATTCCTGTCAACGACTGGTTAGCTACTGAGACATCCGTCATTATAGAAAACAAATAGTTTTAGATATGGTCAGATCATCAAACATTATCCACAGAGTAATCTGAAATCTCTTTTCTGTGATCTATCCAACAATTAATACGGTTATTTGGCTCTGAATTGAAACTCTCGGTAGCTGATACATATTGCTCCGGTCGCGGTCAATACAGTATGTCTTTATACCGAACGACGGTTCAGCGGCCTTGGCGACTCCTTGAAGGGATCTTTTCGTAGTAATCGGTGACGCCGCGACTGATCGCTGTGCTTGCGACCTCTTCACTTCCCTTGCCGGTGAAGAGGATGAACGGAGTCTCCGAGTGTGATTCTTGAACCACTTCCAAGAACTCTAATCCGTCCGCTTTCGGCATATCGTAATCGCTAACGACGCAATCGATGCCGTTCTTCTGTAGTTGGTTGAGTCCGTCTTCAACAGATGTCTCTGTAACAATCTCGAACGTCTCATCTTCGCGTTCAAGAACTTCCTTGACGAGCCCGCTCAAATCAGGCTCATCGTCAACGTGGAGGATGTGAGTTATCTCTTCGGGCATAGTGAATATTACCATCAAATGGTCTTGGTGTTCAGACACCGTGTCTCAATATCATACATTAAAAATGTTGGAATACAGCTGTTTCCCTTTGACTTTGGAGAACTCATTCGCTTCGATTGGAGTATCTCTGACTCCACTAAGCCGCTCACCGTGCTGACCGCACTGTGGAAAAGTGTCGCCTACAGAGTATTTCAACAGAGCCGCCCTGGCGTATTCGCCTTGGCTGCTGGTAAAACTCAATGTTGATATTTTGAGCGGAAGTCATTTCTGTTCATTTGAGAGAGTAACGTGTGTCAAAGACGATACTCTCAGCGGGCACCGCCAGACTATTCGGGACTCATTTGTCCGCCCGGAATTCTGCCGCCACACACATTGGGATACAGTCGGGATATGCCTCCCCCGCCGCACTTGGTTTAGAAGATAAAAGGAAACGAACAAACGATGAAATACTCGGATCTGCTTTCTAAAGTCAGCGTTCTCATTCTCGAAGAAGATGACGTCCAACGAGATTTGTTTTCACAGTGGATACCAACTGTCTCGACGAAGATAGTCGCAGAATCAGAGGATGTTTTCCACGAATTCGATTCAAGCGTAGCCTTAGTCATCCTCTCCCAAACGGCGCTTAACGACGAGGAGTCCGAAATTCAGAGGTATATTTTGTCACGGAACCCTTCCTGTCAGATGGTGTTAATCACTTCGTCAGCACTAGACGAGGCGTTCTATGAAGAAGAGTATGATGCGACAATCACACAACCCATTTCTAAACAAGAATTTACAACGTTGATTGAAAAACGCCTGCGATACGGGATTTATAGCGCGCTTATCGAGGAGTTCTACGCGTTGAATTCCCGATTGCTTACGCTTGAACGAGGTGATTCAGACGATGGTGATGACGAGCTCAAGAAAACAATCCAAGCTCGCATCCAGAAAGTGGAGATCCCCATCCAGCATATCGGGTCAACAATTAACCACGAGGATACTCAAGAGTTACTCAAAAGTCTCAGTTTACACAAAGAGTTCCTGAATAGCCCATCGAACGACAAAGAATCTCCTGCTAGATCGAAGTTCCTCCCGGACCAATGTCCGAATTGTTCCCTTACTTGGAGCGTTGATCACGGCAACCAGCTTGGACAGGGGTATACAAAAATGGGAGCGAACGTTTGGAAATGTGCAGACTGTGGCTATACCGTCCATAGTTATAATGCGAGTAATCGATATATCTCTTGATCGCGAGACGAAGTGACGCTATATTCCCTTTACTAAGCGGAAGTAGAGGAGAACGTATCACAATATGAGGATTTCAACAGACCGGTTATTTATATATTGATGATGGCAGGCTAAAGCCCCAATCGGCTCCAGTCGAAGGGCTCGCTGCGCTCCTCAGCCGCTCGTTCCACTCGCTCCTTGTGGTGCTTGCATCTCCCGTCTTCCCGGAGCCGACTGCCCCTTTGAGTCCCACCTGCACAGCACCACACCGCAGCCTCACACCTCCCCAGCCTCGCGGATCGGCGCTTATAAGCGCCGGTCCGGCTCCAGCGAGAATCGAAGATTCTCTGGCAGCGAGGGACACAGTCCCTCGGGCAACCGGGCTTCGTCCGGTGACAGCCGGCGCACAGCGCCGGCGACCTCGCGGGCTCTCGCCGGCGGCTTTGCCGCCGGCTGTCAGAGGGACCGAAGGTCACTCCCTACTCGTGCTCGCTTATAAGCGAGCGCTCGGAGGCGCGCCACCGCATATCTGTTTATAAATAGTCCCGCAACCTCACGAATCCCGATCCGCTCTCACTCCCCACCGAGCAGTTCGACGAGCAGTGCGTTCTGCGCGTGCATCCGGTTTTCCGCCTGGTCCCAGACGAGGGCGCGGTCGGATTCGAGAACGTCGTCGGTGATCTCCTCGCCGCGGTGCGCGGGCAGACAGTGCATCACCTTCGCGTCGGTGCCGGCCAGGAGCTCCTGATTCACCTGGAAGCCGTCGAAGGCGGCGAGCTTCTCGTGCCGCTCGTCTTCCTGCCCCATCGAGATCCAGACGTCGGTGTAAACGACGTCCGCGCCGTCGATCGCGGCCGCAGGGTCCGTCGTCGACTCGACGTCCGCGCCGAACGCGGCCGCGCGGTCGAAGACGGCTGGGTCCATCCCGTAGTCGGCGGGGGTCGCGACCGCGACGTCGATCCCGGCCATCGCCGCGCCGACGACGAACGACTGCCCGACGTTGTTGCCGTCGCCGACCCACGCGACCGTTGCGTCTTCGCCGACCGTCTCGCGGATCGTGAGGAGGTCGGCGAGCGTCTGGCAGGGGTGCGCCTCGTCGGTGAGTCCGTTGATCACGGGGCAGTCGGCGTACTCGGCGAGCACCTCGACGTCTCCGTGGTCGAACAGTCGCGCCATCACCCCGTCGACGTACCGGCCGAGCACGCGTGCGGTGTCGCGCAGCGGCTCGCCGTGACCGAGCTGAATGTCGTCCGGGCCGAGGAACATCGCGTGACCCCCGAGGCGAGTCATCCCCGTCTCGAAGGAGACGCGGGTACGCGTCGAGGGCTTCTCGAAGATCATCCCGAGCGTCGCGTCCTCCAGTCGGGGATCCGTCTCGCCCGCCTTCATCACGGCGGCGCGGTCGAGCAGGGCGTCCAGTTCGGCTGGCGTCACGTCATCGATGTCGAGGAAGTCGTCGGTGGCGAGTGGCATTGTGTGTGGTGTGAAGGTGAGTCGTGTGATATCGTTCGAAAACGGTCGCGTGTTCGGGTAACGTGGCGTTACAGTCGCTTCCGACAGACGTCGGTCAGGACGGTCACGGCGCGGTCCAGTTCGGAGAGCGGGAGTCGCTCGTCCGGCGCGTGGTCCAAGTCGGAGTTTCCGGGGCCATAGGTGACCATCGGGCAGTCCCACGCGGCCGCGAAGAGATTCATGTCGCTCGTGCCGGTCTTCCGAAGCAGGCGCACGTCGCCGCCCGCGCCGCGGATCGCGACGCGGAACGCCCGTGCCAGCTCCGTCCGGGGGCTCTCCATCACGGGCGGCATCGGGTCGCCCCAGTGGACCGACCCGGTCGAGAGCTCCGTCTCCGCGAGCTCGTGGATCTCGTCGACCGGACGGGAGGGTGGGATCCGCAGCTGGACTTCCATCGTCGTCTCCACGGCGAGCCCGTCGTCGCTCAGCCCGCCGTCGATTGAGATGGGCTTGGTCGTCACTTGGTCGAACACCGCGGTCTCCGGGTCCTCGGGGGTGAACGTTTCCTCGACCCCGTGCCACCAGTTGATCGCGTGCTGGATCGCGTTCGATTCCGGCCGCGAGGAGTGGCCCGACTCGCTCGTGTTCACGTACGTCCCCTCCAGCAGTCCGCGGTACCCCAGCGTGATCCCCGTCCAGCCGGAGGGTTCGCCGTTGATCACCGCCTCCGGCGCGTCGCGGTCGTCGATGAGGTGGCGCGCGCCGCCGGAGTCGACCTCCTCGCGGACGACGCCCGCGAAGGAGACGCCCGTCTTCACCGCCGCGACCGCCATCGCGACGAGGGGTCCCGTCGCGTCGACCGTCCCGCGGCCCCACAACACGGGTTCGCCGGGCTCGCCGACGCGGATCTCGGACGGGTCCGGCAGCTCTCCTTCCGGCGGTGCCGCCCGCACCTCGACCGGGATGTCGCCCGGGACCGTGTCGATGTGCGAGGTCAGGAGGACCGCGTCGCTTGCGGGCGCGCGGACGTTCCCGGCCTCGTCGATCCACGCTTCGCGGCCGTTGGCCTCGAAGAAGTCGACGAGTCGCTTCGCGGCCTGCTCCTCCTCGCCGGAGGGGGAGGGGATGGAGACCATGTCGTACAGCAGCTTCCGGGCCGGGGTGTCGCAGGCCTCGGGGTAGCCCCCGCCGGCGACGACGTCGGTCCCGGCCTCGGCCGATTCGCTCTCTACCGTCCCCTCCGCATCGCTCGCTGACGCCTCGTCCGCGTCGCGCCCCTTCCCCGTCGACATCACCCGATCACCTCTTCGAGCGCGTCGACGACCGCATCGGCGTGCTCGCGCTCGATCGAAAGCGGCGGGAGCAGGCGTAACACGGTACGACCCGCCGGCAGCGCGAGCACCTGGTGATCGATCGCCAGATCGCGCAGGAGGCGGTTCGAGCCGCGTTTCACCTCAATGCCGATCAACAGTCCGTCGCCGCGGACGTCGCGGACGTCGTCGCCGAGGCGGTCGCGGATCTCGCCGCGGAGGTACGACCCCATCTCGTCGGCGTGTGCCGGGAGGTCCTCGCGCTCGATCACGTCGAGCGTCGCTCCCGCCGCGGCCGACACGACCGGGCCGCCGGAGAACGTCGAACCGTGGTTTCCGGCGTCCTCGGCGATCCAGTCGCGACACAGCGTCGCGCCCATCGGGAGCCCGCTGGCGAGCCCCTTCGCGGTCGTGAGCACGTCGGGCACCACGCCGTGACGCTCCGCGGCCCACAGTGAGCCGGTGCGGCCGAGGCCGGTCTGGATTTCGTCGAGGACCATCGCGGCCCCCGCCTCCGCCGTCGCGTCCCGGACCGCCTGCAGGTACTCGGTGGAGGCCGGATTAATCCCGCCCTCGCCCTGCAGGGGTTCGAGGATGACCGCGGCGGTCTCTTCGTCGACCGCCTCGCGCATCGCTTCGCCGTCGCCGTACTCGACGAACTCCACGCCGCCGGCGAGCGGTTCGAACCCCTGTTTGTACTTCTCTTTCCAGGTGGTCGCGAGCGCGCCCATCGTCCGGCCATGAAAGCCCTGCGTCGTCGCGACGATCTTCTCGCGGCCCGTCGCGTGCCGGGCGAACTTCAGCGCGGCCTCGTTGGCCTCCGTCCCGGAGTTACAGAGCCAGACGTTGTCGACGTCGCTCGGTCCCGCCTCTGAAAGTTTCTCGTACAGCGCCGTCCGCGCCGCGTGCGGATACGACGCCTGTACGTACATGAGCTCCTTCAGCTGGCTCGTCGCGGCGTCGACGACCTCGGGGTGACAGTGCCCGACCGGGGTACACGCGTAGCTCGCACCGAAGTCGAGGTACTCGGTCCCGTTCGTGTCGGTGAGGTGGACGCCGTCGCCCGAGGCGATCTCGATCGGCTTCTCCGAGAAGACGAAGCCGCTCATGCGGTCTCACCCTCGGTTTCGGTCTGTTCTGCGATCGCAGCGCGCTCGATCGTCGTCCCCTCGCCGCCGAGCGCGGCGATGATGGGGTCATTGACGTTGGCGTCCGCGACGATCACGCGCCCGGAGCCGCCCGACAGCGCCTCCTTCGCGGCCATCACCTTCTTGCCCATGAACCCCTCGGCGGCGTCCTCGACCGCCGCGAGTTCGTCGGGCGTCGCCGCCGACGCGATGAGCGTGTCGGGGTCGTCGGGGTCCGCGTAGACGCCGGCCACGTCCGTCAGCAGGACGAGGTCGGCACCCAGCGCGCCGGCGACCGCGGCGGCCGCCCGATCCGCGTCCGTGTTGACGGGCGTGACGCCGCCGTCGCTCTCTTTTCCCTCCATCGGGGGCGAGACGACGGGGGTGTACCCGTCGGCGAGGAGGCCAGAGAGGAGGTCGGCGTTCACCGACTCGATCCGCCCGGAGTGCTCGCCGCGGCGGATCTTCTTCTTGCCGTCCTCGACCACGCGGATCGCGGACTTACGGGGCCCCGAGAGGAGCCCGCCGTCGACGCCGGAGAGGCCGACCGCGTCGACGCCGGCCTCGCGGAACAGCGCCGTCAACTCGGTGTTGAGCGTGCCGGCCATCGCCATCGTGAACGCTTCCATCGTCGCCGCGTCGGTGAACCGACCCGTGACGCCGGAGGCGGACTCGACGTACTCGGGCTCCATGCCGAGCCGCTCGATCGTCTCGTCGACGACCGTCGAGCCGCCGTGGACGACGACGACTCGCCGCCCGTTGGCGGTGAGGTGTGCGGCGTCGCCGACCGCGCCGGCCGGATCGACCGCCTTCGCGCCGCCGATCTTGACGACGACGGGCGGCTCGTCGGCAGGTGGGTCGTCGGCGAGTGACTCGTCTGCGGGTTCGTCGCCGGCGTCGGTCCGCTCCCCGCTCATGGCGATCCCACGGGGTGGAGCCCCTGGAACTCGAGACCCGCGGTCTCGGGCAGCCCGAGCGCGACGTTCGCCGCGTGGACGGCCTGCCCGGCGGATCCTTTCATCATGTTGTCGATCGCCGAGAAGACGACGATGCGGCGGTTGCCGGGATCGAGCTCGAAGCCGACCTCGCCGTAGTTCGTCCCGGCGACCGCCTTCGGCTCGGGGTAGCGGTAGACGCCGCCCCCGCCGGAGACGATCCGCATGAACGGCTCGTCTGCGTACGCACCGCGGTACGCCTGCCACAGATCCGCCTTCGAGACGGGCTCGTCGGGGAAGACGTGACAGGTCGCGCTCGCGCCGCGGACCATCTCGACCGCATGGACGGTGAAGGAGACGTCGAGCCCGAGGTACGCCTCGATCTCCGCCTCGTGGCGGTGGCCGGTCGGGGCGTACGGGCGGACGACGCCCGAGCGCTCCGGGTGCGAGGAGGCCGCGCCGCCGCCGGCACCGCCCTCCGAGGAGCCGACCTTCACGTCGACCACGACCTCGCCGCTGTCGGGACCGAGCGCGCCCGCGTCGACGAGCGGCTTCAATCCGAGCATCGTCGCGGTCGCGTTACAGCCGCCGCCGGCGATCAGATCCGCGCCGGGGAGGTTCTCGCGGTTGATCTCGGGAAGCGCGTACTCCGCGCGCTCCAGGTACTCGGGCGACGTGTGCCCGTCGTACCACTCGTCGTACAGTTCGGCCGCGGGAAGGCGGAAGTCCGCCGAGAGGTCGACGACCGCGTCCGCCGCCTCAAAGTACTCGTCGACCTGCCCCATCGAGACGCCGTGCGGCGTCGCCGAGAAGAGCACGTCGACCGATTCGAGGTCGTCGGGGTCCGAGAAGCGCAGGTCGAGCCCGCGCAGGTTCGGGTGCGACCGACCGACAGTCATGTTGTCCGCCGACCGCGACGTGGCCTGGACGACCTCGAAGTCGGGATGTCCCGAGAGGATCCGCAACAGTTCGCCTCCGGTGAAGCCGGTGCCACCGACGACGCTCGCGGTGTAGGTTTCGTCGCCGGTCACAATGCTGGTGTCGTCAGCCGCCTCGTCGGCCGCGTCGTCGGCACTCATGTGCGTGCCTCCGCGGCGTCGTCGTCCGCGGCGTTACTGGCGCTCGCGGCCTTCGCCTCCAGCCAGTCGACGACCTTCGCGGGCACGTCCACTTCGGTCGTCGAGTCGAGCGCCTTGAACTCGACCGTGTGGTTCACCTCGTGGACGGTGTACTCGCCGGAGCCCTCGCCGCCAACCTCCATCAGGTCGACGCCGAGCAGCCCGCCGCCGACCGCGTCGCTCGCGCGCTCGACGAGGTCGAGCGCTTCCACGTCCAGGTCGAACGACTTCGTCTCGCCGCCCCTGGCGGCGTTCGTGAGCCAGTGGTCGGACGTGCGCGTCATCGCGGCCACGGGCTCGCCGTCGACGGCCAGCGCGCGGATGTCGCGGCCGGGCTTGTCGACGAACTCCTGGACGTAGAACACCTTGTGCTCGTAGTGGCCGAGCGTCTCCTTGTGCTCTAAGATTGCCTCAGCGGCGTTCCGCGAGTCGATCTTCGCCATCAGCCGCCCCCACGACCCGACGACGGGCTTGAGCACGCAGGGGTAGCCGAACGACTCGATGGCCTCCATCGCGGACTCCTTCGTGAACGCGACCTCGGTCGCGGGCGTCGGAATGTCCGCCTCGGCGAGCGCGAGCGAGTTCTTCGCTTTATCGGCGCAGATGTCCCCCGTCTCGGGAGAATTCACCACGGGAACGCCGTAGCTGTCGAGGAACTCCGTCGCGTACAGCGACCGGCTCGTCGACAGGCAGCGGTCAACGACCAGGTCGAGGTCGTCGATGTTCGCGGTGGTCGATTCCAGCCCGAACCGCTCCTTGCGGACGTCGATCTTCTCGACTTCGTGGCCGCGTTCGCGCAGCTCGCCGAGCAGCAGCTTCTCGTCCTTCCGGATCCGGGAGTAGAGGATCCCTACGTGCATGTCGACCACTCGCGTGTCGCGGCCGTGGCGGTCGTCGCCATCTACTCGCCCCAATCCTCCTCGAGTTCGGGCGCTTCCTCCAAGACGACGGGGTCGAGCGAGATGACCTCCAGTTCGGTCCCGGTGACCGGACTGTCGATAATCTCGCCGACCTCGACGTCGGCCGGAAGCTCGATCTCTTCGCCCGTGATCGGGTCCTCTGCCAGCACCGGATCTGTGTCGCTCGTCATCGTGGATCCGTGTCCGCGTCGAGAGCGCATAAAGGCTTCGAACTTATCGGATATTTTACACTAACCGAAGCGGCAGCTCATCGCGCAAAACCGGGACGAACCGCCCTCATTCCCGTTTCGTGTCAGAATCCAGCACGAACCTCGCCCCCTCGCGGGGACGGGACCGTTGCCGGCAGTCGTGGACCGACCGCCGGCAGCGACGATCGTCGCAACCGGTCCGGCTGCCGTCGTCGGTCAGACATACTCGGTCACCTCGGCGTCGAGGGCGGTCGCCGCGTCCGCGAGTGTCTCCCCGCGCGCCGCGACCGCCGTCCCGTCGGCGTCGAGGGCCGCTCGGCGCTCTTCGAGGTCGCGAGCGACCGCGTCGGGGGCCGGTCCGCCCGCGGAGTCGCGGCTCGCGACGCTGCGTTCGGGGTCCAGTACGGTCTCGACTTCCCCGCGGCTCACGTACGCCGAGAGGGCCTCGCCCGTCACCGTTCGAGCGGCCTCGTCAACTTTTGCGGCGGCCGCCGCCGGCGCGTCGTCGTCGCCGACGCGCTCGGCCGCGGTCGCGACGATCTCGTGGGCGGTCCGGAACGGCATTCCCCCCATCGCGAGCAAGTCGGCGACCCCGGTCGCCGTCGAGAAGCCGTCGCCCGCGGCGTCCGCGAGCGCCGCCTCGTTCCAGTCGGCGGTCGCGACCGCGCCCGCGGCGATCTCCGTCGCCTCCCGCACGTCGTCCGCGATTTCGAACACGCCAGCGTGGGCGCGCTGGAGGTCGCGGTTGTACGCGCGCGGGAGCCCCTTGAGCAGGCTCAACGTCCCCGTCGCCTCGCCGATCGCGTCGCCGGCGACCCCCCGGGTCAGCTCCAGCGTGTCCGGGTTCTTCTTCTGGGGCATGATCGAGGAAGTCGAGGCGTACGCGTCCGCCAGCTCCACGAACCCCTTGTTCGAGAAGACGATGAGGTCCTCGGCGACCCCCGACAGCGTCGTCGCGAGCGTCGCGCACGCGGTCGACGCCTCCGCGAGGAAGTCGCGCGCGGAGGCCGCGTCCATCGAGTTCCGGACCGTCCCGTCGAAGCCCAGCAGCTCCGCGGTCCGATCGCGGTCGATGTCGAACGGCGTCCCGGCGAACGCCGCCGCGCCGAGCGGCGACCGGTTGACGCGCCCGTACGCGTCGAGCAGGCGCGCGGTGTCGCGGGCGATCCCGCCCTCGTACGACAACAGGTAGTGCGCGACCGTCGTGGGCTGGGCCGGCTGCAGGTGGGTGTATCCAGGCATCACCGTCTCCGCGTGTTCGCTCGCCACGTCGACGAGCGCCTCGCGGAGCGTCAGGGTGGCCTCGGCGGCCGCGAGCAGGTCTCCGCGCAGGCGGTACCGGACGCAGGTCGCCACTTCGTCGTTGCGCGAGCGCGCGGTGTGCATCCGCCCGCCGTCCGGCCCGATCCGGTCGATGACGGCCGTCTCGATCGCCTCGTGGACGTCCTCGCCGTCGGGGAGCGCGCCGTGTCCGTCGGCCTCCACGTCTGCGAGCGCGGCGAGGATCTCCCCCGCAACCGCGTCGTCGACGATCCCCCGCTCGGCGAGCATGACCACGTGCGCGCGGTCGACCGCGAGGTCGGCCTCGAAGATGGCCTCGTCGGCCGCGAGACTCGACAAGAACGCGCGGGCGGGACCGCCGCTGAAGCGAGCGCGACGGCCGGCGGTCCCGCTCCCGCCGGCCGTCGCGCTCGCTTCAGCGTCGGCGTCAGTCGCCGTGTCGGGATCGTCGTCGGTCATTTAGTTCTCGTCGGAGCTATCAGCGCCGCCGTCCGTCGCGAGCTCCGGCTTCGAGACGCCTTCTTTCACGTCGTTGGCGAGGCGCTCTTGGAGCCCGTGGTACTTCGCGACGCCCGTCGCGTCCTCCTGGGCGATGCCGGCGACGTCCTCGGTGTTGAACGAGGCCATCTCCTCGGAGTAGACGGCGTACTCGGAGTCGCGAGCGACGACGCGGCAGTTACCGCCCGAGACCTTCACGGTCGCCGTACCGGTCACGACGTCCTGCGTCTCGTCGACGAAGGCGTTCAGCGCGTCGACCACGGGCGCGAACACGAGCCCCTGGTACGCCTTCTCGGACCACTCCTGTTCGATCCCCTTCTTGAACGAGCGCTCGTTCTTGGTGAGGACGAGGTCTTCGAGCGCTTGGTGGGCTGTGAGCAGAACGGTCGCGGCCGGGTGCTCGTAGTTCTCGCGCACCTTCAGGCCGAGCATGCGGTCTTCCATCACGTCGGTGCGACCGATGCCGTAGCCGCCGGCGTACTCGTTGAGGTGCTGGATCAGCGGGACGGGATCCATCGCCTCGCCGTCGACGGCGACGGGGACGCCCTCCTCGAAGGCGACCTCGATGGTCGTCTCGCCCTCCGGCTCCGCGGTCCACTCGTAGATGTCCTCCGGCGGCTCGTAGTTCGGGTTCTCCAGCTTTCCGCCCTCGACCGCGCGCGACCAAATGTTCTCGTCGATGGACCAGACGCCGCCGTCGCCGGCCTCGACGGGAAGTTCCTTCTCCGCGGCGTAGTCGATCTCCCACTCGCGGGTGAGTCCGAGCTCGCGGACGGGTGCGATCACTTCGAGGTCGGAGCCGCGCCAGACGGCCTCGAACCGGAGCTGGTCGTTGCCCTTGCCCGTGCAGCCGTGCGCGATGGCATCACAGCCCTGCTCTTCGGCGACCCCGAGGATCGCCTCCGCGATAACGGGGCGCGCGAGGGCGGTCCCGAGCGGGTAGCCTTGGTACGTGGCGTTCGTCTTCACCGCGTCGAAACACAGCTCCGCGAACTCCGCTTTCGCGTCGACGACGTGGAGATCGAGCCCCAGCGCGTCGGCGGTCTCCTCGGCCTCGTCGAACTCCTCCGTCGGCTGACCGACGTCGACGTTGACGCCGATGACCTCGTCGTAGCCGTACTCCTCTTTCAGTAGCGGTACGCAGACCGTGGTGTCGAGTCCCCCGCTGAACGCGAGTGCAACGCTTGCCATTACCGGAGTAAAATGGTCCCTCTCCCTTATATTCACCGGTTTTAGTATTGGAAGGAACACGCGTCGGCGACGCTATCGAGGGACGGAGCTACCACTCTCGGGAACGGAACGGCGCGAACGCGACGAGGAGAAAATTACTGGCCTCGGGGGGCCGGTCGTCGCGCCGCGCCGGAAGCCGGTCGCGGCGGTCGGACGCCTCGTCGCGGTCGCGGGGCTCGTCGGCCTCGGAAGAGGGCGGCGTCGAGACGAGCCTCCGCGCACATTACCAGCATCTAGCCCCGTTTCAGTATAAAAACATTCCGTAACTCCGCCGTGAACGCGCGCCACTCCGCTTCATCGAAATCTTCGCCCGCCCCTTCGATAGCGAGAGCAGGTATTGCAGACTGTCGCCGGCGACTGGGGCTTGGAGGCGTTCTCCGCGCTGTCAACAGCAATGAGGTCATCAGGTATAACTAATCAACGGCAGAGACACAGCGATTCACCACGCCGTCAACGATATATAAACAGCCGCCGGAAACGCCGCTCGCTCACTTATAAACAACCACACCAAGAATCGATATGCCCACTCCCGAAACCGGTCACACCGCGAAGTCAAATCGAGCGCGACGGTCGATCAGAGATCGTCGAGATCGAACTTCCAGAGGCCGACGAGCGGCGGTGCGAGCGTCCAGAACACGAGCATCGACGCGGCCGATATCTGCTGATTGAGCGTCTCGCCCGAGAACAGCTGCTCGCTCAGGAACGCGTTCGTCAGTACCTCAACGCCCGTCGTCGGGTTCGCGACTTCGAGGAACGTCCGGATCTGCGCCGTCGAGGCCGGCAGCGGATCCACCAGCGCGCCCGCAGCGTTCAGCACCTGCCCGGTGAGTGCGCCCCACAGCATCACGAACAGGACGTAGATCGCGACGCCGCCGATCAGCGCGCGGCGCTGCGTCGAGGCCGCGGCCGAGCAGCCGACCGCGATGGCGACGAAGACGATTCCGAGGATCGCGGCGAAGACCGTGTATCCGAGGTACGACCCGGCGTTGAACGTCACGGGCGCAGCGATCAACACGACGGCGGGCAGGAGGAACCCGGTGAACACCGCGAGCGACAGCGCGGCACCCCGGCCGGCCACCTTCCCGAAGACGACGTCCGCCCGCGAGTGCGGCAGCGACAGAAGCAGCTTCAGGGACCCGGACTGTCGCTCGCCGCTCACGGCGTTGTAGCCGACGACGACGCCCACGAGCGGGACGAGCGTCGTCACCAGGAACGGCCCGACGAAGTAACTCAACAGCACCTCGGTCGCGAACTGCTCGCCGCCCTGACCGCCCGGTCTGACGACGTACGCGAACGTCGCGACGAGCAGCGAGAACAGCCCAACCAGGATCAACATTCCTCGCGCACGCATCGCGTCCTGGAAGTCCTTCTCCGCGATGGCGACGAGGCTCATCGACTCACCTCCTCGGCGTCGACGCCGGCGGGATCATCGCCCGTATCGTCGTCACCCGCCCCCTCGGCCGCTCCGGTGTCGTCATCCGTGTCGTCCGCGTCGTCATCCGTGTCGTCCGCGTCGTCATCCGTGTCGTCCGTGTCGTCTGCCTCGTCCGCGTCGTCATCCGTGTCGTCCGTATCGTCACCCGCCCCCTCGTCCGCTCCGGTGTCGTCATCCGTGTCGTCCGCGTCGTCCGCGTCGTCGTCACCGTCTCCCTCGCCAGTCGCCGTCGACGGCGCGTCGCCTTCGGTGTACGCGAGGAAGAGGTCCTCGAGGGACGCCTCCCGCGTGTGGAAGTCCGCGACGTCGACGCCGGCGGCCTCCAACGCGCCGATGACCCGCGTTTTCGCGCCGTTCGCACAGCTCACGACCAAGACGTCGCCATCGCGGTCGATCCGACTAACGCCCTCGACCGCGCGGACCGCGTCGAGGGCGTCGTCGAGCGCGCCCCCGGAATCGCCGACGGCGATCTCCAGCGTTTCCTCGCCGCCGACGGCCTCGCGGAGCCCCTCGACGGAGTCTTCGGCGACGAGCTCGCCGTCCCGCAGAATGCCGACGCGGTCGCAGACGGCGTCGACCTGTTCGAGGACGTGCGAGGAGAAGAAGACGGTCGCCCCCCGCTCGGACTCCGTCCGAACTATCTCGCGCATCTCCTTCGCGCCGGCGGGGTCGAGCCCGGAGGAGGGCTCGTCGAGGATGAGAAGGTCGGGATCGCCGACGAGCGCCATCGCGAGCGCGAGCCGCTGGCGCATCCCCTTCGAGTAGCCGCCGGCCTTGCGGTCGGCGTCGGCGAGGAGTCCGACCCGATCGAGGAGGTCGTCGGGGTCGTCGTCCACCTCCTTGGAGCGGATCGCAAATTCGACGTGTTTCCGACCCGAAAGCCGGTCGTAGACGGCGAATCCGTCGGGGAGGACGCCAGTCTGCCGGCGGATCGCCACGCCCTCGTCGGTGGCGTCCCGACCGAGCACGCGCACCGTTCCCTCGGTCGGTCGGACGAGGTCGAGCACCATGTCGATGGTCGTCGACTTGCCGGCCCCGTTCGGACCGAGAAAGCCGTACACCTCGCCCTCCTCGACGGTCAGATCGAGGTCTCGAACGGCTGTGACGTCGGAGAACTCCTTCGTCACGCCCCGCAGTTCGATGGCGGTCATACCACCCCGTTTCCGCGTCGTCCGATAAAGGGTTGCGGGTCTACGCGCGTAGCAACCGGCGGCCTGTCCGCCAGACAGATCCAAGTCGATGCCCTCAACCTCCGCGTCGGCGCTGGGTGGTACTGATCGTCGACCCGACTGCACGAAATGTATGTTCAAATTGATAAAAGAGATGTTACCTATCTGCTGACTATTTTTCTTCCTGATACGGAGGATTACTGGACAGATCGAATACACCGGAATAGAACCGAACTGCCGCTCGAAAGTGTTGTTTTCAGATTAACACAAATTTTAATTGTTTATCATTAGGATCGTTATCGGTATGGTTCCAATACCACTTCAGGCGGCTGTCGAGTTCGCGCATAGCCCGCTCCTAACGTTTATAATTGGGTTGATAATCGTGGTTGCCCTGCTGGTGTGGTTGGATCTTCCGGCGTTCATCGGGCTGATCATCTCGGCGTTCCTGGTCGGTGTGGTGAACACGGTCTTCGTGGCTGACTTCGCCGCCGCAGACGCCGGTTCCGAGGTCGCGACGGCGTTCGGGAACGGCATGACGGGGATCGGGATACCCATCCTGATGGCCGCGGTCATCGGGAAAGGGATGTTGGAGAGCGGCGCGGCCCAGCGGATCGTCCGCGGGTTCCAGAACGTACTCGGCGAGAGCAACTCCGACGTGGCGCTGCTCGGGAGCAGTTCGGTGCTGGCGATCCCGGTGTTCTTCGACAGCGTGTTCTACCTCATGGCTCCGCTCGCCCGCTCGATGCGGGCGCGCGTCGGCCGCGACTACACGCTGTTCATCGTCGTCGTCGGCGCGGGGGCCGCGACGACGCACGTGTTCGTTCCGCCGACGCCCGGTCCGCTCGCGGTCGCCGACCAAGTCGGGAGCAACCTCGGAATGACGATTCTCGTCGGGCTGGCGGTCGCCATCCCGGCGGCAATCATGTCAGGTCTCGTCTACGGTCGCTGGATCAACAACCGGCTCGACATCCCACTGCGGGACACGATGTCGACGTCGACGGAGGAGCTTCAGGAGGTCGCCGACCGACCGACCAGCGAGCTTCCGGGCGTGCTGGAGTCGCTGGCGCCGATCGTGCTGGCCGTCCTGCTGATCGCGTCCTCGACGTTCGTCAACACGTTTCAGGAGACGGTGCCGGCCCTCGCCTCACTGCAGCCGATCACGGACTTCCTCGGGAACAAGAACGTCGCGCTGACTATCGCGGCGCTCGCGGCCGCGTACACGTTCTACCGCTTCGAGAGCATGACTCAGAGCGAGTGGAGCGACGAACTCACCGAGGCTCTTCGAAGCGGCGGAAACATCGCCGCGATCACCGCAGCCGGCGGGGCGTTCGGCGCGCTGCTCGCCGCCTCCGGCATCGGAGACTACCTGGCCGGCGCGCTCCAAGATGTCGGGATCGGCCTGCTCATCACGGCCTGGCTGATCGCCGCGATCGTCCGCATCGCCCAGGGGTCGGCCACGGCCGCGATGTTGACCGCCGCCGGGATCATGGCGCCGCTCACCGGCCAGCTGACCGTCCACCCGGCGTACCTCGTGATGGCCATCGGCGCCGGCGGCAACATCTTCTCGTGGTTCAACGACTCCGGATTCTGGCTCGTCAGCGAGATTGGCGGGCTCACCAAGCGGGAGACGCTGCAGACCTGGACCGCCCTCACCACGATCATCTCGGTGACGGGACTCGTGACCGTACTGATCATGTCGACGATCCTCCCGCTCACCTGACTCCCGCGGCGCGCCCGCTCGCCCGCCGTTCGCGGTCCGTCCGCTCGTCCGAAGCGAGCGGCCTTTTTACCATCCGCCAGCGGTTCGATTCATCGATCGACCGGCAACGAGAGCCGCGACCTACTCCTCGCCGTCCGGCGGCCACGCGACGCCGCGCTCGGCCAACAGGTCGGCGAACGCCGCCTCGTCGAGCACGGGCACGTCCGCCGCGTCGGCATCCTCGCGCTTCGATCGCCCCGGACTCTCGCCGGCGACGAGGTAGTCGGTGTTCCCGGAGACGCTCGACGTCGCCGACGCGCCGTGCGCCTCCACGTGAGCCTGCGCCTCGCTCCGCGTGGTCGACAGCGACCCGGTAAAGACGAACGTCAGCCCGTCGAGCGCGCCACCCGTCTCGACGTCGACCGGCTCGGGCTCGACCCCGCGCTCGCGGAGCCCCGCGATCGCCGCCCGGTTCTCGTCGGTGTCGAAGAACGTCCGGATCGACGCCGCGACCTCCGGACCGACGTCGTCGACCTCGCGGAGCGCGTTCTCGTCGGCGTCGAGGATCGCGTCGAGATCGCCGAAGTGCGCGGCCAACGCCCGCGCGGTCGTCGCGCCCACGTCCGGGATCCCCAGCCCGGCGAGGAACCTGTCGAGCGAGGGCTCCTTCGTGGCCTCCAGTTCGTCAACGAGGTTCTCGGCGCTCGTCTCTCCCCATCCCTCCAACTCGGTCAGGTCCGCGACGGTGAGGTCGTAGAGGTCCGACAGCGACTCGACGAGTCCGGCCTCTCGGAGCTGTTCAACCCGCTCGGAACCCAACCCCTCGATGTCGAGGGCGTCGCGTCGGGCCCAGTGTTCGATCGCCCGATCTAATTGCGCCGGACAGCCGAGCCCCCCGGTGCAGAACGCGAGCGGCCCGTCGCGCTCGACGGGCGCGTCGCAGACCGGACACGTCTCGGGGAACGCGTAGGTCCCCTCCGAACGCTTCTCGACCACCTCGGGAACGTACGGGATCACGTCGCCAGCGCGGTAGATCCGCACGCGATCGCCGACGTTCACGCCGAGAGCCTCGATCTCGGCGGGGTTGTGCAGCGTCGCCCGCGAGACCGTGACGCCGCCGACGTCGACGGGGTGGAGCTCGGCGACGGGGGTAAGCCGCCCCGTGCGGCCCACCTGTACGGTGACGCCTTCGACGGTCGTCGTCGCGGTCCGCGGCGGGAACTTGTGCGCGAACGCCCATCGCGGTGCTCGCGCCGTCGACCCGAGCGCCTCGCGGTGCTCGCGGTCGTCGACCGAGATCACGACGCCGTCGATCGAGTAGTTCAGGTCGTCGCGGTCGGCCATCATCCGATCGCGGTAGTCGATCGCGTCTTCGATGTCGCGGACGCGCTCGATTCGATCGGTCCGACGGAGCCCGAGAGCGTCGAATGCGTCGAACTCGTCCCAGTGGGCGGTGGGACGCTCGGGAGCGTCATCGGCTTCTGAATCTTCGATTTCGGCCGTCTCCCATCCCAACACGTCGAAGAAGAACACGTCGAGGGGGCGCTCTGCAACGACCGCCGGATCGAGTTGGCGGAGGGTCCCGGCGGCGGCGTTACGGGGGTTCGCGAACGGCTCTTCACCGCGTTCCATCAGCTCCTCGTTGTACGCCTCGAAGGCGTCCCGCGGCATGTACGCCTCGCCGCGGACCGCGAGCCGGGCGGGGGGGTTCCCGCGGAGCCTCCCCGGGACCGACCGGATCGTTCGGACCTGCTCGGTGACGTCGTCGCCCGCGACCCCGTCGCCACGGGTGGCGGCGCGGGCGTACTCGCCGTCCTCGTAGACGACCTCGACCGAGAGGCCGTCGAACTTCGGCTCGCAGACGTACGCCGCCTCGTCCGGGTCGAACCCCGCCGCGTCGAGCCCGCCGCGGACGCGCTCGTCGAACTCCCGGACCGCGTCCGCCTCGGTCGAATTGTCGATCGAACGCATCGGCGCGACGTGCTCGACCGTCTCCAGCTCGTCGAGCGGCTCGCCACCGACCCGTCGGGTCGGTGAGTTCTCGGTCGAGAGGTCGAACGCGTCCTCCAGCTCCCGCAGGCGAGCGAACAGCCGGTCGTACGCCTCGTCGGAGATCAACGGGTCGGCCTCGACGTAGTACCGATGGTCGTGTTCGCGGATCGCCGACCGGAGCAGCGACGCCTGCTCGGCGGCGTCCTCGGCGGACAGCTCCGCCACCGGTTCGAAGTCGGCGGGCGTCGCCTCGACGTAGGGGTTCTCGTCCGGGTCCGCGTGCCGACTCGGTGACCCGGATGGCGCGCTCGTCATCGGTCGACCCTTGCGGCGGCTCCGGTTAAAAACGACCGTTCGCAGTCGTCCGCGACGAACCGGGCCACGGTGTACACACTGACGCGACGCGGTCGTCCGCGGCGAACAGCGCTACGCGACGCGGTCACCCGCGGTGAACAGCGCTACGCGACGCGCTTCCCATCGGTGAACACCGCCTCGGGATCCTGCCACGCCGTCACGTCCTCGGCCGGGTTCGAATCGAGGACGACGAGGTCGGCGCGGTACCCCTCTGCCACGCGTCCCGCGTCGTCGAGTCCGAGGAGGTCCGCGGCGTTGACAGTGGCCGCTTCGAGCGCCTCAGCCGGCGAGAGCCCGTAGTCGACCATGTACGCCAGCTCTCGGGGAATCTCACCGAAGAAGTTGAACGGCGTGCCCGCGTCGGTGCCCATCGCGATCGGCACGCCGGCGTCGAGGGCGTGCTCCCACGCGTCTTCGAAACGCTCAGCGGCGTCCTCGGCCTTCTCGACGGCGTCCTCCGGAATCCCGGCCTCGACCCCGTTGTCGACGATCCCCCGGAGTGCGCTCGCGGTCGGCACCCAGTAGGTGCCGCGCTCGGCCATCATCTCGGCGGCCTCGCGGTCCATGAAGGTCCCGTGCTCGACGCTCGAGATCCCGGCCTCGACCGCGTTCTTGATCCCCTCCTCGCCGTGGGCGTGGGCCGCCGTCGGGGTGTCGGTCGGCGCGGCCGCGTCCGTGAACGCCGACAGTTCCTCGGGGGTCAACTCGGGCGCGCCGGTGACCGCGCCTTCGGTGAGAACGCCCCCGGTGGCCATGCACTTGAGCACGTCTGCACCGTCTTTCAGCTGCTCGCGGGCCGCCTTCCGGACCTCGTCGGGACCGTCGGCCTCGCGGCCGAACCAGTTTCCGTGCCCCCCGGTCATGATCACGTTGCGGCCGCAGGCGACGATCCGCGGCCCGTCGATGTCGCCGGCGGCGACCGCGTCGGCCGCGTCGAGCGCGAGCGTCCCCCGAGCCCCGAGGTCTCTGACGGTCGTGACGCCGCTCTCGACGGCCGCCGCCAGGTTGCCCGCGGTTCGATAGCTCGCCGTGTAGTCGCTGTCGGAGACGGCGGTGGCGACGTCCGGCCGCCCGTCCATCATGACGTGGACGTGCGAGTCGATCAGCCCCGGCGCGATCACCCGCCCGGACGCGTCGGTTTCGGCATCGACCGCGTCCTCGCCGCCGATTTCGTCCACGGCGTCCGGCCCCACCGCGACGATCTCGCCGCCCGCGATCGCGACGTCCGCGTCGCGCGCCCCGTCGACATCCGCAACCAGCCCGCCTCGGAGTACGTGCATGTCCTATCGAGGGGCGGTTCGACGGGTAAACGCTCGGGTCCCGGTAGCCCGGCGCAGGAAAATTCGTGTCACCTCTCCCATACATATATCCGGATTGAGTCAATATTACAAGTATGGCTAACAATAATCAAGAACCATCCGGCGGATTGTACGAGCGCCGCATCGGGACACCGACGACCGACGACGAGGTGAACGGGTACTGGCTGTTCGGGTTCGGAGTGCTGCTCGGATTGGCGGGGGTCGTCGTGTTCTTCCTCACGGAGTCGGAGACGACGGTGCGGGGCGTCGGATACGCGCTCGCGGCGCTTGCACCGCCGTTCATTATGCTCGGGGCCGTGATCCGGTTCCCGCTCCGGCGAACCGGGACGACCCTCGGCTACCTCGGGGCGGCGCTCAGCTTCGCGGGCGTCGTCTGGTTCGTGAACATTTTCCCCGACGGCTGGTTCACCGCGTCCGGCGACCCCGCGGTGATCGGGCTGTACGGCGTCGGATTGCTCCTTATCGGGCTCGCCGGAACGGTCGTGCCGCTGCTCTCCGACCCGGTGTACGAGGACTACGAACGGATGCGGGGGGAAGCGACCGCGGCCGCGACGGAGCGCGACGAGACGGCCGCGGAACTGGGGTCGGTCCGAGACGAACTGGAGAGCGCACGCGACGATCTCGCCGCCGCGGAGGAGCGCGCCGCGAACCTCGACTCCGAGGCGGCGTCCGCGCGGGCCGAGACGGCGTCGCTTCGCGAGAGCAAGGCCCGCTTCGAACTGTTCGAGGACGCGAGCGGGAAGCCGCGCTGGCGGCTCCGCCACCGCAACGGCAACGTGATCGCGACCGCCGGACAGGGGTACAGCAGCCGCGGGAAGGCCCAACAGGGGCTTCACAGCGTTCGACGGAACGCGATCGGGGCGGGGCTCCTCCGGATCGAGACGGCGGTCGAGGACCTCGACGCCGGATCGATCGCCGACGACGAGGGTCCGGAACCGGAGGACGCCGCGGATCCGGCGGTTGCAGTCCCCGGCGGCGACGGGACGACCGCCAGCTCGGCCACCTT